>CAZOHD010000003.1:0-350775 GCA_964579885.1 uncultured Sediminibacterium sp.
TTTGAAAAATTCATAATTGGCAGTTTATTGGTTTAATAAGCAGTTACAAAATACATCTTTTTGATATCAAACAAATTTTTTGTTAAATAATTTTTAACTTTTCAAAGAAGAGAAGAACGATTGTTAGCATTGTTGCTCAAAAAGTAGGCTTAAAACCACTTAAAATTCAATAATATATTGATTATCCGCTGTTTGAGGCCATTTTATAACTAACGAGGGATAGTATAAAATAATTGATTTTTTTGTAAATTTTGCAAACGTTTGCGGAAAAATTTGTGTTAATTTTCCTTAAATTGAACTTTCTAAAGATTGCTTGTTATGACGAATACAACCCTGAAATTATTGGCCCAACAATTACAACTTAGTATCTCTACTGTTTCAAGGGCATTGAAAGATCATCCAGATATTTCAACAGCTACTAAAGAGAAAGTGCATGCACTCGCAAATAGCTTAGACTATGAACCAAACGCTTATGCGATTCAATTAAGAACACAGAGCAGTAAGATATTCGGAGTGATTGTTCCAGCTATTGCGAATTTGTTTTATGACAGCTTTATAGCAGCTATTGAAGAAGAAAGCAGAAAGAATGGGTATGCATTAATGATTCTTCAATCGAGTAACAATCCCGAAAACGAATTAAACAACTTAAAAATCTTTAGGCAAAATAGAGTCTCTGGTGTTTTTGCATGTTTGTCTGCACATACACAAAACTTAGATGTATATGAGAAGATGAGTGAGCGAGATATTCCAGTGGTATTTTTTGATATCGTACCTAAAGAAAATAAATATACCAAAGTAAGGATGGCAGATGAAAGATGCGCCATCATTGCTGCTGAAAATATTATACAAAGGGGCGCTAAACGTGTGCTTGCTTTATTTGGCGACCCTGCATTGTCCATTAGTCAAAAAAGGAAGCTTGCATTTCAACAATTCATGGAAAAATATGCGCCAAAAACGCATTGCACTTATCTCCATGCCAATAGTTCTGCAGAAGCAGAAGTTGCATTCAAAAAACATTTTGAAAAAACACAAAAGTTTGACACTGTTTTTGCTATGACAGATGAAATTTTAATTGGTGTGATGAAATCCATTCAAGCACTTAATATCAAAGTGCCCAATGAAATTGGAGTGATAAGTATTAGCAATGGTTTTATTCCGAGCTTATACCACCCTAATATTAGTTATGTGGAAACAAGTGGTTATGAATTAGGCAAATTAGCTTTCGTTCAAATGCTTGCAAATATCAAAGGGGGAAAAACACTTTCAGAACTCACGGTGGATGCAAAATTTGTTGAAGGTGGTTCTATGTAATTTTTTAAATTGAATGTTGCATGTTAAAAATAAATACAGAAAAGTATAAGGCTTTCCTTTTTGATTTAAACGGCACCATGATTGATGACATGCCCTATCATGTTAATGCTTGGCACAGGGTGATACAAACATTAGGCGGCACATTATCTATATCAGAAATGAAAGATCAATGCTACGGCAAGGGCGAGGAAATGTTAGAACGTATTTTCCCTGGTAAGTATTCTAAAGAAGAAAGAATTAATATTAGCGAAGCAAAAGAAGCAAAATACAGATTAGATTTTTTGCCTAATTTAAAATTAATCCAAGGTCTAGATGAACTATTAACGCATGCCAACCAACATCAAATTAAATTGGGGATTGGTTCGGCAGCAAATAATTTGAATATAGATTTTGTGGTGGATAATCTTAATTTAAGATCTTTAATACAAGCAATTATTAGTGGAGATATGGTTTCGGAAAGTAAACCACATCCTGAAACCTTTTTAAAATGTGCCGAATTACTTGCTGTTCCAGTAAAACAATGTTTGGTTTTTGAAGACACCCCTAAAGGCGTTGCTTGTGCAGAGAATGCAGGGATGGATGTGGTTGTACTAACTACAACACACCCTAAAAGTGATTTTGAATATTTTAGAAATATCATCCACTTTGCAGATGACTACAAAGACATTGAGCTATAAAACTTCCTGCTAATTAGGATGTGCTAAAGTAATTGGATAAATCGATCCTATTTCCCAATACAAAACTTGGAGAAAATAAAGTCTAATTGGTCTTCATTGGTGATTTCTCCTGTAATTGTGCCCAGGTAATGAAGTGCTTGACGAATATCTAATGCCAATAAATCTCCTGTTACATTTTGAATCAATCCTGTTTCTACATCATTTAGTGCAAGCATTAGTTTTTTTAGAGAGGCGACATGTCTTGCATTCGTTACAATAGTCCCTTCTTTATTTAAGGCATCACCAACTACTTTCTGATTCAAAGCATTTTCTAATGCGGTAATATTTTTTTTGTCTTTAGCAGAAATAAACAATACCTCATTGAAATTTGGTGATTCTTGTATTGATTGATTCAATGCCAGATCTATTTTGTTTCCTACTAAAATTAATTTATCTTTTAAAACACCAATTTCATTTTGCCAGCTTTGAATTTGTTCTGGTGAATGCGTGCTTGCATCAAACAATGCAATGACAATATCTGCTTCTTGAATCTTCTCCCTACTCTTTTCAATACCCATTTGCTCTATAGAATCCTCAGTTTGCAATCTGATACCAGCTGTATCAATTAATTTATATAAAACACCTTGAATGTTCAAGTATTCTTCGACTGTATCTCTAGTTGTACCTGGAATATCACTCACCAATGCCCTGTTCTCGTTTAACAAAGCATTCAACAAAGTTGACTTACCAGCATTTGGCTTTCCTACGATCGCCACCTGCACACCATTCTTAATCACATTGCCAAGTTTAAAAGAATCATATAACTCTTGCGTCTTGATCTGTAATTGTTGTACTAAATTTTCTAACTCTTTTTTATTTGCAAAAGCGACATCCTCTTGTGAAAAATCCAACTCCAATTCAATCAACGCAGAAAACTTTATTAATTTTTCACGCATCAATTGTAAATCGCTTGAAAAGCCTCCTTTTAAATTATGTAATGCAGTTTTTCTTGCCGCTTCTGTATTACTAGCAATCAAGTCGGCAACTGCTTCGGCTTGAGTTAAATCAAGCTTTGCATTTAAAAATGCACGTTGCGTAAATTCTCCAGGCTTTGCCATTCTTGCACCACGATCAATCATTAATTGCAAAATGGAATCTTGTATAAATGGAGAGCCATGACAAGATATCTCCACCACTTCCTCTCCAGTATAAGATTTTGGCGCTCTATAAATACTCGCCACCACTTCGTCTAATACAAGGCCATTGTCCACTAATTTTCCAAAATGCACTGTATGTGATGCCTGCTTCGTTAAATCTTTTTTTTCAAATACAGCGTTCACAATTTCAATAGCTTCCGGTCCACTAAGTCGAATAACAGCGATAGCCCCTAGTCCAGGTGCTGTAGCTAATGCCACAATCGTGTCGTTCCAAGTGCTTAATGTGCTTTGCATGGTTGCAAAATTACACAAAAAAGGCTCCCAATTGGGAGCCTTTTTATATTGATCAGATTTGAATCTTAATCTTCTGAAACCATGAAGACAATAGCTTGTCTTTGTCTGTAGATTACAGGACGGCCATTTTGGTTCGCTGGTTTCCACTTTGGACCTCTTTGAATTACACGTACCGCTTCTTCTTTAGTACCATAGCCTGGATCATTTTCTGCTTTTACTTCAGAAATAGAACCATCTTTTGATACGATGAAAGAAACTACTACAGAGTATTTTCCAGTAGGTGCACCATTTTCAACTGGCAAATCTCTATTCAAAGTACGCTCTAAGTATCTAATCCAACCAGCTTGTCCACCTGGGAACTCAGCTTGGATTTGAACCGTAGTGAATATCCTATCATAGTCATCGTCCACTTTTGGTGCTTCAACAGGACCAGTGCTTTGCTCAACTGGAGCAACCAATCCGTCGTCCTTAGAACCTTCTTGGTTGAATGTACCAATCTTGGTGTCTTCTAATTTTTCAACTTCCTTGATTTCATCTTCTTCCTTCACTTCCTCGTCTTTAACGATCTTAGGAGGCGTGAATTTAGTCACTTCTACCTTAGGAGGTTCTTGCTTTGGTGGTGGAGGTGGTGGCGGTGGTTCTGGCTTTTTTTCATCTTGATTTACATTCTCTAAAGATAAATCTACAGCAACCACTTCTACTTTATCGTTCTTAATAGAACTTGATAATATAGCTCCAAGACCCAAAGCTACGGTGATTCCGATCATTCCAAGAAGACCGTTTCTCAATCGCTTATTATACGTTTTACGTAGATCATAAGCTCCATAGGCTTTGTTCTTGCCTTCGAAAAGGATATCAAGAATGTCGGCAGTTAATATTTTGTTTATGTCCATGTTTAATACTTTTAATTACTTACCGAAGTTTGTGAACTTGCATCAGAGATTTTTACTAACTGAGATTCCCCGTCAGAAATATCCACTAATGCATATTTTTTTACAACGTTAATCGCCATTTCATCCAAGATGTCAATTACATTTTTGTAATTACAGTCAACACTAGGTTTAATCACCACTACGAAATCTTTATAAGGATTTTCGCTGTCTGTTGATCTACTTCTAACATCTGCTTTCTTTTTCAAGATCACATCACGGATTGAGTTTTCGCCGTTATAAGAGGCAGAAAGAAAATTAGAACCATCTGGTTTTAATTGACCTTCGTAATAATAGATATGATTATCCGCCCCCATTAAAATTGTAAGTACACCAGACTCCTTTGCTTTGTTTTGGTCTTCTGGATTTACTTTATCATCAGGCAAAAACAACTTTAACGCTGTTGGTTGGCTCATGGTTGTGGTAAAGATGAAGAAGGTAATCAATAAGAAACCTAAGTCCACCATTGGCGTTAAGTCAACGCGTGTTGATAGCTTTTTTCCTTTCTTGACCCCTGGTCCTTTCTTTTTATGTCCACCACCCGAGGTATCTAATTCTGCCATATCGATAGCTTTTAATTAGTTATAAATTTAATTTTCCTGTTTTTCTCCACTCATAGACTGTTTCCATAAATCCGAACCCATAGGCGCGTTTTCAGGATTGGTAATCATTTGGAATTTCAAGATATCGTTCTTCTTTAATGCAGTAATTACATTTTTGAAAGATGGATATTTTGAAACATTGTCCCCTTTTAATAAAAGGTCCATTTTAGCACCAGCATATGATTCATTAACAAGTTGTAACCATGTTACTAATTCATTATTAGTACTATCCATTACCGGAATACCAGGTAATTGATCACCTTTTCTGTTTTCTTCTGGAATAGCTAAGAAAGATTTTAATCCCGCAAGAGGTGCTCCGATAAATCCAGCTTTTTTGAAAGCTGCAACATCGATACCTAAATTACGAGTTGAATTTAAAGAATTCGCAATAAACTCTTTCTTTTGCTCATCATCTAAAGTAAGAAATACTTTACCATCTTTAGTTATCGTAATTAATACAAAGTCTTTTGTAGGAGCTACTTTAGACGCTACTGAACTTGGTGTAGTAACAGCAATCGCTTCTGCAGGTTTAAACTTTGTAGTTAAGATAAAGAAAGACAATAAAAGGAAAGCCACATCGCACATGGCTGTCATGTCGATGGTGGTACTCTTACGAGGTAATTTGGCTCTACCCATTGTATATTCTTTTAATTAAGTGTATAATGTTGTTTCTACTATTTGTATTGAGCAGCAAAGCTTTGTGTTAAAGTAAAGCCAGACTCATCGATACCATAAGTGATACCGTCAATGTTTGTAGTAAATACGTTATACATAATGATCGCTACAGCTGAAGTACCGATACCTAAAGCAGTGTTGTACAATGCCTCAGAGATACCTTGAGATAATTCACGAGCAGCTTCACCACCACCTTCTTCACCTAATTTAGAGAAAGAACGGATCATACCTAATACCGTACCGAACAAACCTAATAAAGTTGCTACAGATGCGATAGTTGATAAGAATACTAAGTTCTTTTCTAACATTGGTAATTCCAATGCAGTTGCTTCTTCGATTTCTTTTTGGATATTCAATACTTTTTGATCAGTATCTAATTCTGTATTTGTAATCATCTCTTTGTACTTAGTTAAGCCAGATTTCATTACATTACCTACAGAACCTTTTTGCTTATCACACTCAGCCAAAGCTTTGTCCACTTCTTTATTCGCTAAATGGAATTGTACTTTACGGATGAATTCAGCAATATTTCCATTTCCGTTTGCTTTCTTAATTGTTAATAATCTTTCAATTGAGAAAGTTAATACAACTAAAAAATTTGCAATCAAGATAGGTACTACGATACCACCCTCATACATTTTTGTAAACGTACCAGTTGGTCCTTTGTGCGCTGGCCAGAAACCACCACTTGGATCAGGGTTTGTAAAATTACTTGCGTTACCTAGAACAAAACGCCAGATAACATAGCCTGCTACTACACAAGCGATAGGTGCTAAAGATGCAAGTAAATTGCCTCCTTTTTTCGGTGCTGCTTGTTTTGAAGCCGCATTTGCAGTTGGTTTAGATAAATCAGCCATGATTCAATTGATTTTTGGTTTTAAATTAAATTTATAAAAAAGTGATTTAATCCGTCAAAACTTAAGGTGATTGGTTAAAATCTTAATCCTCAAGTTTCTAAGGGGTTACAAAATAAGTAATTTATTGATTGAAACAATATTCAATCAATTTTTTTTAAGAAAAATAATATTAACATAAATATTTAGTGGTAATAGAATATATTTAGGATCGTTTTTTTAAACAATAATTATTTAATATGAGAAAAATCCTAGCGATTACTAGTGTTTGTGTCTTAATGACAAGTCTAGTAAATGCCCAAAGAAATGCCCCAATTGCCGACACTAGTTCTGCAGCTGGAGTTAAAAAAGAGATGCCTGCCAAAACAGGTCCAAAATCCTTTAAAGAATTCATCACTAAGAAGGCAGTAAGCCAAAAAGGGGTGTTTACAGTACACTTCCAGGATGATAAATTCTACTTTGATATCCAAGATAGCCTGTTGGGTAGAGAATTGATTGCAGTTACCCGTTATGCTAAAGTAGCAGGTGGTGCTAGAAAATATGGTGGGGAGCAAGTAAATGAGCAAACGATTCAATTTGAAAAGGGACCAAATAACCGCGTATTTATGCGTGTGGTGTCCTTAATTAGCAAGGCTGATTCTACCCAAACTATCGCTAAAGCGGTTAAAAACTCCTATTTAGACCCAATTGTGGCTGCTTTTGACATAAAAGCATATGGCAAAGACTCAACTAGCTCTATTATTGACGTAACTGACTTTTTTAAGGGTGATAACCAAGCAGTTAGCTTGAGTAGTTTTGAAAAGAGAAATTTCAACTTATCTGGACTAGCTTCTGATCGTTCTTATATAGAAACAATCAAGGCTTATCCGATCAACTTAGAAGTAAGAACAGTAAAAACCTATAACGCGAGTGCTCCAATGCCAGGAAGTCCAACTGGTGGTAGTTTCATTCCAGCAGCAGCAAATGCTGGCGCTGTGACTTTTGAATTGAACACGTCTATCTTATTGTTACCTAAAACACCAATGGGACGTCGTTTATTTGATTCAAGAGTAGGATATTTCGCTGATAATTTTGTGGAATATTCTGATGATCAACAAAAGGTAAAAAATCAAGTTTTTGCGGTTCGTTATAGATTGGAGCCTAAGCCTCAAGATTTAGAGAAATACAAGAGAGGAGAATTAGTGGAGCCAATTAAACCAATCATATATTATGTAGATCCTGCAACCCCTAAAAAATGGGTGCCTTATTTAATTGCTGGCGTAAATGACTGGAACGCGGCATTTGAAAAAGCAGGTTGGAAAAATGCGATTCAAGGTAAAGAATGGCCAAATGACAGCACAATGAGTTTAGAAGATGCGCGTTTCTCTGTGATTCGTTATTTCGCTTCTGATATTGAAAATGCTTATGGACCTCAAGTGCATGATCCACGTAGTGGTGAAATTTTAGAGAGTCATGTTGGTTGGTATCATAATGTAATGAGTTTAGTACATGACTGGTATATGGTTCAAGCTGCTGCAGTTGATCCTGCTGCTAGAAAAATGCATTTCGATGATGAATTGATGGGTAATTTAATTCGCTTTGTGTCTTCTCATGAAATTGGACATACTTTAGGTTTAAGACATAATATGGGTAGCTCTAGTAAGACACCTATAGAAAAGTTAAGAGACAAAACTTGGGTAGAAGCTAATGGACATACAGCATCCATCATGGACTATGCACGTTTCAATTATGTTGCACAACCAGAAGATAAAATAAGTCAATCGGGTCTATTCCCAAGAATTGGCGACTATGACAAGTGGGCAATCCAATGGGGTTATACTTATACAGGCGAGCAGGATGCACAAGCAGATCGCAAGATCAATAACAAATGGATTGTAGATAATTTAAGTAAGAACCCAAGACTTTGGTTTGGTGGTGAAGGTAGAAATGATGACCCAAGAGCACAAACAGAAGACTTAGGTGACAACTCTATGTTAGCTAGTGAGTATGGCATTAAGAATTTGAAAAGAATCTTAGTGAACTTGCCAGAGTGGACAAAAGAAGAAGGTGATCGTTATGAAAATTTAAGCCAAATGTACGGCCAAGTAGTTGGTCAATTTAGTAGATACATGGGCCATGTATTAAGAAATGTGGGTGGTGTTCAAGAAACTTTTAAAAGTGTAGAAGAAAAAGGAGACGTGTATACACCAACAACAGTTGCAATACAAAAACAAGCAATGCAATTTTTCCATACACAATTATTTGCTACACCTAAATGGTTATTAGATGCCTCTATTCTAAATAAGTTTGCAAACCCTGTAAGTAATGAGCGTGTACAAACAATTCAAACAAGTATTTTAAAATCATTGTTAGATAAAAACAGATTGTACCGTATAACTACAAGTTACTCTAGATTTGGCGCAACTACATATGCGTTAAATGAGATGATGGATGACTTAAGAAAAGGTTTATTCAGCGATGTAAGCAAAGCCGATATATACCGTCGTAACTTACAAAAGACTTATGTAAGTCAATTAGATGAATTAATCAATCCTTCAAGTACTTCAGCAGCAGCTGCAAGTAGCTTAGCAAGAATTGGCTTCCCTTCTGCTGATGTAGAAAATACAGATGTAGTTTCAGAAGCGAAAGCTCAATTAAAGAAATTAGCAACATCATTGCAGTCAGCAAAAGCGACAGCAACAGAAGCTAGTGCAGTAAATCATATCAATGACTTACAAGACAGAATTAAACAAGCTTTAGATCCTAAATAAATCTTTCGTTTTATTTATAGTGGTACTCGCTGTAAATAAAAAAAGCCTCCCAATTGGGAGGCTTTTTTTATGCGATAACAATGTAAGTTTTATTCGTACCTCAATGCATTAATTGGGTTTAAAGAAGCAGCTTTCATCGCTGGATAAATGCCGGCAACTAGCCCCACTCCAGAACATATAACAATGCCTGTAATGACCCAGAACCAAGGAATAACAAAGCCCGTACTTAATACGATACTAAAGACATTTCCCACTAGTACACCCAATAAAATTCCAAATACTGCGCCTAACAAACTAATGATAATACTTTCAAATAAAAATTGACGTCGAACGTCTTTTCTTTTTCCACCCAAGGCCTTTATCAATCCAACTTCTCTTGTTCTTTCGTTCACAGCTACTAACATAATATTCATTAAACCAATCGCAGCACCGATTAAAGTAATCATACCAATTGCACCAGCAGCACCACTAATACCTGCCAAGAATCCAATAAACAATTGTGCAAATTTATCACTCTTATCTATGATGAAATTATCGGACTCTGTAGGTATTAATTTTCTTGCTTTTCTCATCTGCAACATTGCTTCATCAATTGCAGGCTCAAGTTCAATTACATTGTTTACAGCCACCCCTAATTGATAAGATGGATTGGTGTTTTGATATTGACGTACATTTTTTAAAGAAGTGACAATGACATCATCCTGTCTTAACATCGCACTTGATCCTTTTGATTTCAACAAGCCAATCACACGGTATGGCTTACCTTGAACCAATATAATTTTATCAATACTTTTTTCGGGATTTCTAGGAAACAATTTCGTTGCAACACTACTACCAATCATACAAACATTACGTCCTGATTGAATATCTACTGCATTTAAATTTCTGCCCGACGCCAATTGATAGCCATTAACAGCTAAATAGTTTTCATCTGCACCCCACATTCCAATTTGGGGATTCGTCTTTAAGTTTTTATAGACAATTTCATTGTTTCCACTAGCCCTTCTGTAAACACTTACTTGCGCTCTATTGAAGCTATAATTTTCTTTAAAAAAGAGGGACTCTTCTAATTTAAACGGCTTGTCTAAATTAGATTTCTTTTCTTTTTGACCTTTCTTAGTTTTAGAAAATTCTTCTCCTTGTGGCGGGCCGCCCATTCTAGCATTCATTTCCTTATAGCGGATTGTAAAAGCATTCGCACCCATAAAGGAGAAGTTCTCCTTTAAACTCTGGTTCATCGCCGAAATGGCTGTAATAATGCCAATCAATGCCATAATTCCAAAAGCGATAATCGCCACTGTAATGCTAGTTCTTAGCTTATTCCCTTTTACGGTACGCCAAGCCAATACAAACGAGTCCTGTAAGGTCATAATAATTGTTTATCTGAGCCTAAAGGTAGCACAGATTGAATAAGGTTCCTTCTTCTAGGCTAATCTATTTGAGGAACGGCTAAAAGTATAGATAAGAGAGGAAAACATTAGGTAAAATGCCTATTGCCAATATCAAAATAGCAAAAACCAACAATTTGTATTTATAGCCTTGCTCAATTTCAACGATTGCTGGTTCCCCATCTGCAAAATACATCGCTTGAATTAATTTGAAATAATAGTAAACGCTTACTGCCGCAAACAAAATGGCAACAAGCACTAGCCATAATCCTGCGCCAGATTTAACAGCTGCGTTTAACATGTAATATTTAGCAAAAAAGCCTCCAGTCAAAGGGATACCTGCTAAAGACAGCAGGAAAATAGTAGTTAAGCCCCCAATCATTGGTTCTTTTTTTCCTAATCCGTTGAATGCTTCAAAACTACAGTCTTTCATTTTTATCAATACCCCAAACAAACCGATACTTGCAACAGAATAGGCCATGATATAAAGCAAAATCCCTTCGGTCGCAAAACCGTTTGGACCATACAAAGCAAAAAGCATAAAGCCTACTTGTGCAATACTAGAGTACGCTAACATACGCTTGACACTGCGTTGAAAAACTGCGGTGATATTGCCTACAAATAAAGTAGCGGTCAAAACAAAAGTTAATAGTAAATCCCAAGCATAACCCAAGGCTTTGAATTGACTATGAAACAAATCTACAAATGCAACAATAGCTGTTGCTTTTACAATGGTAGCCATAAAAGAAGTGAACACTGTAGGTGCGCCATCGTAAACATCCGGTGTCCAAAAATGAAACGGAGCTGCTGAAACTTTAAAATTGAAAGAAGCGAAAATTAAAATTAAACCAACAGAAAGCATTAATTGCTCTCTTGCCATGCCCGTTGAAGGATGTAATACTGGTGTCAGTATTTGGAAAGTACCAGTTGCACCATATATAAATGTGATGCCAAGTAAGAAAATGCCTGTAGAGAATGCGCCCATTAAAAAATATTTCAATGCAGCTTCATTGCTATTCAAGTTTTTCTTGTCTGATCCTGTTAAAATATATAGAGGAATAGATAAAATTTCGATGCCGATAAATAACATCAATAAGTTATTAAATGAAGTCAAAATACTTGCGCCACATAGTATAAAGAATATCAATGCATAATAATCAGCGGCATGATTGCCAATCTTTGCAATTTCATCTCCATTTAACCAAACATACAAGAAGGTTAAGATGAACAAAATTGTATTAACATACAATCCAAATTGTGTAAATGAAAGTAAACCCTTCGTATCTAATGAGATGGAGTACAAGCCATTTAATTGTAAAACATTGGCAATGATTAAAGCCAATAATCCAACTAATGCAATGCGTGTATGTGTTTTCTCGTTGTCAAAAATCCAAGAAGCAAACATCATTAATACACCTAATAAAGCCGAAGCAATAATTGCGTTCATTATAAATTCATTTAATTATTTGATAAACAATTGTTGTAAAGTATCAGCAGTTAAATCAAACAAAGGAGCAGGATATACTCCAGTAATAATCACTACAATAAATAATACAATCAATATAAACTGTGCAGGCTTATTAGGCACATGCATTTTAGTTATTTTTTCACTAACCTCTCCATAAGCACATTTCTGAACCATATTCAAAGTATAGATAGCAGCTAATACGACACTAACTCCTGCAGCAGCAGCAATCCAAGGATTGAATTGGAAGATTGCATTGAACATTAAAAACTCTCCAATAAATGCATTGGTCAAAGGAAGTGCAATATTTGCGAACGCAAATCCTACAAGCAAAATGCCCAATGTTGGGTTTTGCTTAGCAAGTCCACCCATTTCTTTCAAGGACCTTGTTCCAGTTTGTTGTTCAATAATATCCGCAATAATCCACAAGCCCAATACATTTACGCCATGTGAAAATAATTGGATTAAAGCGCCTTGAATGCCTATTTCAATATTTGTAAATAAAGCAGCACTCATTAAACCAATATGGGCAATAGACGAATAAGCGATTAAACGCTTCATGTCGTCTTGACGAATAGCAATAAATGAAGCATATAAAATTCCGATCACAGATAAAATCACTACAAAATTTGAATGTGCAATAAATGCTGCAGGGAATAATGGCATCAACCATCTAATGACACCATATAAACCCATTTTAACCATCACAGCACTCAATACCATTGTCACTGCAGTAGGAGATTGCTCATAAGCATCAGGTTGCCATGTATGCAATGGGAAAATTGGCATCTTGATTGCAAACGCTGTAAAGAACAACGCGAATGCAGTGATTTTTTGACCAGCAGTCAAATTAGCCAATTTAAAAGAAGCATAATCAAAACTTTGATCTGCAGTATGGTTATAAAGGAAAATAATACCAATCAACATAAATAAAGAGCCCAGGAAAGTATAAATAAAGAATTTAAAAGTAACAGCAACACGCTTTTCACCACCCCAAATAGAACATAAAAAATAAACAGGTATTAATGCCAATTCCCAGAAGAAATAGAAAAGCAACGCATCTCCAGCCAAGAATACACCTAGTAATCCCGTTTGGGTAAAAAGCATCAAAGACAAAAACTGGTTTCTGTTTTTAATTTCATTCTTAGAGGTCGCAATAAAAATTGCAGGGAAGCTTATACAAGTTAAGAGTAATAAAATTTTTGATAGGCCATCTGCAGTCAATGTGAATCTTGCGCTTAAACTTGGAATCCATGCAGCATCAAAGTTAACCGCACCGTTGAATGCTATATTTAAAGATAAAGCCAAGGCGATTCCACTTGCTGCAATAGCAACATAATTTGCTTTTTCATCATGTTTAACAAACAACAATAAAATTGCTGCGATAAACGGAATTGTTAGAATTGAAAGTAATACCATTGTTGCTAAAAATTTATTTAATCAAATTATGAAAGAATCGAGTAATAGCGATGTCGTTGAACCATACAAGTAATAAGAACACTAAACTTAATACCATAAATAAAATATAGTACCCTACTTGACCGCTCTGTATTAAGCGCGTTTGTCTTGCACCGTATTGAACTAATTTTCCAGTGCCATTCACAAAACCGTCTATGATATTTTTCTCGATTACGTCTTTCAAGAAACCTGCAAAACGATTGAGTGGTTGTACAACTGCCTTATCATATAGTTCATCCACCAACCACTTATTGTATAAAAATTTACCTAAGGCTGTTTGAGCTTCGCCGTCTGCTTTTTTACTGTATTTGCTAATTGCAATTAGCAATGCAACTAAAGCAATGGTTACAGAACTGCCCATTAAAATCCATTCAGTTGCATGAGATAAATGTAATGGGCTTTCTTCGCCAATAATGCTAGATAAATGATGTCCTAACCAATGTTGTCCACCTAATATTTCTGGAACACCCATCGCACCACCCACAGCACTTAAAACTGCAAGAATAATTAAAGGCAAAGTCATACTTATTGGACTTTCATGCACGTGGTGTTCTTGCTCTTCTGTTCCTCTAAATTGACCTAAGAAAGTAGTTGCATATAAACGGAACATATAAAAAGCAGTCATGGCAGCACCAGTAACACCCAAGAACCAATAAATTGGATTCTTAGCGTAAGCAGCTGCTAGGATTTCATCCTTAGAAAAGAAACCACTAAACGGTGGCACACCTGCAATCGCTATACAACCAATTAAGAAAGTCAAATGTGTGATAGGTAATTTAGATTTCAAGCCACCCATTTTACGGATATCTTGCTCATGGTGCATTGCATGAATGACTGATCCTGCAGCTAAGAATAATAGCGCTTTAAAGAATGCATGTGTAATCACATGGAATACCGCACCTGAATAAGCACCAACACCTAAACCAAGGAACATATAACCTAACTGACTTACTGTTGAATAAGCCAATACCTTTTTAATGTCATTTTGTTTAATTGCAATTGTTGCAGCCAATAATGCAGTGCTAATACCAATGATTGCAACTACATTTTGAACGATTTCACTATTGGTATAGAAAATATTTGTTCTTGTAATCATGTAGATACCTGCAGTCACCATCGTTGCGGCATGGATTAATGCAGACACTGGCGTTGGACCTGCCATCGCATCTGGTAACCAAGTGTACAAAGGAATCTGTGCACTCTTACCCATTGCACCTACAAATAATAATAAAGTAATTGCAGTTATATCTGTAGTAGATAATTTAGCCAAACTTTCCGCTGTCAATACTTCTCCGTAGCTCACTGTACCAAGTTTCACAATCATCCAGAAGATCGCTAATAAAAAACCAAGGTCGCCAATTCTGTTCATGATGAATGCTTTCTTAGCAGCATTATTATAAGTTGTATTTGAAAACCAATAGCCAATCAATAAATAAGAACACAATCCAACACCCTCCCAGCCTATAAACATGATTACGTAGTTATCCCCCAATACTAATAAAAGCATCGAGAAAATAAATAAGTTCAAATAAGCAAAGTAACGTGCATAATGAGGTGGTGTTTCTTCATGCATATATGCAGAAGAATACAAATGGATTAAAGTACCCACACCTGTTATTACTAATAAGAATAAACTTGATAAAGAATCCACTCTAAAATCGAAAGGGATTTTAATTGTACTAGTGTTGATGAAATCGAAGTAATGGGTCGCAATAACTCCTTGATCTTGTACTTGTAAAAATGCAAAAACACTTGCAATAAATGAGGCAAGAATAGCGCCGGTTGCAATAGATGCAATGGTTTTCTTATTCCAAATGTTGCGGCCTAAACCATTAAGCAAAAAACCAATTAAAGGCCATAGTATGATAAATCCTATTATAATTTTCATGTGGAATGAATTAATTCTTTAATCTATTTAAGAAATTGATGTCTACGGAATGGGTATTTCGGTACATCATTACAATAATTGCTAAACCAACGCTTACTTCGGCAGCCGCAACCACCATAATAAAGAAAACAAAAATTTGTGCATCAATACCAGCTGTTGTGTCTGCTGCATTTTGCAATGCCATTCCATGGTACATTTTTGAAAAAGCTACCAATAACAAGTTGACTGCGTTTAACATCAATTCAATACACATGAATACGATGATTGCGTTGCGACGTGTCAAAACTCCAACAACACCAATGCTAAACAAAGTCAAACATAAAAAGATATAATACTGTATAGACATCTCTAATGATTTTATTAATTATTATTTTTTACCAATGATTACGGCACCTACCATCGCACTTAAGAATAAGACACTGCTTATTTCAAATGGCACAACATAGTCGCTAAAAAGTGCTTTGCCTAATGGATGTATCAAACCAATGGTTCCTTCTTTAAGTAAAACTTGCTTTTCTTGAATTTGCACAGTTTGTTTAACAGCAGCAATTAGTAGCGTAAGAAAACTACCACCAGCAATGACTCCTGTTAATTTTACCAATAACTGTTTTTGCACTTCTGCATCTTTTTTGATATTCATTAACATGATCACAAATAAGAACAGAACCATGATTGCTCCAGCATAAACAATAATGTTAACGATTGCTAAAAACTGTGCATTCAATAAGATATAATGTCCTGAAATGGCAAAAAATACTAGGATTAACCACAATACACTGTGTATTGGATTTTTACTAATCAATACCATCGTCGCACTCACAATAGCGAATGCTGATAATAGATAAAATAAAACGTCTACTGTATTCATAGTATAAATTATGCTTCTACTCCTTTAGCTAAAGCCAAATCTGCAGCTTCAGTTTTTGGATTCGGGATTAATAAATCTGGTTTGCCATAAATAAATCCTTTGCGCGTATAATTTGCAGGCGCGAAAGTCTCACTTAAATAAATGGCATCTTTTGGACAAGCCTCTTCACACAAACCACAGAAAATACAACGCAACATATTGATTTCATATTTTGCTGCATATTTCTCTTCTCTATACAAAGACTCTTCGCCTTCTACACGCTCTGCTGCTTCCATTGTAATTGCTTCTGCAGGACATGCTACAGCGCATAATCCACATGCAGTACAACGCTCTCTCCCTTCTTCATCTCTATTTAAAACGTGCAATCCTCTAAAAACAGGACTGAATGGGCGCTTTTCTTCTGGATAACGTGTTGTCGGCTGTTTTTTAAACATATGACTAAACGTAATAAACATTCCTTTGATAATATTAATCAAATACAAGCGCTCCCATATTGTCATGGGTTGTCTATTTACCGCTTGTGCTTTGTTTGTTAATGGTTGCATGTGTTTATTCAATGAATTTTTTAAATTATAAATTAGCTAAGATCAACGCACCAGTGATCAATAAATTAAATAGCGCCAAAGGAATCATTGTTTTCCACCCTAGGTTCATTAATTGATCGTATCTGAAACGAGGAATCGTCCAACGAATCCACATAAATAAGAAAATAAATAAAACTATTTTAATCAGTAAAGTGCCAACACCAATCATCGCAGCAATATTTGGCGCAACTGTAGACTCATCAAAGAATGGTAAGTCATATCCACCAAAATACATAGATGCCATAATCGCACTACTCATAATCATGTTGATATATTCCGCGAATAAATAAAAACCTAGTTTCATAGAAGAATACTCCTGATGGTAACCAAAGTTCAATTCATTCTCTGCTTCTGGTAAATCAAAAGGTGTTCTATTACATTCTGCTAATGCAGCAATAAAGAATAATAAAAATCCTAAAGGCTGATAAACAATATTCCACCATTTGCCAGCCACTTGTTGTTCGACAATTGTTTTTAAACTTAAAGATTCGGTTGTCATTAATAAAGCAATCAAAGCCAAGCCCATTGCCAATTCATAACTGATTGCTTGTGATGCTGCTCTTAAGGAAGACATTAAAGAGAACTTATTATTTGAAGCCCAACCTCCAATCATAATACCATATACACCCATACTCACCACCGCAAATACATATAAGATACCAATATTGATATCTGCAATTTGCAAAGCGATTTTACGGCCAAACAATTCAATGTCAGAACCCCATGGAATAACTGCACAAGTCATCAAACTTGCAGTCATTGCTAAGCCTGGCCCTAATATAAATAACCATTTATTTGCAGCATTTGGAATGATCTCTTCTTTCATGATCAATTTTAAACCATCTGCCAATGGTTGTAATAAACCAAATGGACCAGCCCTATTTGGACCTGGTCTATCTTGTAAAATAGCAGCTACTTTTCGTTCGCCAAAAGTAGTATACAAGGCAATCCCTAAACTACCGAAAACAACTACGGCAATTAAAATTAATTTTTCGATCACCAGCCCCCAATCAAATGCAAGAATTGTCATGCTAATATAATTATGCTTTATGAGTATTGTTTGTGTTAAACGTATCTCCGTGAGAAGGTCCCTGAATTTTACCTAAATGTATATTTGGTTGATTCACTTCACTTTCATCATGAATATTCATTAATAAATGTGGGGTTCTTCCATCATTTACTGCAGTAAAAGTTTCTTTTGGCTTGCTCATTCCTATCTTGCCTGCATAATGTCCTTGTGCAATTACAGATTGTCTGCTTATTTCACGTGGCCCTTCTACAATCCAATCTGCTGTTTCTTTTTTATCGAAACGACAAGTGTTACAAATCCAACCTGGCTTTCCATCTGGCGTATCTTCTACTTCACCCCATTGGTCTTTACGCGCTGTTACTCTATAAACTTCATCACCTCTATTCCATAATGTTACTCTACCAGAACAAGTAGGGCAATCACGATGTGCGTCCATTGGTTTTAAGAACCAAACACGATTTTTAAATCGGAATGTTTTATCTGTCAAAGCACCTACTGGACATACATCAATCACGTTGCCGATAAATTCATTGTCCAAACTCTTTTCGATATGTGTCGCAATTTCAGCATGATCTCCGCGATCTAAAATTCCGTGTACGCGCTTATTTGTTAATTGATCTGCTGTGAAAACGCAACGATAACAAAGTATACAACGTGTCATATGCAATTGAATGTTCTTGCCTAGATCATGCTTCTTAAATGTTCTTCTTTGGAACTCATAGCGTGTTTCTGATTTGCCATGTTCAAAACTCAAATCTTGTAAATGACACTCTCCAGCCTGATCACATATTGGACAGTCCAAAGGATGGTTCAATAATAAAAACTCAACTATACCCGCTCTTGCGTCAATTACTTTCTCACTTGTGATATTTTTTACTTCCATCCCATCCATCACTGTCGTACGACAAGAGGCAACTAATTTAGGCATTGGGCGAGGGTCCTTTTCAGAACCCTTTGATACTTCCACTAAACAGGTTCTACACTTTCCACCACTACCTTGCAACTTGCTATAAAAACACATTGCAGGAGGCGCCACTTGTCCGCCAATCAATCGAGCAGCTTGTAACACAGTGGTTCCAGCTGGCACTTCAATGGTGATGTTGTCGATCGTTACTTTAAATAAATTTTGTTCGCTCATAGTTTATATTTCTATGTTATGCAGGTACATGAATTGGATCTGCATAGTGTTGTAAACCGAAATTGCTTGTTTGTGAAAGTTCAGGATTATTTACATGCCATTCAAACTCGTCACGGAAATGACGAATCGCTGCAGCAACAGGCCATGCCGCTGCGTCACCTAGTGGACAAATCGTATTTCCTTCTATCTTTCTTTGAATATCCCATAGTAAATCGATATCTGCTATCGTTCCTTTGCCATGTTCTATTTTATGTAATATTTTTTCCATCCAACCTGTTCCTTCTCTACATGGAGAACATTGACCGCAACTTTCATGGCGATAAAAACGCGCTAAAGTCAAGGTGTTTTTAACGATACACTGGTCTTCATCTAAAACGATAAATCCACCAGAACCTAACATAGAACCAGTTGCAAATCCACCATCACTTAAACTCTCATAGTTCATGTAACGTGGTTCGCCTTTTGCGGTTGTCAATAAAAGATTCGCAGGTAAAATTGGCACAGAAGAGCCACCAGGAATACAAGCTTTTAATTTCTTGCCTCCTTTAATGCCGCCACAATATTCGTCACTATAAATAAATTCTTCTACTGTAATCGTCATGTCAATTTCATACACACCTGGCTTATTAATATTGCCACATGCAGAAATTAATTTTGTACCAGTCGATCTGCCAACGCCAATCTTTGCATACTCGTGACCACCTAAATTAATAATAGGCACGATTGCTGCTAAGGTTTCCACGTTATTCACCACTGTTGGACGCTGCCATAAACCTTGTATCGCAGGGAATGGAGGCTTAATACGAGGATTACCACGCTTGCCTTCCAAAGATTCAATCAATGCAGTTTCTTCTCCGCAGATATAAGCACCCGCTCCACGTTGAACATGGATATTGCAATCAAAACCCGTTCCTAAAATACTTTTCCCTAACCAACCATTCGCCTTTGCTTCATTGATTGCTTCTTCTAATATGTCCACAATCCAAGCATATTCACCTCTGATATAAATATAAGTGTCATTAGAACCCAAAGCAAAGCTTGATACAATTAAACCTTCAATTAAGAGATGTGGTAAAAATTCCATCAAGTACCTGTCCTTAAAAGTACCAGGCTCACTTTCATCCGCATTACAAACCAAGTGACGAGGAACGCCTTCTGGTTTTGCGATAAAACTCCATTTCATACCAGTTGGGAAACCTGCGCCACCTCTTCCTCTTAATCCACTTTTCTTAACTTCTTCTACAATGGATTCTGGATTCATTTCTTTCAAAGCTTTTTCTACACTACGGTAACCACCCTCACGACGATACACCTCGTAAGAACGAATCCCTGGTACATTTGCTTTGTCTAATAATAGTTTTACACCCATTTGAATATTTTTAACGCGTTCTGTGATTTATTATTTAGTTGCAGTTGCTCTATATTCTGCAATAATTTGATCTACTTTTTCTTTAGTTAGATGCTCTTTGTAAATTTTACCAACTTGCATCATCGGTGCATAACCACATGCCCCAAGACACTCCACTAATTTTAAAGTAAAGATGCCATCCTTAGATGTCTCTCCTGGCTTAATATCTAATTGCTGTTGGATATATGCAATGATGTCATCAGAGCCGCTAATCATACATGGACCAGTTTGACAAACTTCGAAAATGTATTTTCCTACGGGCTTCAAATTATACATGCTATAAAAGCTTGCCACCTCATATACTTCAATTGGCTCAATCTTTAATAAACTAGCGATATAGTCCATCAATTCTGTTGGCAACCAACCATCAAAACTATCTTGAGCAAGATGCAATGCAGGCAACAATGCACTTTTTTGTTTTCCCTCCGGATAACGTGCCACCAAGCGGTTAAACTCGGCCATTTGTGTATCATTAAAAGTATAAGTCATATCCAAAATTTCTTTTTGTTTTAAGCATCTAATTCACCAGCAATCAAATTCAAACTACTCATTGTTACAACAGCATCACTTAACATGCCGCCTTTAATCAATTCCGTGTATGCTTGATAATAAATAAAACATGGTCTTCTGAAATGCAATCTGAATGGTGTTCTTCCACCATCACTGATTAAATAAAAACCAAGCTCACCATTACCACCTTCTACTGGACTATATATTTGACCCTTTGGCAAATCGATTTCACCCATGATGATTTTGAAATGCCAAATCAATGCTTCCATCTTCGTATATACATCTTCTTTCTTTGGAAGATAATATTCAGGTACCTCTGCGTGGAATACTTCAGCTTCTGCACCTTTGAATGCTTGCACTTTTTGATACGCTTGCTTGATGATAGAAATACTCTCCCACATTTCTGCATTACGAACCAAGAAGCGATCGTAGTTATCACCAGTTGAACCTACAGGAACTGTAAAATCAAAATCTTGGTAACTACTATAAGGTTGATGTACACGCACATCATAATCCACACCAGCTGCTCTTAAATTTGGACCCGTAAATCCATAATTCATTGCGCGCTCAGCACTAATTCCTCCTGTGCCTTGTGTACGCTCCATGAAAATTCTATTTCTTGTAAATAAGTTTTCAAATTCCTTAAGGACCTTTGGATATTCATTCAAAAACTTCTCCAATTTAGTAAAAGCAGTGTTTGAAAAATTTCTTTCAAAGCCTCCAATACGACCCATATTTGTTGTCAAACGTGAACCACAAATCTCTTCGTAAATTTCATAAATCAATTCGCGGTATTGCATCACGTATAAGAACCCTGTGTATGCTCCTGTATCCACACCCACAATTGAATTACATATTAAGTGATCCGAAATACGAGCTAATTCCATAATAATCACACGCAAATAATCTACACGCTTTGGCGTTTCAATTTTCAAAAAGCGCTCACAAGTAATATGCCAGCCCATATTGTTAATTGGACTACTACAATAGTTTAAACGATCCGTCAATGTTGTAATCTGATACAATGGCTTACGTTCTGCAATTTTTTCAAATGCACGATGAATGTATCCAACTGTTTGTTCTGATGTAACAACACGTTCTCCGTCTACTTCCATGATATTTTGAAACACACCATGTGTTGCAGGGTGTGTTGGTCCAATATTTAGGGTGGTCGTAGTTTTTTCTATCGAACCTTCTGGCAATGTGATGTGATTATGTTCCATGTATATACAGTTATACCTTGTTTTTTAATAATTAGCCTCTACCAAACATTTCGTCATCCTTGTCGATCCTAGTTTGATCTTCTACAGGGAATTCTTTTCTCAGTGGGAAATAATCCATCTCATCCACGTTTAAAATACGCTTCAGATTTGGATGCCCAACGAAATTGATACCAAAGAAATCATAAGTCTCACGCTCCATCCAATTGGCAGATTCAAATAATTTAGACGCAGTGTATACATCTGTATTTTCTAATGAACTGCTAACAGAAAAACGAAGTCTTACATTTTCTTTTAAATTATGTAAGTGGTATACGACAACCAATTCGGCTCCTTTTTGATCAGGATAATTTACCGCACAGATATCTGTTAAAAAAGTAAATTCCAAACCTGGCTCATCATATAAAAATTGTAATACTTTCAAATTCATTTCCTTTGGAGCTTCAAATGAAAGCATACCATAACTAGTTGCAAATTGAGAAACTTGGTCTCCAAATTTTGCCACTAATTTTTCTTGTATCATTTCGTTGTTTAACGACATATTGTACGAATTAAGTGTCGGCTATTGAATGCCATAACTATTTAATAATGCTTTGTATTGTTCGCTATTTCTACGACGAATACTTTCTTGTCCTACTAAGTCTTGTACTTTCATAAAGCCATCGATAATCGCTTCTGGTCTTGGAGGACAACCCGGCACATACACGTCCACAGGGATCACTTGATCAATACCTTGCAACACGCTATATGAATCAAAAATACCACCACTAGATGCACATGCACCAACAGCTATAACCCAACGTGGCTCTGCCATTTGGATATATACTTGCCTTAACACTGGTGCCATTTTTTTCGCGATTGTACCCATCACCATTAACAAATCACATTGACGTGGAGAGAAACCCACACGCTCAGAACCAAAGCGAGATAAGTCGTAATGTGATGCCATGGTCGCCATGAATTCAATACCACAACAAGATGTTGCAAACGGCAAAGGCCACAAAGAATTTTTTCTTGCAAGACCTACAACAGAACTTAGTTGTGTTGCAAAAAAACCATCACCTGGCACACCATCTGGTGCTTTTCCCATTCCAATCGCATCTGCGATTTCTGCTTCTTTTGGATGTATGTTAAATCTTACTGGACGCATAATAAATGCATTATATTTTTAAAAAATTAATCTTCCCATTTTAGTGCACCTTTCTTAATGATGTAGATAAAACCTACCAAGAAAAATCCAACAAATAAAACCACTTCGAAAAAACCAGCCCAACCTAAACTCTTAAAATTTACTGCGTATGGATAAAAGAAAATTACTTCTACATCAAACAACACAAATAAGATTGCTACTAAAAAATATTTAATCGCCATCGGTGATCTTGCGTCACCATGAGATTCAATACCACTGGCAAAATTCTCCAACTTGTCTGATGTTTTTCGCTTTGGTCCTAAGAGGCTGGATACCAAAATCATAATGGCAACAAAGCCACCTGCAAATAAGATTTGCAAGGCAATTGGCAAGTAGTTAGCAGCACTGTTCATTTCTAAGTCTTTTTAGTGCCGCAAAAATACGCAAAGGATACTTGTTTTAACTAAAAACTCCCCATAAATGGGGAGTTTTTTAAATCTTTTTTCAAAAGCGTAAATGGTCTATAAATGACCCTTAGATTATTGCTTATTTGCTGCCGATGTATCTGTAGCAGGCTTTTGATTTGCTTGCATCTTTTTTATGATTTCCCAGTTTTTCACTAAGCTCTCCTTAATTTTTAAGGTTTGTGCTTCACCTGGCATTAATTCTAATACCTTATCACACATGCCTATTGCTTTTTCTAAGTCTTTAATTTCATTGTAGTAGCCCATCATTGCATAGTAATTGTTTACCAATGCCTGCTTGTTTTTCCCTGGATCTTTAGACAAATACTCATTTTGCAAGGTTACCGCTTGGAATACAATACCCATATTATTAGCAGTATCGATCAATTTCGCACCTTTTACATTAAAAGAATAGCCATTTGGACGATCAGGGAAAGCCGCAATATACTGCTTTGCAATTTCAGTAGTAGCAACGCCATCTTTTGCATTTAACGAAACACTAGCTAATTTATAATAATATACTTCGTCTTTAATCGCTCTAAGGTTAAAATAGTTTGTATTCCATTTTAAAGCATCTACATACATATTAGATTTTTCAAACATATCAGCACCTAATTTGTAGTATTTCAAGCGATTTGCTTTCACCGTATCTGCAGTAATTGCTTTTTCAAGAATACCTGCTAAAATTGTTTCATTCCCTTGGAATTTAGATAAAACCTTAACAGCTAGCTCATAATCCGTATTCAACACCTTATCGGCAGCACTTGTATTGATAAATTGTTCGATATAGGACTTTGCTTGAACAGAATCGCCTTTACGATCGTAGTTGTAAGCTAACAATACGCCTAAACGAGGCAAAGCAGTAACACCAATGGAAGCTTCTAATTCTTTTGCCTTAGCTAATGAGGCATCATATTGACCAGCACGGAACAAATAGTCAGCATTAAAGATATCTAAAGCTGGATCCTTGTCTGCATTTTGTAAGAATTGATCTAAATACTGTTTTGCAGTTTCTGTGTTCTTGTCTGCATAATATTGATACAATGCAAAATAAGTAGGTGCAAATTTTGTATCCGCTTCTAATGATTTTTTGAAATATTCATCGAATGATTCTACGTTATTTTGAGATTGGTAAACTTTACCAATTCTATAGTAAGGATAAGCGTTTTGCGGTTCTCTACTAACTGCTTCTAAGAATGCTGTAACAGCTTCTCCACCATTTTCGCCACCTAATTTAAGGTAGTTGATACCTAAGTTAACATATAAGCTAGGCAATACTGGCGTCCCTTCGTAAGCAGAAATTGTTTCTTTTATTTTATCAATCGCATATTGATGATCGCCCACATTAGAAGGCACTTCTGAGTGAATATATCCAATTGCATTCACGATTTCTTGACTTGGTTTGCCTTTGAATTTTCCTTTCGTATTTAAAGTCGTTGTAATGGCAACTTCTAAAGTTTGCTTGATCGCATTTAAGTCTGCACTTACACCCGCTTCTAATAACTGTACATGTGCAGTGCCCACTAAGATCCATGCATTGTTACCTAATTCATCTGCGGCTTTCTTATACAATTCTTTTGCAGATTGTACAAATGCTTTATCTGGTGTACCTGATCCATTCTGTGCTAAAATAGCTTGTCCATACCAAAAAATAGTTTCTGGATCTTTTGCATTTTTATCATACGCGTCTTTAAAGAAAGCAAGCGCTGATTTATTTTTTTCATAACGCATCAATTTCAAACCCTCGTTTAATGGAGAAACAGGTACTTGTGCATTTAAACCATTTAAAGCAAAAGCTACTCCCATCATTAATACAACCAATTTTTTCATCACAGGTGTTTTTGTATTTTATAAATTATGCTCATTTCAGCCCCTCATTTCGCGAATAATTCGAAGAAAACCAGGGAAAATAAAGCCTCCCCATAAAGGTTAGACTTTAAGAGGTCTAAAAATATTAATTTTTTCGCAAGATTGCGATTTAATTTTTAGTTAATTCTGCTAAAACTTGTTAGCATTTAGGCCTATTCTAATAAACTATTGCGTTTTTTAAAACCCATTTTTGCAGGCACTAAAAAAGAACGCTTGAATATCAATTGTCCTCTTTCTAAACTTAAGAAATTTAGAAACCCAGTTCCAAGGCCTGCCGCATTTTCCTTAAGAATAAAATAGATGGGCAAAGTAAGAGGATATTGTGCTTTACTAATAGTTGAAGGAGATGGTTTTGAGAAAAACCCCTTTTCCAAGCATTGAGTGCATTCTACTAAACCTAGTTTAACTTTTTTACGCAATTCAATTTGCGCAGGATCATAGCCATCTCCAATCCAGTTCATTCCAACAAATCCAATCGCATCTTTATGTGTCGAGATATAGTCAATCACTTCCTTGCTTCCATTTGCGGCAACTACATTTTTGCCTAATGGTGCTTCTTTTGCTAAACTATCTTTTATGAAACGAACGATCCCAGTAAGGTTATTTCCATCCATCACCACTTGCTTATCAGACTTACCAGTCAAGCGTTTGCTCAATTCATCTAATGTAAAAACAGAATCAGTAGCCGACTTGTTGACGAGCACTGCTACTGCATTGTAAGCTAAGATGGCAAAATTTGGATTAAAGCTTAAACTCTTTTTATAATCAGCTTGCTCTTTTTTGTTTAATCCACGAGTCACAAAAATCATCCTAGTGCTATCATTGGCTAAGTCTTTAAAACAATCGATTTCAGATTTATAACTTACGATGATTTCTGCTTTTGGATTGCTCTCCAGAAACACTTTTAACTGCTCTTCCATGAAAGGCTTAAAACTCTCCTCCACAGAAATTCGGATCGATCCTTGGTTAGGACTGTCCTGCATTTTTTCGGTTGTAGACTTACAAGCGGTCAATGAAAACAACGCAATAAAAAATAAACTAAATGAACGCATGGGGCATATTTGTTTTTAAGAAAGCATTAATAATCCTGTTGAATTGCTCTAAAAAGCCTAAAACCTCCATAGACTAAGCACATCGTGCCAAAAATTAGCCTAAAGTCGTTTTCAATATTCAAAACCATGTCGATTTTGAAATATTTTGCGCCTAATAGGAGTCCTCCAATGCCTAAAATCAAGGTAGACATGGAGAAATCATAAATTCTTCTGAAAAAACGATACGATTTTTCGGATTTTTCTCTCTCTTCCATTTGCTTCAATTTTGAAAAGCAAATTAAACAATTAACATGGTAACGATTTAAAAAATTATCTTTACAACCAAATTTGAGTTCATGAGCAAACCTTCTCTACCACAAGGCACCAGAGATTTTAACGCGGCAACCGTTCAAAAAAGACAATATATCTTTCAAACTATACGTAATGTGTTTGAATTATATGGATTTCAGCCTTTAGAAACGCCGGCGATGGAACAATTGGAAACCCTGATGGGCAAATACGGTGAAGAAGGTGATAAGCTTATTTTCAAGATTTTAAACAATGGCCTAGACAACCCTCAAAAAGCAGCAGCTACCCAAGAGGGTTTCCAAAAAATATTAGACGGAAAAAGTACCACACAAATCACTGAAAGAGCTTTAAGGTATGATTTAACCATCCCTTTTGCTAGGTATGTGGCAATGAACCACGGTTCACTTACATTCCCTTTTAAACGTTATCAAATTCAGCCTGTTTGGAGAGCAGACCGTCCTCAAAAAGGAAGGTATAGAGAGTTTTATCAATGCGATGCCGACATTGTAGGGTCGGATAGCTTACTAAACGAAGTAGAATTGACGGCGATCTATTTAACTGTGTTTCAACAATTGGGATTGGAAGTGGAAGTGAAAGTAAATAATAGAAAAATTTTACTAGGTCTTGCACAGGTTTGTGGCGGAGAAGATAAAATGATTGACCTAACTATTGCAATTGATAAATTAGATAAAATTGGTTGGGATAAAGTAGCAGAAGAATTAGAAAGAAAAGGATTTACTGCAGCACAACAAGCAACCATTCAATCCTATTTAGAAATACAAGGCACGAATGAATCAAAATTGCAACAACTAAGTGCACTATTAATTGGAAATGAAAATGCAGCGAAAGGAATTGAGGAAATACAATATGTTTTAGACTATCACAAACAAAGTGGTTTATCGAAAAATATAATTGCAGATTTTACTTTAGCAAGAGGTTTAAATTATTATACAGGATTGATATTTGAAGTAAAAGCAATCGATGCACTAATGGGTAGTATTGGCGGCGGCGGCAGGTACAATGACTTAACAAGTTTATTTGGCGTACCGAATGTGCCTGGCGTGGGCATTAGCTTTGGCGTGGATCGTATTTATGATGTACTTGAAGAAAAAAATCTTTTTCCTGCTTCTGTAGAACAAAATACAAAAATTTTATTTTTCAATTTAGGAGCGGAAGAATCTAAAGAGGCTTACAACTTAATGGAAAAATTAAGGGCAAAAAAAATTGCTTGTGAAATCTACCCAGACAAGAGTAAATTCGACAAGCAATTTAAGTATGCAGAAAAGAAAGGCATTCCAAATATCGTGATCATTGGATCGGACGAATTGAGCAAGAAGGAATGCACCCTCAAGAATTTAACAACAGGAACACAACAAACTATACCATTTGATACATTGACATCAATGGTTTTTTAAATCTAGTTTTTGTTTTTATTCAAAAAAGCGGCGTAAAGCTCCTCTTCTTTCAGCGCTACAGCACCTTCTTTTTTACCTACCAATTCCATTCCTTGAACAAAAATGCTGATAGATTCAACAGACTTACCTTCTTTTCTTTTGAAAATAACCAATGCGTCATAAGTTGCTAAATAGAAACTATCAACTCCTTTTTTCTCTAAGGTAGTTGAACCCATTGCTGAATTGATCACTAAACTTGAATCTTCAGCAGTTAATGAAACTTCGGCCACAGGACTTCCTTCTGCAAAAATATATTTACCCAAATAATCGTTTAATGGGCCAGATTGTGCATTTACTGATGCAAAAGCACCCAATAAAATCAAAGTTAAAAAGCTTAATTTTCTCATAATAGTTGATTTAAGTTTTGAGATACCTAAAATAGGCCCTTTTATTCAGTTTACAATAGAAATAATTGAATGTTAACAGACCGATCAAGTATCTTTGTATTATGGAGAAAACTAGACCAAATATTAGGGCCGTAGAGGTGGCCGAAATTGAGCGATTTATAGCTCAAATAGAAGAGAAGCCATTTAGGGTAAAACAGATTGTAGAATGGTTATGGCAAAAACATGCACATAGCTTTGACGAAATGACCAATTTAAGCCTTGATTTACGCAAGAAATTAGTGGAGCATTTTACTTTGCCCGCACTTTCTATAGATACCACGCAGATGAGTAGCGACGGAACGATGAAAACGAGGTTCCGAACTTTTGACGATCATATGATTGAAGGTGTATTGATCCCTACCACTTTACGTAAAACTGCCTGTGTATCTTCTCAAATAGGCTGTAGTCTAAGCTGTAAGTTTTGTGCAACTGGTTATATGGAGCGCAGTCGTAATTTAAATTTTGATGAGATTTACGATCAAGTCGTAATGATCAAACAACAGGTAGAGAAAACATACGATCAGAATTTATCAAATATCGTATTCATGGGCATGGGTGAACCTTTATTGAATTATAAGAATGTAATGAAGGCTATTGAAAAAATCACCTCACCAGATGGATTAGGCATGAGCCCAAGACGTATTACCGTTTCAACAGCTGGTGTTGCTAAACAAATCAAGCAATTAGGGGATGATCAAGTAAAATTCAAATTGGCTTTATCTCTTCACGCCGCGAATGACAAGAAGCGTAATGAAATTATGCCAATCAATGAGAGCAACAACATTGAAGCATTGATTGAGGCCTTGAATTATTTTTATAAGAAAACCGGCAACGAAATTACTTTTGAATATATTTTATTCAAGGACTTCAACGATAGCGAAAAAGATGCAATGGAATTGGTTAAAATTTACAGGCAAGTGCCTGCAGATTTGATCAATGTAATTGAATACAATGCAATAGACCGTTTTCCATTTGACAAACCAGACGAAGAAGGCTTTGAGACTTTTGTAGAAATTTTACAAAAGAACAGAGTGAATGTTCGTGTAAGAAGAAGTCGTGGTAAAGATATTGATGCAGCTTGTGGACAGTTAGCCAATAAAGACAATTAATAGCGCAATATGAAAGCAAAAAGATCTGACAACTTTGACAAGTTTGCCAATAAGAAAAAAGGAAGTGCTGTTAAAGAAGAATATAGACAAGAAAAGAAGCGTGCTAAAAAAGATGCAAGAGCCGCTGGAGAAGCTGCACGTCAAAGAAAAAAAGATATTGAACGCGGAATAGCGGTTGAACCTTTAGGAAATAATAAAAAAGCAGGCTTTGATAAAAAAAGAGGTTATGCTAAAAAAGAATATGTTACAGGTCCACCTCAATATTCAATTCCTTTGAGGGCAAAATCTGCTCCATCGAAAAGTGCTCCTAAAGGACCTTCAAAGGCTTCGAGCGAAGCGCCAAAATATGGCGAACTTCAAAAGTCAGCGTCTCCAAGAGCTACAGGATCAAGATCAGGTACATCAAAAAGAACACCTGAATCAATGGACAGAGCGGATGCAAAGCGCACTGCGAGTATTGGGAAAGTAACAGCGAACGATGATATGCCGCATGAACAAATGCCTTTGAATAAATACATAGCACACGCAGGTACTTGTGGCCGAAGAGAAGCAGCTGAATTAGTGAAGTCAGGACATATCACCGTGAACGGCGATACAGTATTAGAGCCAGGTTATAAAGTACAATACAAGGACGTTGTAAGATTGAAAGGAAAAGTATTGCAATTACAAGTGACGCCTGTTTATATTTTATTGAATAAGCCAAAAGATTATATCTGTACTGCTAGCGATCCAGAAGGAAGAAAAACAGTTTTAGATATTATTAAAAACGCTACCACACAAAGAATGTTCCCAGTGGGTCGATTAGATAGAAATACCACGGGTGTTTTGATTTTAACCAACGATGGTGATTTAGCTCAAAAGCTGACGCACCCTTCTTACGAAATTAAAAAAATCTACGAAGTTACTTTAGATAAACCTGTTACTAAAGCAGATTTAGAAACGATTGCTACAGGGATAGAACTAGAAGATGGATTTATTGCTGCAGATGCAGTGAGTTATTTATCTAATACTTCTAAGAATGTAATTGGTATTGAAATTCATAGTGGAAGAAACAGAATTGTAAGAAGAATATTTGAACACCTTGGCTATGATGTAAGACATTTAGACAGGGTAATGTTTGCAAATCTTACCAAGAAAAATGTAGATCGTGGCAAATGGCGTTTCTTGGCAGAAAAAGAAGTGCGTACACTGAAGTTCTTAAATAAGTCATTTACAAGAAAAGCAAGCAAGTAGGGATGTTAGATATTTTATTTGAGGACGAGGACATGATTGTCATTAATAAACCTGCAGGTGTATTAAGTATCCCAGATCGTTTTGGTAAAGAACTTTCAATTAAGTCTTTATTGCAAGATAAGTATGGGTCTATTTTTACAGTACACCGTTTAGACCAAGCAACGAGTGGGCTAATCATTTTCGCAAAACATGCGGAAGCACATAAGGAACTAAGTGTTTTGTTTGAAGGCAGAACGATCGAAAAAAAATACCTTGGATTGGTGATGGGACGTCCAGAAGCAACTGGCACAATAGAAGCGGCCATCATGGAGCATCCTATCAAGAAAGGACAAATGTATATCCATGTAAAAGGCAAGCCTGCATTAACGACTTACGAAGTAGTCACTTATTATAAGCGCTATGCACTTGTTTCATTCCAAATTCATACTGGTAGAACCCATCAAATTCGGGTACATGCAAAGCAAATTGGCCACCCAATTGTTGCGGATGAAATATATGGAGACGGAGAAAAACTTTTGCTCTCAAGTATCAAGAAAAAGAATTTCAAATTAAGCAAATCAGAAGACGAAGAAAAGCCATTATTAGCAAGACATGCATTGCATGCGCATACTTTAAAACTCGTTTTTAAAGGAAAAGAATTTTCTTTTGAAGCGCCTCTGCCAAAAGATCTAGCTGCAACAATTAAGCAACTAGACAAATGGCATGCTGCTTAAAACTCAGTGTCGTCGGACTCTGTATATAAATCTAATAAGCCATCTGGTAATGCTACTTGAACTTGCTTTTTTGCATGGTCAACACCTTTTAAACTTTCCTCATGCAATGGGATATAAGCTTCATTACCATGATATAAAATAGTGACCATTAATTGGTGAGGTTGTTCAATGACTTCTTCAATCTTCCCTAATTCAATTCCATTTTCAACTACCATATAACCTAATAAAGAAAGTGGTGAGCTTTTGTCAACCAATAATTGAAACTCGGCCTGAGGTAGCCAAACTTTTTTCCCAATTAAAATACTACATGCTTCTCTAGTTGCAATACCCTCAACCTGAAGATGGGTTAAACTATCCGTTTTAGCGGAAGCTGATTGGATAAAATAAGGAATAAAACTAGCTGCATTTTTTTCTATAAAGATGGCATCAATTCCTTTGAAGTGAATAGGTGTGCCTAAAGCATGTTCTAAAATAAGATGACCTGCAAGTCCATGCGCGGCAACGATTTTCCCTATATGGATATATTCACTCATATACAAATTTACAAAGGATTAGGCGATAAAAAAACCTCCCGAAATTCGGGAGGTTAAATGCTATTTAATCTTAATTACTTTAGATTATTCTGCAGCTGGTGTTTCTTCAGCAGCCGCTTCTGCAGCTGGTGCTTCAACTTCAGCAGGCGCTTCTTCAGTAGCAACTTCTGCAACTGGTTCAGCAACTGGCTCAGCTACTTTCTTAACTACAGGTACATACACTTTTTTAGCAGCTTGTGCTTTTTTGTGTGCATCTGTTTTAGAAGCAATTGATGTTTCATGTTGTGCATACCAAGCTTCAAACTTAGTCATTGCAGTCGCATCATCAAATAAACCTAATTTAACACCACGTAATAAGTGTTTTAAATAAAGTACTCCTTTGAAAGATAAGATTCTGCGAACGGTGTCAGTAGGTTGAGCACCTTTGTTTAACCACTCTAAAGACTTTTGACGATCTAAGTTGATTGTCGCTGGAACTGTTAAAGGATTGTAAGTACCAATTTTCTCGATGAATTTACCATCTCTTGGTGCGCGTCCGTCAGCCACTACGATAAAGTAGAAAGGCCTTTTTTTACTACCATGACGCTGTAGTCTCATTTTTACTGCCATTTTAAATAGAAATTTATAGGCGTTAATAAATAGGGTTAATCGGTGCAAAGGTACGATAGTAGCAGCAAATAGACAAGAAAATCAAGTGTATGAACCATAATTTACTGAATTTTTATTGAAAATCAGCTACTTAGGACAAGCTATCTTTTCAATCCTGGCATTTTACCCCCTAAAGCTCCACCCATCATTTGACCATTCATCATCTTCATCATTTGCTTCATTTGGTCAAATTGCTTTATAAAAGCATTAATCTCTGCAATATCTTTTCCAGCACCTTTCGCAATTCTTGCTTTTCTGCTGGGTGTTAGCGTATCTGGATTTCTTCTTTCAATCAAAGTCATAGACTGAATGATTGCTTCAACTCCTTTGAAAGCATCATCTTTAATGTCTATATCTTTAATGCTTTTTCCAACTCCAGGAATCATGCCCATTAAATCCTTGATGTTACCCATCTTTTTTATCTGCTGTATCTGCGTTAAAAAATCTTCAAAATCAAATTGATTTTTTCTAATTTTCTTTTCTAATTTTTTCGCCTCAGCTTCATCAAATTGTGCTTGTGCTTTTTCTACCAATGACGTAATATCTCCCATCCCTAAAATTCGCTGAGCCATTCTTTCGGGATAAAAAATATCTAGGGTGTCCATCTTCTCGCCGCTACTCATGAACTTGATTGGCTTGTTCACTGTGTACTTAATCGAAAGTGCAGCACCACCTCTTGTATCACCATCTAACTTAGTAAGCACCACACCAGTAAAATCTAAACGATCGTTGAAAGCCTTTGCAGTATTGACTGCATCCTGACCAGTCATGGAATCTACTACGAATAAAATTTCTTGTGGCTGAATAGCAGACTTAATATTTGCTACTTCATTCATCATCAACTCGTCTACTGCTAAACGTCCAGCAGTATCTATAATGATGACGTTTTTATTATTTTGTTTTGCATAGGCAATTGCATTTTGAGCAATTGAAACCGCATCTTTATTTTCACGCTCCACAAAAATATCTACCCCAATTTGTTCTGCTAAAACAGTCAACTGATCCATCGCTGCAGGACGGTAAATATCCGCAGCAACTAATAGTGGCGATTTTTTTTGTGCCTTCAAATAGGTCGCAAGTTTTCCAGAAAAGGTTGTTTTACCACTACCCTGCAAACCTGCTACTAATATAATGGTTGGGTTTTTTGAAGTATCTAGTAAGCTAGCTTCAGATCCCATCAACGCAGTTAATTCATCTTGCACAATTTTAACCATCAATTGCCCTGGGCTAATTGCATTGATTACTTTTTCTCCAACAGCTTTTTCCTTAATGCTATCTGTAAATTCTTTTGCGATTTTAAAGTTCACATCGGCGTCTAACAATGCCTTTCGGATGTCTTTTAAGGTGTTCGCCACATTCAAATCATTGATGCGGGATTGTCCTTTTAGATGTTTAAACGCTGATTCTAATTTTTCACTTAATGCATTGAACATAGGATGATCTTTATGGTTTGCAAAGATAAGTCATCAAACGCAGTGAAAATCAGCTCATTTAAAGCAAAAAAACAACCGTATAAAAAATAGAAAATATGCTATAATTTATTGATTATCAATGCAAATAGTGGACAGAGAAGCTCATTTAATAAAGTCTTTACAGTTTGTTAACGAATAAAGTGCTTAAAATACTTGGAAGCAAGCATTTATTTAATATTATTGCATCTAACGAACCCTAATTAGGGTATATTGATATTATGAGTAAGAAACAATTATTTACACTTGAATTTCCAGTTAGATGTTCACCGGCAATTTTATTTGAATTCCTTGCCACTGCGTCTGGTTTACAGGAGTGGTTTGCAGATAGAGTAGACGAATGGGAGAATGTATTCAGTTTTTCATGGAATGGCGGAACGCCAGACAAAGCAGAAATTTTAGATCAAGAAGAAAATAAATTTATTCGTTTTCGCTGGTTACATAGTGAAAAGAATGAGTACTTTGAATTTTGTATTGAAAAAACAGAAATCTCTAACCAAACGGTTTTGATTATCAAAGATTTCGCGGAAAAAAATGAAATCAAAGACCAAAGCCAACTTTGGGGCTATCAAATAAAAGAGCTATTTCATAGAATAGGTAGCTAGCACTACAATTTTGTTCAAAAAATTAGACATACTGATTCTCAGGGCCTTTATTGGGCCGTTTTTGGCAGCATTGACTATTTCGATTTTCGTGCTGACCATGCAATTTTTTTGGCTATACATTGATGACCTTGTAGGAAAAGGATTAGACACATTTATCATTTTGAAATTAGTTGGGCTCGTGTCGGTTAGTATGTTAACAACTGCTATCCCACTTGCATTGCTATTTTCATCTATCATGACTTTTGGAAATCTAGGGGAGAGTTTTGAATTGATTGCAATTAAGTCTGCAGGTATTCCATTGGTACGCTTTATGCGTCCACTTTTTATTTTTGCGATTTTTCTTGCAGGTATTGCATTTTTATTAGCCAATAACATCATACCAGTTTCACAAATGCGCTTAACTACTTTGAAGTATGAAATCATTGTTTCAAAGCCGGCAATAGATTTAAAAGAAGGTGTATTTTATGATAAGATAGATGGATATGTCATTAAGCTTGGGAAAAAAGAATCCAACGATAGTGTCATTAGAGACATTGTTATTTTCGAAAAACGTTTTGGCTTACAAGACAATATGATCATGGCAAAGTCAGGTGTGATGCGTGTTACACCAGATAAAAAATTCTTAGAATTCATTTTATACAATGGATGGCGCTACCAAGAAAAAGGATTTAGGGCAACCACAAATACAGAGTTTACAAGACTTTATTTTAAAGAGTATAAAAAGGTTTTTGACCTCAAAACTTTTCAGATGAATAAAACATCTGATGTGATCTATGATCCAAAAATGTTGAGTGTTAGACAACTTGAAAAAGCAATTGACTCAATCCAATCCATGGATAGCTTCTTTATCAAAAAAGCTAGAGCCGAAGTTTATCCCTATTTAAGATTCATGCTGTATAAGGATAGTACCGCACTATTCAAAAAAGCAACAGTGCAACCTGTTAAAACATTTGATGATATAATTCTGCCTTCTGAAAAAATGACTATCTCGGAATCAGTGAGCTATCAATTCTCTTCCCTTAATAATAACTTAGCCAGCATGGCAACCATTTATAATGAACAACAACATGCGCGCGTTATGCATGCCATAGAATGGCATCGAAAATTCACACTTTCTTTCGCCTGTATAGTCTTGTTTTTAATTGGTGCCCCGCTTGGTTCAATTATCAGAAAAGGAGGCCTTGGAACACCAATGGTATCGGCTATTGCCTTTTTTGTTATCTTTTTCTTGCTTAATAATTTTGGAGAAAAACTAGCCAAATCAGGAGAGTGGTCCGTGTATGCCGGCATGTGGATGTCCAGCTTATTTTTAATTCCTGTAGGTTTATTTCTAACATACAAGGCCATGCGCGATTCTCAGTTATTTAACCAAGAATTTTACTACCGATTTTTACAGCCAATTAAAGTAACTTTACAGAAGTACTTTAAAAAATAATCCTATGTCATCTTCTAACAACGGCCGACGTCAGTTTATCAAACAAACAGGCAAGGCAAGTATTGCAATGGCTAGCTTGCCCTTAATAAATACATTTGGCTTCATTCAACCAAATCAAGAGATCCATTATCAACAACTTCCTCTGCCCTACGCTTACAATGCTTTAGAGCCATTTATAGATGCATTGACGATGGAAATTCATCATACAAAACATGCCGCAGGTTATACTAAAAATTTAAATGATGCTTGTGTCGCAGAAAATGTGGACATCAAAACAAAATCTATCACTAGCTTATTAGCTTCTATTTCTAAGTATTCAACTAAAATGCGCAATAACGCAGGAGGCCACTATAACCACGAATTATTTTGGCAAACCATGAAGCCTGCTCCAGCCAGCACGCCAACAGGCAGTTTTGCAAAAATGATTGATGACTCTTTTGGTAGTTTTGCCGATTTTCAAAAAGCATTTTCAGATGCGGCAAAGAATAGATTTGGAAGCGGATGGGCTTGGTTAATTGTGAATGAAAAAAATAATTTAGTCATTTGCACAACCCCAAATCAAGACAATCCATTAATGGATATTGCAGAAATAAAAGGCTACCCATTATTAGGACTGGATCTTTGGGAACATGCTTACTACTTGAAGTATCAGAATAAAAGAGCAGATTATATCAACAATTGGTGGAATCTTGTGAACTGGAAATTTGTGGAAGAAAGACTTTATTCAAGAGTGCATTAATTACCCGCCAATTTAACTCATGCCATTACAAGCAGCTAAACAGAATTTAAAAATACAATTCTATGTCACTTCATTAAGTGTCGTACTTTTTGTATTGAAGTTTGTCGCGTATTTCATGACGCATTCGCTTTCTGTTTTATCAGATGCATTAGAAAGTATTGTAAATGTATTAGCAGGCGCAATTGGACTTTACAGTTTATACGTTGCCTCTAAGCCAAAAGATAAGGAACATCCATATGGGCATGGTAAAGCAGAATTTATATCAGCTGCATTTGAAGGAAGTTTAATTATAACTGCCGGATTAATTATTTTTTACGAAGCAATCAATGCATTCTTTAAGCCCTCTGAATTACATAGCCTTGATAATGGTATTTGGGTTTTATTAGCGACAGCTTTTTTAAACTTATTTGCGGGATTGATTGCCAAAAGAATGGGCAAGAAAAATAAATCACTTGCATTGGTATCAAGCGGACAGCATTTAATCTTAGATAGCTTTACCACATTTGCAGTATCGATTGGTATCGCCATTGTCCTATTTACCAATATCACTGGAATTGACGCAATATTGGCAATTTTAATGAGTTTTTGGATCATTTATAATGGTTACCAAATTATTAGAGCTTCATTGGCTGGAATCATGGATGAAGCAGATCTCGCTTTATTAGAAGAGGTGATTGCCGAATTAAATAAAAACAGAAGCGTAAATTGGGTTGACCTGCATAATTTACGTGTGATCAAGTATGGCAGTTTAATGCATATAGATTGTCACCTTACTGTGCCTTGGTTTTTAAATGTAAATGAGGCGCATAAAGTTGTTGAAGATTTCACCAATTTAATCAAGAATAAATTTGGAGCTAGCATTGAATTTTTTGTACACACAGATGGCTGTATGCCTTATAGTTGCCCAATCTGTTCGGCAGAAAATTGTAAAGAAAGAAAAGCACCATTAGAACAAAAATTAGATTGGACAATAGAAAATGTATTATCAGATTTAAAACATCAATTATAAAAATAAGATTATGAAAGCATGGAAGGAATTTCAAGAAGCAAATAAAGATCGATTTTTAACAGAGTTATTGGACCTATTACGTATACCTAGTGTGAGTGCAAAATCGGAGCACAATGGAGATATGTTAGCATGTGCGCAAGCAGTTGCTAAATCTTTGACAGATGCTGGTGCACAAGTGGCAAAAATTTATGAAACAGAAGGACACCCGATTGTTTATGGAGAAATAATTGCAGACCCAAGCTTTCCAACAGTTTTAGTTTACGGACATTACGATGTGCAACCTGCAGATCCTTTGGAGCTTTGGAATAGTGGACCATTTGATCCTACGATTATTGATGGAAAGATTTTCGCAAGAGGTGCTTGTGATGACAAGGGGCAATTCTATATGCATGTTAAAGCATTGGAAATGATGACTAAGACCAATAGCATGTGCACCAATATTAAATTTGTGATTGAAGGGGAAGAGGAAATTGGAAGTCCAAACTTGGCCACTTTTGTGAAAGCCAATAAAGACTTATTAAATGCAGATGTAATTTTAATTAGTGACACTGCAATGATTAGCATGGACAACCCTTCTATTGATATTGGCGTTAGAGGATTAAGCTATATTGAAATTGAAGTAACAGGTCCTAATAGAGATTTACATAGCGGTGTTTATGGCGGTGCAGTAGCAAACCCAATTACCATTTTATCAAAAATGATTGCATCTTGTCATGACGAAAACAACCATATTACTATCCCTGGCTTCTATGATGATGTGATTGAATCAAGTACTGCAGAGAGAGCTAAAATGGCAGAAGCACCATTTGATGAAAAAGAATTTATGCAAGACTTAGGTATTGCAAATGTTTGGGGCGAGAAAGGCTATAGCACAAATGAAAGAACAGGCATTAGACCCACATTAGAAGTAAACGGTATTTGGGGTGGCTATACAGGAGAAGGTGCGAAAACGGTTTTACCTTCTAAAGCATTTGCAAAAATATCTTGCAGATTAGTTCCAAATCAATCTTCAAAAGTAATCACTGAAAAAGTATTGAATTATTTTAAATCGATCGCGCCAGACAATGTTACTGTAGTTGCATTTGAACATCATGGTGGCGAACCCTATATTACTCCAATAGATTCTCACGAGTATCAAAGTGCTGCAAAAGCGATCTCTACCGTATTTGGAAAAGAACCTATCCCAGTAAGAGGTGGAGGAAGTATTCCTATCTGTTCTTTATTTGAACAAGAACTTGGCTTGAAAATTGTATTCATGGGCTTTGGATTGGATAGCGATAACTTACATAGCCCTAATGAAAAATACGATATCGTTAATTTCTACAAAGGCATTGAAACGATCCCTTATTTTCACCAATACTTTGCAGAAAAAAAATAAGGACAATGAATGCTCCACAAGTCAAAAAGGAAAAGTTAAGGCTCGATAAATACTTATGGTCTATCCGTGTGTTCAAGACAAGGAGCTTAGCCACTGAAGCAATTGACAAGGGTCGGGTGAAATTAAAAGGCGAAAATGTTAAAGCTTCTCGTAATGTAGTGATTGGTGATATCTACGAAGCTCGAACTGAACATAAGAACTGGGTATTGAAAGTGACCCAACTACTTGATGGAAGATTGGCCTACTCAGAAGCAATCAAATATTACGAAGACCTCACTCCTATCGAAGAACTTGAAAGAGTAAAACAAGTGGCTGCAACTTTTCAAACTGGTAAGCGACTGAGTAAGATTGGACGACCTACTAAAAAGAACCGCCGGGATTTAGGCGATTTTTTGGACTAATCTCAATTATCTTTGCGCTATGACCATAGAAATTTTAACCGTACTCCCTGAACTTCTTGAAAGTCCTTTTGCACACAGTATCATGAAACGTGCACAAGAGCGAGGACACCTTCATATTAAATTGCACCAACTAAGAAACTGGGCAATTAATAAACACGGACAGGTAGACGATTACCAATATGGCGGGGGCGCAGGTATGGTGATTATGTGTGAGCCATTGGCAAATGCAATAGACGATTTACAAAAAGAGGGAGGTGTATTTGATGAGATCATTTTTGTTACCCCTGACGGAAAAAGATTTGAACAAAAAGATGCGAATACCTTATCTCTAAAAAATAGAATACTCATTATTTGTGGCCACTATAAAGGCATTGATCAAAGAATTAGAGATTTATATGTCACTCAAGAAATCTCAATTGGGGATTATGTATTAAGTGGCGGCGAGTTAGCTGCAGCAGTGATTGTAGACGCAGTAGGAAGATTAATACCTGGTGTATTAAATGATGAGACCTCTGCATTAACAGACTCTTTTCAGGACAATTTACTTGCTCCGCCTGTTTTTTCTAGGCCAGCTAATTTTAGGGGGCTCGAAGTGCCTCCAGTTTTACTTCAAGGGGATCCTAAAAAAGTGGAGATTTGGAGGTCTGAACAAGCACTCAATAGGACAAAAAAAAGACGCCCTGATTTACTTGACCGAGACATGGATGCCAATTAAGGGGCATTTATCTTATCAATCTGCCATTTAACCTTAGTATATTCAACTTGTAACAATATTACCTATTCTAACGTTTAAGATTGGGATATTTGATGCACTAATACGATTTAATGAAATTATTGAACAAGATATATACTCACATCCTCCTCATTGCTATTGTTCAAGTTGGATTTGCACAAAATTCTGCACCAAATCAACGGGATTTTAAATTGACTATAAAGCCTGCAAAAATGGCTATCAAGTTAGATGGGGTTATGGACGAGGAAGCTTGGAATACCGTTCCTGCAGTAAGTGATTTTAAAAAGAAATTTCCAACTGATATTGGCGCCCCAAAAAAGCAAACAGAAGTAAAAGTTTTATTCGATGAAAAAAATATTTATTTCGGATTTAAGGTTTACGATAGTGGCACGGCTATTACGAGGAGTTTAAAGAGGGATGTTGGTCATGACGGAATGGATGGCGTTGGCGTTATATTGGATCCAACCAATCAACAGACTAACGGATTTTATTTTGTTCTAAGTACTTTGAATGTTCAGTCCGAAGATCAATTGTCTGGATCAAGTAGTGACGGAATCAATTATAGCTGGGATAGCAAATGGTATTCAATGACTAAAGAATATGGCAATTATTGGATTGCTGAAATTGCAATCCCTTTTAAGTCTATACGTTATGATGCAGACAACAAGAATTGGGGAGTCAATTTTGTTCGTATAGACGCGAAAAATTTTGAATATAGTACATGGACAAAGATTGCTACTAATTTCAAATCCTACGATCTTGGATTAACCGGCTTGATGCAGTGGGAAGAGAAACCTCCTGTAAGTTCAAATAACGTCATCTTATTGCCCTACTTAACTGGCGGTGCAGCGGATGATAAGCAAACGAGGAAAACAAGTTCAACAGGCAATGCCGGATTTGATGCAAAAATTGCTTTGAATTCTTCACTGAATTTGGACCTAACAGTTAACCCTGATTTCTCACAAGTAGAAGTAGATAATCAAGTAACCAACTTGACCAGGTATAGTATCTTTTTGCCCGAGAGAAGGGCCTTCTTTTTAGAAAATGCTGATTTGTTTGCTGGCTTTGGCATTCCTCCTATTCGTCCATTCTACTCAAGAACAATTGGTTTAGATAAAGATGGAAATAAAATTCCCATCTTATTCGGAGCAAGATTATCTGGCAACTTAACTCCTGATTTAAGAATTGGGGCAATGAATATGCAAACGGGAAGAAAAGGCGATTATGCACCAGAAAATTTTTCTGCTTTCACACTTCAAAAGAGAGTGCTTAAAAGATCGATGGTTAAAGGTTATTTTTTAAACCGTGAAAATTTTATTTCTGTTGAAGAAGAAAAATTAAATCCGTTAAATAAGTATGGACGTAATGCTGGTATTAGCTTTGACTATTCCAATGCAGAAGGCACTGTTAGTCATTGGGCGAATTATAATATTTCTATCAAACCTACTATCAAAGACCTCAACAATTACTTTGAATTTGGAACAAGCTATAATAGTCGAAAATTTGGTTTCGTATTAGATTTTGCGAACGTAGACAAGAATTACTATACAGATATGGGGTTTGTGCAAAGAATAGAAAACTATGACGCGATTAGAGATACATCTATCAGAGTTGGATACAAGCATATTTTTTCAGAAATTTCATACAATATCTTACCAACAAAAAGTAAGATTGGCAGAATAGAATCCAGCCTTACTAATTTTGTGGTATTTAACCCTGACAATAGTTTTAATGAATGGGAAAGTTCGGTTCAAATAAAAACGGATTTCAATAACGCATCTAATTTAAACTTTAGTTTAAGTAATAATATTACCAATTTACTCTTTCCAACAAGCTTTACAGATGGCACACCGCTCCCTGCAAAACAATACCAATATGGACAATTCGGATTATCTTATTCCTCCGATACAAGAAAACTTTTTGGATGGTTCTCTAATATTACATTTGGTCAATTTTACAATGGAAATGTTCAAGGTTTCGGGGCTGGTATTACCTGGAGAAACCAACCGCATTTAAACCTTCGATTAAACGCTCAATTTAACAATATTCAACTTCCTGGAACTTATGGCAGCACAAAGCTGCTCCTTATTGCGCCAAGAATTGAATACAATTTTAGTACTAAACTATTTTGGACCACTTTCATACAATACAATACACAAGGAAATAATTTCAACATCAATAGTAGGTTACAATACCGCTATAAACCAATGAGCGACTTCTTTTTAGTATACACAGATAATTATTTTACAGATCCTTTATTTAAAAATAAGAATAGAGCACTTATCTTTAAGCTTAGTTATTGGTTTTAATCATCTACCTAAGCAATAAAAATGCAAGCAACCACAATTCAAGGTCAATACGTTGACATACTTAATAAACGTATTTACCCTGCAACCGTTCTAATTCAGGAAGGCGTTATTATTTCCATCACAGAAACAAATGAAGCACCTGCCCATTATATCATGCCCGGCTTTATTGATAGTCATGTGCATATTGAAAGTAGCATGCTTGTTCCAAGTTCTTTCGCCAGACTTGCAGTAGTTCATGGCACGATTGGTACTGTTAGCGATCCGCATGAAATTGCGAATGTATGTGGTTTAGAGGGAGTGCAATATATGATTGACAATGGCAAAAAAGTACCCTTTCATTTTTTCTTTGGTGCACCAAGTTGCGTTCCTGCAACTCAATTTGAAACCGCAGGTGCATCCATTGACAGTGTCGCAACAGCAAAACTTTTAGCCTCACCGGATATTTATTATTTGAGTGAAATGATGAATTTTCCTGGGGTTTTACATCAGGACCCTGAAGTCATGCAAAAAATAAAAGCTGCACACCAAATAGGCAAGCCAGTAGATGGACATGCACCTGGATTAATGGGTGATCTTGCGAAACAATATATTGAAGCAGGTATCAGCACCGACCACGAATGTTTTACAATCGAAGAAGCAGTTGATAAGTTAAGTTTTGGAATGCATATTTTAATAAGAGAAGGAAGTGCAGCTAAAAATTTTGAGGCATTGTACGAATTGATTGATGATCATCCGAAAAAAATAATGTTATGTAGTGATGACAAACATCCTGATAGTTTATTAGAGGGTCATATTAATCAATTGTGTGCACGAGCTGTCGCTAAAGGGATCGATGTATTTAATGTATTAAGAGCAGCCTGTATCAATCCGGTGTTACATTATAAATTACCTACTGGTTTTGTAAGAGTCAATGACCCAGCTAACTTGATTTTGGTAAAGGATTTGAAAGATTTTAAAGTAATTGAAACTTATATCGATGGTTTACTTGTTGCAAAAGACGGCAATTCTTTGATTGAACCAGTTCAGGCAAGTGCAATCAATCAATTTAATGCAAACCCAATTACACTAGAGGACCTTGCTCTGCCAGCTAATGACTATCCTTCTAAAGACGGCCTAGTTCCTGTGATTCATGCAATCGATGGTCAACTCATTACCAATTTAGTTTGGGCAAAACCAAAGATAAAGGAAGATGAAATTGTTGCAGACATTGAAAATGATGTATTGAAAGTGGTGGTTTACAATCGTTATTTTGAAAGCAAACCTAAGATTGGATTAATTCAGTCTTTCGGATTTAATTCTGGAGCCATCGCATCTACAGTAGCACATGATAGCCATAATATTATTGCCGTTGGCGCAGATGATGAAAGCCTATTAAACGCTATCAATTTAGTCATTCAAGAACAAGGTGGGGTCAGTTGCGTTAATGGGAACCAAGCTAAAGTAATTGGACTTCCTGTTGCTGGATTAATGAGTACTGCAGATCCATATCAAGTTGCAAACGATTATATTCATATAGATAAAATGGCGAAATCTTTGGGCACTCAGCTACAGTCCCCTTTCATGACCCTGAGCTTTATGGCGCTATTGGTAATTCCACATATAAAAATGAGTGATCTAGGACTTTTTGATGGAGACCAATTTAAATTATACTAATTTTGGAGGGAAGGTATAAACGCAATAAATAAAATTATATGGTCATTGATTTAAGCAAGAATAATAGTTTATTAAACCATTGGGTAGCAGAATTAAGAGATGTAAAAGTTCAAAATGATAGGATGCGTTTCAGAAGAAATATTGAACGTATTGGAGAAGTTGCTGCCTATGAGTTAAGTAAGACATTGAAGTTTCAATCTGTAGACGTAAAAACACCTTTAGGCGTTGCCAATACACCATTATTAATTGAACAGCCGGTTTTAGCCACGATACTTAGAGCAGGTCTACCATTGCATCAAGGAATGTTGAATTATTTTGACAAAGCAGACAATGCCTTTATTTCTGCCTACAGAAAACATCATCCAGATGGTAGTTTTGAAATTAGCCTTGAATACCTGAGTTGCCCAGACTTAAATAACCGCATTTTAATTTTATGTGATCCCATGTTGGCCACAGGCGCATCTTTAGTAGAGACTATTCAAGCGATTCAAAAAACACATACACCGGCACAAATTCATATCGTAGTGACAATTGCAAGTCAAAAAGGAATTGAATATGTTGAGAAAGAATTAGGATCAGACATCCCTATTTGGTGCGCTGCAATTGATCCTATCTTAAACGACAAAAGCTATATTGTACCTGGATTGGGAGATGCTGGTGATTTAGCATTTGGCACTAAAATGCAGTCATAGTTCCGTGTTCATTCGTATCTTTACTTTAAATACGAAGCATTGCTCAAAGAATTAATTTTATCTATTCGCGCCTACTTTTTAGCCCACAGATTTATTTTAGATAATAAATTATGGAAATGGATGGCGATTCCGGGGGTGATTTATACTATCTTGTTCATTACGGGCATGAATTATTTTGGACAGACATCTAGCTTTTTTATTGAATCAATCATCCTAAAAACTGGGCTAAAAGCATTCATTGATAGTTTAAATAGTAATTGGCTTGGATTTTTTATAACAATGGGCAGCTTCTGGCTTTGGTTTACATTATTACTATTCTATTTCGCCCTGTTTAAATACCTTTTTTTAATTTTTTTCGCGCCACTATTTGCTTTTTTGCATTTAAAAATTGTAGCCATTCAAAAATCAATCCCTTTTGTCTTTAATAAAAAGGAGTACTTCAAATTAGTATTCAGATCCATTGTGGTGAACTTAAATAACATGCTTTGGCAAACTGTTTATTTAATTCCGATTGTACTTGTTTGCACATTGCCTGTAGTGGGTTGGTTTACACCTTTATTTACAATTTTAATGGAAAGCTATTTCCTAGGATTTGACATGATGGATTTTGGATTAGCAACAGAGAAGCAAAATAGAAGTATTGCAAGTGCCTATCTTAGTCGTCACAAAGGTCTTCCAATTGGCAATGGTCTTGTTTTTTATTTACTACACTTGTTGCCCATCATTGGATGGATCACTGCTCCTTTTTATGCACTAGTGGCTGCACATCTTAATACACAAGAAATTAAAGACGCCGAATAAGTATGGAAAAGCTAGGAAAAGTAGTATTGCTACCAATGTTATTGCACGAGGAAGGTTGGGAAGCTTTGCCAAAAGATATTTCAATTTGGATCAAAGATTGTGATGCGTTTTTTGTTGAAAACGAAAAGACTACAAGAAGATTTTTTAAAAAAGTCTGGAAGGAGATGGTCATAGATGACTATCAATGGTGCACAATACACCAAGTAGAAGAAGCTCAAATAAATTTATTTGTACAATTATTGAGATCCGGCAAGACAATTGGGATTGTCTCTGAAGCAGGCTGCGCAGGCATTGCAGACCCAGGTCAGATGCTCGTAGCAGCAGCCCAAAAATTGGGTGCTGTCGTAAAACCCTATATGGGACCATCTTCAATCTTATTATCATTAATGGCAAGTGGATTCAATGGACAAGGCTTTACGTTTAACGGCTACCTTCCAATAGACGCTACAGAAAGAAAAAAGAAACTTCAATCTTTGGAGCAAATTGTTGCTACTTCAAGTATTGCTCAATTATTTATTGAGACACCCTATAGAAACAATCAATTACTTGACGCTATTTTAAATTCGTGTCACCCCACAACGCAACTATGTGTCGCAGTTGATATTACTGGTCCAACAGAAAGCATTAAAACGGCAACAATTCAGTATTGGAAAAATAACAAGCCAGAATTACATAAAAAATTAGCCATTTTCATTTTAGGAAAATAAGTATTAACCGAAATGAATACGCTGCTTATTTGCACTAGACTTATAAATGCAAAAAGCAGCAACTTTATGGAGAGGGTCAAACCCTATGGGGTTGCTATGCAGCTACCTTTTAGTAGGCATGTTTTGTTTTAAAACTACAAATCATTTCTACTTTGTTTTATCTAAAACAGCCATATTATACTTCTTGTTATTCTCTACTTTACTTTTATGCGTTTATGCTCAAGTAAAAAAACCAGGAAAGTATATTCAATTATTCCCAACCATTATCTTAGTGACTTGGGGTTATTGTATAGCAAATTACAATCAAGATCTTGGCTATTTTAATGGACTAATGAACGCAAACTGGATTGAAATTGCGAGGCAATTTTTTTACAACAAACTGGATTATGCCTTTATTGACAAACCCTCGAATGATTTTGCAAAGACTTTGTTATTTGGTTCAAAAAGCCAAATGGCATTAGAACTAAAAAAAGCCTACCAAGCACTAGGTATTTTACATATTGTGGCAATAAGTGGAATGCATTTAGACGTACTTTTTAATTTTTTAGAAAAATGCACCTCATGGCTTCCAAAAACAAAATGGGCTGGCTTTTTAAAACTAATTTCATTGCTTTTAATTGTATGGACCTATTCTTGTATCGCACATGCAGGCCCATCCGTGATAAGGGCTAGTTTATTTTTTAGTTTATTATTATTGGGAAGATTTTTTTATTGGAACTTTTTCACTTTCAATACAATAAGCACAGGAATTTTACTTGTCGTATTATACAATAGTTCGATACTTTCCTCCATTGGCCTACAGCTTTCATATGCGGCTGTAATAGGAATACATTGCTTTTATCGTATCATCCTTGAATGGGCGCCAATGGATAATAGAATTTTAAATTTCATTTGGAATAATCTAGCAATTTCTATATCTGCACAATTGACTACGGTGCCTTTGATTTTGTTTTATTTTCAGACTAGTTCAAGTTTGTCAATCATTGGCAATTTACTATTCGTGCCAATTAGTGGTTTGTTATTGTATTGTTTGCTTCTATTTTTATTGTTACCGAATTTTTGGGGATTACAATTTTATCTTGCTAAAGGAATTACAATCTATATAAATGGAATGAATAAGGCCATAGAAGTCCTATTTAACTTACTTCATGCTGGAGAACAAAAATATCATATAGGCATCGCCGGACTAGTTTATTATTATTTTATACTCTTTGTAGGCTTTTATTGGATTCATAATAAGGCACCAAATTCTATAATCACGCTTCTGCTAGGCACATGTATTTACAGCTTGCAAAAGTTATTCAGCTTTTAAGACAATTTGTGGAAAATCCAAGCAGTTCAAAAAATTAGAAGGATGTACCTTTACATATGGAAAAGAAAATACAATCTGCACTTATCTCTGTTTTTTACAAAGACGGCTTAGAATCTCTAGCTAGAACCTTGCAACAACAAAATGTGACTATATACTCCACTGGAGGAACACAAAAGTTCTTAGAAGACTTAGGAATACCTTGTGTGGCTGTCGAGTCGGTTACTGGCTACCCGTCTATTTTGGGGGGTCGTGTGAAAACATTACACCCTTCTGTATTTGGGGGCATATTAGGTAGAAGGTATGAAGAACAGGATTTACAAGAAATGGCGGAATTTAAAATTCCAGAGATAGATCTAGTCATAGTTGACTTATACCCATTTGAAGAAACATTAAGGACAACGACCGAAGAAAAGGCGATCATCGAGAAAATTGATATCGGCGGGCCATCCATGATCAGAGCCGCAGCAAAAAACTTTAGAGACTTGACTGTGCTTGCTGCTAAAGACGATTATACAGTTTTAAATAAAATTTTAATTGACCAAAACGGCTGCACTAGTTTGGAACAAAGAAAAGCATTTGCAGCAAAAGCTTTTGAAGTGGTGATGCATTATGATATAGCAATCAGCAACTATTTTAATCCTGCAACAAGCAAGACTTTAAGATATGGAGAGAATCCACATCAAGTCGCTACTTTTTATGGCAATTTGGATGCTTGGTTTACTCAATTAAATGGCAAAGAATTATCTTATAATAATTTAGTGGATGTAGATGCAGCAATCGCATTAATCCATGATTTACCAACGACTAGTTTTGCAATTATCAAACATACCAATGTATGTGGTGTAGCTCAAAGAGATACTGTTTTTGCAAGCTGGGAAGCAGCGTTGGCTGGGGATCCAGAAAGTGCATTTGGAGGCGTATTGGTAACCAATGGCACAGTTGATAAAGCAACCGCAGAAGCAATACAAGAAATTTTCTTTGAAGTATTGATTGCACCAGCATTTGAAGCAGAAGCTTTAGCTATTTTATCTAGTAAGAAGAATCGTATTTTATTGGAAACAAAACCTAGTATGCAGTTTCATCCAATTCAAAAAAAATCCATTCTTAATGGAAGTTTAGAGCAAGGTATAGATACTGGCAATTTCACTAACTGGGAAGAAGTTGGTGCAAGATCATGTAGCGAAAATGAAAAAGCAGATTTAGTTTTCGGAAATATTATTTGCAAGCATTTGAAGAGTAATGCCATTGCATTGGTTAAGAATAAACAACTTGTTGGAAAAGGATGTGGGCAAACCTCAAGAATTGATGCTTTGCGACAAGCAATAGAAAAAGCGAAACAATTTAATTTTGATTTAAAAGGAGCAAGCTTGGCATCTGACGCATTTTTCCCATTTGACGACTGCGTTAAAATTGCACAAGAAGCAGGCATCGAAGCCTTTATTCAACCAGGCGGATCAGTTAGGGACAAGGATAGTGTTGCCTATTGTCAAGCAAATGGATTAGCAATGGTGATGACAGGGCTAAGACATTTCAAACATTAATTAGAACGAATGTCTAATCAAAATAAAGCTTACTTCGCATTAGCAATAACTAGCATAGTATGGGGTACAACATGGGTTGCAAGCAAGATGGGCATATCCCATATGCCCGCTTTTGAATTAGCAAGTATTAGACAATTTTTAGGAGGTAGCTTGTACGTAGGTTTCTTTTTAATCAAGGGAGAAAAGCTTCCAACAAAAAAACAATTTCTTTGGCTTTTGGGCATGTCAATATTGATGTTTGTTTCCTCCAATGGCATTGCTACTTATGGTTTACAATTTATCACAAGTGGGCTTGCTGCTTTAATAGCCGCACTATACCCTTTGTCAGTCGTTTTGATAGAACGATATTATTATAAAGCAATTGAAATAACACCAAAAACATTGATAGGGCTTAGCTTGGGACTTTTAGGAATAGGCTTTATTTTTTACAAAGACAGCTTAACCATACATGGGAGTCATTATATCTTAGGTGTAGTACTTTCATTTTTGGCGATGATTACATGGAGTATCGGCTCCATTATCATTTCCAGGACAACAGTTAAAATCAATGCTTATAATTCCATCGGGTGGCAAATGTTGATTAGCGCTTTCATTATGGCTTTCATTACAATCCTAAGCGGAGACTATGTTCCTTTAAATCAAATACCAGCAATCTCCTGGGGGGTGATTTTTTACATGGTGATTGGAGGATCCGTATTTGCTTTTATCTCGTTCATATATAGCATGAAGCATCTGAAATCCTCTATCGCTTCTTTATACGCTTATATCAATCCAATAGTGGCTATATGGGTAGGATCGCTTCTACTGAATGAGCATATAACATGGAATAATATTGTAGGTAGCTTATGTACCCTTGCTGGTGTTTACTTAGTCAACAAAAGCTTGAAGGATCAGAAGGATCCAGTCGATGCTGTTTCGGATGCAGATGCGATGTAAGTAAAAGCTATTTCTTGTGTTTTTCTTTCCATAGTTGATTGAAAGTCTTTGTAGGAAATTGTAAGGGCGCTCTTTGCTTGCCCCAGCCTTTAAATATTTTATTGACTACCCAATTTTTAATTGTGGCATTCCCTTGATTCATTAACAATCTATTTAAAGAAGCTTGTTTCCAAATCTTCCAAGCAAACTCCTCAGAATAATTACTTTCACCTGCAACAACTGATTCTCTTCTGTTTTCCAATAAGAGTTCGTGCAGGTTGATTTTAACAGGGCATACTGCGGTACAATTGCCGCATAAACTAGACGCAAAGCTTAGATGTTTATAATCATGCATGCCTCTTAAATGTGGGGTAATAACACTTCCTATAGGACCGCTGTATGTTGTTTCATAGGCATGCCCACCAATATTTTTATAAATTGGGCAAGCATTTAAACAAGCACCGCAGCGAATACAATAAAGCGCTTCTCTACTTTTTGCATTCGCCAATAAATTGGTTCTGCCATTGTCTAATAAAATCACATACATCTCTTCTGGTCCATCTAATTCATCTGTTTGCCTTGGACCTGTAATAATACTATTGTAAACTGTAACTTGTTGTCCAGTGCCATAAGTAGATAACAAAGGCCAAAACAATCCCAGATCTGTTACTGAGGGAATAACTTTTTCGATTCCAACAATGACAATATGTGTTTTAGGAAAAGCAGCAGAAAGTCTTGCATTACCTTCGTTTTCGGTTAATGCAATACCGCCAATGTCTGATAGAATAAAATTAGCACCGGTTACGCCTATTTCTGCCTGAACATATTTTTCTCGTAAATTCTTTCTTGCAACCAAAGTCATTTCCTCTGGCGTCAAATTAATATCCGTACCCAGTTTTTCAGAAAATAATTTGGCTACATCCTCCTTGCTTTTGTGCATCGCAGGTGTCACAATATGATAGGGCGCTTCGCCGTCGAGTTGTTGAATATATTCACCTAAATCCGTTTCAACAGATTCTACTCCGATTGACTCCAAGTAAGTGTTAAGATGAATCTCTTCGGTCACCATACTTTTACTTTTCACCAAAGTCTTACATTCTTTTTTCTTGCATATAGATCCAATAAAATCCAAAGCTTGTTCGCTGTCTTCTGCCCAAAAAACTTTTGCACCTCGTTTTGTTATCTGCTCCTCAAATTGTGTTAAGTATAAATCCAAATGCTCAACCGCTTCCCATTTTCTATTCTTAGCAAGCGACCTTACTTTCTCAAGGTCATTGAACTGCATTTTGCCTTTTGGCACAACAGCATTGTATTTGCCAATATTAAAATTAATTTTCTTCCTGTGCGCTGTGTCAACAGCCTTCTCGCTACTTTTTTGATCAAAAGACTCCGCGTAAATACTTTGCATAACGATTTATTTATTCTCTAAATGCTTTGCAGATGCTTCTAATGCTTCGTAGAACTCACTGCCGTATTTTCTAATAATCGATTCCTTTAAAAAAACATAAGCTGGCACTTTCAACTTAACGCCAAGATTACATGCAGCTTTGCACAAATCCTCTCTTGGCTCATAATTCATGTATTCTATTGCAGGATCAGATTTGCTTTGCTGTATTTTAATTGGGAACAAGTGACAACTGATTGGTTTTTTCCAAGGAATCTTTCCATCATTATAAGCTTGCTCAAATGCACATTTAATGATGTTCTTTTCATCTTTATAACCATAAGCGCAAATGCCACCATTAATAGTAGGTGTAACCCATCCAAATTCTCTGTCATATAAAAATTTACCAACAGTCTCAATTTCTTTAATCCCCTGTTTTGTCATGTATGGCTTAACGATCTCATAAAACTCTTTTACATATTCTTTTTCTTGATCATCTAGTGGCGCGCCTGCATCACCATCCTCGCAGCAACCGCCCTTGCACTTTGTTAAATCACAAACAAACTGCTCTTCTACCACTTGGTCACTTACTAAAACATGGTCAATTATAATCATAGTTAAAAGGTTAAAACAAAGGTATTACTAAATGCTTAAGATTTCCAATGAAAACTATGAACAAGCTGTTTTAAATCTTGATAAATAAAATCAATAACAGGAGCCAGAGAATCTGCATTAGGCGTGGTATCAAAATAGAGTGCGCCTCTTAAAAAATGACGGCTAGAATCAGTAATAAAAAATTGATATGGACTAGCTACATCTCCACCAAGATGGTAGAATACCCCAGGATATCCTTGTGGATTCTCAAAAACTGAATCTTCTATAAAGCTTGCCTTGTTAGAATGATTATTGGCAAAATTATAAGCATCCCTTACCAAGACCTCCAAATTATCTTTTCCAACTGCATGATAGCTTATGTATAAGGTAGCATTAAAAGAAGGGAATTGAAGATTTATCCAACCCTTATGCAACTGATCCATACCCGGATTTGCTTCTTTATTTTCTACTAAAGCATAATTAGGAATGTCAAATGAATAAGGCATGCCAACCACTGCGTTTGAATTGTATTTTTTTTGTGGAAGCGCAATCATAGGATACCCTTTTGACTTTGGCGTATAGCCAGAATTGCAAGCGGTAAAGCCAATAGTTGCCATTACAAAGAATATAAAAATAAATTTATACATGCTCTGTTTGACTTATGGAACTAGGGGTGATGATAGCCTGTACTTTATGAATCCTGTTTTTTTTAATCTCCAAAGCAGTAAAACTAAACTGTTTATATTTAACCACTTGTTGTAAACTTGGAAACTCTCCTGCCAATTCAAGCATTAAGCCTGCAACTGTATCACTCTCCCCCTTAACCGCGTCAAAGAAATTAGTAGGGAGGTCTATAAAATTACAGAAATCAATAATGGCTGTTTTCCCTTCAATAATATAATGATGCTCGTCAATTTTTTTAATCATCGACTCCTCCTCATCAAATTCGTCTTTAATATCACCGACAATTTCTTCTAAAATATCTTCCAAAGTAATGATACCACTTGTACCCCCAAATTCGTCTACAACAATTGCAAAATGTATTCTTTTTGACTGGAATTCCTTTAATAAATCTTCAATCATTTTTTGTTCATGCACAAATAAAGCGGGACGAATTAATTTTTGCCATTCATAAGAAGCATCCTCTTGCAAATGAGGAATAATATCTTTTGTATGAATCATACCCACAATTGTATCTAGGTCGTCTTTATATACTGGGAAACGGCTGTAGTTTTGCTCTTTAACGCTTTCCAATAATTCATTGTAGCTAATGTTATCCTCCACCCCATAAACATCTAATCTTGTCTTCATAATTTGGCGAACAGTAATATTTCCAAATTTTACAATCCCTTTTAAGATCTTCTTTTCACTTTCTAATTGATTCGGAGAGGTGGTTAATTCAATCGCATGGTCTAACTCTTCCATGCTATAGGAATTGCCTGTATTTTGCTGTGCTAATTTTTTTTCAATCACATTGGTATACTTAACCATAAGTCCACTCATTCTTGAAAATAAAAAATATACTACTTGAATGATACTTCCAAAATCCTGTGCAAATCGGATATTGTTTTGCGTTGCCATTACCTTGGGCATAATTTCACCAAAAAATAAAAGCATTAAAGTAACAGCTAATACTTTAATTATAAATTCAATCCCTGGAACTGGGATTTGATCAAAAAGAAAAAGATCGTCAATTAAAATATTTGAAACCAAGATGATACAAATATTTATAAAACTATTTGCAATCAACATTGAAGTCAATAATTTTTTGGGATCCTCTAATAAATCAACAATTCTTTTTAAAGGTTTGTAATTTTTTGTTTTTAAAACTTGAATGTCTTTATATGATAAAGAAAAGAAAGCAACTTCTGACCCGGCAATTGCAAAAGATAAAAAAAGTAAAATAAAAAGTAAAAAAAGCAAGCCAGCATCCTGTTGCATTTTTGAAACATCAAAATAAGTGGCTGCTAAAAATATAAACTTACTCGAGTGGGCTTCCATGCTGGAAAGTTACTAAAAAATCATTAATGATCTTAGGAAAGGGATATTTTGAGAACTGCTTAGACTTTACCCACAAAGCATTTTGAAGCATTTTTGGCATTTTAGACAACTGAATACAAATAAATCTCGCTTCAATGGTTTGATGCGTCAAAACTTGTTTGAATATTTTAGGCTCATTAGTAAGCGTATTCATCCCTAATTGCTTCCATTGTTTTTTATCCAATGCAAAGGAATGTTTCATCACTGAATCTAAATATCCATCAGAAAAAATAGGCATACGGTCATGTTCCATGATGTAAAACTGGTATAACCCATTCCATACATCCCCTTCTCCTCTTTGTTGTAACATCCAGGTGTCATTGTACTTGAAACAGAAAAAATCAAAATGTCTTTTCTTTTTAGTAATGCGCTTTAGCTTAATTGGTAATAGATTAACTGAATTAACGTTAAATGCAACACATTTTGAAGATAGGTTACAGCTAACGCAGTCTGGATTACCCGGTGTGCAGATCGTTGCGCCAAAATCCATAATGGCTTGATTGTATAAACCAGGTGCATCAATGGCCAAATTTTTTTGAGCGAGTTCATTAAAAATAGATATGCCTTCTTTTGTATCGATAGGAGTAGAGACACCATAAAATCTAGATAGTACTCTAAAGACATTTCCATCGACTACTGCATGAGGTAAATTAAAAGCAAAAGATGCAATAGCAGACGCCGTATAAGGACCAACGCCCTTTAGGTTGATCAAATCGTCATAGGTACTAGGGAAAATACCTTTTAAATTTTTTGATATAAACCTAGCTGTAAATAATAAGTTCCGACACCTATTGTAATAACCTAAACCTTCCCATAATTTGAAAACTTTCTCGTCCTTTGCTTTTGCTAAATCATGAATGGAGGGAAAGGCTTTAATGAATTTATCATAATAAGATCGACCTTGTTCTACCCTAGTTTGTTGTAAAATAACTTCACTAAGCCAGATTTTATAAGGGTCTGTCTCCCCTTTCCATGGCATATCACGATGGTTCGATGAATTGTTCCATTTTAGCAACTGTTTGGTGAAATAGGTAGACATTAGACGCAAAATTGCCTAAAAAATAGGAGAAGATAGATTATACAACTAGAAATTAAACGAAGAAATAGAAAAAAACACCTCATATATATTAATTATATTATATATATTGACTTAAAATTATGTTTGGAAATGAATAAAAAAAAGCCTCATATAGTTGTAAAAAGTTAAAAATTCATTTATTTTTAGTACCAAAACCCCAAAACCACACTCCATGAGAAAATCTGATCTAATAAATCAAATCTCTGAGAAAACGGGAATTCCTAAAGTTGATGTTTTAGTCACTTTAGAAACCATGTTCAAAGAAGTAAAAGAAAATTTAGCAAATGGCCAGAATATCTATATTCGCGGCTTTGGTAGCTTTATTACTAAGAAAAGAGCTGCAAAAATTGGTAGAAATATCAAAAAGAATATTGCGGTAGAAATTCCTGAACATTTTATTCCTGCATTCAAACCAGCAAAAGAATTCGTAAACGAGGTGAAAAGCAAACGTAAGTAGTTAACTTTGCAAAAATCTTTTTGCATTGAAAAAACCACAACTTTTAATCATCTTGTTAGGGCTACTACTATTTAGTGTGCTCTACTTTTTTACCCCTAGATTTGCCTCAAAAGCAAATACCCCATCTACTCAATCTACTGAAAATCAGACTGTTACAACAGAATCGATTTTAAATACCGCTAAACTAGCACTTACAGAAAGTCAGAAATTTTCATTGTTATCGATTGAAAATCAATTGAATAAAGCAAAGAATCAAGCTGATAGTTTAAAGTATTACAAGGCTATGACCCAGTTTTGGGCTGATTCCGCTCAAAAGCTTGCTCCATATTTATATTTCACTTACCGTGCCGCTTTGTTGGAAAATTCTGAAAAAAGCCTCACTTTTGCAGCCCAGCTGTTGGTAGACAATCTACTAACACCTGACGCACCACCTGCACTTCAACCATGGATCGCAGGAAATGCAAAAGTTCTTTTAGAGAAAGCATTGGTAATCAATCCGAAAAATGACTCAGCCAAAATCAATCTTGGCGCCTGTTATTTATTTGGTAACCTATCAGACAACCCTATGCAAGGCATTACAAAAATCAAAGAAGTGGTGGACACAGATTCTACTAACTCTTATGGTCAGTTTATACTTGCTCTAGGTGGAAAAAAATCTGGTCAATATGATAAAGCAATTGAACGCTTTTTAACGGTGTTGAAAATTAAGCCTAATCATATTGAAGCGATGATTCATTTGGCTGAATGTTACGAATTGACCAACCAAAAAGAAAAAGCAATAGAATGGTATACAAAAGTTAGTAATAGCGTGAATATACCTGAAGCCAAAGAAGCCATCTCCAAAAGAATACAAGAATTAAAGAAATAACATTTTATAACAGAAAAAGAATCGAACATGCCTTGTGGTAAAAAAAGAAAACGTCATAAAATTGCGACGCACAAAAGAAAAAAACGTTTAAGAAAAAACCGTCATAAGAAGAAGAACAAATAGTTCTCTTTCAATACAAGCATTTTTCATATGAAAAATGCTTGTATTCTTTTCCATTGCACGCCACTCCTCTACCTAGCAACTTTACTTTACCTTTTACCTTCCTTTGTAAAGTGGCCGTGTTTTCAAAAAACATAAAGCATTCTCACGCTATTAGGCGAGTTATATGTTTTATTAAAAGTTGCTATTCGTGAATAAAGATTTAATTATTAATAGTTCTCCTGATGGGGTTGAAATAGCCTTGTTAGAAGACAAGAAATTAGTAGAAATTCACAACGAGAAAATAGATGCCCGCTTTGCTGTAGGTGATTTATATCTTGGAAAAGTGAAGAAAATAATACCCGGCCTAAATGCCGCATTTGTGGATGTTGGTTTTGAAAAAGATGCATTCCTACATTACACAGACTTAAGTCCTTATGTAAAATCAATTATTAAGTACACGCAGGACGTGATGAATGATCAAAATAATCAATTTGATTTTTCAAAATTCGAGTCTGCTCCTGAGATTGTTAAAACAGGTAAAATCAGTGAGGTATTAAATGGCAAGCCAAACATACTAGTACAGATTTTAAAAGAACCAATCGCTGCAAAAGGACCAAGATTAACTTGTGAAATCTCTCTTGCAGGGCGTTTTGTAGTACTTACTCCTTTCAATGAAATTGTGGCTGTTTCTAAAAAAATCCATTCTTCTGAAGAACGTAAACGTCTTCAAAAAATGATGGAATCAATCCGTCCAAAAAACTTTGGCGTGATTGTAAGAACTGCTGCCGAAGGTAAATCTACGGCAGAGCTACACGAGGACTTACTTACTTTAGAAGCAAACTGGAAAAATATCCAGTCTAATTTAAAAGGCGCAGTACCTCCAACACGTATCATGAATGAAGAGCGTAAAACTACAAGCATATTAAGAGATCTTTTGAATGAAGATTTCAATAAAATTGTAGTGAACGACAAAAAGATTTATGATATTACTTTAAGCTATTTACAAAGAATCGCTCCGCATAAATCTAATATCATCAGTTTACACACAGGGGATATTGAAATCTTTGACCAATATGGCATCACTAAGCAAGTGAAGTCTTCCTTTGGTAAAACAATTAATTTAAATAGCGGCGCCTATTTGATTATTGAACATACCGAAGCACTGCACGTAGTAGACGTTAATAGCGGTTTTAAGAGCGTTGGCAATAACCAAGAGGAAAATGCCTTACAAACTAATTTAGAGGCCGCAGAAGAGATTGCTAGACAATTAAGACTAAGGGATATTGGAGGCATCATTGTCATTGACTTCATTGACATGAAATTACCAGAGCATAAGAAAAAGGTACAAGAAGCTTTAGAAGGTTTTATGAAAACCGATAGAGCAAGACATTCTATCCTACCTATTTCTAAGTTCGGCCTTTTACAAGCTACCAGACAAAGAATTAGACCAGAAGTGAATATCAATACTTCGGAAGATTGTCCAGCTTGCTCTGGTACAGGCAAAATAACAGCTACTTTATTATTAGAAGATGAAATGGAGAAGAAATTAGCTTATTTGGCAACACATAGTCACAAAAAGTTGACATTGCTCGTTCACCCTATTATTCATTCGCATCTTACAAAGGGCTTCTTTACAAGCATTATTAAGCGTTGGAAAAAGAAGTACAAATTGAAATTACAATCTCAGGCTTCTAATACGAGTCATTTAGTTGAATACAAGTTCCTTGATGACCAAATGGAAGAGATTAAATTATAGTCCTTCGATAGGTTCAGATTCCCCAATATGAACCTAATAACTAATAAAATATTTCGCATAAAAAAAGCCCCCGAAAATTCGGGGGCTTTTTTTATCATCCTTTCAGATTAATAACCTTCGTTTTGAACTAATTTCTTGTTCACGTCCATTTCTCTTTGTGGTATTGGCATAATTAACTTTGGAGAATTCCAAGCCAATGTACCAACTGAAGTTTGCAGTCTCTTAGCATCAGGTAAGAATTGACCTTCGAATGCTAATTCTAATTTTCTTTCTTTCAAGATATCCGCTAAAGTTACTGCGCTCAAAGGAGCTAAACCAGCTCTTGTACGGATAGCGTTCACATCATTCAAAGGTGTAGCACCAACAGATGTTGTATTTCTTTGATTCGCTTCTGCTCTTGTTAAATACATTTCAGATAAACGTACCACAGGTACATCACCAAAACGATCTAAGTGTTTCATGCTATAGTAGTTACCTCCAGATAATACGAAGTAATCTTTTCTTTTATCACCTGTCTCGTATTGAGCAAAATGAGCCACTTTAATTTTACAATCGCTTCTACCTGCAGAGCCAGGGAAAGTGCTAATTGTTCTACCAAAATAAGTATTCAATGAATTTGTTCCATCTTGAGCAGTTACTTTCATAGAGAATAAATATTCACCAGGAGTAGTGCCGCCGTTATTAATGAATGTGAACCAGTTCTTGCCAATTTCAGTTGCTAAAGTCTTACCGCTTCCAGTAATTACACGATTAGCAGCAGCGCCAGCTTCTGTGTAATTTTTTAATGCTAAGTACACTCTAGACAATTGAGCAGCAGCAGACCATTTTGTTGCATAGATACCATTAGAAGAAGGTAATAAAGATTCAGCTTTAGTTAAATCAGCAATTACTTGATCGTAAACTGCCTTCACTGTAGCTCTTGCCTTATAATCAGCTTCTGTTACATTACCTGTTGGTGTTAATACCAACGGCACGCCTGGGTTAGTAGCATAATCACCATCACCTACTGGCTTAGCGAATAATTTTACTAATTCAAAGTATAAAGAACCTCTTAAAAACAAAGCTTCACCTTCAACTGAATTTTTCTTAGCAGTAGAAGAAGTTACTTTATCTACAGCAGACAATACATTATTAATACGGTTGATTGTGCTGTAAGAATCACGCCATGTTCCTAGGGCGTTTGAGTTGTTAGCAACCATCTGTGCTTTATAAGCATCAGATAAGCCAGCGAATGTACCAGTAAAGTTGATATTCTCACCGTTACCGATTAACTCATTCAATACCATGATATCACCACCGTATACTGTAGCAGCTTGCGCACCATCGTATGCACCAATCAAGGTTACTTTTACGTCACCTTCTGACAACAATGCTTTGTCGTCAGCAATACTTTGATACGGGAATACATCCAAACGCTTTTCGCAAGCCGTAGCAAGTACGCTCGTAAACAAAATAGCAGCTAAGTATTTGTTTATTGTTTTATTATATATTTTCATAAAATTCATGATTAACTAATTAAAAATTAATGTTTACGCCAAACAAGATTGTTCTTGGTTGTGGCGGCGTGTAGAAGTCACTACCTTTTGCAATATTAGAATCAAAATCATCAGCGTTAACTTCTGGATCCCAATAAGGATATTTTGTAAAGGTTAATAAGTTCTGACCTGATACATACACTCTTAATTTTTCAAGTTTGAACTTGTTTAATTTTTTAGAATCAAAAGTATAACCAATTGAAGCAGTTCTTAAACGGATATATGAACCATCAACGATGTAACGGCTACTGATTTGTGCACCATTGTTATAGAACAATCTAGCTTGTGGGATATTTGTGATATCACCAGGCTTTTGCCAACGCGCCATTTGATCATAAGTTTGGTTGTCTTCGTATCTCATGCTAGCAGAAGAATAACGACCCATACCGTAAATGTTGTTTTGGTTTCCTAAAACACCATTAAAGAATATAGATACGTCAAATCCTTTGTAAGAGAAGTTATTTGTTAAACCTAAAACCACATCTGGGTTAGGGTCACCAGTTACAACTCTTGTTGCTTGACTGAATACGCTAGTTTTTGTTCTATCAATTGTACCATCTGCATTTTTAGTATTCTTATACCATAATGCATTACCATTAGCAGGATCAACACCAGCCCACTCTGCAGTGTAGAATACACCGATTGCGTAACCTTCTTGAACACGGTTCATGCTACCAACACCACCTTCAATTACTTGACCTTGGATATCAGTTACTTTACCTTTATTCAATGCAACGTTAAAGCTTGTATTCCATTTGAATGCACCAACTAAGTTTTGTGTATTCAATACAAATTCATAACCTCTGTTTTCTAATTTACCAACGTTTTTAACCATGCTAGAGAAACCAGTTGTTGCAGGGATGTTTACATTTAATAATAAACCAGTTGTATTTTTTACGTAGTAATCGATTTCTCCAGTAATTCTGTTATTGAAGAATCCGAAGTCGATACCCGCGTCTAATTGACTAGTAGTTTCCCATTGTAAGTTATCGTTTCTTAATTGAGACGGTCTTTGACCAGCAGCACCTGCATAACCTGCATCACCAGTAAACAAGCCCATTTGAGGGAAGTTACCAATTTCAGAGTTACCCACGATACCATAAGAAGCTCTTGCTTTTAAGAAACTAATGTATTTGTTATCCATCAAGAATTTCTCGTTAGATAAAATCCAACCAGCAGAAACCGCTGGGAAGAAACCTGTTCTTGCATTCTTACCGAATCTAGAAGATGCATCTATACGACCACTCGCAGAAACAATATACTTCTCGTTGAATGTGTAGTTAGATCTTAAGAAATAAGATAAGAATCTGAAATCTGTTTGAGAAGAACTACCACCAGATTTAGTAGCAGCACTTGCAATTTTTTGGTAAGAATCAGAAGGGAAACCAATACCTGTGATACTGTTATATTTCGCTTGAGATTGTTGGTATTGCATACCTAAAGTTGCAGAGAAATTATGGTTACCTGCTAACTTGTTATAGTTGAAATAACTGTTGGTGTTGTAGTTCGTGATGAACGCACCAGTGTTTGTACCTTCTCCTGTAGAAGAACTTGTATTTCTAACAGTTTGTGTTTGATAATAACGCTCTTCGTTTTGACTTAAGAAGTCTAAACCAAATTCAGATTGGAAAGTCAAACCTGGCAATAATTTTACTTTGAAGTAAGTATTACCAAAAGTTCTGTATACATCTTGAGTATACTTTGCGTAATCAATTTGGATTCTTGGGTTAAAATATAAACCTACGTTTACATCACCTGGAGGTGTACCTGCTGGTAAACCAGTTGCAGGATCGTAGAACGGTGTCATTGGTAATAAAGCGGCTGACTGTAATGGGTTTGAAAACGCATTATCGCCTGGTAAACGACGGTTATATGTTCTAGATAAACTCAAAGAAACTCCTAAGTCTAACCAGTTATTTGCTTGTTGGTCTACGTTCAAACGACCTGTTGTTCTGCTTAATTCGTTACCAACGATTGTACCACCTTGGTCTAAATGTTGGAAAGAAGAGAAGAACTTCGTTTTATCATTACCACCTCTGATTTGTAAATCAGCTTGACGGTATTGGCCTTTTTGGAAAGCCTGATCTTGCCAATCGTAAGATTTGCTTGGATCTTTATCCCATTGACCATAGCTATGGTAGCTCATGATATCTTTCATGTATTGTGTATAGCTATAAGGATCATCATAAGGAATACCTTCTTCATCATCAGAATACTTTGCAGCTTCCATTGCTAATTCATTATATTCTGTAGAATTTAACATTCTTACTCTCTTAGTAGCTTCTGATTGACCAGTTTGTAAGTTGAAAGTAACTTGCGTTCTTCCAGCTTTACCTCTTTTTGTGGTGATTAAAACCACACCATTCGCAGCACGAGATCCGTAGATCGCACCTGCAGAGGCATCTTTTAAAACTTCGATTGACTCGATATCATTCGGGTTCAAGTCAGTCAATGGGTTCATATCACCACCATAAGTTGATTGATCTTGAGAAGTTACAGGTATACCATCTAATACATACAAAGGTTGGCTAGATGCAGAGATAGAAGAGTTACCTCTAATTCTTACTGTTACTGCTTGACCTAATTTACCAGACTGGCTGTTAACGAATACACCCGCAGCCTTACCTTGTAAAGCAGCGTCCACACTTGGTGTTGGCATGTACTCGATATCTTTACCTTTTACGCGCGCAATATTACCAGTTAACTCTTTTTTGATTAATGATCCACCAAAACCTGTTACAACCACTTCTGAAAGTGATTTAACATCTTGTTTAAGGACAATTAAAAAAGATTTAGCATTGGTAGAAACCTGACGGCTTTCATATCCAATTGCGATCACTTCTAATACTTTGTTTGCTTGTACTGAAATAGAGAAATTACCTTGAGCATCAGAGTTCACACCTGATTTAGATCCTTTTACAAGTACACTTGCACCTGCAATTGGGGCACCAGACTCATCGGTAACCTTACCATTTACTGTTGTGTTTTGAGCTATTGCAACTCCAATCATAAGAAAGGATGCAAGAAAACTCAATAGAAAAAATTTTTTCATCATAGAATTTAATTTTTTGAAAAAACCATATTTGATTGAATTGCAATTTAACAAAATTTTAGACTTATTTTACATTTGTTCAGTAATCTTTCTATAATATGGAGTTTTTGTAACTCAAAACGGCATAAACTAACAGATGTAATTTTTATTAATATGAATTTTTTGCGTCTAATTGCTTCAATTTCGGCAATTACGCAGTTCGAAAATGATAATCCAAGTACCTTTACCCTATGAGTAAGTCAAAATCGGCCTTTTTTTGTACAAATTGTGGCTATGAGTCTGCAAAATGGGCGGGCAAATGTCCAGCCTGTAATGAATGGAATAGCTTTACTGAGGAAGTCATTGACAAAGGAAAGGGTAATACCCAAACCTGGGAGGATTATGCGCCTACTCAAAAAGGGACGGAGGTAATTGCCATCAATGAAGTTCAAAGTCAATCAGAAAAGCGAATTGACAGCTCAGATCCGGAATTGAATCGAGTTTTAGGGGGCGGAATTGTTTTAGGTTCGATTGTTCTAGTAGCTGGCGAACCAGGCATTGGAAAAAGTACATTGTTTTTACAACAAGGTTTGATGATGAAGGATCAAACCGTTTTATATATCAGTGGTGAAGAAAGTATTCAGCAAATTAAAATGCGTGCGGACAGATTGAGTTTAGAAAATGATCATTTTTATTTATTAACCGAAACGCATACACAAGCCATTTTTAAATCCATAAAAAAATTAAAACCTACTGTGGTGATTGTTGATTCCATTCAAACATTGGAGTCTAATTTAATTGATGCCGCAGCAGGAAGTATATCTCAAATAAAACAAACAGCTGCAGAGTTTCAAAGATTTGCAAAAGAAACCGGCACACCAGTTTTTTTAATCGGGCATATCACTAAAGAAGGTTCTATTGCAGGTCCGAAAATTTTAGAACATATGGTGGATACCGTTTTACAATTTGAAGGTGATCGTCATTACGCATATAGGATGTTACGCACTTTGAAAAATAGATTTGGAAGTACGAGCGAATTAGGGATATATGAAATGACTGGCACTGGAATGAAAGTTGTAACGAATCCCTCTGCATTTTTAATTGCACAAAGAAATGACGCATTGAGTGGAAGCACAATTGCAGCTGCGATGGAAGGCATGCGACCTTTATTAATTGAAGTGCAAGCATTGGTTACACAAAGCGTTTATGGCACACCACAAAGAACGGTTACTGGATTCGATTTAAGAAGATTACAACTATTACTTGCTGTACTTGAAAAGCGAGGTGGTTTTGCATTTGGGATGAAAGATGTATTTGTAAATATTGCAGGTGGCCTAAAAATAGAAGACCCTTCATTGGACCTTGCAGTTATTCTTGCACTTCTATCTTCTTATGAAGATGTTCCTTTACCACAAGGCATTTGCTTTGCAGGTGAAGTAGGATTAAATGGAGAAATCCGAGCAGTAAATAGAATTCAACAACGCATTGCAGAAGCAGAGAAATTAGGTTTTGAAAAAATAATTATTTCTGGTTTCAATAGCAAGGGCATTGATACAAAAAAACATGGCATTGAAGTAATTCCAGTTGAAAGAGTAGATGAAGCTTATCGCTTATTCTTCTAGTCTTGAAACCCTATGCTATTCTGAAAGATTATCTAAATGGATTCCTGCATTTATTTTATCCGCAAATTTGTTTTGGTTGTGGAACAGATGCATTAGATCAATCGATGCCTATATGTAATGCTTGTATAAAAGCATTGCCCTACACAGAATTTTTTAGCATCGAAGAGAACCCTGTTGAAAAAATCTTTTGGGGAAGAGTACAAGTGCAATCAGCCGGTGCACTTTTATTTTTTACAAAAGATAGTCTTGTGCAAACATTAATGGTACAATTAAAATACCACCACAATAAAAAAATAGGCATCTTGTTTGGACATTTAATTGGAGAAGCAATCATCACAGCATCAAGTTTTAAAACCATTGACCTACTCGTTCCAATTCCAATTCGAAAAACAAAATTAAATGCAAGGGGCTACAATCAAAGTCAAGTTATTTGCATGGGGATTGAGCAAATTTGTACAATACCTATTGGTGATTTTTTAAACAAGAAAAGGTCAACATCCACCCAAACCAAAAAAGATAGAAATTCAAGACTACAGTCAGTCCCGGATTTATTTACACTCACTCAACCAGAAAAACTGAAAGGAAAACATGTTTTGCTTGTGGACGATGTGCTTACAACTGGCGCAACACTAGAAGCGGCTGTACATTGTTTAAGTACAGCAGAACCAGCTTCCATTTCTATTGCTGTTGCCGCCTATACCCTTTAGTCAACTTTTTGATCTTTTTATTGTTATATTTAATCATTGAACAATAAAATAATTTTATGAAAACTATATTAAGTATCCTATTTATTGCGTGCAGTCTATTTTCAAATGCGCAAAGTATTCACAGCTTCAAAGTAAAAAGCATTGATGGCGGTCAAATTGATTTTGCAAAATACAAAGGCAAAAAAATTATGGTGGTGAACACGGCTAGCAAATGTGGTTATACCCCACAGTATGAATCTTTGCAAAAAGTATACAGCCAATACAAAGATAAATTAGTGATTATCGGCTTCCCATGTAATCAATTTGGAGGACAAGAGCCAGGCTCAAACGAAGAGATTGTGGATTTTTGTCAAAAGAACTACGGCGTAACATTCCCATTGGCAGACAAAGTTGACGTAAAAGGCGGCACCCAATCTGCTATTTATCAATGGTTGACTCAAAAAGCAAAAAATGGTGTGCTAGACGCTTCAATCAGTTGGAATTTCAATAAATTTTTATTGGATGAAAATGGAAAAATGTTGGCTTATTTCCCAAGCAATGTGAAGCCGGATAATGATGCCATTTTGACCTACTTAAAATAAGTTGCTTACCTAAGTAAATACTATCTTCGCTGCATGTTATTGCGCGAAGTCATCGGACAAGAAAAGCTAAAGCACCAATTAGTAGAAATGGTTCAACACCAAAGATTGAGCCATGCCCTATTATTTGTTGGACCAGAAGGATCTGGAGCACTTCCTCTTGCAATTGCATTTGCGCAATATTTAGTGAGTTCGCCTGCTACAACCAACGAAGTGGCAGATCTCTTTGCAGACCCAGATGCCTTGGCAAAACAAGTACATCGTTTTAATGATCCAGATGCTATTGCCGATTTACCTGCCTACCAGCGTGCCAATCAATTAATGCATCCTGACCTGCATTTTTCTTTTCCCACTATTACAGCAGAAAAATCTGGCTCAAAAAATTTGAGCTCCAATTTTATAGAAGAGTGGAGGGAGTTTGTAAAAAGCTACCCTTATGGTAATGTGTTTGATTGGCTTCAATTCATAAAAGCAGAAAATAAACAGGGTAATATTAGTGCAGACGAATGTGCTGAAATTATCAAAAAATTGAATTTTAAAAGTTTCGAAAGTCCTTTCAAAGTATTAGTGATGTGGATGCCTGAGTATTTAGGCAAAGAAGGCAATAAACTTTTGAAATTAATCGAAGAGCCTCCTGCAGATACCATCTTTTTATTAGTAGCCAATTCAGAAGAGCAAATTCTACCTACTATCCAAAGCCGTTGCCAGTTTATTAAGGTGCCAAGGCTAACCAATGTCGAAATTGCTTCCGCTTTAGAATCTAGAGCAAATTTAAACCCAGAAAAAGCGCAGCTAATTGCAGCAATGTCAGATGGCAACTATAGAGAAGCGCTCCATTTAGTACAACATAGCGATACGGATTTCTTAGATCAAATAAGAGACTGGTTAAATGCCATCCTGAAAAATGGCCCATTGGCCCAAATGAAATGGGTAGACGAAGTCAGTAAACTTGGGAGAGAGCAGCAAAAGCAATTTTTAAAATACTTTAACCACCTATTAGAACAAAGCATAAGGATCAAAGTATTGGGTGCCGACCTTCCTTTGGACCCTGATTTAAAGGATTTTGCACTTAGAATTAATAAAATCGCAGGCGTGGGTCAATTAGAGGCAATTATTCAGGAATTAGACAAAGCAGTCTACTATATAGAACGAAATGCCAATGCAAAGATGCTATTTATGGCCATGGGCATCAAGTTCTATCATATCATTCGCAACAAAACCTTAATTTTGACATAGACACCAATCTAGAGAAATGAGGTATTGGGATATGGGGGTGTTGGGAATTTCAATTTATAACAGTTAGAACTTAGAATATATGGGATGTGGATCATGCGGCACGGGTACGCCCAATGGCTGCAAAAGTAATGGAGGCTGTAGTACTGGAGGATGTAATAGATTAAATGTACATGACTGGTTAAGAGACTTGCCTGTAGATGATGCAGAAAGTCAATGTAGGGTTGTTGAAGTAAGCTTTAAACAAGGAAGCCGAAAAGAATTTTTTAGAAACCCAACTTTCCAAATTTTTGAAAAAGGGGATTATGTAACTGTCGAAGGCGTTAATGGTTTCGACCTAGGCGAAGTTTCTTTGACTGGAGAATTAGTGCGTGTGCAATTGAAAAAAAGAGGCACGGACGAGTTTCATCCTGACATGAAAAAAATTCTTAGAGCAAGTACAGAAAAAGACATTGAAACATTTAAAATAAGTAAGAGTAGAGAATCAGATATGTTAGCTCGAAGTAGAGCTCATGCAAGAGATTTGAAATTACAGATGAAGTTAAGTGAGATTGAATTACAGGCGGATGGTAAAAAAGGTACTTTCTTCTACACTGCAGATGACCGTATTGACTTTAGAGAGTTGATTCGCATTTTTGCAGGAGAGTTTAAAGTAAAAGTCGAGATGCGCCAGATTGGTATTCGTCAAGAGGCGGCTAAAGTGGGCGGTATTGGAAGTTGTGGCCGTGAATTATGTTGTAGCACATGGTTACATGATTTCAAAAGTGTCAATACCACTGCGGCTAGATATCAAAACTTATCAATCAACCAAACTAAATTAAGTGGCCAATGTGGTCGTTTAAAATGCTGCTTGAATTTTGAATTAGATACTTATTTGGATGCCTTACAAGCATTTCCAGACTATGCAGACAATTTGCAAACAGCAATGGGTCAAGCGTTTTTAATCAAGAAAGATATTTTCAAAAATTTAATGTGGTATACCCTTCCAAATAATACCAAACATTATCCATTGACCATTGAGCGTGTTAAGGAAATTAAAAGATTAAATCAACAAGGTATTGCTGTAGAAGATTTAGAAGCAGTAGAAATCACTAGTAAAAACAAAGAAGTAGAACCTGAATTTGTTGAATTAGTAGGTCAGATCAGTCTACGTTCTTTAGAAAAGAATGATCGCCGAAGAAGAGATCAACAAAGAAATTATAGAGAACCACAAGGGCAAAATAATGACTCAAGGTCTAATGGGCCTCGTCCTCAAGGACCAAGACCTCAGGGCCAAAATCCAAACGGACCACGACCACAGGGATCAAGACCGCAGGGTCAAAATCCTAATGGGCCTCGTTCTCAAGGAAATAATCCAAACGGACCTAGACAGCAGGGCCAAAATCCAAATGGACCACGCCCTCAAGGAAATAATCCAAACGGACCTAGACAGCAGGGCCAAAATCCAAATGGACCACGCCCTCAAGGAAATAATCCAAATGGACCTAGACAGCAGGGTCAAAATCCAAACGGACCTCGTCCCCAAGGAAATAATCCAAATGGGCCTAGACCCGAAGGAGACAGTAACGCATAAAAAAAGACCTCGATAATTCGAGGTCTTTTTTTGTTTAATTCAATTCTACGTTAAGTCATTGACGAACTTATTTTTTTGTCGATTTTTTTAATTTGACAATAACTACACCATGTTTATATTTTGACCCAAACTTTGCAATTGCATCAGGCCCTTTATAAACATCCATTGAAGCAATTAATGTCGTATTTAATTTAACCACTTTTGCATAAGGCGTTTCAACGCCGTCAACTAAGTATACAGGCATCGAAGGATCAGATTTACCTGTTGGTGCAGATGCAGGTTTTTGAGCAATCGCCAAAATGGACACAACACTAAAAAGAAATACGATAACTACTTTTTTCATGGTTTTATATTTTATTTTAATGATATAATTTTTCTAATTCTTGATTCGTAAATTCCATTAAATTCTTGACATAAGCAGGAGAGAAATTAAATTCTAAGCCTGCTGTTTTATATAATTCAGGCAATGTTTTTGTACCTCCTAGTGCCAATGCATTCATGTAGTTGTCGAGTGCTTGTCTTGGATTCTTCTGATACTGCATCCACATGCCAATAGCACCTAATTGTGCAATACCATACTCTATATAATAAAATGGCACTTCAAATAAATGCAATTGTCTTTGCCAGCCAATTGCTCTAAACTCTTTTAAGCCCGATTGATTCAATACTTTACAAGAAAACTCTTTTACAATATTTTGCCACTCATTGGTTCTTTGCTCAATTGTGTGATTAGGATTTGTATAGACCCAATGTTGGAATTTATCAATAATTGCGATCCAAGGAAAAATAGTAATCGTTCTTTCTAACTGATGTTCAATGGCTCTATTTAAATCAGCTTCGTTATCAAAAAATGATTGCCAATGATTCATGCTAAACAATTCCATAGCCATGCTTGCTACTTCCGCAATCTCCATCGGATATTCCTTGAATGCACTTAAAGACAATTGATGCGCCAGGAAAGAATGAACTGCATGTCCACCTTCGTGCACCATTGTTGTTACATCGCTCATCTGCCCTGCTGCATTCATAAAAATAAACGGCGCGCCTGATTCCGCCAAAGGACAATTGTATCCTCCCGGCGCTTTACCTTTTCTACTTTCTAAATCAAAATGCTTTAACTCATTCATCTTCTTTAAACAATCAGCAAAGAAGGGATCAATCTGTTCAAAACAAGCAACAGACTTTTTATATAAATCTTCACCGTTCGTAAAAGGGCGCAAAGGCTTTGTTCCCGCAGGTTCTGCTTCTAAATCCCAAGGCTTAAGGGTATCTAAACCTAATTTGGATTTTTTACGTTCGTAAATTTTTTCAATCAGCGGCATTACATGCAACTTCACTGCTTCATGAAATTGAAAACAATCCTCTTTGGTATAATCAAAACGTCCAAGTTCTGCGAATTTATAATCACGGTAGTTTTCAAAACCAGCGTTCAATGCAACCTGATGTCTTTTTTGAACAAGACTTGTAAATAAGTCATGAAGTGGGGCCTGATCTTGTAAACGTCTAGTTTGTATTTTACGATACACTTCTTCTCTAAATGCGCGGTCTTCGTTTTCTAAAAATTGTGCAGCTTGTTGTAAGGTATATTCCTTGCCGCCCACTTCAATGGTCATTTTTCCAGCAATAGTGCCATACTGTTGTTGTAAAACACTTAGCTCTGCTTGAATAGGAATATTTTCGGTTCTAAATAATTCAATACTTTTTTTAACAGCCCTTAAATAAGTATGGTATTTGTCCTGATCTAATGCTGCTGTAAATGGGGATTCAATTAATTTTCGATTCAATGCATCTGTATAAGGTTGCATTTTCGGTTGAATTTCCATGCAGAAAAAAGTAAAGGCATCTTCCAAACTTTTATCGGTTGTGTCGCAAGTCATTTTGATTTGTCTCCAACAAGCATCTTCACTTATACAAGCTTCTAATTCGCTCAAGTCCATTAACCAAGCTTCCAAATTGGCCACTGAATCTATGGGTCTTTCTTTTAATTCTTTAAAAAAGGGCTCCAAACTAGCCCAATCCGTCAATACAAAGTCGGTTGGGAGGTATTTATGGCTTAATTTTTGGATGTCTGCTGTTCTCTGCATAAGGTTCGTTATTAAGACGCAAATTTACTACTTTTACACACTTTAAAAATTGTTAAATAAGTGGCCGAAACGATTCATTTACTCCCAGATCATATTGCGAATCAAATTGCAGCGGGCGAAGTCATACAAAGACCTGCCAGTGCTGTAAAGGAGTTATTGGAGAATGCCGTAGACGCAGAAGCCACTGAAATTAGACTAATTATTAATGAAGCAGGCAAATCATTGATTCAAGTCATTGACAACGGCAAAGGCATGTCCGAAAAAGATGCACAAAATGCATTTGCTAGACATGCTACCAGTAAAATCAATGTGATAGAAGATTTGTTCCAGATTCGCACAATGGGTTTTAGAGGAGAGGCGCTTGCTTCAATAGCGGCTGTGTCTCAAGTGCAATTAAAGACAAGAAGGGCCGAAGATGAAGTGGGCGTAGAAGTAGCCATTGAAAATAGTAAGGTCATTTCTACGACTCCTGTAGCCAATCCCGTGGGCACAAGCATAAGTATGAAAAATTTATTTTTCAATGTACCTGCAAGGAGAAATTTTTTAAAGAGTAATTCGGCTGAGTTAAAACATATATTAGAAGAATTCACAAGAGTTGCTTTGGCCTTCCCTGAAATTTATTTCAATTTAAACAACAATGGCCAAGAAGTGTACCATTGGGAGGGCGGAAGCTTTAAACAAAGAGCCATTCAGGTGTTGGGCAATAGCTACCAAAGTAAATTAGTCACTGTCGGTGAACACACAGACTACTTAACTATATCAGGTTTTGTAGGCAAGCCAGAAACAGCTAAAAAAACAAGAAGCGATCAATACTTTTTTGTTAATAGAAGATTCATAAAAAGCGCTTATTTACACCACGCGATTGCAAATGCTTTTGATGGTTTAATTGCTAAAGATAGTTTTCCTAGTTATATTTTATACATTGACGTTGATCCTTCTAAAGTGGATATCAATGTGCATCCAACAAAGCAAGAAATTAAATTCGAAGACGATAAAATTATTTATGCTTTTGTGCAGGCGGCTGTAAAACATGCACTAGCGCAGTTTAGTATCGCACCTTCTCTAGACTTTTCATTGGATGCCAATATTCAACAATTGGATGCAATACAAAAACCTTTCACAGAAGGTCAAGTAAATGAGACTTCAAGAAAGTCATTATACGAAGGATTTACCCAAAAAAACCAAGCACATTTTATACCAAAATCTGATCAAGCAGGCCAGCAAGACTGGAAAAGTTTCTTCACCGAAATGCCTACAGCTAATCAAGAATTTATTGTAAAGTCTTCCTCAATGGGTTTGTATAAGGACGACGATTCACTAACAGTACCCGAAGATGCTTTCTTGATGCAATTGCATCAAACCTATATCATTGCGCCAACAAAGAGTGGGCTTATCATTATACATCAGCAACTTGCCCATGAGCGCGTTTTATATGAGAAGTATCAAAAGGCAAGTGTCCAGCCACATGCTACACAAAAAAGTTTATTTCCAGTTGTATTAGAGCTAAGTGCTAGCGATGCAATATTGTTAGAAGAGATGATCGAAGACCTAGCTAATATTGGATATGAAATAGAATCTTTTGGACAGAATAGTTTCATCATTCAAGGTATCCCTGCAGATGTGCTTGCAGGTAATGAAAAAAATGCCATTGAACTTTTACTTGAACAGTTCAAACATTTTAGCGCAGATTTAAAGTTTAGTAAAAGAGAGAAATTGATACGTTGTATGGCACGTCAAATGGCCATCAAAGCGGGTCAGAATTTAGGACAGAAAGAAATGCACAGCCTGATTGAGTCATTAAGCGAATGCGACATACCAAATACAACTGCATCTGGCGCCCCAACTTTCATAGAGTTCAATGAAGATTACTTAGATCGATTATTCAGCAAATAGAAATTACATACCCTTTGTAACGCTGGTTAAATAAGTTTCAACCGCGCGTCTTACTTGAGCACTAGATTTACTCATATGGTTAGCAACCAAAACAGAGAAGTATAGCTTTTGCATTTTAGGCGTGTAGATAAAGCCACTCAAAGCCACTTGTCCTCCTAGTGTGCCTGTTTTAGCATAGATGGTTCCAGGAAAGTTTTTATAATAAGCCGATATTGTTCCTTCTCCCCCTTTTTCAAAAATATTTTTTACACGCTGTTCACCAAATTTAGATTGCATTTGTTGTAGAATAGCAATATAATTTTCTGGCGTATTTAAATTATAGCGACTCAAACCACTACCATCCGCCCATCGCATTGGTTGAGGTAAATTAGGGAAAAGTAATTTCGTTGCCGTATCAATTAATGCGCCATCATCCATCTTACCCAGTAACTGTTCGCTTGCCATTAAAACAATTTGATCTGCATAAAAATTATCACTACGCAACATCATAATTTTTAACAAGCTATCCGTTGCTATAGTTCTAATTGTTTTAAATCCAGTAGTAGGTGCAATAATATTTTTATTGATAATTACTTTATTATGTAAAGTGTCATTCAATAAAGTGACAGCCATTAATAAAGGAGCGTATTGTTGATCAAAAGGTACTTGAAAATATTTTCGCTTATTACTTTCTGAAGTTGTATAAAAGCGATTTCCAGTAATATTACGAGTCCAGTTTTTCTCTTCTACTTTATCTAGATCTACATAGTCCTTAAAAAAATAAAAAGGCTTAATAGAGTCTATCTTTTTATTACTTTGATAAAAATGTACGACATTACCATAAATTGGCATTCTGCTTCTTTCTGGTTGATAATCTTCTGCATAATCATTCCATGCCCAACCATTACCAAACATTTCAAAATTATCTTGTACTTGATTGGTAGCAATCACTACTTTCTTGCTCGTATTTTCAATTAAATCCACCACCGGCTGGTATTTAAATTCAGGATGTAAAAAACTTGGATCACCTTGAGGTAGTAAGAAAATGGTGTCCTTATTTTCTGCCATCTTCCAGCCTGGCAAAGAATCTCCAAGGAATTCAAGACCTAAATAAGTAGCTAATATTTTTGTATTGCTTGCTGGTGTAAAATAATGATCGCTCTGATATTTCGCCAACCACTGCCCCTTTGTATCATTGTAAATAGCTATTCCAATATGTGCTCCTTTGACAGCATCAGAGCCAAGTAATGCTTTTTGGGCTTGACGCACCGAACAAGCGCTTAATAGCATCGCAATGCTTGCTATGACAAACAAAAGTTTAAACCAATTTTCGAATTTAAAATTGGTTATTCTCTTTCTAAAGCTCTTAGCCATCTTTCTGGAATTTCGTTATTAGAAGCAATTAAATAATCTTTGTAACTACAAGGCATCCATTCGCCATTGTGTAATTTCATCCACCACCTTCCAGTACTTTTACTTTGTAAAAACTGAGTGTCAATATCTGAAAATGCAATCTGAAATTCTTTAAAACGATCTAACGCAGTTAATGGAGCTTCTTTCTTGCCGCGATGCACACCGTCAATAATATACCAGATCATTTGCGCCATTTGAATCGCAGTTAAACCATGATGGTCTAGTTCTGCCTGGTAACCGAATAAGCCAATGGAACTTGTTTTCCAGCTCATACCGGCATACTGCATCAACACACATGCTTCTTCGCCATTAAAACCGTTAGGAGTAATAATGTTAGCAGGGGCTTGTGCATTTTGAATAGCGCTAATATCAAAGCTCATCATATGACTATCCCTTATCACTGGCTCCATCTCCTCAATACTCTCACGTACCACACCCAATCTAAAACAATCAAATCTTAATTTATCAATTGTCTCAAGCATGTGCGGATGCATAAAATAACTCTGAAATCCTATGTGCGCATAATGGTTTAAGTGATTAGGTAAGCCTGTAAACAACTCTTCTAAAAAATGATCTGATGGTAATCTAGCCTCTAAGTCTAAATCAATTTTAGCGTCGGCAACAACTGCATTAACTAAGGTTGGAATCGAAGTGTAAGCATGGTATTGAGGAAGTGTTAAATCATGAGACCCGCCCATGATAACCACTTTTTTATTTTGTAGCATCAATTCTGCAATCACCGTTCTAAGCGCTGCATAACTATCTTGGATAGTTTGACCAAGTTTCACATTGCCCAAATCGGCAATTGTTACTTGTGCATGCCAATAATACAAATTATACAAAGCAGCACGAACATTATTTGCCGCCTCAAAACCATTTAAAACAAATCCTGCACCCCTACATTCCCCTGCTCCAATCAAAACAATATCTGCATCAGTAATATCCGGAAGGGAAGTTTCATAAGATTTAATATGTTTTCCTAGCTGGGTATCACGGTAGCCTTCGTCCTTTGATAAGAAAGAAAGGTTAATAGGTTCTACGAAATCTTGTATTGAGGACAATGACATGGGCTAAATTTATCTATAAATAGAAACGATAAATTTGGCCAAAGATTGCGTTATTAGGACTTAATCTTGGAATTTATAGCCCACCCCCCTCATTGAAATAAAATGTTTGGGGTGTTTAGGGTCCAATTCGAAGTATTTTCTAAAATTTAGAATGAAATTATCGATGGTTCTAGTGGTCGGGAATACCTGGTAACCCCATACCAATTGAAGGATTTTTTCTCTAGTAACCACCGTATTCTTGTTTTCGATTAATAGCTTCAATAATAACAATTCACGTTTTGTAAGAGTAATCATTTGACCAGAAGCCAGTTTAACCTCGGATGCATTAAAGTCAACTTTATGCCCTTCAAATTGATAGGTTTCTAGCTGTGCCGTATTGTTGGATTGTTGATGATGCTTTTGAATAAGCTTGCTAACCCTCAAAAGCAATTCTTCTAAATTAAATGGCTTTGTCAAATAATCGTCAGCACCCAATTTCAAACCTTGTACCCTATTCGCACTCGTATTTTTAGCACTTAAAATTAAAATAGGTGTTTGATTGTTGTTTAGTCGTAAGCGCTCTGTAATACTGAATCCATCTAATGAAGGCAACATAATATCCAAAATAATCAAATCATAATGCGCAGCCTGAATTTGCTTCAATGCTTCTTGTCCATCAAATGCAGAATCAACCTCGTAGCCATCCATTTCTAGATTCAGCTTCAATGCTTCATGAAGATGCTCTTCGTCTTCCACTAATAAAATGCTGCTTTTTTGCATGATTAATTTGCATTGAATTGAACTACAAAAATACTTCCTTTAGGCTGATTTGATTGAGCCTGAATTGTTCCACCGTGAAATGTGACAATTTTTTTACACAAATACAAACCCAAGCCTGTACCTTTTGTCGACCTTGTTTGCTCGGCTCCCACTCTGTAGAACTTATCAAAAATTTTAGTGCGTTCCTCCATATCAATGCCAACACCTTCGTCTTTCACCCTCAATTCAATAAGGTTATCCTGCTGTTGCAATTCGATAAAAATTGGCGTATCATTTGTAGCATATTTATTGGCATTGTCTAATAAATTATTAAGTAATAATTGTAACAACAAAGGCTCGCCATGTATTTGAATAGAAGAATTTACATGTACAATGCATTTTCTATTAGGATAACGTTCTTCAAATGAATTAATACATTGTTTAGCAATTTCTGAAAAATCAACTAATTGTTTGTTGGATTCATATTGCCCCATATCCAATTGGGAGGCCAATAAAATATTATTACACAAAGCGTCTAAACGTTTTGTTTCCTTTAAAGTATTTTGAATTAAATGTTGTTGCTGTTCCGGTTTAAGGTCTCTTTTAATGATTGTCTCTAAATTTAATTGTGTTACTGCAATGGGCGTTTTAAGCTCATGAGTTACGGCCATCATAAAATTTTGCTGCAGCGTAGAATACCTTAATTGTTTCAATAGTGAACGATACACATAAATTGCGCCTAAAAGAAAAAGAAAGAGAAATGTTACCCCTTCTCCAATATATTGTTTTGTTTTTCTTACCGAGAATGCTTCAATGCTTTCTATATGCTGTTTGTCAACTTTACCAGTAGCAACTAAGGTTTCAATTTTTGTTGCGGTCAATAGTTCGTTTTGTTTAACCAATGCCACATACCACCAAATAAATGCAGCAACCATATAGGTTAAGAATAACCAGTAGATAATTCTTACCCATACTAATTTGGAAATGGATATTGAATTGCGCATCTTATAAAGCAGCTTTTTCGATTCGAATACCTGTAGATAAAATACTCTGTAATGGATCCTCACGCATTGTATGCCTAATTGTAAAAGAATTGATACCCAATTTTAATTTTATAGGCTTTACAGTTAATGGGATTCGTTGATCAAAGATATCATCCATACCTGTACCTAGCCATCCTTTTTGATCGTCTGCAAGATTAAGGTTAAAAGTATTCGTTACAGGGACTTCCTTTGCTGCAGCATGCGTTAATTCAACCCAAATGTTTTTATAATGATATGCGTTGTGGTGCCTAATAACAAAGATGACTTTATACAAACTATTGGTATCAGTCACATTAAAAAGATATTTTTCTGGCTTTGCGCTATTCCATTGATGATCGGGATGAATCGTGTTTTGCTCAGAAAGCGGCATTGTTTGACATGCAGTCATGCCAATAAAAAAACAAATAGTGCAAACAAAGCGCATGTACTTTCCCATTTATAAAACGTTTAAAATTTGTTCTTTTGCTTTTTCTAATTCATCTTTCATCACGATCACTGATTTTTGAATCTCTACGTCATTCGCCTTAGAACCTGTAGTATTAATTTCTCTTCCCATTTCTTGCAATACGAAAGATAATTTTTTTCCTTTATTTGGATCTTTATCCGCAAGGATTGATTTAAAGTAAGCGCAATGATTGGTCAATCGAACGCGCTCTTCTGAAATGTCTATTTTTTCGATATAATAAATCAACTCTTGCTCTAATCGGTTGTTATCGTATTTATCTGGTCCAACATTTTGTTCTAATAATTTGATCAAGCCATCTTTAATCTTAGTTCTTCTATTTGGCTCTATCACTGCAATAGCGGCTTGTTGTGCTTCAATTGCAGCAACTCTTTCCAACAAATCCAGCTCTATTGATTTACCCTCTTGCTCCCTATGGATGTTTAATAAATCAATTGCTTGTTTTAATAAACCAAAAATGGCATTTTTTTCCTCCTCATTTAAAACTTCATTGGTAGAAGAAACCACATCGGGCATTTTCAATAATGTACTTAATATATTTTCTTTGCCAATACCCAACTCTTCTGCTAATTCAACTATGGGTTGATAATAAGACTTAGCTAATGCTTTATTAATATTTACAGGCTTTGATGCGCCATTAGATCTAACAGAAATAGAACATTCTACACTTCCTCTAAATAAATGTTCATTTAGTGTATTTCTAATCTCTACTTCTATTGGTTTTAATAAAGAAGGGATATTTAGACGAACATCGAATTGTTTACCATTTAAAGACTTGACTTCCACTAAAAGTGTTTTATCATTAAACGTCATTTCTGCCCTTCCATAACCTGTCATTGAATACAACATAAGTAGTCCATTATTTAGTCCATAAAGGTATTAAATTATGAGCTTGCAAGCGCTAAAGTTTGTACTTTAGCGAAGATTTTGAACCATGTACGATAAAGCACAAATACAAGCAATACAGCAAATAACAAAGCAGTTTTTAGCTTCCCCATTAAGCATTGAACTAAATGCCTTAAAAAAGGTGTTGCAGTTTCATGAATACCAATATTATGTGGTCAATGAAGCATTAATAAGTGATTACGAATACGACCAACTTTACCAAGCTCTATTGAAAATTGAGCAATCCGACCCGTCATGTATAACGCCAGATTCTCCTAGTCAGAGAGTCGGGAATAGCTTAAATGGCAGCTTTGAAACGGTGCCCCATTTAGTGCCCATGTTAAGTTTGGAAAATAGCTATAATGCAGATGACCTGAATGATTTTGATCGCAAAGCAAGGGAATCTGCAAACCTTGATTTCATTAGCTATTGTGTAGAACCTAAATTCGACGGAGCAAGTATCTCGTTAATTTACGAGAACGATTTATTAGTGCGCGCTTGTACCAGAGGCGATGGAGTTGCGGGGGAGGATATTACAACCAACATAAAACAAATAAGGTCTATTCCATTAAGTATACCACTGGCAGAAAATGGTATTCAGCAAATTGAAATACGTGGCGAGGTAATTATGAGCAAAAATGCTTTTGATGCTTTTAACGAAAAATTAAAAGCAAAACAACAAGCCACACTTGCAAATCCTAGAAATGCTGCTTCGGGAAGTTTAAGAATGAAAGACCCTAAAGAAGTAGCAGAAAGAAATTTAGACGCTTTTATTTATCATATAAGTTATGTCCTTCCTATTCCAGGAAAATCGATCAACCCATTGTTTAATACACATAGTGGATCTTTAGAACTATTATGGAATATGGGATTCAGGTCTCCTGAGAAAGAAAAAAAATTAGTGCATACCATTCAAGATGTAATTGATTATTGCAGTATTGCAGAAGCTAGCAGAGATGAATTGCCTTATGAGATAGATGGATTGGTCGTAAAAGTGAATGACCTTGCTTTACAAGAAAAATTAGGAATGACATCTCATCATCCAAGATGGGCGATTGCCTATAAATTTAAAGCGAGACAAGCTACTACCATTTTAGAAAATGTGGAATTCCAAGTTGGAAGAACAGGCGCAGTAACACCCGTTGCTAAATTAAAACCTGTAGCAATAGGTGGTGTAACAGTGTCAAGCATTTCAATACATAACGAAGAATATATCATTGAAAAAGATTTATTATTAGGAGATACGGTTATTATAGAGCGTGCTGGAGATGTGATTCCTCAGATTGTACACTCAATAGCAAGCATAAGAACTGGCAATGAAAAAAAGATTCTATTCCCTACCCATTGTCCCGTTTGTAATACCGCGTTAGTAAAAGAGACAACAGAAGCTGTTTGGAGATGCAATAATTTTAATTGTAGTGCACAGATTGTAGAACGCATTGCCCATTTTGTAAGTAAAGATGCAATGGATATCAAAAATCTGGGCGAGGCTAATATTAAGAAGTTTTTTGAGTTAGGATTGCTGAAAGATATACCAGGAATTTTCAATTTAGATTTTGAACGCATAGGAACCATGGAGGGTTTTGGTAAAAAAAGTATTGACAATTTAAGTTCAGCAATTGAAGCATCTAAAAAACAACCATTGCACCGTTTGATTTATGCATTGGGTATTCGATTTGTCGGAGAAACCACAGCAAAGACCATTGCAAGTAGAATCAACCATATACTAGACTTAACCCGTATTACAGAAACTCAATTACTTGAATTTGAAGATATAGGTGTTAAAGTTGCAAGTAGTATCGTTCAGTTTTTTAGCGATCCTATCCAGCTGGAAATGATTAACCACTTGATTCAATTAGGATTGAATGTAGAGCAAACAAATCACCAAAAAGCGGATGGCACACTTACAGGCTTAAATTTTTTATTTACAGGAACACTTACTCAGTTAAAACGTTCAGAAGCAGAAGCAATGGCAGAGGCAAAAGGAGGTCATATATTGAGTGGGGTGAGTAGTAAATTAAATTACCTGGTTGTAGGTGAAGATGCAGGAAGCAAATTAGAAAAAGCAAAAAAAATAGCCTCGATAAAAATTATTACCGAGGCCGAATTCATAGAATTAATAAAATAAAGAAGTTATTTTATTAATTCTATATGCTTACGATTTTCAAAACCCTATATTAAGAAGGGTTTTGGGGGAATTAATAAAATAAAGAAGTTATTTTATTAATTCTATTCAGTTTTACTTGTCTATCTACTCAACGATAAAATCTAAATTATTCCCTGAGCCGCTAAGTATTCTGCTATTTGAACTGCGTTGGTAGCAGCGCCTTTGCGAAGGTTATCACTCACAATCCACATATTCAAAGTTTTTGCTTGTGTTTCGTCGCGACGTAATCTTCCAACAAATACTTCATCTTTTTCATGCGCCCACAAAGGCATTGGATAAAATTGTGCCGCATCATCTTGTTGAACAATTACACCAGGCGCAGCAGAAAGCACAGCAATCACATCTTTTAATTCAAATTCATTTTCAAATTCTACATTTACGCTCTCACTATGGCCACCCACTACTGGAATACGAACTGTTGTAGCAGTTACTTTAATCGAATCGTCTTGCATGATTTTGCAAGTCTCTTTCACCATTTTCATTTCTTCTTTTGTATACCCGTTTTCTAAGAAGACATCGATTTGAGGAATTACATTTAGATCTATTGGATATTTGTAAGCCATTTGTTCTGCATCTAATTGATTGCCCTTGCGCTCATTAAACAATTGATCCACAGCTTGCTTACCTGTACCGGTGACACTTTGGTAAGTACTTACAACGACTCTTTTGATTTTATATTTTTCATGCAATGGCTGCAATGCAACCACCATTTGAATAGTTGAGCAGTTTGGATTGGCAATGATAAAATCATCTTTAGTTAATACAGAAGCATTCACTTCTGGTACTACTAATTTTTTTGTAGGATCCATTCTCCATGCAGAAGAATTGTCAATCACACGAATACCCGCTGCAGCAAATTTTGGCGCCCATTCCAACGAACTACTTCCACCAGCAGAAAAAATAGCAACTGCAGGTTTTGCTGCAATACCATCTTCCATACTAACGACTTTATACCCCTTGCCTTTAAACTGCACTTCCTTGCCTACAGAACGCGCTGAGGCAACTGGTATTAAATCACTTACAGGGAAATTACGCTCTGCAAGCACTTCTAACATTTTGGTTCCTACTAATCCTGTAGCACCGACTACTGCAACTTTCATATTTCTTATTTTTTATGGTCAATCAAAGGTCTCAAAGCCCTTTCAAGGACTTTAAAATCATCAGAGTTTTATTTAGGGGCATTAAGTTTTACAAATGCCCCTAAATAAAAAACCTTCCAATTTCTTGGAAGGCTTCTGAGTATATTTTAAAACATACAAAAAATCAGCACCTTCCTTTTACAGTGGTTTCTTAATTTGTTTTGTATGTTTAATTTGCTTGTTCACTTCTACAAATGTAATTCGTTTGATATACTTGACAAAATTATACTAGCTCAATATCAAAATTCACTAACTGAACAAACGATTGTACGCGTTCCTTAATATCAGCTACATTGATTTCTGTTAAACGCTCGGTACCAAACTTTTCTACGCAGAAACTCGCCATTGCACTGCCTAATATGATTGCAGATTTCATATTCTCAAAAGAGATATCTTTTGTTTTAGCAAGGTGCGCAACAAATCCACCAGCAAAGGTATCGCCAGCGCCAGTTGGATCAAATACTTCCTCTAAAGGCAAAGCAGGCGCAAAGAATACTTCGTTCTGATGGAATAATAAAGCACCGTGTTCTCCTTTTTTAATAATTAGATATTTAGGCCCCATAGCCATAATTTTTTTAGCAGCTTTTACTAAACTATATTCTCCACTCAATTGACGAGCTTCACTATCGTTTACTAATAAAACATCTACTAAACTGATGGTGTGCAACAAATCATCCATCATAATTTCCATCCAAAAATTCATCGTATCCATCACGATTAATTTAGGACGATTTTTCATTTGCTTTATCACGCTACTTTGAACCGATGGCACTAAATTACCTAACATCAAAATTTCACAATCTTGATAACTCTCAGGCACTACAGGTTGGAAATTTTCCAACACATTTAATTGTGTGTCTAAAGTATCACGTGTATTCATATCTAAGTGGTACTTGCCACTCCAGAAAAATGTTTTTTCATCTTTTTTAATTTGAACCCCTTCTAAATTAACCCCTCTAGCAGTTAATGCATCTAATTGAGCTTGAGGAAAATCTCCTCCAACCACAGAAATTTGCTTTACGGGTGTAAAATTGGAAGCGCACCAAGCAATATAAGTTGCAGCACCACCAATAATTTTATCACTTTTCCCAAAAGGGGTTTCAATGGCATCAAAAGCCATAGATCCAACGACTACTAAAGACATGTTTAATTTTTTGATTTTCAGCTGCGAAACTACGATTTTTAAGACATCTCTCCCAAAGCAATCCCAATCGAACAATTTCTAGAAACACAACTGATTGATAATCAAAAAACTAACAAAATTGAATATTTTTATCAAAAATTAATAAAAACGTTGGCTTTTATTTGATAATTTTGTGCTAACAAACGATCAAAAACAGTATTATGGCTAGAATTAAAACCGAAAAAAACGGCTCCAGAAAGGATGTCATTGTGAGTAAAGCGGCTACACTTTTTAGAGAAAAGGGGTACAAAGCGGCAAGTATGAGAGATTTAGCAGAAGCAGTAGGTGTAGAAGCTGCAAGCTTGTACAATCATATTAAATCTAAGAGTGAATTACTACATGAATTGGTTTTCAATGTGGCGAATCGTTTTGTTTTAAAAATTGACGAAATTGAATCAGAGCCTATAAGTTCATTAAAGAAGATGGAAAAGATATTACGTTTCCATATTGTAGAGATGATACATAATTATGAAGAAGTGTATGTGAGTGATAGAGAATGGAAACACTTATCTGACCCTTATTTATCAAATTACCAGAATCAAAGGAGGGTTTATCGTAAAAGATTAGCGGCTATTATTGAGGAAGGAATTAGAAATAAAGAGATCAAGCCAATTGATGCGCCTACGGTTGTATTGATCTTCTTACATGCAGTTAGTGGCATTGAAAGTTGGCACCGTTCAACTAAAAAAATCAGTGCAGAGGAATTAGAACAAAACATGGTGGCTATTTTAATTGATGGTCTTAAAGCCAACAATTAAATCAAGTAAATACTTAAACTCAAAGCCTTCTCTTTTATGAGAGGGCTTTTTTATTCAACTAGATTACCGCTTGATTGTATTAACTTTGTAGCTTATAAAGAATACTAGTGTCAGAAAGAAATAATTTTATCGATTACATCCGCATTTTTGCCCATAGTGGTCATGGCGGAGCTGGTTGCAGACATTTCCTAAGAAATAAATTAACCGCAAAAGGTGGCCCCGATGGTGGTGACGGCGGTAGAGGTGGGCATGTAATTTTAAGAGGTAATTCCCAACTATGGACATTACTGCATTTGCGTTATCATAAAAATGTATTAGCAAAGGATGGAGAGAACGGTTCAAAAAATAGATGTACCGGTAAAGACGGTGAAGATATCATTATAGAAGTGCCATTAGGTACTATTGCTAGAGACGAAGAAACGGGTGAAATTGAAGCAGAGATCTTACATGATGGTCAAGAGATAGTTTGGTTGAAAGGTGGACGTGGAGGATTAGGTAACTGCAATTTTGCAACACCTACACAACAAGTCCCTGAGTACGCGCAACCTGGAGAAGATGGTGTAGAAGGATGGAAACAAATTGAATTAAAAGTATTAGCGGATGTAGGATTAGTAGGATTCCCAAATGCAGGAAAATCAACCCTATTGTCTTCTATCACTGCAGCAAAACCTAAGATTGCGAATTATGCTTTCACTACTTTAACGCCACAATTGGGTATGGTAGAATACAGAAATAATCGATCGTTCTGTATCGCCGATTTGCCTGGTATCATTGAGGGAGCAGCGGAAGGAAAAGGTTTAGGTCACCGATTCTTAAGACATATTGAACGCAATGCTGTTTTGTTATTTTTAATCCCTGCAGATTCGAATGATCATAAAAAAGAATTTGAAATTTTAAAGAACGAGTTAAACGAATTCAACCCTGAATTACTTCAAAAAGATTTTATCATCGCTATCAGTAAATCAGATTTATTAGACCAAGAATTAATGGACGCGATTGAGAAAGAATTACCAGAAAATATTCCCCATATATTTATTTCTTCTGCTATCTCTAAAAATTTAATGGAATTGAAAGATTTACTTTGGAAGACATTGAACAAGCCAGTAGACGCTTAATTTACCTAAGCACAGAATTAATTACTGAACTAATAATTTTAATTCTTACGGACACTCCATAAAATAACAAAAAGATTGAATTGATCATAAAAAAAAGAGTCTCGAAAAATCGAGACTCTTTTTTTTATGATCAACTAGATTGAGACTAGTTATTATTTTGCTTTGTTGCTTTACTACGCTCATTTTCATCCAATAAAGACTTACGCATACGAACTGACTTTGGAGTCACCTCGATACACTCATCAAATTGAATATACTCCATACACTCTTCTAATGTGAATTGGATTTTTGGAGTGATACGAACACTATCATCACTGCCGCTCGCACGGTGGTTCGTTAATTTTTTCATCTCCACAGCGTTAATATTCAAATCACCTGGCTTAATATGCTCTGCTAATATTTGACCAGCATAAACTTCTTCACCTGGCTCAATAAAGAAACGACCTCTATCTTGTAATTTATCAATTGAATATGCAGTTGTTGTACCACCAGATTTTGCAATCAATACACCATTGCTTCTTCCAGGAATTTGACCTTTCCATGGCTTGTATTCATTGAAACGGTGTGCCATTACAGCTTCACCTGCAGTTTGAGTCAACATTTGAGAACGCAATCCGATCAAACCTCTTGAAGGAATATCGAATTCTAAATGTTGCATTGTACCCTTAGATTCCATAATCAACATTTCACCTTTCTTTTGAGTTACTAAGTCAATTACTTTACCGCTAAATTCACTTGGAACATCTACAACCAATATTTCAAATGGCTCATGCTTTTTACCATCAATATCTTTAACCAAAACTTGAGGGTTACCTACAGTCAACTCATATCCTTCACGACGCATTGTTTCTACTAATACTCCTAAGTGCAAGATACCACGACCGTAAACCAAGAAACTATCCGCACTGTCTGTCTCTTCGACACGTAATGCTAAGTTTTTCTCAGTTTCTTTCATCAAACGATCACGAATATGTCGAGATGTAACAAACTTACCTTCTTTACCAAAAAATGGTGAGTTGTTAATACTAAAAGTCATGCTCATTGTAGGTTCATCTACACTGATTACTGGTAATGCTTCTGGATTTTCAGGATCAGCAATGGTATCACCAATGTTGAATTCCTCTAAACCAACCACAGCACATAAGTCACCAGAAACAACTTCTGTTACCTTACGCTTACCCATTCCTTCAAATACGTATAATTCTTTTACTTTATTCTTTTTGATGCTACCATCAGCTTGAACAAGTACAATGTTTTGACCTTCTTTGATTGTACCTCTTTCTACTTTACCAATCGCAATACGACCTAAGAAAGTAGAATAGTCTAATGAAGTGATTTGCATTTGAGTATGTCCTTCTTTCACATCTGGTCCTGGAACATATTTCAAAATACCATCCATTAAAGGTGTGATATCATCACATGGCGTTAAGCTATCATTGAACCAACCGTTCTTACCACTACCATAGAAAGTAGGAAAGTTTAATTGATCTTCTGTTGCATCTAAATTGAAGAATAATTCAAAAACTGAATCATGTACTTCATCAGGACGACAGTTTTCTTTATCTACTTTATTGATAATTACAATTGGTTTTAAATTCAATTGTAATGCCTTTTGTAATACGAAACGAGTTTGTGGCATTGGACCTTCAAATGCATCCACTAACAAACAAACACCGTCTGCCATTTTTAAAACACGCTCAACTTCACCACCAAAGTCAGAGTGACCTGGAGTATCGATAACGTTAATTTTTACACCTTTGTATGTTACAGATGCGTTCTTACTTAAGATAGTGATACCTCTTTCACGCTCTAACTCATTACTATCCATGATCAAGTCTCCAGTCTCCTGGTTGTCTCTGAATACTTTAGTTGCGTGTAAAATTTTGTCTACCAAGGTTGTTTTACCGTGGTCAACGTGCGCGATAATAGCGATGTTTCTTATTTCCATGTACTGTTTTGAGGCTGCAAAGGTACGCCGTTTACAGTGCTAAAAAAAACAAAAGGGAAAAAAGGCTATAGAAGGCTTAGATTCTTATATATATTTTATATTTATCTAATATATAACCCAATAACCAGCAGACTAACATGAAGGAAATGGAGAAAGCTAACGAACCCCAATATAGTCTCATATGAGCGAATCCTCGTTGATAAGCCCAGTCAAATAAACTTGGGTGGTTGGATGGCCCTTTGATTAAATTCATAGAAACAAGTAGAATTTCAGAAAAAAGGTAGATAACCAATGGGTTTTTTCCAAAAATTTCGAAGAATCGGGCAAATTGGTGTTGGCGATGAAGCTCAACCCTATAAATAATGGTTGAGAGGATAATCATATCCAATCCTATAGTTAATACGACAAATGAACTGGTCCATAGTTTTTTATTGATAGGGAATTGATAATCCCACATAAATGCAAGGAATACAAAACCAGCACCCCACATAAAAAGATGGGTTAACCCTTCATAGGTTTTTCCGCTAGTCCTAACCATATTCCCAACAATAAAACCTACCAATACATTGACGATGGCAGGTAATGTGCTTAATAAGCCTTCTGGATCAAAAGGAATGCCTTCTCCTTGGTATAAATGATTAGGTCCTATTAAATATAAATCCAATTTAAGTGCTGCATTACCTGTTAAACTCAATGGGTCGCCTGCTTGTCCATAATGCACCGCTAGATACCAGTATATTAACAATAAAACAGCCGTTAAAATTTTAACAACGCGTTCATGCATGAAGTGCGCAAACAATGCTGCAAAGCCATATGCCAAAGCAATACGTTGTAATACACCAAATATTCTTGCATTGTCTAATGATCCTGTAAATGGAAACCAATACATTAAAAAACCAAGTCCGAAAATGATTAAAGTACGTTTTGTGATTGTATACAAAACTTTTGTTCTTCCCTGTTTTTCTAAATTAGGTAAAACAAAACTTAATGAATTTCCCACAGCAAACAAAAAAGAAGGAAAAACTAAATCTGTTGGTGTAAAGCCATGCCAACTTGCATGCATAAAAGGGGCGAATGTGTGTAATGGATCGCCTGGCGTGTTCACAATGATCATCAAACAGATTGTCATTCCACGAAACACATCCAATGATAAAAATCTTTCTTTTGTCATAGCTGCAATTTACACGTTTATCTAAGTAAAATATTTTTTAAAGGCAGTCAAAAATTACTAGCTTTAGAATAAATATATCCTTATGCGTTTGCTAAAAATAGTCATTCTATCCGTTTTTACTTTAATTAGTGTTTATTTTTTAGGTCCTAAGCCATCAAAACCCGTTTTTGATTTAGCACTGCCAGCAATAGAAACGAATGACTTAGATACGTATGTTAATGCTATGGAATCTAAGCATATCATAAAGTCAAACAATGAGGCAAAAATAATTTGGGCAGACAGTTCTAAAACACAAACTGAATACGCCATAGTATATTTGCATGGTTTTAGTGCTAGTCAAATGGAAGGCGATCCAGTACATCAAAAAATTGCGAAACAATTTAATTGTAATTTATATTTAGCAAGATTAGCTGAGCATGGAATTGATACGACGGAAGATTTAATGAATCTTACTGCAGAAAATTATTGGGAATCCGCGAAACAAGCTTATGCGATTGGTAAAAAAATAGGCAAAAAGGTAATCTTAATGAGTACCTCAACAGGAGGGACCTTGGCTTTACAATTAGCTGCTAATTACCCAGAAATTGCAGGTTTGATTTTATATTCTCCAAATATTGAAGTTAATAATCCAGCAGCACCATTATTAAATAACCCGTGGGGCTTACAAATTGGCAGGGCTGTAATGAAAGGGAATTATGTGGACGTGAAATATACCGATTCAGCCTACCCTAAATATTGGAACAGTCATTATAGAATTGAAGCAGTGGTTGCCTTACAAAATTTATTAGAAGCCACAATGATAGAAGAAACATTTAAAAAAATTACACAGCCAACTCTGGCTCTATACTATTATAAAGATGAATCAAATCAAGATAATGTAGTTAAAGTTTCTGCCATCAAAAAAATGATGGAGCAGATTGCAACCCCCTCAGATTTAAAATTAGCATTAGCAATGCCTAATACAGGCAATCATGTATTAGCTTCACCGATTGTTTCAAAAGATATTGTAAGTGTAGAACAAGCAACAGCAAAGTTCATTAAAGAAAAAATCCTAAAATAAAAACGATTATTTTAGGATTTTGAAAATGCTTATATGTTGTTTTAATCTACATGACGTTTATGTTTACTTGACAAGTAAGTGTATACTGAAGGAATAACAAATAGTGTTAAGACTAAAGAGAATAACAAACCTCCCACTACCACTGTACCTAATGGTTTTCTACTTGTAGCAGCCGCACCTAGGCTTATGGCAATTGGCAACGCGCCTAATGCAGTCGCTAAACTTGTCATTAAGATTGGTCTTAAACGTTGCGCTGCAGCTTCTAATACCGCCTCTTTGATACCCAATCCAGCTTCTCTTTTCTTATTCGCAAATTCAACAATTAAAATACCATTCTTCGTTACTAAACCAATTAGCATAATAATACCAATTTGAGAGAAGATATTTAATGTTTGATCTAAGAACCAAAGTGATAACAATGCACCCGCAATTGCTAAAGGTACTGTGATCATGATAATGAAAGGATCTGTGAAGCTTTCAAATTGAGCAGCAAGTACTAAGTAAATTAAAATTAACGCTAACATTAATGCATAAGAGGTATTAGAAGCACTTTCTTTAAAGTCTCTTGAAGGACCACTCAAGGCAGTTTGGAAACTCTCATCTAATTTTTCTTTTGCTATACGCTCCATTGCTTCTACTCCGTCGCCAATTGTTTTACCTTCTGCTAAAGATGCCGAGATGGTAGCTGAATTAAAACGATTATAGTGGTATAAGTTAGGTGGATTACTGTTTTCAACAATACTCAAAACGCTTGAAATCGGAATACTTTCGCCTCTATTATTTCTGATATATATTTTACTAATATCTGTTGGTGTATTTCTGTCAGACTTAGGCACTTGCGTTATTACTTCGTATTGACGATCATTCATAATGAAATAAGCAGAACGAGCGCCACTAAAAGCAGATTGCAATGCTTGAGAGATATCCGCAGTAGATAAGCCAAGGTCTTTAGCACGCATACGATCAATTGTCAAATCCAATTCTGGTTTATTAAATTTCAAATTGACATCCACATTTCCAAATGTCTTGTCCTTTCTAGCAGCTTCTAAAAATTCTGGAATAACATTTCTGATTTTTTGAAAGTCTAAATTCTGAATAATGAACTGAACTGGCAAAGAACCACGTGACATCATACCCACAGAAATAGTCTGTTCTTCTACAGAAAAGATGCGGACATTTTTTAAACGTTTGAATTTTTTATTCAGATCAGCTGCAATTTCAGACTGAGTTCGAGTCCTCTCGGTTACATCTACCATGCCCAATCTTCCAGAAGCACCACCGCCGCCACCGCCCCATCCAGGAACACTACCCCATGTAAATGCGTGCTCAGGTATTGAATCTTGCATGATACGAATGGCTTTTAATAAATCTGTTCTTAAGTCTTCATAGCTTGTTCCTTCTGCAGAAGACATTGAAATACGAACAGAACTTTTATCCTCCATTGGCGCTAATTCACTCTGAATATTTTTACCAATAAAGAAAATTAACACGAAGCAAACTCCAACAATAACCCATGCCATCCATCTAATTTGTAAAAATTTAGCTAAGCCATTTCTATAACTTTGCTCCATTCCTTTAAAGAAAGGCTCAGTTCGCTCATAAAATTTTCCGTGCTGTCCACCGTTTCTATTTAGGTAGACATTCAATACCGGTGTAATTGTCAATGATACAAAGGCTGAAACCAATACCGCTCCTGCAACCACCACGCCAAATTCTTTAAATAAAGAACCGACAAAACCTTGTAAGAAAATAACCGGCATGAAAACAACAGCCAATGTAATTGAAGTGGAAACAACAGCAAAGAATATCTCTTTACTTCCTTCTCTTGCTGCGTCTTTGATTGGCAAGCCCTCTTCTAATTTTCTGAAAATATTTTCTGTAACAACAATGCCATCATCTACTACTAGTCCCGTTGCTAATACGATCGCAAGCAATGTCAATACATTGATTGAGAAACCGGCTAAATACATAATAAAGAAAGTCGCAATCAAGGAGATTGGGATATCAATCAAAGGACGAATTGCAATCAACCAATTTCTAAAGAAAAAGAAGATTACCAATACGACCAATGCAAAAGAGATAACGATGGTTTCTTTTACCTCAGATAGTGCACGTCTTACATTTTTGGTATTATCAATCGGTACAAAAAATTCAATGTCAGATTTGTTTTGTAACTTAACCTGCTCCAATCTTTTATAAAACTCGTCGGCAATTTTAATCTGGTTTGCACCTGGCTGAGGAGATATAGATAACATTACTACCGGAACGCCATTAAAATAGGTCCCTTGGTCTTCTTGCTCAGGCCCAAGTTCAACTCTTGCAATATCGCCAAGTTTAACGATACCTGTTGCATCTTGTTTTATAATGATATCTCTAAATTCCGCCTCGGTAGATAACCTACCTAATGTACGAATAATAAACTCTGATTTGTTTCCGTAAATACGTCCAGCAGGAAGCTCAACGTTTTCCTTGTTCAATGCAGTTTGAATATCATTGATAGCAATTCCAAAAGCATTTAGCAAATCTGTATTTGGGAAAATACGCATGGACATTCTCTTGCCTCTAACATTCACACTACTTACTTCGTCAATTGTTTGGAATCTTTGTTGTAAAACATTCTCTGCATACTCAGTTAATTCCAATAAACCTTTTGTCTTACTTCTTAAGGTAAGCATGATAATAAAGTCCGCATTGGCATCTGCTTTTGATACAATCGGCGGATTATTAATGTCCTCTGGTAAACTTCTAACAGCTTGACCCACTTTATCTCTCACGTCATTTGCAGCAGTCTCCAAATTCACACCTAAGTTAAATTCAACGGTTATATTTGAATTACCTACTGAACTAGAAGAGTTAATAGTACGGATACCTGGTATACCATTGATTGCCTTCTCTAGAGGTTCTGTAATTTGACTTTGTATTACTTCAGAATTGGCGCCAGTATAAGATGTTTGTACAGAAATGATTGGAGGATCAATTGCAGGGTATTCTCTTAATGCTAAAAAAGAATAACCTACTAATCCAAAAATAATAATCGCAATATTCATCACAGTTGCAAGCACTGGACGTTTTAGCGAGAGTTCAGATATATTCATCTAAAAAATTTATTAATAATGAGCTTACTTGATGATATCAGCAAGTGGTAATGTCTTTCCTATTTTTAAATCGCTTCCGTCTCTTACAAAAAGCATCCCTGCAACAATTAAACTATCTCCCACTTGAACACCAGAAGTGATTTCAACTGCAGAAGCTGTTCTATAGCCTGTCTCAACATTCACAAATTTTGCTTTGCCATTTTTAACAACCACTAATTGTTTCACTTTTGAATCTGGGATAATTACATTAGACGGCACCAATATGCTTGGCTTCTGTTGATTTTCTCCTAAGAAAACTTTTGTGTAGGCACCTGGAATTAATTTTCCTTGCAAGTTTGCTCGAACTTTAATATTTCTGGTTGTTGCGATAATCTGTGGTTCAATTGCTGCAATTGTTGCATTCATTTTAACACCAGGATTTGCAATACTTTCTACTGTTATTTTTTTACCCACTTTGATATAGTTCTGATACACTTCGGGCAAAGTAAAATCTACTTTTAATTGATCTACTTTTTGCAGGGTTACAATTGTTGTTGCAGTGCTTATAAAAGCACCTAAGCTAACTTGTTTTAAACCTATCTGACCTGCAAAAGGTGCTTTGATTACAGTTTTGTCTATTAATGATTGATTATAAGCCAAGTCTGCTTTTAAGCTATTTACTTGTTGCAAGCTAATATCATAATCACTTTGATTGATACCCTTTGCTTGTAGTAACTTTTTATTTCTTTGTTCGTTCATGTTAGCTAATTCCAACTGAACTTTAATTTTTTGTAATTGAGCCTGCAAATCAGCATCATTTAATTTAGCCAAAACAGTACCGGCTGCGACCATTTTACCCTCAGGTATTTGTAAAAAAACAATACGGCCATTGGTTTCAGGACGGATATCAACAAACTCACTAGCTACCACCGAACCATTTACTTCAATGACTTTGTCAATCATTTCTGTAGACGCGAGTGCAATGTCAACCGAAACTGGCGCATTGGCGTTGAATTTATCTGTTGGCTTTGACTTTCCCTTACATGCGAACATTCCTAGAACCAGGATGAAGGCAAAATGATTTAACTTTCTCAAATTGATCTTATTTTAGTGAATAAAGATAACTAAAAAGCCATGTTTTATCCAATAAAATAGATGAGTGGCGGAATTATCGACCCTGGTTAAACTGATTCAATTTTTGTTGAATATAATAGCCTAATTCCAAATCGTTCAAGAGTGCTAGCGTAGGGTATGAAGGTTTACAGTATTCCATAAACAATTCGAGTCTTGGGCCATCTAATTTGGTCAATTTTTGAACAAAACGCTTCGTAAAACGATAATTTATATATTTTTCCTGCTCCTGGCTCAAAAGCCTGTTTTGTAAGTATTGGAGATTTCGGTTTCTTTTAAACCTGAACGTATTGATGATTTCATTCAGGTCAAACCCAATGGTAAGGCCCCCATTTCCAAAGAAATTTTGTTGATTACTCAATTTCAAGCCTGGTGGTTCATAATTAAAGTATTTGGCATAATCCATTCTGTTTTGAATAGAATCATACCTATAATAGTTATTTCTAACTGTTACTTCTGGCAAGTCAACACCAGATACATGAATCATGATATTGAAATTGGTCGGATCTTCGATATCGTCGATACTGAATTGTTTTGTACTTTTCCCAAACAAAGAAAAGGTTAAAGAATCTCTTGCTTGTAGCGTGATTAAATACCTACCCAAAGAATCGGTTTGAGTCCTATTGTATTTACTAAAAACCAATACAGCCTCTACAGGCCTTCTACCAGATATATCATACACAATCCCACTAATTGTTTTCATTTGCCCCTTTGCAGAGGAAAAGAAAAAAATAGAAAGTAAAAAAAACAACGGGGAGATATGCTTCATGAATGGGTGTAAAAGTAAACAATTCCCTCCTTTATTTTTTGTTAAAAAATAATAGGCCAATATATCAAGACTACGCCTAAAATGATTGTCCCTAAAACAACCCATTGAGGGGCTAGTTTATAGCGGACTAATAACACTGCTGTAGAACAAAAGACCATTAAATAAATGCCCGTATTAAGGATAGAAAGATTTCCTAAATCAAAAACAATATCTTTTAGTAGATATACCGTAGCGCCTAACATGATCCCAACTACAGCTGCATAGATACCTTCTAGAGAACGATAAAAAAGTGCATACTTTTTTAATTTCTGCCAAATAGGGAAAAAGAATAAAACGATTAAGAAACTTGGCAAAAACACGCCAACACTTGCTATAACAGCACCAGCTACCTGGCCTCCAATACCTTTTTCTTCCATTGCAAGCACACCTGTAAAGCTAGCAATAGAAAATATGGGCCCTGGAATTGCTCTTACGATACCAGACCCAGTTAAGAAAGCAGTGCTATTAATCTTTAACACGTCTCTCTTGTTTTCTTTAATATGAATGGTGTTTGGTCTTGTGACATATTGCTCATACATCATTGGGATCAATACATCTCCACCACCAAAAACGAAACTTCCAAATCGATAATTGTTTTCGAAAAGGTTAAATGCTTTTCTATGCTCCCAGTTCTGTCTTGTAGCTTGTTCGGATAAAAATCCGGCAGCTAAAAAAAATAAAATAAATAAATGCAAATGAATCCATTTTATTTTTTTAGGAGCAGCCCCCTGATCGGGAATTCTCTTATTACTAAAATTAGTTACTATGCCTGCAAGAACAATCACAACTGGGATGGTCCAGGGTGTTTTAAAGCCTACTACAGTAAGGATGCCCGCAGCAACAAAAATAAAAAATGTAATGGTATTGCTAATTGCTTTTTTATAAAGTAAATAGGTCGCGCTGGCAATAAATCCAATCACCATTGGTTGTAATAGATGTAAGGATTTTAAAATGGGCTGTAGGTCAAAATGCGTGTAGGCGATTGCCAAACTGGCCATAAAACTCGTTGCGGGTAAAATCCAAATGAGTAAGGTAAGTAAAGCCAAGAGAAATCCCCCTCTTTTGAAAGCAATCAATACCACGGTTTGGGTAGAGGAGGCGCCAGGTAATAACTGACAAAAAGCATTGTATTCCATCAATTCTTCTGCAGTGATGTCCTTCCTTTGTTCTACAAACCGATGTTGCAATAGACCTAAGTGTACTTGTGGTCCACCAAAAGCTGTTAAACTATGGGTAAAAACTGCTTTTAAAAAAGGTATATGTCTTAATAGATACAAGAAGGTTGCTTTTTGTAAATTTAAATAATTTATTTACAACCTTCTTTAATTTATCCAATTGAAACAAATTCGGTTTTTATAAATTGGTACCTTTGGGTCATGAGAACCCTTAAACTGCTTATTATTATTGTCCTGCTAAATGGATGTTCAAATAATAATTACAATTCTTATTCTATCAATTATTCGAAAGTAGACTGGGAAGAACAACCAGATTATAGCCAGTTAAAAAACTGGGCAGCGCACCCTTTAAAAAGCGACCCATCTGACAGTTTACCAAGGCCTATTGCAAAAAACTACCAACCTAAACAATTAGTGGATGTGTTTTTTATTCATCCAACAACTTATTTAGATCCATTAATGCCAAATGGTTGGTCGGCCTCTCTGAAAGATTTTAATTTGAATTTAAAAACAGATTTGTCTACTATCCTAAATCAGGCTAGTATATTCAATGAAGTAGGATCGGTATATGCACCAAGGTACAGACAGGCACATATTAAAAGTTACTATCCAGAGAACAGGGTGGATACATTAAATGCTTTAGCGGCATTTGAATTAGCCTATCAAGATGTAAAAAAATCTTTCGAATATTATTTAATAAACAAGCAGGATAACAAACCTATCATCATTGCTTCTCATAGTCAGGGTAGTACACACGCAAAGAGATTATTGAAAGAATTTTTTGATGGTAAAGAATTATCAAAAAAATTAGTAGCCGCCTATATTGTAGGTATGGCAATCGATCCAGCAGAATTCAATAATTTAAAAGCATGTGCGACACCAACAGAAACAGGATGCATATGCGCTTGGCGTACCTACAAGGAAGGCTATATTCCTCCATTTGTACGGATTGAAAAATTCAAATCTATTGTAACTAATCCTTTGACATGGGATAGCAACCAACCTTCCGCTAATCGAACAATAAATGAAGGTGCGGTTTTATATAATTTTAATAAAGTAATTCCGAAGGTAGCTGGAGCAATTAATCACGAAGGTGTGCTTTGGACACCTTACCCTAAATTTTTTGGAAATTTTTTATATAAAACGAGCAATTATCATATTGCAGATTTTAATTTCTATTACTTAAGTGTTCGTAAAAATGCTCGAGACAGGACAACCCAATACATAAATCAATTGGAGAATAAGAGCAACTAATTCATTTGATTAGTTACCTACTACGCTCAAAAATTTGATACGCATTATTTTTAACTGTTCCCAAGTGTAGTCATTCTCGCTTAATTCTTGTTGTGCAATTTGTAAAGAGGATGTTTCACAACTTTTGAAATATTCTAAGATCTCTTCTTGGTCATATTCATCTAACCATTCGTCAATAGCGTAATCCAAATTCAACTTAGTACCACTCGCAGCAATTGTCTCCATTTCCTCTAATAAGCTATCCAGTCTTAGGTCTTTGTTTTTTGCAATTGTTTCTAAAGGAATTTTCTTGTCCACATTTTGAATTATATAAATCTTGTTACTTGATTTATTTGCGACAGATTTCATCACAAAATCATCTGGTTTTTCAATATCATTCTCGGTTACGTAAGTGTCAATTAAATCGATAAATGGCTTACCGTATTTAATAGCCTTCCCTTTACTAACACCTTGACAACGTTCCAATTCAGACAATGAAGTTGGATATAAAGTGGCCATATCTTGCAAAGAAGTCTCTAAGAAAATAACGAATGGCGGAAGTCCTATCTTTTTTGCTTCAACTTGACGAAGGTCCTTTAGTAATTCAAACAAACGATCATCCGTTGTTGCAACTTCTTCACCCGATTCTCCTTCTTCGTCTTCCCCTAACTCGGCAGCAAAAACATTTTGTAATACAACTAAGAATGAGCTAGGTTTTTTCAAGAATTTTTGCCCCTTGCTTGTTAATTTCAATAAGCCGTATTCTTCAATATCCTTTTCTATCAATTCTTCAAGCATTGCTTGACGAATTAAACTATTCCAAAACAATTCATCATGCGCTTTTCCTAATCCAAAAACTGGTAATTTTTCATGACGATACAAACCAATTTGAGGTGTGAAATGCCCTGTAATAATCTGTACAACATAGGCAGCGACAAATCTTTCATCTAATGCTTGAATCGTCTGAAGCAACTGAACCAATTCGCTTTTTGCTTCAAATTTTTCTTTTGGATGCAAACAGTTATCACATTTTCCGCAATTTTTATCTGGCCATGTTTCACCAAAATAATGCAATAAACTCCTTCTTCTACAAACACCGCTTTCAGCAAATGCCACTGTTTCATCAATTAATTGCGCACCCACTTCTCGCTCACTTAAAGGCTTGTCTCTTAAAAAATGCTCTAATTTAGAAACATCCTTCTGTGAATAATACAAAATGCAATTCCCTTCCAATCCATCTCTGCCGGCTCTGCCAGTCTCTTGATAATAATTTTCAATTGACTTAGGAATATTATAATGAATCACAAATCGAATATCAGGCTTGTCAATGCCCATCCCAAATGCAATGGTTGCAACAATTACTTGCACATCTTCATTTAAAAATTGGTCTTGTCTTTCGGCTCTTAATTTTTGATCCAACCCTGCATGATAAGCAACTGCTTTAATATTATTAGCCTTCAATAAATCTGCCAATTCTTCTGTGGTTTTTCTATTCAAAGTATAGATGATACCACTTTTCTTTTTATGTTTTGTAATGTATTTTACAATACTTTTTACAGTTTGCTCTTTCTTGATTTTTGGTTGAACTTCATAATACAAGTTTTCCCTGTTGAAAGAAGAAATTAAAATTTCAGGATTATTTAAAGAAAGATTTTTTACAATGTCACTCTGTACCTTAGGCGTAGCGGTCGCAGTTAAAGCAATGATTGGAGCAGATGAATTAATTTCTTCCATCATCTCTTTCAGCCTACGGTATTCTGGTCTAAAATCATGTCCCCATTCAGAAATACAATGGGCTTCATCTACTGCAAAAAAGGACACTTTTAAGTCACTAAAAAAATCAAGGTTCTCTTGTTTTGTTAATGTCTCTGGTGCCACATATAATAATTTTGTTTTGCCACTCAACAAATCCTCCTTCACTAATTTTACCTGACCTTTATTCAAGGAAGAGTTTAAAAAATGGGCCACTTCGTCATTCTCACTATACCCTCTAACTAAGTCTACTTGATTCTTCATTAATGCAATCAATGGAGAAACGACAATAGCACATCCCTCAAGCATCATAGCTGGCAACTGATAACATAAACTCTTACCTCCGCCGGTTGGCATGATCACAAATGTGTCCCTGCCACTCAAAAGAGACAAAATCGCTTGCTCTTGGGTGCCCTTAAATTCAGAGAAGCCGAAATATTGTTCTAAAGCAGCAACAAGCTCCTTATTTTGAGGTGCAGCAGTTGTTTTGGTCGTTTTTTTAGTCGTAGGCATCGTAATAAGCTTAAAATCAGCTGTTTATTGTCTATTTGGATATATAAGTTAACGTATTTTGTTGAAGAAAAGTTCACTCAATGGCATATTTTTTTTAACTCACCATTTATCAAAGGATGCATTAAAAATGGAGGACAAAGTTAATGTTGTATTACCTTTGCATGACCTATATAATGCCTATGTCATCAGAAATCAAATCCATAGCTAAAAATGCCTTGCAAATTGAAGCAAAAGCAGTAGCAGGATTGGAAAAATATATTGACGATCAATTTGTTGCGGCTGTACAAGCAGTTTTACATTGCAAGGGTCGCTTTATTGTAAGCGGGATTGGCAAAAGCGCCATTATTGCTCAAAAAATTGTAGCTACCTGTAATTCTACAGGAACACCGGCTATTTATTTACATGCCGCAGATGCCATTCATGGAGATTCTGGGATGATTGCAGCAGAGGATGTAGTCATGATCATTAGTAAAAGTGGCGAAAGTCCGGAGATCAAAATGTTAGTAGATCTAGTTGGACATTTTGGGAATCCACTCATTGCGATGGTGGGCAACTTAGATAGTTATTTAGGTAAAGCAACAGACTTAATTATTAATACAACAGTGGATCAAGAAGCATGCATTAATAATTTAGCCCCAACTTCTTCTACTACAGCACAAATGGTGATGGGTGATTTGATGGCTATCGCATTGATGGAATTAAGAGGATTTAAATCTAACGATTTTGCTAAATTTCATCCAGGTGGTAATCTAGGCAAAAGACTTACGTTAACAACAGGGGCCATTGCAAAAAAGAATGCACAGCCACAAGTTGGTGCAACAACATGTGTTAAGGAAGTTATATTAGCTATCTCTAAAAGCAGAATGGGTGCAACTGCAGTTGTTGATGATGCAGGAGCAATTGTTGGGATGATTACAGATGGAGATATAAGAAGAATGCTAGAACAACATAACAGTATACAAGATTTAAAAGCAGCAGATATATTTCATAAAAAGCCAATAACGATCTCCCCTAATACTTTAGCTATTGAGGCTTTTGACTTAATGAAAACACATGATATAAGCCAATTGATTGTGGAAGAAAAAGGACAATACATGGGCATGATCCACATGCACGATTTAATGAAAGAAGGGATTCTATAATTCAGATTTATGCAAAACAAAAATCACTATGTAGCCATCATGGCTGGGGGTATTGGAAGTCGTTTTTGGCCAATGAGCAGAACAGCTTATCCAAAGCAATTTTTAGATGTACTCAATACTGGTAAAACATTGGTACAATGGACATACGAAAGGTATGCGAAATTTATACCTGCAGAAAATATTTACATTGTCACTTCCGATGAATATGTAGAAATTGTAAAAGCACAATTGCCCTTATTGCCAATCAATAATATATTAGCGGAACCTAGTAAAAAAAATACAGCGCCTTGTATTGCTTACATTTCTTTTAAATTAGCACAAATCAATCCTGACGCTAAATTTATTGTTGCTCCAAGTGACCATTTAATTCTTGAGGAAGATCGTTTTCAAGAAATTGCATTGAAAGCACTGGATTTTGTTGAAAACATTAAAGCATTACTCACTTTAGGTATTCAGCCAACGCACCCTAATACTGGATACGGCTATATTCAATACGAAGGGCTAGAAGTAACTAAGGATGTATATAAAGTAAAAACTTTTACGGAAAAACCCGATTTAGAAATTGCAAAATCATTTATTGCGAGTGGGGATTTTTTATGGAATGCCGGCATATTCGCTTGGAAGGTAAGTTCCATTTTGGCTGCATTTGAAAAATACCAGCCAGAAATGTATGAGTTATTTGATCAGGAGAAAATGCACTTCAATACAGATCAAGAAGCGCAATCCATCCAAAAAATCTACCCGCAATGTGTGAATATATCAATCGATATAGCCATTATGGAAAAGGCACATAACGTATATGTGATGCCTGCTTCATTTGGTTGGAGTGATTTAGGTACATGGAATAGTGCTTACGAAAATATGGAGAAGGATTATTTAGGCAATGCAGTTGCTTCTGATAATGTAATTGTAATTGATGCTACAAAATGTATGATCAATTCTCCTAAAGACAAACTAGTTGTCATTCAAGGCCTAGATGACTTTATTGTAGTTGATACAAAAGACGTGCTACTCATTTGTAGCAAGGATAAAGAACAATCTATAAAAGAGTATGTTGCTGAAGTAAAACGCAACAAAGGCGATAAATATATCTAAAAAGCTTATCTTAGAGAGGTTAGGATTATTGCTTAAAATCAAAATCGACTCTCTTTATGGCAACGATTATAAGTGGCACAGGTAGTGTTATACCTTCTATTGTAAAATCAAATAAAGATTTTATTGATCAAACCTTTTATGATGAACAAAATGAACTCATAAAATCTCCAAACCAAGAAATTGTAGAAAAATTTAAAGGCATTACAGGGATTGTTGAAAGGAGGTACGCCGAAGTCAATATAAATACATCTGACCTTGCCACAGCTGCGGCAAAATTAGCCATACAAGATGCAGGCATAGATCCCGAAACAATTGATCAAATCATAGTAGCGCATAATTTTGGCGATGTAATTTCTAACACAATTCAATCGGATGCAATTCCTGCAATAGCGTCTAGGGTGAAACATAATTTAGGCATTGTAAATCCGGCTTGTGTTGCTTATGATATATTATTTGGTTGTCCAGGATGGATTCAAGGTGTCATACAAGCAGATTCGTTCATTAAATCGGGTATGGCAAAAAAATGTTTGGTGATTGGTGCTGAAACCCTCAGCAGGGTGGTAGATGAACACGATAGAGATAGCATGATCTTTAGTGATGGTGCGGGTGCTTGTATTCTTGAACATACCGAAGATCCAAATCAAGGGATTTTATCATTTAGCGTTCAAAGCCATTGTAATGACGAAGCCTACTTTTTATACTTAGGAAAGTCTTACCATCCAGAGGCTGGCAACGATACAAGGTATATTAAAATGAAAGGTCGTAAGGTATATGAATACGCAATGAAGAATGTGCCAATCGCAATGAAAGAATGTATTGAAAAAGCTGGAGTGCGTATTCATGATGTGAAAAAATTCTTTTTACATCAGGCCAATGAAAAAATGGATGAAGGTTTTATTAAAGCATTATACAAGCTTTATGACATCAAAGAAATTCCTGAAGATATTATGCCAATGAGTATTCATGAATTAGGGAATAGCTCTGTGGCAACTATTCCTACACTTTATGATTTGGTGCATAAAGGAAAGTACAATGAGCATCAATTAAATAAAGGAGATGTCGTTGTTTTTGCTTCTGTTGGTGCAGGGATGAATATCAACGCCATCTGTTATCGATTGTAAACCAGAAATAATTGAAATTCATATTAATAAATAAGGCGCCGATGGCGCCTTATTTATTAATATCCTCTATTGTCATTGCCTTCCATGTAATTCAAAAAGGCCTTATTACAAACCTTATTACCACCTGGTGTTGGGTAATTGCCCGTAAAATACCAGTCTCCTGTATTTGTAGGACAGCATTCATGCAAACCTTCAATGGTTTGATAAATCACTTCTACAGGTATTTGTATATTATCTGGCGTAATTAATTGAGCAATTTTATCAGAAATTTCTTCTGTAGTAAATGGCTTGTATAATTCACGTACTACATTTTCGGTATGTAATTCATGCTTTAATTCTAGGTTTTTAATTTTTTGGTAAACCTCATCCATCACATGGTCCATTCCTCTATCTTTCAATAAAGCAATCGCTGCTTTGAATGCGATAAAATCTCCCATCTTGCTCATATCAATACCATAACAATCAGGGTACCTGATTTGTGGGGCAGAAGAAACAACGATAATTTTTTTAGGGCCTAATCTTGACAACATTCTTATAATACTTTCCTTTAAGGTAGTTCCTCTAACGATGCTATCATCAATGACTACCAAAGTGTCTTCGTTTCTTCTGACAGTTCCGTAAGTAATATCATATACGTGTTGCACCATCTCGTTACGGTTGGCATCCTCTGTAATAAAGGTTCTTAACTTCACGTCCTTGATGGCGATTTTCTCTTGACGTATTTTTCTGTTCACCATCTCTCCGAGTCGCTCAGCGTCCACTTCTTTACCCCAACTTAAAATACGCTCAACTTTAATCGCATTCAAATACTCTTCCATGCCTTTTACTAAACCGTAGAAAGCAACTTCGGCTGTATTTGGAATATAAGAGAAGATGGTATTCTTTAAATCTTTTTCAATTCTATCTAAAACGATCTTACTTAGGTGGTGTCCCAAAGCAATTCGTTCTCTATAAATTTTTTCATCACCGCCTCTAGAAAAATAAATACGTTCAAAAGAACATGCTCTTCTTTCTTTTGGTGCCACAATTTGTTCGATTGTATAACCACCTTTATCATCCACAATCAATGCAGTACCAGGCATTAACTCATGTACTTCGTTTTCACCCACATTAAATGTAGTACGAATTGCAGCGCGCTCACTTGCAGCTACAATCACTTCACCATCTATATAATAATAAGCTGGACGAATACCGTGTGCGTCGCGCATGATAAAGCTATAGCCATTGCCAACCAAACCTCCAATCGTAAAGCCGCCATCAAACATAGGAACAGATTGCTTTAAAACTTCTACTATGTTTGGACTATTTGGATTTTTAGATTCTTCGATGACTAAAAAATGATGAATCACTTCCATCATCGCAGCAAGATCACTCTGTTTTTCAAAAGGACCTGGCTCATGTTGAATTTTTTTGAACAATTCATCTGTGTTCACCAAATTGAAATTTCCTGCTAATGCAAGGTTCTTTCCTGGGACTAAATTCTTCTTAATAAATGGATGGCAGAACTCAACATTGTTTTTCCCTTGGGTACCATACCTTAAATGTCCTAACAGCAATTCGCCCATAAAGGGCAAATGTCCTTTCATTAGTCCTGGATGCTTGGTAATATCTGGCTGGAATTTTTCTAATTCTTGTATTTCTTGACCCACTTTGTAAAATAAATCTGCAATGGGTTGCTGTGCACTGCTTCTTAATCTATATAAAAAAGGATTGCCTGCTTCTATATCTAGTTTAACAGTTGCAATCCCTGCGCCATCTTGTCCACGATTATGTTGTTTCTCCATCAAAAGGTATAGCTTGTTTAAGCCGTAAGTAACTGAGCCTCTATTTTGAAGATAATACGATAAAGGTTTTCTTAACCTAATGAATGCTAAGCCACATTCGTGTTTAATCTCGTCGCTCATGATAAAGTTTCTAGTATGTTTTATCCTTTACTATTGCATTAGCCACTTTTGTCCAATCTGTTAATTCTTTACAAGCTTGGAAATCATTGTCTATAAATACATAATAATTAGGCACTCTTTCTTTGAACCATGATTCCAACACTTTTGCTTTTTTCTCTTCTAATGCTCTTATTGCAACACGGTTGTAATCTTCTTTTAGATTTTCTTTATGCGGTGCAGTTCTTTCTTTGTAGTAAACAATACGAACCGTTTTTCTACCTCTATCATCCACATACACTTGAGGTGTAGAGATATCACCTGGCTTCATATTTTGAACCAACACCACCATCTCTTTATCTAGTTGGTCGAAATTGATATAAGTAGATCCATCACGTCCTGTCACAGCGCCACCACTAAATTTGCTAGACTCGTCGTCACTAAATTTATTCACTGCTTCTCCAAAAGTTGTTTTGCCAGCTAAAATTGCGCCTCTAACACTGTCAAGAATTTTCTTCGTCTCATTTATTTCGTCATTTGTAATTGGTGGTATTCTTAAAATATGTTTTACCACGGCCTCGTCACCTGATCTTGAAATTAATTGAATGATATGGTATCCAAATTTTGATTTTACTGGTGCAGAAATTTGGCCTTCTTTTAATCTAAACGAGGCAGCCATGAACGCTGGATCAAATTCTCTTACATTTCTATTTAAACTAAACTGACCTAAGTTTTCTTTGGCACTTGGGTCTTCAGAATACAATTTTACTAATTGATCAAATTTATTTACGCCGCCTTCTACCTGTTTACGGTATTCTAACATTTGCTGAATCACATATTCTTCGATATCACGATTAGCCTTAGGATGCATGATGATTTCTGAAATTTGCACTTCGCTCTCATATAAAGGCAAACTGTCTACAGGAATTTTTGCGTAAAAAGCTTTCACTTCGTTTGGAGTGATTTTAACTTTATCTATAATCTTATTCTGCATCTCCTCTGCCAAACGTTGTTCTTTAATCAACAATCTAAAATCGTCTTTTAATTGGAAAACAGTTCGACCAGCAACTTCCTCAAGCACTTCTTTAGAACCAAATTGCTGAATAAAATTACGAATACGACCATCTATCGCATTTTCAATTTCTTCTTCTGTAATTAAAATAGAATCTTTTTCGGCTTGTAATACCAAGGCTTTACGAATCAACTGACCTTCGATCACTTGACAGGCAGATGGTAATTCAATATTCTCCTGCCCTTGCGCTTGTCTTTTGTAATCGGCTATTGCATTGTCTACATCGGAGCGTAGAATGTATTTATCGCCAACTGTGGCAACAATTTTATCTGCTAATACTTTTTTTATCTGAGCGTTTACAAAATTTGCAACTGCAATCAATCCTAGTACAAATACAATGCGAACTATTTTCATCAAATATGAATTAAGGGGCTAAGTTCCGATAGCTGGGGGAATACCCCAACTATCAAATCTTAATATTTTTATAAAGTACGTTTAACTTCTTCTTCCTCAAATGCTTCCACGATGTCACCTGGTTTCAAGTCGGCAAAATTCTTAATGGTTAAACCACATTCCATATTTGAAACCACTTCTTTCACATCGTCTTTGAAACGCTTCAAGCTACCTAATTCTGCTGCCTGGCCTTCGCCTCTTGGGAACTCAACGATACCATCACGGATAATACGTATTTTACTATTTCTGCTCAACTTGCCATCTAATACATAACATCCAGCAACCGTTGCTTTGTCAAATTTGTACACTTCACGTACTTCGACATTCGCAACAATTTTTTCTTGGATTTTTGGTTCCAACATACCTTCCATCGCGCTCTTGATTTCATCAATTGCGTTATAGATGATTGAGTACATCTTGATTTCCACGCCTTCAGTTTCTGCTAAGCGACTTGCTTGCATACTTGGACGAACGTTAAAACCAATGATGATCGCATCAGATGCTGCAGAAAGTAATACATCAGATTCAGAGATTTGACCCACACCTTTCAATACCACTCTGATTGCAATCTCTTCGGTAGATAATTTTTGTAATGAATCACTTAAGGCTTCTACAGAACCATCCACGTCACCTTTGATGATGATGTTTAATTCTTTAAAGTTACCTAAAGCCAAACGACGACCAATCTCGTCTAATGTAATATGTTTTCTAGTTCTTAAGCCTTGCTCTCTTAATAACTGAGAACGCTTAGTTGCTAATTCTTTTGCTTCCGCTTCGTCATCGTAAACTTTGAATTTCTCACCCGCTTGAGGTGCGCCATTCAAACCTAAGATAACAACCGGTGTAGACGGAGGGGCAACTTCGATACGTTGATTACGTTCGTTGAACATCGCTTTAACACGGCCGTAAAACTGACCAGATAAAATCAAGTCACCTTGACGTAATGTTCCATTTTGAACTAAGATAGTCGCTACATAACCACGACCCTTATCCAAAGATGCTTCAATAATTGTACCTGTTGCTTCTCTATTTGGATTGGCTTTTAAATCTAAAATTTCAGATTCTAATAATACCTTCTCTAATAAAGAGTCTACATTCAATCCTTGTTTAGCAGATAATTCTTGGTTCTGGAATTTACCACCCCAAGCTTCCACTAAAATATTCATTTGAGATAACTGCTCATAAATCTTTTGAGGATTCGCGCCATCTTTATCAATCTTGTTGACAGCAAAAATCATTGGTACACTTGCAGCTTGAGAGTGACTAATTGCCTCTTTAGTTTGAGGCATCACCGCATCATCCGCAGCAACAACGATAATTGCAATATCAGTTACTTTGGCACCACGAGCACGCATCGCTGTAAAGGCTTCATGACCTGGTGTATCCAAGAAAGTGATTGCTTTACCATTTGGTAAAGTTACCTCGTAAGCACCAATATGTTGTGTGATACCACCGGCCTCACCAGCAACGACGTTTGCATTACGTATATAATCCAATAAAGATGTTTTACCATGGTCTACGTGACCCATGATCGTAACGATTGGAGGACGTTCAACCAAGTTTGCTTGATCTTCTGCTTCCTCTTCTTCATCCATTTCTTCTACATCTTCTAATCCTACGAATTCAACTTCGAAACCAAACTCACTTGCAACCAATTCAATTACTTCTGCATCTAAACGTTGGTTAATAGATACCATGATACCCAAGTTCATACACTTGCTAATGATGTCTGCAAAACTTACATCCATCAAGCTAGATAACTCACTTACGGTAACGAATTCTGTTACTTGTAATTTGTTGTCTTCTCTTTGTTCGTTATTTTCATTTTCAGCAGCTTCTTCACGACGTTGACGACGATACTTAGATTTCATGCTCTTACCACGACCACCTTGACCAGATAATTTAGCTTGTGTTTCCTTGATCTTATCTTGAATTGCTTTCTGATCAATTTCTTTTTGTTCAGCAGTCTGTGGCATATTTCTACGACCACCACCGGCTTGTCCTGGACGATTATTAGGACGGTTACCTTGATAACCACCGCCACCTCCATTATTAGGACGATTGCCTTGATAACCTCCACCACTCGAATTATTTGGACGGTTGCCTTGATAACCACCGCCTTGAGTTTGACCGGCTTGACCTTGTTGACCCGGCTGACCTTGTTGACCAGGTCTTCCAGTTACAGGAATACGCTTACGTACACGCTTTTCCTCTTGTGTTAAAGGTTTAGGTCTTGTATCGCTATTGATTGGTAAATCAATTTTACCTAAAATTTTCGGACCAGTTAATTTGTCCGCTTGAATATTTGTAATGGCACCATGCACATTTTCAGGTGCAATTGAATGATCTACTGGCGCTGCTGGAGAAGGGGTTGGCTCTGGCTTAGGATCTGCTTTTTTGGAAGCAGCTTTTGGCTTTTCAGTTGCTTTAGCTGGAGCTTTCGACTCAGGTGCTTCTGTTTTTTTAGTCGACTTCTTAGGTCTAGTCGAAGAGTCAATTAAAGAAAGATCAATTTTATTGATCACTTTTGGCGCTTCCACTTCTGGGGCTTCTACCTTTACTTGAGCTGGAGCTTCCGCTACTGGAGCAGATGGCTTTACTTCCTCTGCCACTGGAGCAGTTTTTGGAGCTTCAACAACTGGCTTTTCAGCAACGGTTGCTTTTTTTGCAGACGCAGCAGCTTCCTCTGATTTCTTGCCCTTATCTGCTATTGCATTCTTTGGCAATTCCACATGGTCTGCCTTGTTCTTAGCAACTTTATCGCTTTGGAATTCTGCTTGCAAAGCGTAGTACTGACTTTCAGTTAATTTGGCCGTTGGCTTAAGGTCGTCTTTAGGAAAACCTTTAGAGCCAAGGAATTCAATCAAGGTATCTTGACCGATGTTGAATTCTTTAGCAGCTGCTAACAGTCTTGGTAGTTTCAATTCTGACATTCTAATGTTTTTTGTCCCTTTTTTAAGAACAGGGACGCGTTCTTATTACAAATATACTTCTATTTCAAAGGTTATTCACCTTTAGCAAACTCTTCTGTTAAGATACGACGGACATCCGCAATCGTCTCCACTTCTAAGTCTGTTCTCTTCTCTAGTTCTTCTGGGCTCAATTTCAATACACTTCTTCCTGTATCACAACCAACACGCTTAAATTCATCAATGATCCATGCTTCAATCTCATCGCTAAATTCGTCTAAGTCAATATCGAATTCATCAACAATATCTTCGTCTTCACGGTACACATCCAATTCGTATCCTGTTAATTCAGAAGCCAACTTAATGTTTACACCACGACGACCAATTGCTAAAGAAACTTGATCAGCTTGTAAGTATACTTCTGCACGCTTACGATCAGCATCTATGTTCATATAGCTAATTTTTGCAGGCGTCAATGAACGTTGAATTAATAATTGTGTATTCGTTGTAAAATTAATAACGTCAATATTTTCATTTTTCAATTCTCTAACGATACCATGTATACGAGATCCTTTCATACCCACACAAGCTCCAACTGGATCGATACGGTCATCGAAAGATTCAACAGCAACTTTCGCGCGCTCACCTGGTTCACGAACAATTTTCTTAATAGTGATTAAGCCATCAAAAATTTCTGGCACTTCAATCTCTAATAATTTAGCTAAGAACAAAGGATTTGTTCTAGATAAAATAATTACAGGTGTGTTATTTTTCATATCCACTCTTGCAACAACGGCTCTAATGTTTTCGCCTTTCTTGAAAAAGTCTTGAGGAATTTGTTCTGTTTTTGGAAGGATTAACTCGTTGCCTTCTTCATCTAACAACAACACTTCTTTCTTCCAAACTTGGTAGATTTCAGCGTTAATAATATCGCCAATTCTATCAGAATATTTTTTAACTAAAACGTTTTTCTTTAAGTCATTGATACGAGAAGCAAGCGTCTGCTTTGCAGCAAGGATAGCTCTTCTACCAAAATCGTAGATATTCACTTCTTCTAATAATTCCTCTCCAATTTCAAAATCCGGTTCGATTTTGATGGCATCAGAATAAGATACTTCCGCTAATGGATTGTCTACATCATCATCTGGTCTGATTTCACGACGACGGATAATTTCCAAGTCACCTTTTTCAGCATTCACGATAACGTCGAAGTTTTCATCACTACCATATTTTTTTCTCAATAAGGTTTTGAATACATCTTCTACCACTTTCATCATCGTAGGACGATCTATATTTTCAGCGTCTTTAAACTCCGCGAAAGCTTCAATCAAATTTATACTTGCCATAACATCATTTTTTTATCAAGCCGTCAGGCTTGAGTTTTGTTAAAATTGAATTTGAACTATAGTTGATTTTATATTTTCAAATGGGATAAGCAGTTGTTCTTGGGTCGCTTTTTTACCCTTCCCAGCTGTCCATTCGATTAAAATATCTTTGTCTGTTACTTCTTTTAAATTTCCAACATATACCGTTTCGTCATTCAGAATCACCTCTACATTACGTCCAATATTTTTTACATATTGTCTATTTAAGATTAAAGGCTCATCCACACCAGGTGAAGAAACTTCCAATGCGAAATCTCCTTCTGGGAACCAAGCAGCTTCTTCGATCGCTTTGTACAACTTTCTGTTAAATGAAGTGCATTGCTTGATTGGCAAACCTTGATCACCGTCTATATATACTCTAATAATATGTCCAGGCTTTACTTTGATATGCACCAAAAAATAGCTTGGATCCTCTTGTAATAGAGGTTCAATTAAAGCATAAACCCTGTCTTTTAATTCGTTTACTTCCATAATTAAAAAAGAAGAAGGGAACGATTTCGTTCCCTTCATTTCTCTGTGTATTCTTGAACAAAGGTAATAAAAGAGGATGAAATCTCCCAATTTTATTCATTCTGACCTTATTTTTGTACCATGATGAAGCTTTTGATTTATGGATTCCTGATCTACTTACTCTATAAGATCATATTTGACGTGGTGCTGCCAGTTAGAAAAGGCGTAAAGACCGTGCGTCAAAATATGGAAGAAATTCAACGTAAAATGGCTGAAGCACAGCAGCAAAATGGTCGAAATAGTGGTTTTTCGAGCCAAAATCCAACAAATACCCCTCCAAAATCAAGCATCAAACCTAGTTCAACCGATGCAGATTACATTGATTTTGAAGAACTTAAGTAAATTTTACATCCTTTTAATACCCAACAGTCGGGGCAGCTCATTTTCAATCTGCATTCCCGGCTCCAAATAAAGCACTTGCAGTCCAACCGAAGCTGCTGCTTTGACATTTGGTTCATTGTCATCGATAAATAGGGTCTCTGAAGCTTTAAGCCCCTCTAAGTCCAAGATTTTTTGGAAAGAAGCTGGGTCTGGCTTGCGCATGCCCATTTCATGAGAATAATAGGGCTTTTTGAACAAGGCATTGAAATCGCCTCCAATTTCATTCGAATATTGGGGTATAAAAAAATCTTGGTGGATTTGATTGGTATTAGAAAATAAGTAAAGGTTGTACTGGTCATGATTAGACTTTACCCAATCCATGCTTTTTGTCCTAAATCCAATAAGCAATGAATTCCAAGCATCAATGATTTGAGTATTAGATAATTCAAGCTGATATAATTGATTAAACCCCTCACAAAATTGAATTTCATTGATGAAACCTTTTTCTAAATCAAAAAATAATTCATCAGATTTATTCAATGTAAAATGATTTTCAAAATTAGGTATGCCTAATTGATCAAAGCGCTTATACATGATCTCAAAATCAATGTCGTATAAGACATTGCCTAAATCAAATATGATATTTTTAATGGACTTCATATGGAAAGTAAAATAAATAAATTTAAAAAGTAGATGAACACGCTTTATGCAAAGATAAAGATAGTTCTATGGAAGATGTGTTTACAAATTGTATATTTGAAAGATGCAACAAAATCTAGCACATGTCGCAGTGGTAGTTCGCGACTACGACGAAGCAATTCAGTATTATACATCTGTACTTGGATTTAAATTAATCGAAGACACTGTACTTTCTGAAACAAAGCGCTGGGTGATGGTACAGCCAAATGGCGCATCCAATGGTTGCATGTTGCTACTTGCTAAAGCAGCAACACCTGAACAAGAAAAAAGTATTGGCAATCAAACTGGAGGTCGTGTATTTTTATTTTTATACACCGACGATTTTTATCGAGACTTTGAAAATTATACAAGTAAGGGTGTTGAATTTACTATTGCACCACATGTTGAAGAATATGGTACTGTCGCAGTTTTTAAAGACCTCTATGGCAATCTTTGGGACTTGATTGAGCCAGCAAAAAATACCATGCCCAATAGAAGTAGCTTGTAGTAGCTTAACTATTTACGATTCATTGCAGCCGCCATATACTTACAAGCAGCGTCTCCTTTATTCAATTCGTTTTGAATATTTTGATGAGAAACTTCGTCTCTATTTTGACTTAACTTAAAAACATGTTTCAAAGCTTCTACCTTGATCTCAAAAGAAACGATGGCTTTCATGTTTTGATGCATGTACATTGGGTCTAAATTTTTTACTTGAGAAGACGCATCTGGATCTGATTCAAATTTTGCTGTCAATGCTGTAAGTAAGTCATGTAAGTGTTCCTCGTTTTGCATTACCATTTTCCCTATAGCATGAACCGTCTGGTAATTCCATGTACTAGCTTGCCCTGGATTCGAATACCAGCTTGCACTTACAAATGCAGAAGGGGCCGAAAAAATAACTAACACATTAGAATTTATTTCAAAAGCATTCGTGTGGTCTTGTTTGCGCATGATATGTCCACTAATGACAATTGCTTGATCTTCTTCTTTAATTAATACTGGAATATGCGTCGCTACAGGTAGCCCATTTTCATCTACTCCGCAAATGGTGACAAAAGGATTTATTTGCATAAAATCCAATAGTTCCTGGTGGTTACTTGCTTTGAAATAAGAGATATCGTACATGAAATACTATTTTAAAAATTGACAAGAAACATCAATGTGAAATTATTTTACCCTTACAAAGGAAGTGCAGTGGTGGTTTTAATTTCATCCATTACAAACAAACTGCTAATATGCGCCACCATTGGCAATACAGCTAGCTTTTCTTGATAAAATTTATTGTAAGACTCTACATCTTTAGTGACTAATTTTAAATAATAATCAAAATTTCCAGAGACCAAACTACAAGCAATTACTTCTGGAAATTGAGAGATCGTTTGTTCAAATTCAGAGAAATGACTCTTAGTTTGTTTATCTAAAGTCACTTGACAATGCACGACTAAACCAAGGTCAATTTTTTTTCTATCCAATAAAGCCACGTACTGTAAAATATAACCCTCTTGTTCTAGTCTTTTAATTCGGTCATGCGTTGGACTAAGGGACAAATTAATTTCGGCGCTAATATCCTTAAGCTTAGCGAGTGCGTCTTTCTGTAGAATCCTTAAAATGGATTGGTCAATTGCATCTAATGCCATAGAGAAATAATTTCTGTTTCAGGAATAATTCAGAGCCTAAATTACACTATTTTGTTTTATATAGATCATAAAACAATAAATTTTACTGAATATTTGAACATAACTATGAATATTTCCTTATTAATGATATTTGTACAGAAATAAAAACACATACCATGATTATTGGCGTTCCTAAAGAAATTAAGATACAAGAGTACCGTGTAGGTTTAACTCCTGAAGGTGTAGATGCTTTGACGAGACAAGGCCACACTATTTATATTGAAACAAATGCGGGTGCAGGTTCAGGTTTTTCTGACGATGCATACAAGGCAGTAGGTGCGCAAATTTTAAATACCCCAGCCGAAGTATACGCAATTGCCGAAATGATTGTGAAAGTAAAAGAGCCATTGGCTGCAGAATATGGATTGATCAAGTCTGGTCAAATTTTATTTACCTATTTCCATTTTGCTGCTTCTAAAGAATTAACAGAAGCAATGATGAAAAAGCATGCAGTATGTATTGCATACGAAACAGTGGAATTACCTGATGGCTCATTGCCATTATTGGTGCCAATGTCTGAGGTTGCAGGAAGAATGGCTGTGAATGTTGGTGCTTATTATTTAGGCAAGCCTTTCGGCGGTAAAGGAAAATTATTAGGTGGAGTTCCAGGTGTGAAGCCAGCAGAAGTTTTAGTGATTGGTGGCGGTATCGTTGGTACACAAGCTGCGAAGATGGCTGCAGGTTTAGGCGCAAATGTAACTATCATGGATACAAATTTATCTAGACTTAGATATTTATCAGATGTGATGCCTCCAAATGTAGTAACGCAATACTCTACTTTATTAGCGATCAAAGAAAAATTACCTACAGTCGATTTATTGATTGGTGCAGTTTTATTACATGGTGCTAAAGCGCCACATTTAGTGAAACAAGCAGATTTAAAATTAATGGAAGCGGGTTCTGTCATCGTTGATGTTGCTGTCGATCAAGGTGGATGTATTGAAACATGTAAACCAACAACACACGAAAATCCAGTTTTCACTATTGACAATATCACACACTACTGTGTTGCGAATATGCCAGGCGCTGTACCTCAAACAAGCACTAGAGCTTTAACACAAGCCACTTTACCTTACGCAATTGCAATTGCAAATAAAGGATGGGAAATTGCATGTGCAGAAAACCCTGCTTTAGCAAAAGGTTTAAACATTAGAGCTGGAAAGATTTTACACAAAGGTGTATCTGAGGCGTTCAATGGATAATTAATATTAAAACAATTTCGAATCAACCAATTAAAGGAAGATTTGAAATTTGTTAGATAAATAAGCAAAAAAATACCCTCGCAATGCGAGGGTATTTTTTGTACCTACTTTATTATTAAAATGATTTTAATCCTTGTGTATTATATGACAGTTTTTAAATACGTTTTCTTAATAAGCTTAAACCCTCTCTTTGTATAAAATCTTTGATTAATTGTTGCGTTAAGCAAAGATGAGACAGAAATTTTAAAACATTTTTTTGTAATTGCCACAAGTTCAATTTCCAGATATAGCGCTTCTGCCGCTGCGTGTTTTCGATATTTCGGATGAATATAAAAATGTTGGATTTCACAAAATTGGAAAACATCAGTTATAGCTGTTCTAAATTCAATAATCGCACAACCTGCTGCATTACCTTGTTGGTCAATTAAGACAATCATTTGATTGTATTTTACTTTTAATTTTGATTTGAATATGGAATCAAAATCGTTAATATTCAAAGTTAAATTTTCAGTCGTATTGATTGATTCATAGAAAAACATCACATCGCTTAATGTTGCTTTTCGGGCATTGTAAATTGGATTGAATTTATTCATAATTAAATTGAACTAATTATTAATAATTCCATTTTGTCCATCCTTTCCACCATGTAGCATCTTCGCCAGACAGACCAATCGCACCTCTAAATGTTACTTTCTTTAAAAAAGCATCTTGTAATTTTGGATCGGTAAAATTACCATTGCTTGCATAGTTATAACTTGATGCAATCCCGAAAGTTAATAAACCTGCAGCTGGAGAAGCTGTGCCTGCATAAGGTGTTGCATCAAAAGACGTATAATTGAAAGGTTGGATTAATTTCGCATCCACTGCATTAACAGTTGCTGTATTTGCATAATATGTGTCAGAAATCCATGTTTCAATCGATGCAGTTGTCTTGCCAGTTGCTGCACTAGCACTTGCAGTATACCTTGCATTTACATTCGTTGGCACGCCATTTACCAATCCGCCATTTCCAGCTAAAATATTATATCTAAAACGAATTGTACTATCGTCAATGTTTTTGTCTACAGGCGTTCCTGTACTAGCATCAATTAATAAGGCATTTGGCCATCCTATGAAAATTGAATTCATTATGGAAATTTTTGAATTTCGTCTTATATGTGCTCCAGCTAAGAATAAACTGTTACCAGTACCATATAAACTTGCACGAGGACCGATTGCAGTCATGTTAGAAAAAACAGCAGAAGTAAAAGGTGTTGCGTTTGAACCTGAAGCATTATTGTCAGACTCGAACGCCTCTGATTTTGAGATATCTGCTATAACAGAATCTCTTAATGCTAAACCAAATTGCACATACCCACTATACCCATTATCAGTATCAAAATCATCATCTTGTGTTTTATAAGCAATCAAATATTTGCAATTTACAGTTCCGCCAAACCACTCAAATGCATCGTCTTTTGCATACGCTACTTCAATGTGGTCAATTTGAGTGCCATTGCCAACTGCAGCCAAGGTTAAGCTATTAACTTCTTTATCAGGTTGAAATGCATATCCAGCAAATTCAATTCTAACGTAGGATAAAATACCAGAGTTATCGGCAGCGTCTGTACCACCAGCTAAACCATCTCCATTCGCATTGTCTATACCGCCTTCCACTTGTAACAAGCCAGCAGTTCCATTGAATGTAGTATTAACTGGCGCCTTACCACAAATTACAATTCCACCCCAATCTCCAGATTGCGGGTTAGCTGAAGCTGAAGTAAAAACGATTGGCTTTTCTGCCGAACCCTTTGCTACAATCTTTGCACCTCTTGCAATAACCAATGCAGATACATCTGAGCCAGAATATTTTCCTTGTACTTTAGCTCCAGGCTCAATTGTTAAAGTTGTTCCACTTGCAATATATACGATACCAGATAAATAGTTTACATCTTTGGCATACAATGTTGTGTCCTTGGTTATACGTCCGGACAAAGTAATCGTATTGCTCACTACGCCAACTGGAGCAACCTCCTTAGTTATAATTACTAATTCTTTTTCGCCATCCATTTCAATCTTCCTGCAACCAGTTACAGCTAAGAATGCTAGAGATAAAATAAATAAATGTTTCATTGTTTTGTATTTAAAATTATTCGGTTTTATGTTTTTTATAAAGAATAGTTGAATGACAAACCAAATGTGGTACCGAAACGTCTTTGAAAACGAACTGCATCTTTACCTGGATTGTATTTTGAATCAGTTGTGTTGTTTTGATAAAATGTTTGTTGCTGATTTAAAATATCTGAAATAGTCAATTTTATTTCAGCCTTGTTGCCTGCGAATTTTTTACTCATTTGAAAATCAAATAAGGCTCTAGGTGCCTCATAGATATTTGGAGTAGATGCACCGCCCTGAACATCGCCAACTAAATAAATACGTTCACCAACTTGGTTAAATAAGATAGTTGCATTAAACCCATTTTCAGTAATATCATACAGCAAACCCATATTAATCAAATAGGGTGATTGTCCTTGTAATGGGCGATCAAGATTTAATCTAGCATCCTTTAATTCACTTTTGATTAATGATCCATTAGCTTGCAACGTGAACTGCTTTGTTATTTTTTTTCTTGCCTCTAATTCAATACCATAGGTTGTTGCTTTTTTAGCATTTTGATAAGTAAATGTACTTGAGCCTCCTGCGCCTTCATTAAATATTTGCTCAATAGGATTTGTAAAATTTTTATAGAACGCGCCCAATGTAAATAATTCACCAGAAGCAGGATAAATTTCATACCTAATATCTGTATTTGTAATCTTGGTTCTTTTTAATAAAGGATTGCCCTGAACAGAAGCATTCAACTCAAAATCATAAATATTCAATGCAGATAATTCTCTTAATTCTGGACGAATAACAGTTTGAGATGCAGTTAACCTTAGATTACTTTTTTGATTAATCTTAATCGTTGTATTTACTCCAGGTAAAAAATCTGTCACTCTTGAATAAGTATATCTAGGATCCCATTTTTTTACTGACCCAACTAATTGGTCATAGTCTTCTACCCTTAATCCCCAAACAATCCTCAAGCTTTCAGACAACTTATTGTCAAATTGTAGAAATCCTGCATTTAAAATAGTATTTGCTAAGTATCTAAAATTTCTGCCTTTTATTGCATCAAATCCAAACAAGTTTCCTGTACCATCTCCAAAATTTTGGGGAGTAAAAATCACATCAGGTCCTTGTGTTCTTAGAGCAGCATTGTCAGTAGGTAAAAAATTTGCAAATAACTTGGCATCATATAGGCGGTCTTTTATTTGCAATAAATAACCAGCCTTAATTGTTTGAGATTTTAACTTGTATGTTAAATCTCCTCCAGCAGTATATATATAATCACTTAAATCTTGGAATATTCTACTACCTGATTGTTGGGATAATGTATTTGAAATATTCAAAACATAAGGTTCATTCGTTCCTGTTCCTTTTGTATACATAATTCTTCTTTGGTCTGGGCTATAACTATCCAAAATATTAAAAGCACCAAACCAATTAAGCTTGATTTGATTATTCAAACTATGTTCACCATTTAATTGGTTTGTGAAAAAGACATTTTGACCAAAAACAAATTCATTGCTTTTAATTAAATCACCTCTCGTGAAATCTTCCCCAGTTCTACTTGTGTACGCATTATTTGATTTAACATTAACAATTGCCTTATAGCTTATTTTATTCAATGGATTTAAGAATATTGATAAGCCCGCAATTGCACCCATATTTATGTCTTGAATATACTTTTCGTCCTGATAATCATACAAAACGGAGAATGTTCCACCTTCGTTTGCAGTATTTTGACGATTTACATTTTCTTGTAGTCTATAAGCTTTAGCATAATTAATGCCTAAAATACCGCCAATCTTTTTGCCCCATAATGTGCCAGCAAAACCACCATTCATTTGTAAGCTTACATTTGGTTTTGCAATAACCTGAACTGGTGTCCAACTATTTGACATTTTTTTACCAAGAGCCGTTTTAAAGGCAATATTTGCAGTATCGAAATTTGATTTTGTTGTGTAGCCAGATGGTAAAGATCGAGTGCCGTCGTCTATTCCCAACCAGTCTGTTTTTCCACCTTGGTCTTTTAAAAAATTTTTCCCCGTTACTAAAGTGTTAGCACTAGTAGCTAATTGAATATTAAAGAAGTTTTTATTTGGAATGTCTTTGGTGTTAACTTGAATTAAACCACCTGCCCATTCACCTGGCAATTCTGGAACAAATGCTTTATTTATAATTATATTGTCAATAATTTGAGAGGGAAATAAATCAAAAGAGAAAGTTTTTCTATCTGGTTCTGTAGAAGTTAACAAAATGCCATTTAACATTGCTTGATTATAGCGATCTGCCAATCCTCGTACAATTATGAATTTTCCTTCTTGGATAGAAGCCCCAGGCGTTCTTTTTAAAATCTCAGCAGTGTTTCTATCTGGACTTCTTTTAATTGATTCTGCAGAAATTACAGAAGCGACTGTATTTGTGTTCTTTTGATAGGCAATCAAGGCATTATCTGTTGCTCCTTTATTAGATAATCTGCTTGAACTCACAACAACATCCGTTAATTTTTTGCCAGACTCTTCTAATAAAACATCAAGAACTACTTCATCTCCAATATTTTTTGAGGAACTAATTTCTAGGGACTTCGTTTTATAGCCAACATAAGAAAAATCGATATTATATTTTTTATTCGGCTGTACGGTAAATATATATCGTCCTTCTACATCGGACTTTTGCATCTTAATTTCTTCTCCCTTAAGCTGGATCGTCACACCTACTAAAGTCTCATTTTTTACATTGGTTATTTTACCACCAATAGTTGTTTTTTGTGCATTCAATAGGTTAAAGAAGCAGATAAGAGCAATCAGTAGAAGTGATCTTTTCACGATATGAATAAATTTATTCCACAAAGATCAACTTCGCATATTACCTCAATGTTACCTTAATATGAACATAATATTATCATTGTTTAGGCAAGCTAAAATTTTATAAATAAAAAAGCGTCCTGAAATGGGACGCTTTAAAAAAATGATAACAATAATTTAATCTAAATGATATACACTATGTAAATCTTTTGTGCAGGTAAAATTAACCCCCAAATCATTGATCAAGCCGTCATGAATATCATAAGCCCAACCATGCAAGTGCAATTGTTGGCCTCTCTTCCATGCATTTTGAACAATCGATGTTTTACCTAAGTCGTGCACTTGCTCTTGTACATTCACTTCCACAAATCTTCTTGCCCTCAATGTTTCGTCTTGTATTGCATCTAATTCGTCATGGTGATAACGATACACATCTTTAATATGTCTTAACCAGTTATCAATTAATCCAAATTGTTGGTTTTTCATAGCAGCTAATACGCCGCCACAACCATAGTGACCGCAAACAATAATATGCTTCACTTTTAATACATCTACTGCATAAGATAATACACTTAACATGTTCATGTCGCTGTGTACCACCATATTGGCAATGTTTCGATGTACAAACATTTCTCCTGGTTCAGTGCCTGTGATTGATTCTGCGGGTACCCTGCTGTCAGAACAGCCTATCCAAAGGTATTCTGGCGCCTGGCCTTTTGAAAGGTTTTCAAAAAAACTTGGATCTAACTGAAGTTGCTCAGCAACCCATGTTCTATTATTTTCGATTAATCTTGAATATGATTTTTCCATTTTTAATTTTTAATTTTTGTTAAATGTCATTTTTAGTAAATGACTAATGCCCTGAAACTGCCACTCTAGTCGGCATTTGTATTAAAGTTACCTGTATATTTTTAAGCTTCGCTGCAATCTCGAAATCATAAATAATTTCAAGCACATCTAAATCAATATAATGTGATTGACTCGCATCGATTGTGACTTTGCTATTATTAGGGATGTCAGACAATTTCGTTGCAATACTTCCCTTATTAATGAAAGTTACATGTTCAGAAAGTTTTATTGTAATTGCCCCGCCTTCTGAATTTTTATCTTGATGGATTTGATAATCGCGGCGATAATTGGTTCTTAAGATATAGAAAATTGCTACAACCATGCCTAAAGCAATCCCTTTTAATAAATCACTAAACTGAATCGCCACGACTGTAACAATAAAAGGTACAAATTGCTCCCACCCTAACTTATACATTTCTTTAAATAAAGGAACTTTAGCAAGCTTATATCCAACCACCAATAAAACTGCTGCTAAACATGCCAATGGTATTTGATTTAATATTGCTGCAAAAGCAACTACGCTAACCAATAGTAATAGGCCATGAAAAATGGCAGAAAGCTTTGTCTTTGCTCCAGAATTTACATTCGCAGAAGTTCTTACAATCACTGCAGTTAAAGGCAAACCTCCAATCATACCAGAAATTAAATTACCCAGGCCTTGTGCTTTTAATTCTCTATTGGTTGGCGTGACTCTCTTGTATGGATCTAATTTATCTCCTGCTTCGGTGCTTAATAAGGATTCTAAACTTGCAATAATTGCAATGGTTATTGCTACAACATACACTTGATAATTTCCTAAAGCTTTTAGATTAGGCAAAGTAAATTGACCAATGAATTCTGTGCTGTTTTTGGCAACTGGTAACTTAACCAAAGCATTGGCAGACAAAGCCCATTCAGGTTGATATTGTTTAAATAGGGCATTTAAAGTAACCCCCACAATCACTGCAATTAAAGCTCCTGGCACAAACTTAAAGAAACTGTATTTTTTCAAAATTGGCAATTCCCAAAACAAAATAATTGCAATTGAAATACTAGCAATAAGTATAGATCCAATATGGTATGAGACTGCATCTGCAGCACTATAACCAATTGCGATTGGTGCTTGTTTTAAAATTAAAATAATTCCGATTGCTGCAAGCATCCCCTTAATTACACTCGAAGGGAAATAATATCCTATCACACCCGCTTTTAAAAAGCCTAAAACAATTTGTAAAATACCAGCGATTACAACTGCTACTAAAAATTGATCATAAGCGCCCAATGTGGTTATCCCATTTAGTACGATGACTGTAAGACCCGCAGCAGGGCCACTCACGCTAAGCGCCGATCCACTTGCAAAAGCAACCACAATACCTCCAACAATTCCCGCTATTATCCCAGAGAACAAAGGTGCTCCAGAAGCCAAGGCAATACCTAAACACAATGGCAAAGCCACTAAAAAAACAACTAAGCCTGCAGGTAAATCTTCCTTTAAATATTTAAAACTTAAACCCTGAGATGGTTGATTTGAATTCATTATATGATTTAATTATTCTATGATCTTAAGCACTATGTGCAATATTTTGCAACAAAAGTTCAAATAAATGTTGATTGGACTAACTATTCTTTTTTAAATGCATGAACAAAAAAATGTCACGAAAGAACAATGTAAAATTAAGCAATTATGCTAAGAAATTGGGCGGAGGTATATGTATAGGCTCGTTCCTGTCCGTTGCCTCACCCATCTTATGTATGATTGAATGTAGTATTTGGTTTGACAGAAAACCAACTAAATTTTCAAAATAAAGAGAATGATTGGATTCGATATTTTTCAACTTAAGTTGAATTTGTTCCACATCTTCCTCTTCCATCGACATTAAGTCTGTTGCGGACGCTTGTGCATCTCCTTGGATTAAATTCGTCCAAAATTGTGCCCCATCCACAGGGAAAACCTGGGTCGATAATACAATTAAGAGAAAATATCCAATCAGCCTTTTTTTCATTATTGCGAATATATCATTGAAAATCATGCATAGGTCATTTTGCATGTTGATATAAAGTTAAGCATTAGCGCTTATAATTAGGACTTTGAGGTGCTGATAGCTTGTAAATTGTTATTTTCGTCCAGCAAATGACTTTTAGAACGACCATATTAACCCAATTAATCAAATGGGTATTCATTGTATTCGTTTCAGGTTGCCTAATTGGTTCAGCCGCAGCAGCCTTCTTATCGTCTTTGGACCTAGTTACTGATGTAAGGTTAAGTCAATCTTGGCTACCTTATTGTCTGCCTTTGTTCGGTATTACTATTGTAATCCTTTACACTAAATCAAGGCCTGATTTAGGAAATGGGAATGCGTTTATCATGCGTTCATTTTTCAAAGAACATGAAATAGAAAAAGAAAGAGAACCGGCACATAAAGAAACAATACCCTTCTTATTAACGCCACTCGTTTTTTTTGGCACTTTGCTTACACATTTAGGAGGAGGTGCCGCTGGCCGAGAAGGTACAGCGGTCCAAATGGGGGCAAGTATCTCTAGTCAAATGAATAGATGGTTCAATTTAAATAGACAAGAGCAAAGACTATTAACCTGTATAGGCATTAGTGCTGGATTTGCAGGAGTATTTGGCACACCATTAGCCGCTGGAATATTCGCTCTTGAATTTTTCAGTTTTAAAAAGACCAAATGTTTTTTTTTAGTTGCTTGCTTAGGCTCTTCATATGTTGCAGATACGGTTTGCCTACAATGGGGCATTCAACATGCACAATATCAAATTATCGCATTTGACAATTATAGTTTTACAACAATCAAGTGGATTGCTATCTCGGGCATACTTTTTGGCATTGCTGCAATGCTTTTTATACAATCAAGTTTAATTTTTACAAAACTGTTCGCGAAAATTAAATTGCAAATAATTAGGCCAATCATTGGTGGGGTCATTTTTATTGCAATTATATTACTCACTGGTAAAGAAAAAATGATGGGCCTAGGATTGCCTGTGATAGAAGATGCATTTATACATCAACAAGGGAGTTTTGATTTTTTAATGAAAATTTTACTGACTAGTTTTATTTTAAGTGCTGGATTTAAAGGCGGTGAAGTAACCCCTCTGTTTTTTATTGGCGCTGTTTTAGGTAGTTCCTTAATTGGCTTTATTCCTTTGCCAATAAGCTTATTAGCTGGACTTGGATTAGTTGCTGTATTTGCTGGTGCAACGCATTGTGTCCTAACTTCAATCATTCTAGGCATCGAAATATTTGGTATAGAATATGCCATTTACATTTTTCTTTCCTGCGGAATAGCCTACTTAATTTCTGGAAGAAAAAATATTTATGAAGGAAGGCCAGAGAGTTCGATTAAAAAATATATTTCAGCTTACTTTTTATAAACCATATAAACATAGAAAGGCACACCCATCATTAGCATGACGAAACCCCAATAAACAATTTCTTGTCCTGCTCCAATCAACATCCACATTGAAAATGCAAATGCTAAAATACTCAATCCCAATGCGGCAATTGTTTTAGTCTTAGTATAGTTACTTGCATATTTAGCTCGAACAATTAAATAAGAAACAGTTGTAAATAAATAAGGGAGCAAAGTAAAAAAGGTAGCGAGCAAGATGAGCAACTTAAATTGTCCAGCTAAACTTTTTGAATTATTCATTAACATCAATAAAGTGATAATTACACTTGATGCAATCACCCCATTAGCAGGCACCCCTTTACTATTTTGTTTTGCAAAATAAGCAGGAAATAAATTATCTTTTGCCATGGCTGAGGGCATTTGCCCCTGTACTAATATCAATCCATTCAATGCCCCAAATGCAGCAATAGCAGCCCCTGCACTCACCCAGTATTTTGCACCATGGCCATAAATTTTTTCAGCCGCATCCGCAAATGGGGTGACAGATACTTGCAATTGACTTGCTGGAATAATCCCCATAATAGCAATTGTGCTTAATATATAAATGGACGCTGCTATCCATACACCTAACATGGTTGCTTTGGATATATTCTGTTCTGGATTTTCTACACTACTAGAAGGGATAGTAGCACATTCAATACCTAAGAAAGCAAAAAATGTTAAAGTAGTCGTTGCCGTAATCGCTTGCCAACTGCTGGTTCCACTCATATTAAATGGTAGCAAATTTTTTGGATCTAAAAATAAAAGTCCCCCGATCGCTACCAACACAAGTGGTACTATTTTAAGAATAGTGGTCATTAATTGTACTCTTCCAGAAGCAAGCACACCCAATGTGTTCACCCAAGTGAGTAACCAAAGAAATGCTAATCCTAAAGCCAAAGCAATGGTCGAATCTTGCGCAAGTATTGGGAAAAATGTACTCATCGCACTTACCAATGAAACTGCAATGGCCGCATTCGTTGTCCAAACAGATATTAAATAACCCCAACCTATCAAGAAGCCTGCAAAATCGCCTAAGCCCGCTTTTGTAAATGCATAGGGTCCACCATCGGCACTAGGAATTAATTTACTAAGATTTGCAAATACTTTTGCAATTAAAATCGCACCCAAGGAGGAGAATAACCATCCAATTAAACTGATACTACCATAACTTGCCAAGGCAGATGGCATTAAAAAAACACCAGCGCCAATCATGGTTCCTAGCACTAATGAAGTGCTTGTCCATAAGCCAAATTTTTTATGTTCAGTTTGCATGATTCAAGATAAGGAAATAATGTTTAAATTCAATCCATGAAAATCACAAAAGAAACCATCGAAAAGGCAGCAGCAAGGATTGCACCATATATACATTCAACGCCTATTTTAACTAATAAAAGCATCAATGAATTAACTGGCTTAGATCTTTATTTCAAATGTGAGAACTTTCAAAAAATTGGCGCTTTTAAAATTAGAGGCGGAATGAATGCAAGCCTTCAATTAAATTCAGAACAAATGTCTAAGGGCGTAGCGACACATTCTTCTGGGAACCATGCGCAGGCTTTGGCATTTGCGGCTAAAATGTTAGACATCAAGGCCTATATTGTTATGCCAGAATCATCACCACAGGTAAAAGTGAACGCAGTGAGAGGTTATGGTGCAGAAGTAACTATTTGCGCTTCTAACCAAGCAGCAAGAGAATCTACATTACAGACAATCGTGGATAAAACTGGGGCCACATTCATTCATCCATATGATAATGATGAGGTAATCACAGGACAAGCGACCTGTGTAAAAGAAATGATTGAAGCTTTGCCTGATTTAGAGATTGTTGTTACCCCAGTGGGCGGTGGTGGATTATTATCTGGCACTTGTTTAGGCGCTCATTATTTTAAACCAGGATTAAAAGTATATGCTGGTGAACCAGAAGGCGCTGCAGACGCAGTTTTAAGTATCCAAACTGGGAAAGTTGAAAAGGCACCTTTCATAAATACAATCGCAGATGGATTAATGACTACATTAAGTGAACGCACGCTCAACATTATTAAAGAACATGTGACAGAAATATTATTGGTTTCTGATGAGGAAATAAAAGCCGCATTAAGACTAGTTTACGAAAGAATGAAAATAATCATTGAACCTAGTTGCGCAGTCCCATTGGCAGCGGTATTAAAAAACCCAGTATTATTTAAAGGAAAGAAAGTGGGTATTATTTTAAGTGGAGGCAATGTGGATCTTAGTAAATTTAAAGATTGGTTTTAAATTAGATACGCTTGAACTTAAAAGATGTATTTAAAGTTTCAGTGCATTAAAAAAGAATTCCTCAGTTACTTCTTTTACCTGCCCTGGGGCAATAGATTCAACAACAATATCTTCAATGGACCACCTAATTAATCGAATGCAACGATGATGGACTGCAGCCACCATTTTACGCACTTGATGAAACTTGCCTTCTGTGAGTTCAATTCTTAACCAATCTGTTTGTTGATTTTCATGTAGTTTAATTCCGTTATCCCATAATGCATTCGGAGGTTCTACCAATTCAACTTTACAAGGTGCAGTAGTATAAGTTGCTGCATTAGGCGCAGAGATGACTACGCCATTTTGTAACATTTGTAGTGTAGATGAACTTACTTTATTTTTCACTTGGACTAAATAAGTTCGAACATGTGGATGCGCGCCTTGAAATAATAATCTAGTGACCTTTTTATTGGTTGTCAATAATAACAGACCTTCAGACATTTGGTCTAGCCTACCTATTGCATGGGTGCTTTCTGGAAATTTAAAATCAATGTCATTCAATAAACGCACATCATGTGTACTAACAAATTGAGAAACCATGTCGATAGGTTTATTCAATAAAAAGTAACGGTGCTGATTCATAGCGGCAAATTACTTAATATTGCGTATGGAACAAACGCATAAAGACCCATTACACGGAAAAACACTGGCTTTTATTGTCGAAGAATTAGTGCGCCATTTTGGATGGGAGGATCTTGGTCAACATATTCCTATTAATTGTTTTAATATTGATCCCAGCATTCAATCAAGCTTAAAGTTTTTGCGAAAGACCCCATGGGCTCGAAAAAAGGTGGAGGAATTGTATATAAGAATGGTCAGCTAGGCCAACCATTGTAAATTACATAAAAGACTTTAATTTTTCTGACAGCACATTTGCAGGCTGCACACCAGGTTGTCTCCAAACAATTTCTCCATTTTTGAAAATAGCTAAAGTAGGTACACTACTAACTTGCAGTTGAGCAGCCAATTGTTGATTACGATCAACATCAATTTTTACAATACGAACTTGATCCCCTAATTGCTGGCTAACCTGCTCTAAAATTGGTTGCATCATTTTACATGGGCCACACCAAGTGGCAAAAAAATCTACTAAAACAGGCTTATCGCCTTTAATAATTGCTCCGAAGGTTTCTGTATTTGACATAATCATTTATTTTATTTCTGTAAATTCTACTTCTTCTGTTTTTTGAATTGATCGATACCTAGGTGCTACGCCGCAGCCTGATTGATAACCGCAACCTACTTTATACTTAGCACTAACAAGAGAAAATAGGGCGAACACAGCACCAAATCCACCCGCAACCATGTCCTTTGTTTGAATGCCCACAATGATCATCGCACCACTCATTACCAATCTAAACATCAAGACCCAGTCTATTTTATTGAATATCTTTTTCATATCTCTAATTTTATTGTACAAAATTACCCAATGAAGAAACCCTTTTGAGTGATAAATATCACAGATTTACCCATTCATTTTAGCCACTTTTGCATTATATAATTAAATTAAAACAACCCATAACATGTTTGGATTCTTAAAAAACCTATTTGGACCAAAGGCAGATTTTAAAGCATTAGTAGAAGCAGGTGCTTTGATTGTAGATGTGCGTACTCCACAAGAATATGATGCAGGCCATATCAAGACCTCAAAAAATATTCCTTTACAAACCATTCAAAAATCAATCCCTGAATTAAAAAAAACTGGAAAGGTAGTTATCACTGTTTGCAGAAGCGGATCAAGAAGTGGCATGGCGAAATCAATTTTAAAGTCGGCGGGCATTGAAACCTACAACGGAGGCCCATGGAATGTATTAAGATCGAAAATCTAATTTAACTATAAACCTGCCCCATGGTACTTGAATTTATAATAAAATATCAGTGTAATTTAATCGGCATAACACTTGGTGCAATAGCTGGCTTCTTATACTGGAATTATGTTGGATGCGAATCAGGCACCTGTGCCATCACTTCAAAGCCAATCAATAGCACATTATATGGCGCGCTGATGGGGTATTTAGTTGCTGGGATGTTCAAAAGAAATGTTAAATAGCTTTATCTAGTTTAAACTATTAACCTATTGAGCTGTCTTAGATGGAAATATATCATTTAAGCAAGTCAATAAGTTCCTATGCGTCTACAAACCCTTCTTTCAATTAGTTTTTTCTTAGGCATTTTTAGTATAATAAGTTGTTCAAAGGAAGACGCAATTACGGTTTTACCTTCTGCAAATCCCACCGCTACCGGATCCACAAACACAATCGATCCTTATGCTGCAATTAAATTAGCATTTGGAACCGCAATTGATCTAAATAGTTTAGAAAACTATGCCAATCAGGGCAAGCCAGTCTACATCACAAAATCAAATGTTGGAGCCAATAGTATTACAGATAAAACAGCCACATTAGGCAGGGTCTTGTTTTATGACAAAAATTTAAGCATCAATAATACTATTTCATGCGCCAACTGTCATCAGCAAAAATTTGCGTTTGGAGATACAGCAATTGTTAGTGCAGGAGTAGAAGGTGGTTTGACTATTCGTCATTCTATGCGACTGATCAATACAAGATTTGCGAATGAAGCAAAATTTTTCTGGAACGAACGCGCAGCAAACTTGGCCACACAAACCACCATGCCTATACAGGATCATTTGGAAATGGGCTTTAGTGGAACTGGGGGAAGAGGTAATTTTACTACACTTACCAGTAAGTTAAGTACCATCAATTACTATAAAGAATTATTTAAGTTCACTTATGGCGATACCATTGTGACCGAAAATAGAATACAGGAGTCATTGGCTTCCTTTATAAATAGCATACAATCATTCGATTCAAAATATGATATAGGAAGAGCACAAGTTAACAATGACAATCAAGCATTTCCTAATTTTACTGCACAAGAAAATCAAGGAAAAGCATTATTTATTACCGCACCTGTATTTAATGCAGCTGGCTTAAGAACCACAGGAGGTTTAGGGTGTAATGTTTGTCACAATGCCCCTGAATTTGATATTGACCCAAATACCTTAAACAACGGAATTATTGGCATTGCAAATAGTACAACAGGAATTGATTTAACCAATACAAGGGCTGGAAGTTTAAGGGATATCACCAACGCTGCTGGAGCAGTGAATACACCGATGATGCATACTGGGGTGCTTAGGAGTTTACGTGCAGTTATCAATCACTACAATACCATAAACTTGAATCCAAGAAATACGAATCTTGACCCTAGATTAAGACCAGGTGGAAATGGACAAAATTTGAATGCAACAGAAGCTGAAATTGCTGCAGTAGTTGCATTTATGCAAACACTAGGCGGAACAAATGTGTATGTAAATAAAAAATGGAGTAACCCTTTTTTGAATTAAGCGCTACATTTAAATAAATTTCCAACCAAAACAATCATTAAATTGACTTGAAAGAGTCTATCATTTCAATCGCTGTTAAAGCAAATTCATTCCCCTTATTCATTTTGTCCAATGCCGCTCTTTCATATGCAAGTTCTTCGTTCTGAGTCGTTAATATACCAAAAATAACAGGCGTTGTATAATTTGCTGCGATAGTTGCAAAACCTTGTGTTACATATTGACAAACGTATTCATAATGATCTGTATCGCCTTTTATAATTGCCCCGATGACTATAATGCAGTCGTATTTTTTTGATTGGATTAATTTATTGGAATATACAACGGTTTCTACAGCCCCTGCGCATTCAAACACGTCAAAGGACTGCTTTTTATTTTCTAGTGTATCAACACAACCTGCTAATAACAAGTCGGTGATGTGTGCATTAAAATTGGCTTTAATTATTGCAATCATTTTAAAATTTTAATTGGTGATTGGCGATTCTAATTTTATCTTCTAAATATTTTTTATTCTCTGCAGTTACGAAAGCAGGAGTAGTGATTGTTTCAAAAATAAATCCAGCATTATCTAGGGCAGCAATTTTATCAGGATTATTTGAAATAAATTTAAAATCGTTAATAGATAAGAAATTTAGGATTTCAATTGCATCTACATAGTTTCTGCTTTCTTCGGGTAACCCAAGACTCTTATTTGCCTGATAAGTATTCTCCCCTTGATCTTGCAAGGCATAAGCTGCAATTTTATTGCCGATACCAATGCCTCGACCTTCATGACCTTTTAAATAAACAAGGTATCCATGTCCATTCTCCGCTATTGTTTTTAAGGCATCATTCAATTGTGCCTTGCAGTCACATTTTACACTTCCAAACACATCTCCCGTTAAACACTCACTATGAAAACGTACAAATGGTTTATTGAATTGATTTGTGGCCATGTATAATACAACATGTTCAATATTGGATAAGTTGTTTTTGAATACTTTAATTTCAAATATCCCAAATTCAGTTGGTAATGTAGCCGAGGAAATGAATTCAATAGCCCCATGTTTTTTGAGCGCCCCTGTTTGTGTTAAGCTATTGACGTTTTCTGCTTTTATAACTTCAGGCGCTTTTGGAAAATACATTTTACGATATTCAACTATTTGCTGAATGGTAATCATTTTTAATTGATGCTTTTTGGCAAACAATTTCAAGCCCTCTCGTCTTAACATGTCTCCAGCTTCATCCATGATTTCGCATATAATTGCAGCCGGCTGATGCTCTGTCAACAAACATAGATCAACGGCAGCTTCTGTATGTCCTTTTCTAACTAATACGCCTCCCTCTTTTGCAACGACCGGGAATAAATGACCTGGTTTGATGAAATCAGCAGCTGATGCATTTTCAGCAACTACCTGTTGCGCTGTGATCGCTCTTTCTTTTGCTGAAATGCCCGTAGTGATGCCAAAAGCTGGAATTGCATCAATTGAATCATGAAAGGCGGTATGAAAAGGATCGGCATGATTGGTTGGTACCGGCTGAATGCCAATTTTATGAGCAATTTTGGGAGCAATTGCAATACACACTAAACCTCTAGCATAGGTTGCACAAAAATTGATCTTGTCTTGCGTTGCCAAGGAGGCAGGGAAAACAATATCTCCTTCATTCTCTCTATCTTCATCGTCCACCACAATAATGGGTGTTCCTAATTTAAATGCATCAAGAGCATCTGCCACAGTATCAAACATTACACATTTCTTTTAAATAACAATTGCTCGGTATACTTAGCTAGTATATCAAATTCGATATTAACTGAAGTCCCAGCAGACAATTCTTTGATATTTGTTTTATCTAGAGTCGTAGGAATAATGCAAAGCTCAATTATATGCCCCTTTACTTCATTAATCGTAAGACTTATTCCATTGATTGCAATAGACCCTTTATAAACAGTATATTTAACAAATTGTTCAGGAACGGCTATGCTTATAAACCATGCCGTAGGTGTTATATTTATATTTTCTACTATTGCAGTTGCATCTACATGTCCTAAAACATAATGCCCTCCTAAATAGCCATTGGGCTGCATTGGTAATTCTACATTTACCTCTTGACCTACTTTATAATGACTAATGATGGTCTTTGCAATGGACTCGGTAGAGACGAAAAAATACATTTTATCGACATCCACTTTAGTCACGGTTAAACAAGCACCGTCCACAGCCACACTATCTCCTAATTGTACATTTTTTGCAAAAACAGACATTTCTACAACTAATTCCCAGCCGGTTTCATTTGGATGAATTGCTTGAATTATTCCTTTTTGTACAATACCTGTAAACATATGCTATGGTTTGAGTAATTTTGAAACGCAAAGATAAACGAATGACCAAGAAAGAGGCAATTGAGTACACGATTAATTTAGCGAAAAGCGTAAAAGAAAACGATATACGACCTAATCCATTTGTGGGCGCTATACTTCTTGACTCAAATAATGAAATTATTGGCAAAGGTTATCATCAAAAATTTGGAGGTCCGCATGCAGAAGTATTTGCAATTAATGAGGCACTTGCAAAAATTAAAGATTTGTCTGAAACAACCTTATATGTTAGCCTTGAGCCCTGTTCCCATTATGGTAAAACGCCACCCTGTTGTGATTTAATTATTGAACATAAAATTAAAAAAGTAGTAATTGCAAGCTTAGATCCGAATCCAAAAGTTGAAAGTGTAGAGCAATTAAAAAAAGCTGGAATTGAAGTTGAAGTATTGAACGAGACTTCTGCCATAACATTAAACAGAAGGTTTTTTACACAACATGTTTTAAATAGACCTTATTTTATTTTAAAAAGCGCTAGCACAATTGATGGGAAAATTGCCGATAGAAATAATAAAAGTAAATGGATTAGCAATTCAGAATCAAGACAATTTGTTCATTCAGCACTTAGATCTAATGCTGATGCGATTTTAACAACCTATAAGACAATTATTGAAGATAAGGCAAGTCTAACAATTCGAATAGATGGTACACCAATAAAAGAAACCAATGTAATTATAATAGACAAGGATCTTCATTTATTAAAAGAAATCAATAAAGCACTTCCTATCTTTTATAAAAGATCAAATACAAAAATTTATTTTATCACAGCTAAAGCAAGCAATCCAATTATTGACAAAAACATTGAATTTATAGAAGGCGAATTCAATTCAGAAGGATTGGTTTTCAAGTCTGTGGCAAATGAATTATTAAATAGAGGCTTTTACACCATTCTTACGGAAGCAGGGAAAAAATTAAACTCTAGCCTTATTGATCAACGTTCAGCAGATGAATTGTATTTGTTCATTGCTCCTAAAATTTTAAATGACCAAGAAGGTGTTGCTCTTTTAGGAAATGATAAAGCAAACAACATCAATGATACGTTCAATCTAGAACTTGAGCATATTCAGCGGTTCGAAGACGATGTACTATTACACTATAAATTTAAGCAAGACTTTTGCTAATTCAAGCTTACAGCTGCATCGGAAGTTCCATCAATAAAATTTCTGCATCGGGTGTTAATGCCTTCAATTCAAATTGATCAAAGTCAGTGATGCCTAATGCGTCACGCTCATTTAATTTTTGGCCTGCAATTTCAAATTGCCCATATAATACAAAAGCGTACATGCCATTGCCAACTTTTTTAATATCGTAGGTTGCATTCGTATCTTGATCAAATTTTCCAATATGAAACCATGCATCTTGATGAATCCATACGCCAGCGTCTTCTGGATTAGGAGATAGTACTTGTTGTAATTTATTAACTCGATCCGTCGGGTCTAAAGTGATTTGATCGTAACGCGGTGTGACATCTTTTTTATTTGGAATCACCCAAATTTGTAAAAACTTAACAGGCTTATCTTTGTTTTTATTATACTCACTATGCTTGATACCAGTTCCAGCACTCATCACTTGAATATCTCCATGCTTAATCACTGTGTTGTTCCCCATGCTATCCTGATGTTCTAAATCACCTTCCAATGGAATAGAAATGATTTCCATATTGTCGTGTGGATGCAATCCAAAGCCCATACCTGCGGCTACAAAGTCATCATTTAACACACGTAAGACGCCAAAATGTATTTTTTCTGGATTATAATAATTAGCAAAACTAAAACTGTGTTTGCTATGTAACCAACCATGATTAGCGTCTCCTCTTGAATCTGATGTATGTAAAACTGTTTGCATAATTAATTTATAAAAATCTTAAAATGGATATCGTTTAAATTATTTTAATTTATTAATCTTCTAATTGCCCAAACTTCCCGTCATTGAAATCATTGAAAGCTTGAACCAATTCATCTCTTGTATTCATTACAAATGGCCCATGCGCTGCAATAGGTTCACCAATCGGTTCGCCACTAGCCACTAATACTTTTGCATTTTCAATTGCTTCAATGGTGAAAGTAGTTCCTTTTTTATCCATCTCTACAAAATGATCTACAGGTATGGATGCACCATCGTTTATTTTGATACTACCTTCAATCACAATCAAAAATGTATTCTGTGTAGCAGGAAAATCAAAATCAACTTTAACCCCTTTTTCTAAAATTGCATTTTGCAAATGCACTTCTGTAAAGGTATTTGCTGGGCCTTTTTCTCCTTTATAATTTCCTGCAATCACTTCTACATAACTTTTGCCATCTTCTAAAACCACTTTATGCATTTGATCATTAGTGATTGCCTGGTATTTTGGTGCAGACATTTTATCCTTGGCAGGAAGATTCACCCAAAGCTGCACCATCTGAAATTCACCACCTGTTTTTGCAAAAGATTCCGCGTGGTATTCTTTATGCAATAAGCCAGATGCAGCTGTCATCCATTGCACATCTCCTTCATTAATGATACCTGAATTACCAAAACTATCATGGTGCGCCACTTGTCCTTTATAAGCAATTGTTACAGTTTCAAAACCTCTATGCGGATGAACACCTACACCCTTAGGAGCTGGACTTGGGGGGAAAACAAATTTAGACCCATAATCGAGCATGATAAATGGATCCATTCTTTGCATGGACAATGCAGGAAAAGAAGGGATAAAATTATGAACCCTAAATCCATCTCCTACCATATGAGGTGCAGGTGGAGCATATATTTTTGCGATGTTTTTCATTTTCGATGTTTAAACATCAAAGTTAAGCATTTTCTAAGATAAAAACAATTGCTCCAGTAATAAACCCTATGAAAGCAATCCAACTTATATTCTTAAGGTACCAGAAAAAATCGATTTTCTCCAAACCCATCACTGCTACTCCAGCTGCTGAGCCAATAATGAGTACAGAGCCTCCAGTTCCCGCTGTATAAGCTAGTAATTCCCAGAAATAATGGTCTGTTGGATAAATATCCAATCCGTACATACTTTGTAATGCTGCAACTAAAGGTACATTGTCTAAAATTGAGGAAAGTAACCCAATAATCATTGCAATAATTTTAATATCCCCGATAGTTTGGTCCATCCATAAAGCTGATTGTTTTAACAAACCAACCTGATCCAACGCAGCTATACTCATTAAAATGCCAAAGAAAAATAAGATACTTGGTGTATCAATTTTCCTAAGTGCATGATTGACTGATAAGGTTCCTTTTTCATCAATATCTTTTTTACTATGCATTAATTCTGTCAAGACCCACATTAGACCAAGACTAAAAAGCATTCCCATGTAAGGAGGCAAATGCGTGATTGTTTTAAAAACTGGAACAAACAAAAGGCATGCAATGCCTATAAAAAAAACCAAGTTTCTATCTCTTGCATTTGAAAGTGCATTCTGATTCGTGATTGTAGTTTCATGTAAATCTATTGTTCCTTTTATTCTATAACTTATAATTAAAGTAGGCACAACCATACATGCTAAACTCGCTAAAAATGTTTCTTTTATGATGTTCAATGGTGTTACTTGATGCCCAATCCATAACATTGTTGTAGTCACATCTCCTATTGGACTCCAAGCCCCACCAGCATTTGATGAAATAATAACTAAACCAAGTAATTGCCATTTAACCATCTTGTCTTTTACCAATTTATTTATAATAGAGATCATTACAATGGTACTTGTAAGATTATCCAATACCGCAGATAAGAAAAATGTAACTAATGCAATCGTCCAAATTAATTTTGTTTTATTAGTTGTTTTGATTTTCTCTGTGATATTTTGAAACCCATCATGTGCATCAATCAATTCTACAATGGTCATAGCGCCAAGTAAGAAAAAAACAATTTCTGCAATACTAGATAAATGATGCCCTAAAGCATTTAGGGATTCGGCTTTATAATTGGGACTTAACACTAGTATAGTCCAACAAATTACAGCAGTTATAAGTGCCGTTGCTGCTTTATTTATATTTATTGAATGCTCAAGCGTAATGAGCAAATATCCAAGGACAAAAACGACTAAAAGTAATCCTACCATGATCTAAAAATTGGGGTCAAATAGAGCACTAAAATACCCTGAAAAAGGCAATAAATTCAATATTTTAAGCGTTTTTAGGTTTTAAAGTAAAATTTACTTTAATCGTAAATAAAGAAGCGAAAAATGACCTTGATTTGAGGGTTTAATCGAAGCAAATGGAAAAAATAAATATATCAAAATCGCTGTTAAAGTTGTTTGGTTTAATCAGACTCGAAAAGAAAGAAATTACAGCTTTGTACTTACTTTCAATCCTTTCTGGATTAATTCAACTGTCTTTGCCCTTGGGGATTCAAGCAATCATCAACTTTGCAATTGTTGCATCTGGCAAAACGAAGCTACCTGCATCCATGTGGGTATTGATTATTTTAGTCGTAGCTGGTGTGTTATTCACCGGCATGCTTAAGATTAGCCAAATGAAAATCGTGGAGAAAATCCAACAAAAGCTGTTTACAAGATACGCATTTGAGTTCTCTCATAGAATTCCAAAATTGAACATCAAAAAAATTGACACCTACCACTTACCAGAATTAGTGAATCGTTTTTTTGATATCCCTACATTGCAAAAAAGTATTGCAAAACTTTTATTAGATATTCCAACAGCTGTAATTCAATTGTTTTTTGGATTAATTCTTTTGTCTTTCTACAATTCAGTATTTATCGTTTTTGGTTTTCTTCTTCTTGTAATCCTTTATCTAATTCTTTATATCTCTTCGCCTAAAGGATTTGAAGCTTCTCTAGAAGAAAGCAATTACAAATATGATATAGCAGGCTGGATTCAAGAAATAGCAAGAGGTATAAAAACATTTAAGTTTTCAAATAAGTACAATCTGCATTTAGATAAAACAAACAATTTATTGAAAGGCTACCTTACCTATAGAACAAAACATTTTGAAATTTTAAAAATTCAATATTGGTCATTAATTGTGTTTAAAATTTTAATTACTGCCTCTATGTTGATCGTTGGTGGTATTTTATTAATTCAACAACAAATTAATATTGGTCAATTCATTGCTGCAGAAATTATCATTTTGACAATTTTAAATGCAGTTGAAAAATTAATTGTAAGCCTAGAGACTGTTTATGATGTTTTAACAAGTGTAGAAAAAATTAATAAAATAACAGAGAAGCCAATAGAAACAGAAGGTAGTTATGAGTTTGAGGCAAAGAAAGGGATTGCAATAGAAGCTAAATCATTAAGCTTTGGGTTTGATGAAATTAAAGTCCTTCACAATCTTGATTTCTCAATTCAATCCGGTCAGAGAGTAGCAATTATGGGTGATGGAGATTCCGGAAAAACAGTTTTATTGAGAATTCTAACCGGAGCTTTTCAGGATTTCGATGGGAGTTTAACTTTCAATCAAGTGCCAATTAATAATTATAAACTAGATAGTTTAAGAAGTCATATTGGAATTTATCTCCAGAAACAAGATATTTTTTCTGCGACACTTTGGGAGAACCTGACATTAGGCAATCCTAATATCAAAGAAGAGGAAGTGTTGTCTGTTTTTAAAATAGTTGGTTTGCAGGATTTCTTTGGTTCCTTAAAATATGGATTCGATACGGAGATGGAACCAACTGGGAAAAAGTTAAGCTCTTCTGTTGTTCAAAAAATACTAATCACTAGAGCTTTATTAAATGCGCCAGAGATGTTGTTACTAGACGAGCCTTTAAAATTGATTGCGGAAGATCAAAAACAAACATTGCAAAATTATCTATTTGGATTAAAAGATGTAACAATGATCATAACTACTAAAGATAAGGAGATAGCAAGAAAATGTGATCTGGTAATTCATTTAGAAAAAGGAAGTATTCAATCAATCGAAAAGCCAATTCAATCAAAATAGATCATTCATGAAAACATTACTTGAGAAAATTGAGAAAGAAACTGGGAAAAACTATTCCGCATTCGAAAGTATCTATTCTGTAAATATTGAGCGACGTATTAAAAATATTTTTATCGCTTTGCTATCAAGCGGATTAATTATTCTATTTATTCCATGGACGCAGAATATAAATACAACAGGCATTGTTACTACCCAATTTCAGGACCAAAGACCACAACAAATTAACAGTATCATTCCTGGTAAAATAGTGAAATGGTGGGTTAAAGAGGGTGATTATGTAAAAAAGGGGGATACCATTGTTGAATTAGCGGATATCAAAGACGACTATTTAGACCCGCAATTAATTGAACGTACCCAAGACCAATTAGACGCAAAGAGACAGAAAGTTGACTTTTATGCTTCAAAAATTGTGAACTCAAAAAATCAGATTACTGCTTTGGAAGAAGGATATAGATTAAAAGAACTATCCGTAAAAAACAAAATACAACAACTTGAAAGAAAAATTTTAATTGATAGTGCCGAGCTAGCTGCTGCAAGAATTGATTTAGAAATTGGAACAAGTCAGATAAACAGAGCAAGTAAAATGTTGGCAGATGGCATTATATCTTTGACAGATTTTGAAAAAAGAACACAAACTTTTAACAAGGCAAAAGCAGGCTTTCAAGAAAAGCAGCAAAAATTCTTGAATTCAAAACAAGATATTTTTATTGCAAAAGTGGAATTGAATGGCATCAAGCAAGAGTATGCAGACAAGATTTTTAAATTAAAAGGAGAGATTGACAATGCCAATAGCGAAAGAAGTACTGTGATAGCAGATGTTGCTAAGAACGAGAACCAACTTAGTAATTATAAAATTCGTGGAAGCCAGAAATGGTTAATCGCACCACAAACTGGTCAAATTATTAAAGCAAAAAAAGCAGGTATCAATGAAATCGTTAAAGATGGCGAGATGATTGTAGAAATCGTTCCTAGCACCTTCTTATACGCTGTTGAATTATTTGTAAAACCTATGGACCTGGCTTTATTAAACAAAGGACAAGACGTACGTCTTCAATTTGATGGTTACCCTGCTATTGTATTCTCCGGATGGCCTAATACAAGCTATGGTACATTTGCAGGAAAAATAAGCGCTATAGAATCCAATAGAAATGAAAATGGCAAATTCAGGGTATTGATTATCCCTGATAGTGCCACAAAGCATTGGCCAACAAATTTAAAAATAGGTACAGGTGTTCAAGGATTTGCACTGTTAAACGATGTGCCTATTTGGTATGAATTATGGCGTCAGTTAAATGGATTCCCTCCAGACTTTTATACCATTGAAAAGAAAGGTAAAGACAATAAGACATATGAAAAGTAAGTCGATCAATAAGTTCATTTTAATGTTAATGATGCCCATCTCAGTATTTGCACAAAATACACTGAGCATTAGTAACGCATTAGAACTAATCAATCAATACCACCCGATTGCTAAACAAGCAAATCTTAAAGTAGATATGTCTAAGGCTGCTTTAATGACATCGAGAGGGGCTTTTGATCCTGCTTTTTATGTAAACAATGAGCGTAAAACCTTTGACGGAAAAAATTATTTTTATTATAGTAATCCTGAGTTAAAAATACCTACTTGGTTTGGTGTGGAAGTGAAGGCTGGTGTTGAAAATAATTACGGAGATAAAATTAGCGGAGAAACCACTTTAGGCAAAAGTAGTTATGTTGGGGTTTCTGTTCCCTTATTGAAGGACTTATTAATTGATAAGAGACGATCTGATCTTGCTCAAAGTAAAATACTTGTTCAATTAACTAAAGAAGAGAGACAATTAATAATTAACGACTTGTATTTGGATGGTGCAAGTTCTTATTGGCAATGGGCGTATGCATATCAGAAGCAAATGGCGTTTTCAACCATTCAAAAAAACACCAAAGACAGGCTAAATTTTATAAAGCAATCTTTCCAGTCTGGAGATAGAGCTGCCATTGATACTGTGGAAGGTCTACTTCAGCTACAAAATATCATGAACTTACAGAGTCAAGCTTGGGCAGATCAAATTGAGGAACAAAGTAAGCTTAGTAATTTTTTATGGAATGACAAGCTACAACCATACGAATTAAATGAAACCATCTCTCCTGATAGTAGTTGGTTAACGATGGACTTAAGACAGGTACAAATTCCGTCTTTGATCCAAGTGATTGAGGAAGCAAACCAAATTCATCCTAAGCTAAAAATGTTGGATTTTAAAACTGATATCTTAAAAGTTGAGAGACAGTATAAATCACAAAATTTACTTCCAACCTTTAGAGTAAACTATAATTTTTTAAATAAAGGTTATGAGTTCTCCAGTATAACTGGCCAGCCTCTATATAATAACAATTACAAGGCTGGAGTTCAATTTGGCATGCCACTTTTTCTTCGTCAAGCTAGAGGTGATTTAAAACAAGCCAATATAAAAATTGCGCAACAAGCTGAAGAAACTAAACAGGTAAAATTAGAGATTGAAAATAAAATCAAAAAATACTACGCTGAATTAATTGCACTAAAAAATCAAGAAGGGGTAACCAATAATAGTGTAGAAAATGCTAAAAAATTGCTTGATGCCGAGATGCAACGTTTTGAAATTGGAGAAAGTAGCTTGTTTTTAGTGAATAATAGAGAAATAAAATACATTGAGCTTTTACTTAAAAGCTACGAACTGAAGTCTAAATTTTACAAAACACTTGTAGCTTTAAACTGGGCAAAAGGAAGTGTTTATTAAATCGATTGATTATAGCATTAGCTTATTAAGATGATGCAATTAAGGCTTATTGATGAATGAAATACTATACTCAGTCGCATTATCCCAATCCAGCATCGCATTGATTAATTTAAAAGAATGAAAGCTAACTAATTCATCAATATGAATTGCTTTAGCTTGAATAATACCCTCATTTAATAATTTTGCCCGTTGAGTACCTTCTAATAATGGCTCTGCTGGCGTATACCATTTGCACCCATCAAAAAATACAATATTCGCATAGGAACTATCTTTAACAAATCCTGCGTCATGCATGATGACCTCATCCTTGCGGGATTGCTTTAGCACTTCATTGATCCAATCTCTTTTCTCAAACTTAAAATCATACACTTTCCCCTCTATATCCACTAAAGAAAAGTTTAAATTTTTTTTGTACTGGTATGGTTGAAGTTCATAGTGAAAATTTCCGTTAAGCCCATAGCTTACCCGTAACTTATACAACCCGTTTTGAGGCAATGAAATGGTTTTTATTATTTGAGACAATTCAATTGTATTTTCAGGCATGTCAAAACCCTTAAGGGTTTTATTAACCCTTTCTTGATGCTGATTTAAATTATAAACCAGGCCGTCATTTACTTTTATGCTTTCAAAAAACTGGTACATAAACCTTTTTTATCATTTCTTGGTACTCTGCATTGGCATCACTCAAAAAGGTGATCCCACCTCCACTATGGTAAATATGGTCTGCACCTAAATAGCGGATTAATACGCAACTATCCAGATTAACACCATCAAAATAACCTGCTATGCCTGTATAATAGCCTCTTTCTTGTCCTTCTATTTGAGCAATCAATTCTATCGTCTTATTTTTGGGTGCACCTGAAATTGAGCCTGCAGGTAATAAATCGTAAAGCATAGATCCAATCTTAGACGCGTAATCAGCTGGCAACACTCCTTCAATAGCTGAACTTACTTGACCTATCTTTCCCTCATGGGTTTGAATTTCTTCGTAATACCTAAAATTAGTCACCTTCACTTTAGTTGCCACCCTACTTAAATCATTCCTTAATAAATCTACAATAGTGGCATGTTCAGCAAGTTCTTTGGTGTCATTTAGGATGGACTCTTTTGCATTAGGTAGGCTTGCGTCAATTGTGCCTTTCATTGGGAATGTGGCGATATTTCCTTCCTTTATTTGGACAAATGTTTCCGGAGAAAAAGAGATAAACTCATTCTTTAGCCAAATCACATATTTAGATTGTGCTTGGTTAAAATAAGTTTGAAAATTATCTTGATTGCTTACAGGTGTAGGAATAGTAAGGTTAATCAAAAAACTATCCCCCCTATGCAATGCTTCCATCACTTTTTCAAACTTTAAAGTATAGTCCTTAAAAGATATGGGCGTTTTAATTAAATTTTCTGGATTTGATGCTACCGAAGCAACAAAAGAACGACTACTATATCCTGATAAATTAAACTTGTATTGAAAATTATCCGGGCATTCATCAGCTAGCCATGCCAGTGGTTTTTTTTGTTCAAAATCTATTAAAAATAAGAATGGCTTTTTTTGCGCACCCCAAGCATTCAGTTGTTCTACAAAATCCATTTACAAGCTATTGTAATACTTAATCAATTCAATTAAACTTGCTTCGTTCTTAAGATTTAATTTTTGTTCTTCTATATATTTTTTTAAAGCTGCCTCTTTATCCTTTAATAAATTAAGCAAACTATACTTGTCTTTTTTTATTCTAGACATTACACCATCCTTTAAAAGATACATATTCTCATAAGTGGCAAACTCTTTATAACGTTCGCCAGAAAGATCATTGTTACGCTCTTGTATGGATTTATACACAGACTTTAATAAACTAGTCTTGTCATTATATAAGATTTGATAAAACGAAATTCGATTTTGATTATCAATTGGCGGGAAGCCACATTGAAAAACCTGAAGTTCTTGACCGGATTCTTTTGGTACAGTGTAAATTATTTCTGTCGCCATACCTTTTCCTAAAAAGCCCTCTTGTCCATTAGAAGCGATAAAATTGACTTCGTGCTCTAATAAATTAATCCTTGCTTTTATATCGTTATAAACCCTGCCATCTTTTAAGGTGATTCTTGCTAACTGGTAGTCGGCTTGATCGTATACATTGCCTACAATGCCATCGTATTTATTTATAAATGCTTGCCCGTTGACATCGCTAATAAATAATTGTTGACCCCATTTTCCAGTTGTTGATATTGTATTTTTTTGTGCATTTAAATCGCAAAACATTAAAAATGTAAACGAAAATAAGAAAAAGAAATTTTTCATGGGACCAATTTTATACCTTAAAGTTACTATAGGTGCATAAAAAAACAAGACCCCGAAGGGTCTTGTTTCAAAATATTACCTAAATAGTAATTATTGCTTAGGATTCTTAGTTGGAGCAGAACCTGGTTCAGCTGGATTGTAAGCTAATTCATTATCTGGAACATCCCAATAGTCTAAGAAACCATAAACTATTGTTGCATTTGTATTAACAGCACCAGTTGAAGAAATTACAACTGCACCAGTACGAGATTTGTCTGGAGCAATGATTTCCCAACGACGAGCATCATAGAATGATAAGCCTTTGAATGCTAAAGCAATTCTACGCTCTCTTCTTAATTGCTCATAAGCAGCTGCTTGAGTTAAACCAGTACCTAATGGTGCTAAACCAGCACCTTGGTAAGTTCTTACTGCATCGATAGAAGCAGCACCCAAGTCAACTTGTCCTGTCATAATCAAAGCTTCTGCTTTCATTAATTCATTCTCTTCGTATGAACCTGCAATTGTGATTTCATTTGCACCAATTGTGTTGTTCGCATATGTGTATACACCAGTTAAGCCATTGCCACCATACTTTAAGCTATAACGTGTATTGAAAGAGTTACCGCGATCTGTATTGAACAAACCAACAGAAGCCAATGTGATCACGTTTTGATCTCTACGCTTATCACCAGCTACGAACTCTTGTACCCAACGCTCACTTAGTTTATAAGTATTTGTTGAACCAGTTGTTGCAGCCTGGCCCACTTTATCTGCTACAGTAGACTCGATAAAGCTACCATTTGCATCTGTACGAGCAGTAAACACTAAATCTGTAGCTCTTACACCGTCGTTAGCCAATGTTAAAACATTTGACCATTGAGAACTAGACATGCTAGCTTTTGTGTTGTTCACTAAGATGTTACGCGCTTTCATTGTATTGATATTACGCTTCCACATATCTACAGTCAAAATTCCACCCTTACCTTTTTGCAAATAAGCAGGAATTAATTTTCCTAACATTGCTGTGTAATCAGCAGTAGATGAAGCAGCGCCTAATGCAGTTACCGCTTTATCAAAGTTAGAAGATGCTTCTGCAATGATTGCTTCCTTAGAAACATATTTGCCATTTGTTAAAACAGCATCTGTTGGTTGATTTTGGATAATACCTGCATAATAAGTAGAACCGATTCTGCTATACGCATAACCTTTCCACCAATAAGCCCAAGCTTGGATAGTTGCTTTTTTAGTAGCAGCACCAGAACCAGTAAATGTAGTTTTATCTGCCAACTCCAAAATTTTATTTGAAGCAGCAATCATATTATACATATAAGCCCACTCGTAGAAAGTAGTATTACTTCCACCTTGTGAGTTTTGGTTTGCATAACGTACTAATTCATACTGAGTTTTAGGGTTACTTGGATTCAATACTACTGTACCGTTATCCAAAGTCACCTTATTAGGACAACCGATTTGGTTCATGAAAGCATTTGCTGCTTCTGCACCAATCACGTCACCCATGATTTCAGAAAATCCCATGGCACCCGCCCAAAAACGGCCGTATACACCATCAGAATATTTCAAGTTGTAAAAACCATTTAAGTAAATGGTACCCTGTGCCAAAGCAATTGCACCATTTTCATTTTGTGCACTACTAGGAGTAGGTGAGTTTACGTTGGTAATATCAAGATCTTTCTTACAAGCAGTTAAGCTTAAAGTAACCCCTAATATTCCAACCAAAATTTTATTATTCTTCATTGCTAATAATTTTAAAGATTAAGGTTTAAAATCCTACGTTCAAGCCTACAGTGTAAGATTTTGTGTTAGGAATAGTATTGTGGTCAAGACCGCGATCAAATGCTGAGTTCGTAGAATAGTTCACCTCAGGATCCATACCGGAGTATGGAGTGAAAGTTAACAAGTTACGACCAGATAATACTAATTGTAAGCGATTTGCAAATTTGATTTTAGTCAATTTAGCAATATCAACTCCAAAAGAAAGATTTCTTAAACGCCAGAAAGAAGCGTCTTCGTAGAAATAATTCTTAGTACCATTTGCAGCACCACCAGCATACACACTTCTGTAGAATGCAGTAAATGCTTGAGTTTCACCATTGATAGTAACAGGAATGTCATAATCAGAGTGAATACCATCACGATACATCCATTGCTTAGTTTGGTTATACAAGTGTGCACCTGCAACCCAATCCCATTGCATGTTGAATGTGAAGATTCCTTTATACTGTAAATTATTAATGAAACTCATGTTGAATTTAGGGTTAGGATCACCTAAACTTGATTGACCTGGAATTGCTACAGTTTGCTTAGTTGCTTTATTCACAACCCAACCATTGCTAGCCACTTCATATAAAGATCTTGAAGCTTCAGGAATTACTGGTAAGCCAGTAGCTGGATTAACTTCTGTTAATGATTTCATTAACTTAAATCCAAAGAATTGTCCAATCTTATAACCTTGTTGTAATGTAATACCTACGCTACCTGCAGAAGATAATAAGATTACCGGAGGTCCTTTTACGTATGAAATTTCAGAATTTTGTTGAGAGTAATTGGTGATGAAATCCCAATTAAAATCTTTACCAGAATACACGTTCAAGTTTAATGAAGCTTGTAAACCGTTAGATTTCAAACCAAACGCATTATCTAATTTACCACCCACACCTGTTGAAGGTGCTGCGTCCACTCTGTAGATAGCATTTGCAGTTTCTCTATTCCATAATGTAGCAGAGATATTTGCTGTTTTTAACCATTGTCCTTTACCTAAATTCAAAGTGAAGTCTGTACCATATTCAGTTTCTTTAGATAACTCAACTGATAAGTTTGGATTTGGATTTGTTGTAGGGAAAGTAAATACACTTGATCCACCTAAGTTAGCTGCACCCAATACAGTAAAACGTTGGAATGCACCAGGTTGGATACCCGCTTCTCCATAACCTGCTCTTAATTTGAATTCAGGAATTAAGTTTGAGATTTTTGAATTCTGCCAGAACTTTAAGTTAGATAAAGTAAGGAAGAAATCACCTCTAGGGAAAGTTTGTGCAGTTGCACCAGAACCGAATGCAGATGAGAAGTCACTTCTAACACCTACAGAGAAACCTGTAAAGTTAGAGTACTCAAATCTTTGGTTTGCTAAGATACCATAAGTTACAAATGGCTCAATATAATCTGTCAATACTCTATAAGTAGCTGCTTGAGCCATATTCCATGGTGCATAACCAGGGCCATCAAAACCTGCAGCTGCGAAAGATCTGTATTGATTACGACGGTAATCAAATGCAGCTGTTGTGAAAGTTTTTAAAGGAATATTGATATTGAAATCTTTTTCGAAATCTGTACGGAAGTTCACTGTTCCAATAAAGTTTTGGAAAGTTGTTCTGTCTACGAAATTGTTGATTTCACCTGTTGTAAACGCTGTAGGTGCTGGAGAATAGTTATACATATAACGATTCTGTAACACTCTATTTTTGTTATCCCATTGTTCATCATACTTGTACGTTGTATTATTATTGTTGTAGTTCAACGCATACTTCGCATCTAATTCTAAGAACTTAGGTAACTTATAGTTTAAGTTAAAGCTTTGGATAACATCTACAGTTGCAATTAAAGTTCTAGACTCCTGATTCGTAGAGAATGGGTTTGAGTGGTTTACGCCACCTGCTGCACCAAAATATGTCGCGTATTTGCCATCTGCATTCTTTTGATCGAAAGGCAAGAATGGACGTGCATTGTTAATCGCGAAAACGATACCACGACCAGTTTGGTCATTTAAAGTATTCTTTGTGTAAACTAACTGAGTTGTACTTGTAAATTTCAAACCTTTAGCTAATTCAAAACCTAATTTAGAAGTTAAGTTAGAACGAGAGAAAGCACCATTGTTGATGAAGTTTGAATTTTGTTGGTTGTTAGATGCAGAGAACAAGAAATCAAACTTGTCTTTTGCACCAGACATTGTAACAGAGTTGTTCAATGCATAACTTTGTTGTAAGAACATCTTGTAATGGTCGATGTACTTTAAGTTTGCGTTGTATGGCTTATTTTGGTAACTAGTTACACCTAAAGAGTTGTACTGTACGTCACCATTGTAAACCAATGTAGAAGGATCTAGAGTCATGATAGCTCCAGAACCAGTCAATACATTATTATTAGCATCTGTAACGAACGCATGGTTTTTAGCTTTAGATAAACCACCAATGTTTAATAATTCATTGGTTGTTGCACTTGAACTAAATTCAATGTTTACTTTTCCGCCTTTACCTTTTTTAGTAAATAATTGGATTACACCATTCGCACCTTGCGCACCATATAAAGACGCAGCAGCAGCACCTTGTACTACCTCTACTCTTTCAATAATGTTTACGTCGATTGAGTTTAAACTTGTACCACGTGCTTCAATACCATCGATCAAGATCATTGGTGAAGTTCCACCTTGTACAGAGTTAATACCTCTTAATAAGATTTGTAAAGGACGACCAGGGTTACCGTTGGTACTGCTAATTTGAGCACCCGCGATTTGACCAACTAATTGTTGACCAACATCACCTGTTGGAACTTTAACTTGGCTAGAAAGGTTTACAGATTCAACTGCAACCGCTAACTTCTTCTTACTAGTAGCTGCACCAACACCAGTAACTACAACCTCGCTCAAAGCCTTCACGTCAGAAGTCAAAACGATTGTTAAATTAGCATTGTTTGCAGATACTTGCTTGCTTTCAAAGCCTAAAGCTGAAACCAATAAAGTAGCTCCTTTTTTTACCGAAATTGTAAATGTACCATCGTTGCCAGCACTCACACCTTTAGTTGTGCTTTTCTCAAGAACACTTGCTCCGGCAACAGGATCATTCTTTTCATCAATAACCTTACCGGTTATAGTAACTGTTTGTGCGAAACCAACCATAATGGTCATTAAAAATGCACAAACACTTACAATGATTTTTTTACTCATGTTGTTTTGTTTTGTTATTAAAATTTTCTAAAGAATGGGTGCATTTAAAAGCAAATTGTGATGAGCGGTAATTGCACCTTCTCGTTACGAATATAATGTAGATTTAACAATTTCATAACTAAAAAAAATAAAAAAATCAGCAAAATGTATAACGAACGTTCGCTTTAAAGTGTACTTCAATCGATGTTTAAACTTTATAAAAGTTTGATTAGATCACATTATGAAAGTTAAATAAGGATAAAATACTTGATAATGAATAGCTTAAGATCAAAAAACAGATAGATTAAATTTAAACTACCAATATGCTTATTTTTAATACCTAATAACCGATTTATGAAAATTTACTATTTCTTATGTTTCCTTTTTATCACACTGACAGCTCAAACGCAGACTTTAAACAATTTTAGTTTAAAAGATATTGGCCAGTCTATGTTAATAGTAACAGACGGCAATGGTAAAACAGTGAATATGGGCTTAGATATGGAAAATTACGGCTCACCATTTTTTGATACAGAATTTAATTACGGTGATATTCAATTAGAAAATGGACAGCAGTACCAAAATATACTGGTTAAAATCAACCTTTTAAGTAATGAGGTTATTTTTAAGAGCGATGACGGAAAAGAATTAGCAATTCTTCCTGCAATCAAATCTGTTGTATTAAAAAAGAATGGTGGAAATATATTTTTCGAATACGGGTACCCAGCGTTTGAAAAGCAAAACAAAAAAACTATTTATCAAGTTTTAACAAAGGGCGAGACAAGTGTTTTAAAATATTTTTTTGTGCAAGTCACTGAAGCAAAGCCATACAGCAGCGCAACTATGTTAAGAACAATCGAAAAATTCCCAAAACTATTTGTGTACAATAAAAACATTGGACTACAAAGAGCACCAAAATCAGAGGAGGATATCGCAGTCGTATTTAAAAATGATGCTGCACAGGTCAATAAAATTATTGCTGATAAGAAATTGAAAATTAAGAAAGAAGAAGATCTAATGAAATGTATATCCTTGTTGAATTTAAATTCCTCTAATTAATTGCTATTGGAGGCAATAATATCTTTGATAATTTTCAAATGATGGTTGGTGTGAATGAATAGAAATTTGAATGTTTGATCTCTATTTAATGCGCCAAAAAAAGGATGCATGAAATATTGATTCGCTTCACAATCTTTTAAATAGGCTAATGCCTGATGGGTTTGATTGATACTTTCTTCAAGTAATTCAAGGGTTAAATCTTCTGAAGGAATAACCACTCTTGGCGCTTTTGCTTTTCCTCTAGGTATGTAACCTGATAAGAAAACCCAAAATCGGTTAAAGTTGAATTTTGACTTAAATAATTTTGGATCCGACTGAGCAACAGTGGCAGTAATTTGTTTGATCACTAACAAACTATGTTCAATATGCCATCCTACAGATACCTCAGAAACTGTTTTATTTATATTCTCACAAAATTTCAATAAATCCGATAACTCTTTTAACTGTGCTTCTACTTTTCTCATAAGATTTTAAAATTACAGCATATCAACCGAATTGATTCAATTAAAATTCAATAATAAATCCAATGGTTGGAATAAATGTGCCTTCAGCATTTTCTAAAAAATACGGAATTGCATTACTGCCATTCATTTGCACTGGCTGTCCATTATTACTCAAAAAAGCAGAGTTGTCGTCTTTTCTTTTGAAGGTATACTGAGGAGATCCAGTGCTTTTAGAAGCATAAAAATTTTGAATATCAATATAGAAATCGAAAGTTGTTTTCTTATAGTTCCATTTTTTATCTAGACGAATGTCACCAGAATGAAAAGCTTTTAACCTTAATGTATTCACTTTGTCATAATCAAAAACACCAGACCCTAATGTTAGATAATTCAATCTACTTTGCTCTAAATTATAAGGTGTGTAAGGTGCTGCACCTTGGTATCTAAATTTGATACCTAATTCCCAGTTTCTTGGTAATTTATATCCTGCTGTTGCGCTAATCAAATGTCTATTATCCCAACTTGCAGGTACGAATTTTTTATTTGTTCCAGTAAACTCGCTCCAATAGAGTGTGTAACTGAAAACCCCAAAGAACTTATCTGTTAATTTCTGTTGCGCAAAAAACTCAAAACCATAGGCCTTCCCTTTTCCATCTTGTTGGATTGGCTCATTTCCAATTGCACCAAACTCAATCCCTTTATTTGCAAGACTTATATTATCTAAAATACTTACTGGATAGTTATTATACCCTTTGTAAAAACCTTCGAAAGTAAATCTAGTGGTACTAGATGGTAGGTATTCAAATCCAGCAACATAGTGATTAGATTGGATATACTTGCCCGGATTAGTTGTGCCGTTGTTCGAATAAGCTAACTGCGTGTAACTTGGCAAACGATAATAAGTACCATAGCTCGCACTAAAATTCCAAGCATTACTTAATGCATAACTTAAACTAATCCTTGGGCTCAATTGTTCCAAAGGATTTTGACTACTTGTTTGGTAATTATTTGCATCTGCTCTAATACCAGTGCTAATTGCAAGTCGGTCATCAAACAATCTTGTGCCTAGTTGTGCAAAGCCACCATACCTTAAAAAGTTAACACCCGTATTGGTATTGAAGGTGATTGCATTTTGAATGGTATTACCAGCGCTATCCTTTAATGCGGGTCTGAACAATTGATAAAATGCATTATCAAATTGAACATATTGTGCAACAAGACCGTAGCTTAAACTTACATTACGTATGTTTTTTGTCACATCAAAACGAAATTTATTTTCTGTTTCATTACTTCTTATTTGATAAGTACGCGTAGCTTCGGATGGCTTTTCGTTGTCCTCATACCTGTCTGCTTGATTGTCTAAAGTGTTTCTACTTACAGATAAATTCCAATAACCATCCTGAGTTAATTTCTTCAATGATAAGCCAATCGTGTAGTTCCACTGATTAATCAATGGATTACTATTAATTGCAAATAATTTTTCTGGTGTCGCTTCTTTTGGCGCTGCCAATTTAAAATCATCGATAGCAGCTAAACCAATAGTAGTAAGCGTTGTCTTGTCATTTATTTTTGTTGTAGTCTTGAATTGATAGTCCCAGTAATTAGGACGTATTGGCAAGTCTAAAGCTTTAAAAAGTAATTCTAAATAACTTCTTCTAACAGAAGCTAAGAAAGTCGTCTTTTTAGAAATGGGTCCATCTAAAGTAGCAGCGACTTCCGTACCACTCATTCTAAAGTTTCCTTGTAGCTTATTTGGATTACCATTTTTTTGACGGAATTGAAAAACGCTACTTAATGCATTGTCATACCTTGCATCAAATGCTGATGTACTTAATTTAACATCTTGAATAAAACTTACATTCAGAATACCTTGTGGACCACCACCACTTCCTTGCGTGCTAAAGTGATTGATGATGGGCACTTCGATTCCATCTAAATAAAATACATTTTCACTTGGTGCACCACCTCTAATAATAATATCATTTCTAAAAGTTCCGCCAGCAGCACCACCGCCTACTCCAGGTAAAGATTGAATTACTTTACTAATATCAAAATTCCCTCCTGGGTTTGCTTTGATATCTTCGGATGTTAATCTTTGGATACTTAAAGGACTTTCTAATGTAGTTGCTTTTGCAGTATTTCTTCTGCCAGTGACAGTCACTGAATTTAATAAATTGATAGATGGCTCTAATTCAATTGTTAAAATATTTTCATTACCAGATGTGACAATGACATTGGTCAATAATTTTTCTTGAATTCCAATTCCTGTGATTTTAATAGAATAGGCGCCTGGTAACAAACTTGTAAACCTGAACCCTCCAGTACTATCGGATATCAATTTTGCGCCAGATGGAGCAAGCGCGACTGTTAAACCACTTAAATTCTGTTGAGTTTTTCGATTGACCAATACACCGCTCAATTTGCCTGTATTTTGTACTTTATCTTGAGCTACTACTACATTTAGGCTTAAAATAATAGCCAATCCAACTAAAACCACCTTAGACAAACGCATATTCATTGTTTTAAATTCAAGTATAAAACAATGAAAAAGAAGGTTTTGTTTAAGAAATCGGCCTAAATCTTAGATTTTCTTTGCAATATGGTCTAAAACCTGAAATGCAGTCTCTGCCATCAGGTTCCCCTTATTGTCCAATAATGGGTTCACTTCGGTAAACTCTATACAACAAATTTTATCGCTTAGTAATAAGCCGTCAAAAAGTTGGATAATTTCTTCTGCAAAAAAACCAATTGGCACTGGAGTTCCAGTACCGGCAGAAACGTGATCACAGTCCATTGAATCCACGTCAAATGAAATATAAATTTGATCGCAATCTTGTAAACGCATCAAAGCTTTTTTTGTGCAATTGTCAATGCCTCTGATTCTTACTTCTTCTACTTTAAAAGATTTAATCTTATTTCTTTCTATCACTGCAGCTTCCGCATCTTCGAAATCTCTTAATCCGAAAAAGACTAAATCAGCAGCTTGCAATTTTTGTATTGGCGCACCAATATTTTTCATATTGCCCCAATGTAATTCTGTGGTTGCACCTGGTTCGTTTATTTTACATTCAAGGTTATCTTCCCAAAGTGCTGCAGCCAATGGCATACCATGAATATTACCCGATGGAGATGTAAAAGGAGAGTGCATATCTGCATGTGCGTCAATCCAAATCACACCTAATCTTTTTTCTGGCGCAGCTGCTTTAATCCCACTGATAGTACCTAATGCAGATGAATGGTCGCCAGATAAAACAATTGGAAAATAGCCATCCAAAATAGTTGTTTTCACGGCATCTGCAACGCGTTCACATTGCTCAACAACATGTTCTATTCTTTTAGCAAAATTGTTATTGTTTTTATTGTAAATCGTTTCGTTATGCGTTGCAACGTCCATGAATAAATGACGATGAAAAAAATCATTGCCTTGATTAATTGCAGCAATTTCTATTGCATCAATTCCCATGTCAGAACCTCTAGTTCCTGCGCCAATATCCGATCTATTTTTGATTAACTTAATTGTCATACAATCTACATTTCTTAAAAATCAAAACTAACGAATATAAATGGTACGAGAAATAGAACTTATTTTAAAATCATTTCCAATTGCAATTCTGCCAAGTCTATAGGGGTAATTTGTGCCATCTGAAAATTCAAAAATAAAATTAAAAACGCCTATAAAATCATCTACCGACCTAGACTTAAAAATAAAATTTATTGAACTGCTCGTTATCAAAGATTGGGTGATGTTTTTTGTTAATAAATCCAATTGAACAGTCCTTACATCTCCAATTTCCATGCTGCCTAAGAGATTATGAAGGGCGTATTTTTCTGAACCCGTTGTAGGCTTTAAAGAAATGTCAATTGAGGAAGCAAAAAGCAAGGGATCCTCAATGTTTGTTACATCCATATTAATTCTTGTTAAATAGACATCTGCCTTAGTGGGGATGCCTTGACCATTTGCAAAATGAGCGGTAATAACAGCAAGAAAGATTAATAGATATTTCATAGCTTTAAATTTAGTTTAAATTCATCAAAACCAATTGTTATAATTGTTTAAGAATTGGTAAATTACATTTATGAAAAAAATACTACTCTCCTTATTTGTTATCATAAGTTTAAGTGCGCAAGCTGGATCAGTTGATACACTAGAAATTCAAAGTCAATACCTGAAAAAAGGGACCAAGTTTGTAGTCATCAAGCCAACTAGTTCAAATGTAGACGAAACTTACCCTGTTGTATTTTTATTACATGGCTATGGTGGCAATTACGCACAATGGAGTAAAATTTCCCCTCAGTTGGCAAAATCTGCAGATGATTTAAAATTAATTTTTGTATGCCCTGATGGTGGTAAAGGAAGTTGGTATTTTGATAGTCCAATTGACAGCTCAATTAAATATGAATCCTACATTACTAAAGAATTGATTCCCTATATAGATGCTAATTTTAAAACTAAGGCCGAGCCTAAGTATAGAGCCATCACAGGCTTAAGCATGGGGGGACATGGCGCTATGTATTTAGCTATTAGGCATAAGGAATTATTTGGTGCCGCAGGAAGCACTTCTGGCGGTGTTGATTTCAGACCCTTCCCTAATAATTGGGATATTAAAGTAGCCTTAGGCCCTTATGAAACCAATCAAGAAAGATGGTACGACAACACAGTCATAAAGCAAGTTGAGTCTTTAACTAATAATCAATTAGCTATAATTATAGATTGTGGAGTTGATGATTTTTTCTTGGCCGTGAATCGTTCTTTGCATGAAAAATTACTACAATTAAAAATCAACCACGATTATATTGAGCGACCGGGTGGTCATACTTATACCTATTGGAGTGGTAATATTGATTACCAAATTTTGTTCTTCAAGAAATTTTTTAGCAAGAAGTAATTATTGCTTAGCCGTAATTAATACGCTGTCAAATAAGATTAAGTACATAATTAAAAATCTTTAGGATAAAAATTTGTCTTGTATCTTCTTATCTGGAATGATGCAATTATCCTGCTTGCCAAAAAGACGATACCTGTAGGTGGCAATCAAATCATAAATGAAATTTCGAATTGTTTTTGGAACCCAGTTTGAATAGGAAAAAATTGTAGGCCAACCGCTTAACTGATGGGCGATTCTAATAACGGCATCTGATTTAGTGTATACATGATCCCCCTCTATGAGTATGACAGAGCTTAATGCGTTATAATCAAGACCCTGTTTTGATAGTAGTTCTTTTGCAAAATCTGACTGCAGTTGTGCAAAGTGGAATTTGTCCGCTTTATCATGCTTGATAATTAATTTGACAGTCCTATCGCAGAAATTACAAACACCGTCAAATAAAATAATATTCATAAATGAGTATATTGTGCTTCTAAACTTTATAAATTTTCTTTATGAGTAGAAGTCTTTTGATTTGTTTTCTAATTTGTTCTAATTTTTTATTCGGACAAGTAATTTCAACAAAGTTAAACAACATAGAACTATTAACACAAGTAAATAAAGAAGGTGCTTTTTTATATAGTTTAAGTTATAAACAAAAACAAGTGCTATCAAAATCATCTATTGGTTTTGAACTAGAAAAACCAAAGATGGTATTGAATCGCTTTAATATAATTAAAATTGATTCAAATACATTTGATCAACATTGGGTACCAATCTGGGGAGAAGAGGATAGTATACGCAACCATTATAAAGAAATTGTATACCATTTAAAAGACCTAAACGGATTCAATTTGGATATAATATTCAGGGTTTTTGAAGATGGGATCGGACTTCGATACGCCTTTCCAAAACAACCTAATCTTAAATATTTCATCGTAAGGGATGAAATGACTGAATTTAATTTAGGAAAAGACCACACTGCTTTTTGGATACCTGGAGATTTTGACACTAATGAATATTTATACAATACCACAAAACTCTCCCAAGTTGATGCGTTTAAAGCAGCAGCAAAAGAAAAAGATATTGCAGTAACTTCTTTAGTCAATGACCATACAGTTCAAAGTCCATTGATGCTAAAGTCAGATGATGGATTGTATATTAATATACATGAAGCTGCATTACTTAATTATCCTGCAATGCATTTAGATTTAAATAAAAATTCATTTAGGCTAACTACTTTATTGGTGCCAGATGCAGTTGGGAATAAAGCATATTTACATACAGGAGACCACACACCATGGAGAACCGTCTTAGTATCAGATAAGGCAATTGATCTTATTGCTTCTAGAACAATTTTAAATTTAAATGACCCAACCACCATTAAGAAAACCGATTGGATTAAACCTCAAAAATTTATGGGTGTTTGGTGGGAAATGCATATTAATAAAGCTGATTGGAAATTATCATCTGGCAAACATGGTGCAAGAACAGAAAATGTAAAAAAATATATTGATTTTGCTAGCAATCATCAATTTGATGGCGTCTTAGTAGAAGGATGGAATGTTGGCTGGGAAGAATGGTTTGGAAACTGGAAAGAAGATGTATTTGATTTTGTAACCCCATACAATGACTATAATATCAAAGAAATAAGTAATTATGCAAAATCGAAAAATATAAAATTAATAATGCACCATGAAACATCAGGTGCCGTTACAAATTATGAAAGGTGGATGGATAGCGCTTATCGATTTATGAAGGAGCACGATATTAATACAGTAAAAACAGGATATGTAGGCAAGATTATTCCAAGAGGCGAACATCATGATGGACAATGGATGGTAAATCATTACACTAGGGTTGCACAAAAAACTGGGGATTATAAAATAATGGTTGCTGCACATGAACCGGTGCGACCAACAGGCTTACATCGCACTTATCCAAACTGGCTGGCAAATGAAGCTGCACGTGGCGCTGAGTTTAATAATGCACCAACCTTGGGCATTACGCCAGAGCATAATACAATTCTGCCATTTACAAGATTAATGGGCGGCCCAATGGATTATACACCTGGATTATTTCATTTTGACTTAAACCAATTTGATACATCAAGAAAACAAAGAGTATTATCAACTTTGACAAAACAACTTGCTTTGTATGTAACAATGTATAGCCCTATGCAAATGGCTGCAGACTTGCCTGAAAATTATGAAGCACATTTAGATGCATTTCAATTTATAAAAAATGTGCCAGTGAACTGGTCTGCAACAAAAGTAATTGAAGCAGAACCAGGTGAATATTTAACAATAGCAAGAAGAAAAAAAGATGCTAAAGATTGGTACTTAGGATCCATTACAGATGAAAAATCAAGACAACTAGTAATACCATTAAATTTCTTGGAGCAAGGTTCTACATACATAGCAAGAATATATAGAGATGGGCCAAATGCATCTTATGATAAAAATCAAACGGATTATATAATTGAAGAAAAGATAGTAAATGCAAATAGCAAATTAAATATACCTATTGCAAAAGGCGGAGGTACTGCAATCGAATTTGTTTTTCAATTAACAAAATAAAAAAGAGGCTTAGTTTTACTAAGCCTCTTTTTTTTGAATATTACTTCTATGCAGATTTTCTTACAAACTTTGTCAAGATGACAATTGTTTGCTCATTTACCTTGCCTTCTATTTGATCTGTATTATCAGGCACCAATCTGATTTTTCTAACCACGGTACCTTTTGGTGCCATAAAATTTGCACCCTTTACATTCAATACCTGAGTAAGAACCACTGTATCGCCGTTTTCTAATGGTGTGCCATTACTATCTACATGAACTGCTTGTTTAATGAAGGCAGAAACTGCCCAAGTAACGACAGTTTCATCTAATTCAACTGATGACATGATTTCGGAAGCCCACTCTTTGTCTTTATTTGCAAATAAAATTCTATAGGTTAACGCCTGGACACTTGGCTCTGTGTTCCAGATACTTCCGGCTAAACATTGCCAATGATTTCCCGCTTCCTCTGCATCTAAGTTTGTTAAACAAGTATCACATAAAGCAACTTCGTTTTCAATTACGTCATTGTTCTTTGGACTTACTGCATAATCATGAACCGCAATTTCAGTGGTACATAATTCACATAATCCTTGACATCTATCGTTTAATTTACTTGAGATACTCATTGTAAGACTGGTTTAGTAGGATGTTCCAAAATTGGATAAGTTGCAAATTTACAATTTAATTGCCAAATGATATAAATTAGAATAAGAATGAACTAGTTAACTTTGCAATATATGAACTACGGTTATCTAATTCTTTTTAAAAGAGCTGCAAAAAGCTTGTTGGCCTTGATTATTGTAATGTCTATTCAGATAGATGTTGTCGCTCAAGCTAAGCAAGAAAATTCTGTTTTTCAATGGGTGGGATCAATGAATAAAGCAATACAGCTAGATAGCTTAATTCAAAATTCAAGTTCTTTCGCTTTAAATTATAGAGATTACAACACAATTATCTTAAAAAAACATATTCAGCAAGCCGGCAAATTAAATACTTACAAGGATAGCTTAGCAACTGAGTTGGCTATAGAAAGAGTAGCAACACATTTTTTTAATGACCTTGCTTATGGCAATAAACCACCTGTCTTGGATTATCGTGGTGCAAAATTCAATATGACAGCCTTTAATATTCCTTCTTTAATTAAAGCCTATAATAAAAACAATAATTTAAATTCATTAGTAACTTATTTAAATCAACAAAGTACAGAAGTAAAAATAATATTAGATACCCTTAAAAAGCTTAGGTTAGCTGCGTCAAAAAATCAACATAAAATTAAAACATTGATTACTGCTGCGAACAATTATAGGTGGCTAAATGCAATCAGACAAAGTCAAAGAATAGTATTAGTAAATATACCATCGGCGCAGCTAAAGGTTTATGAAGGAAATAAAATGAATTTTCAAATGAGGCTTATTCTTGGGAAAGAGAGCACGCCTACAAAAACCCTCTCCGCCTATATCAGTCAAGTGACGATCAACCCTTATTGGACTGTTCCAAATAGTATCATTATAAAAGAAATGATACCGAAAATTAAATCTGATGAAAACTATTTATCAAGAAATCATTTAGAAGTTTTAAACAATAATTACAAGCCAATCAATCCTAGTCAAATCAATTGGTATACTGTTGATACCATTCATTTTCCCTATGTGGTAAGACAATCTACAGGTTGCGAGAATTCACTAGGAATATTAAAGCTTGAATTTGAAAATCCATTTGCCATCTATTTACATGATACCCCAGAAAAAGAATTGTTTAAATTAAAAACAAGATTTTTTAGTCATGGATGTATGCGCATGGAAAATCCAATTGGATTGGGTAGATTATTATTAGAGGATAATTTAAATGCCATTGATAGTATTGATTTAACCAAATGTTATCAAAATCCGAAACCCATCTATATTCCAATAACAAATAAGACACCTTTAGTGGTTTGGTATAATCAAGTTGATTTTGAATCAAATAACAATTTATTATTCTATAAAAACGTCTATAATAGATAGTTATAAAGCTGTTAAATGGATTTTAACAAGTAAGCACTTAGATCTTTCGTACCTTTGCAGATGGTCAAAACTAGATGGGTACAATTCTTTTCAATTTTAACTGCTATTATATGCTTTTTGGCACTACCGTCATTTAAGCCTGTCATACCTATGGCCAAACATGAGCCAGTTGAATCAGTAGAAAAATTATCAGCAAAATTAAATGTGAATTCTAAAGCAATTGAATTGGCATTAAAAGGATATGAAAGATTAAAACAATTAGGCAAGATTACGAATCAAAAATATTTAACGATTGCCGATATGAGCATGGCTAGTAGTCATCCTAGATTGTTTATTATAGACATGGACAAACAGGAATTACTGTTACAAACATTTGTTGCGCACGGGAAGAATTCTGGCGCTCTTTTTGCAAAATCATTCTCAAATCGTGTTGGCTCTTTTCAGAGTAGCTTAGGCTTTTACATTACAGGACAAGTTTACAATGGGAAACACGGCCAATCCTTAGTCCTAAAAGGCGTTGAAGAGGGCATCAATGACAATGCAGAAGAAAGAGCCATTGTAATTCATGGTGCGGAGTATGCGAACCAAGATTTTGTAAATCAACAAGGTTACCTTGGAAGAAGTTTGGGTTGTCCAGCTGTGCCTAATAATCAGGTAGATAAAATTATTACGACCATCAAAGGCGCGTCTTGCTTATTTGTATACGCAGCTGACAATAGTTATTTGCAAAAATCTAGCTTAATCAATTAAAATCGATTGTCTATTTTGTCGCATTTCTACACTTGAAATTTTATCCGATTTTTTTAAGTACTCTTATCGTCTTCTTTTAAATCCGGTAGATTTTCTTGCCTTTGGATTGTATTCTGGTGTTGGACCAAATTCCGCAGGGACAGTACCTTTTAGAACAGGCGCACCTAGTAATTCTTCGATTTGCGCAAATTTAGATTGCTCTTTTTCGCTCACCAAGGTAAATGCAGTTCCTGTTGTTGCTGCACGCGCTGTTCGACCAATTCGGTGAATATAATCTTCGCCATCATTAGGAACGTCGTAATTAATTACAAGGTCAATATCTTCGATATCTATCCCTCTACTTAAAATATCAGTAGCGACTAATATATTGGTCTTCCCGTTTCTATAATCTTGTAAATATTGCTCTCTGCTTTTTTGATCAAGGTCTGAATGAATTTCTTCCGCAGCCATTTTTGCAGATTTCAATATAGAAGTCAACTCTTTTACGTTTTGTTTTTTTGAACAAAACACAATCACTTTTGAATAGCGTTTTGATCCAAGCATATCTTTAATGATTGCTGCTTTTTGTTGTTCGTAAACGATGAATGCTTTTTGAACAATTTGTTCTGGAGGTTTTGAAATGGCGATATTAATCTCTACAGGATTTTTCAAAATCTTATTTGCCAGTACACGCATTTTTTGAGGCATGGTAGCAGAGAACAAAAGATTCTGTCTATCTGCAGGTAAATAAGTAATGATTTTTGCAATATCATCACTAAAACCCATGTCTAACATTCTATCCGCCTCGTCTAAAACTAAATATTTTAATCCCTTTAATTTAACATAGCCCATATTTAAATGAGCGATCATTCTACCTGGCGTACACACCACAATATCTGCTCCAGAGGTCAATGCTTTTTTCTCGGCTGCAAATGAATTGCCATCCCCACCACCATAAACTGCAATTGAGCTTACATCTGTAAAGTAAGCAAGCCCCTCAAGGCCTTCTGCTATCTGAATTGCCAATTCTCTTGTTGGCACAATAACCAAAGCATTGATGTCTCCAGCATGATGTGGAGAGGTCAAAAGACGATGTAATAATGGTAATAAAAATGCGGCTGTTTTACCTGTACCTGTTTGAGCTGCAGCGATAATGTCTTTTCCTTCTAAAATGGGCACCATTACCTGTTGTTGAACCGGCGTTGCTGTTTCATATCCCATCGCGTCAATTCCATCCAAAATACGTTGATCCAATCCTAAATCTATAAACTTCAATGTGTAATAATTTATCCTAAAGGTAGTTTATAATTTTTCAAATAACAGATTCAATATTCTTGGAATCTGACTACGATCTCCCTCGTCAAATTGTTCATCTATTAATAGCAATTTAAAGCCATTGTTAATTGCTGCAGTTATGAAATCAGTAACGTGATGATTGAAGCAGGTTACCACTTCTGTACCACTTGATGTTTCGAATCTTGCTTTAGAACCAGCATATTGTTTAAATGGATGTAGTTCGCCAATATAAACCTTTGCTCCTTTGTCAGTCACATCTGCTAATTTTTGAAATATCGATTCTAGGTTTTCGATATGCTCCAGCATTAAACTAAAAGTAACTAAATCGTATTTGCTCTCTGAGAAAGTCCAGTCTTTTAAAATATCTACAATATGAAATGCTACTTTATCAGATTGGATTTTTTCTTTGGCTTTTTCAAGCATCCCCCCTGATAAATCAATTGCTGTAATTTGAGTGCAAATATTTATAAGCCACTCAGTGTTTTTACCTGTACCGCAACCAACTTCTAAGCAATGTTTGAATTGATTACCAGCAAGTATTTTTCGTAATGATATAGCTTCTAAATCTCTTGTTTTATTCTCATTGGTATCGTACTGTTCAGACCAACTATTGTATGCAGCTTCTACATTCATAATGAGCAATTATAAATTAGTTTTTACAAAATCTGCACAATATTGCTTAATTAAATTTCTTACCGATTCAAAAGCTTGTTCTATTTCTAATTCGGTTCCTTGTGCTTTTGCTGGATCAGGGAAGTTATAATGAAACTTTTGTGCATTGGAAGGAAAGAAGGGGCAACGTTCTTTTGCGTTATCGCATACAGTAATTACAAAGTCGAAATCAATACCAGCATATTCGGTTATATTATTTGAAGTATTACCAGAAATATCAATACCATCTGCTTTCATTGTTGCAATAGCTCTCGGATTAACGCCATGGGTTTCTACGCCTGCACTATACACAATGGCTTTATCACCAGCAAAATGTTTTAAATATCCATCTGCTATCTGACTACGACAACTGTTTCCAGTACAAAGGACTAAAATCTTTTTCATAGGTTTTATTTAATCAAACTAAATGAATTATTAAATTAGCTGGCATTAGCAACAGCCTCCACCAGGTACACAAACTTTTTGGGTTGTTTTTTCTGTACTTGGCTTTTGCGCAAACACGGTTACACTAAATATACCTGTTGATCCAGACTTGAATTGTTCAATCTCAGAGGCAGATAAATAATTAACCAAAATATCATCAGGAATGACAATTGGTTTTTCCTTTTGTAGGATTACGTTTTCAAAGCCATTTGCATGGATTAATTCCAAGTAAACTTCTTTTTGAATTGCACCGGCAACACAGCCAGCATACATTTCGGCATCTTTCCTTAATCCTTCTGGTAAAGCACCTACTAACACTACATCAGAAATACTAAAGTGCCCACCTGGTTTTAGAACTCTATAGATGTCTTTTATAACTGCGTCTTTATTTGGTACTAAGTTTAACACACAGTTACTCACTATTACATCGGCTGTGTTAGAAGTGATTGGCATATTTTCAATATCCCCCTGTCTGAATTCAACATTATTAAAGCCTCTTATTTCTGCATTGGCCCTAGCTTTTTCAATCATTGCAGGTGTGAAATCAACTCCAATAACTTTACCAGTCTCACCTGTTTCGTGGCGTGCAATAAAACAATCATTACCTGCACCGCTACCTAGATCCACCACCGTATCGCCTTTCTGAATTTTTGCAAACTGCGTTGGCAGTCCACAACCAAGACCTAAGTCAGCATCCGCATTATAGCCATTCAGGGTCGTATAGTCTTCCGACATGATATTGTATACCTCCGTTGAGCAGCCACCTGCACCACAACATGATGCCATGTTATCAGCCTTGTCTTGCAATGCTATTTCACTATATTTTTTTCTTACAATTTCTTTAAGTTGTGCTTCTGTTTGCATACTATTATTTTTAATTTTTAAAATATTTATATCGTAATAAACCGATGAATTGGGTTAAAAAAAATCAACAACAATTCTTTGCCGAGACTGTAAACTTGTCAAACAATTGATTTAAAAGAGTCTTAGCTTTTAACCACTCTTTCTCATCTACACAATAACAAACAGATACGCCATCGATATCCCCTTTAATTAAGCCTGCCTCTTTAAGTTCTTTTAAATGCTGTGAAACTGTGCTTTGAGAAAGAGGCAATTCATCTACTATATCTCCACAAATACAAGATTGCTTTTTTAACAATAAGTTTAAGATAGCCACTCTAGCTGGATGAGACAGCGCTTTGGCATATTTAGCAATGTTTAATTCCTGCGCCGCGTAGTCTTTTGTTTTAGTTGTTCCCATATTAATCGTAAAATTACGATTAATTTTTTGAATTAAAAAACTTAAATTTAAATATGAATATGAAAACTTTATCTACCCTCTTAACTAGCTGTATTTTACTTATAACTAGTAATCAATTAATTGCGCAAAGTGAAAAAACCTTGCATGCCGAGGCTGCCATACAGAGCTTGTTGGCGACAACCCCGGCTGTTGGTCTGTCTGTAGCTGTCGTAAAGGGTAATAAGGTTATTTATAATCATTCATTTGGTTATAAGGATCTAGATAAAAAAATACCTCTAAACAATCAGGATATTTTTAGGATTGCTTCCATTTCTAAGTCTTTTACGACAACTGCCATCATGCAACTGGTTGGAAAGGGGCAATTGAACTTAGATCAAGATGTAAGTGAATTGGTTGGGTTTAAAGTAAGAAACCCAAAGTTTCCGAATAAAGTCATCACTTTAAAGATGCTCTTATCCCATCGATCTTCTATAAATGATAGTGAAGGCTATTTTAGCTTAGATGCGATTGACCCAAGCAAAAATGCAAATTGGAATAAATGTTATAATAATTACGAGCCTGATAATGGTTATATGTATTGCAACTTAAATTACAATATGGCTGGAAGTATTTTAGAAAAAATAGCTGGTATGCGCTTTGATCATTACATCAAACAGCAAATACTAGACCCGCTTGGGCTATACGGAGGTTACAACGTAAATACTTTAGACAGTAATTTATTTGCAAAAATTTATGAATACAATAAAGACAGTGCAAGATTTATTTTTTCTCCAAACGCTTACGCATCTAGAAAAGAGGAGATCAGTAATTATACAATGGGAAGGACTACACCCATTTTTTCACCTACGGGAGGTATGAAAATATCAGCACATGACTTAGCTGAATATATGATTATGCATAGTCAATTGGGGAAACATAAAGGCGTAAGGATCATGCCTAAAAAATTAGCAAAACAAATGCAGGAAGTTCTTTCAGAGGAAGAGCTTTATGGCATGGCTATTGAAACAACCAACAAATTAATAGAAGGCAAATCCATGATTGGTCACACAGGTTCTGCTTATGGCTTGTACAGCTTGATGTTCTTTGAGCCAAAAGAGCAATTTGGATTTGTAGTAATAACAAATGGCGTTGATCCAAAATATCAAAATGGATTCAATGCATTATTACACAAATCAGTCAATGTGCTTTATAAAGCTTTTATTGAATAGAAATTAATAAACGAATTGCAGACTAGATAAACAATAAAAAGTTGCTGATTAAATTTGGCACATAAAAAAAGGAGCAAACAAATTGTATGCTCCTTTTTTATTCAAATATGTTAAAATAAAACTTATACAAATAGCATAATCACAACTAATACCATACCGGCAATCGTGAAATACATACCTTTTTTGAAAATGGTTGTTCCTGGGGTAAACATCCAGAAAGAGGACATCACAAAAAAGAAAAGCGACAAGCCAAAAAAGATATTTAAATAATACAAAGGATCCTTGTGCGTTGCCTTATGCATTTTTGTGATCTTGTTAATTAGATATGGTAATTCCTTCACTGTAAAATCGGCTTCACCAGTAGCACGATTATAAGTACCTTCTTTAAATTTCACAATGTCTCCAACCTCTTCGGTTGTCTTTAAATTTTTTATTTTAATTGCAGACCCAATTTCTTCGTTCTTTAAATTTGGCGCAACAGTCATTACTTTATGCACGTCTTTTTTCAAAAAAGGTGTTTCTCTAAAAATCATAATTATTCCACTGATAGAATAGATGGCCATGATGCCTGCTAAAAAGAAACCTAAATAACGGTGATAAATACGCATATTTTTTGATGCATTACTCATAAAAGAAAATTAAAGGACAAAACTGTCTTTGGTTAATAATGTTTGTAAACTACTGCTAAAATAAGCATTATGTGGTACAATTTTAACTTAGACAACATAAGTTCTAATGAGTTTAATCATAGATGCGTTTTATTGACAATTAAAATTTAGATATATTTAAGCTTCCTTAGAGATAAAATATTTAAAATAAACAGTTATGAGGCTACCTATTCTTTCAATATGCTTGCTATTCATAAGCGCAATTCAAGCCAATGCTCAACAAAATAAAGTTCATATCAATCATACAGCGATATATGTAATTGATATTCAAAAAACGAGTGCCTTTTATAGCAATATAATAGGTTTAGATACGGTGCCAGAACCCTTTCATGATGGCAAGCATATATGGTATAGCACAGGGGCGCATTCCATGTTACATGTCATACAGGGGGCGACTGAAAAAAGGGCATATTATAAAAACCAGCATACCTGTTTTACTGTGCCAGACTTTGAGATCTTTTTGGGGAAATTGCAATCTGCTAATTGGACCTGGGAGGATGTTGCAGGGAAAAAGAATGCGATCACAACAAGAATTGATGGTGTTCATCAAATTTGGTTGCAAGATCCTGATGGATATTGGTTAGAAATAAATGATGATAAATACTAATTTTAAATAATTATTGATAAAATAACTTTAACAAAGAAAGATGGAGCCTATTACAGTTCAAAATACGATTGAAGCCCCGATTGAAATAGTTTGGGAATATTGGACGAATCCAGAACATGTGAAAAATTGGAATTTTGCTAGCAATGATTGGCATTGCCCGCGCGCTACTAACGATTTTAAAGTTGGAGGAGAATTTCACTATATCATGGCTGCAAAGGATGGATCAGTAGAGTTTGATTTCTGCGGCACTTTTACCAATATTTTTATGTATCAAGCCATTCAAATTTTTTTAGAAGATGGGCGTGAAGTCAATCTTCATTTTACAAAAGAAGGCGATACTACAAAACTCATTGAAACATTTGAACCAGAGGAAGTAAATAGTATTGAGTTACAAAAACAAGGATGGCAGGCCATTCTAAATAATTTTAAATCCTATGTAGAACAAGCATTTACCAAATAAATTGTTCAATAAAATTAAATTATTAGATATAAAAAAGGGGCAATTGATAATTGCCCCTTTTTTGTTGTATTAACTTATATATGTTTATATAAAATTAAATATAAAAGGCATAATAAAGATGATAAAAGCTGCCCAAATTGCATAAACTGGTATAAACTTAGCAATCGCAACTTCTACGGAATCAATAGTCGATTTTCCATTGATATTTTTAAATAACGCAAGGGCTACAAATACAAGGTGTATAAACATTATTAAGTTTGCCCCTATTACAGCAATTCTATTTGGAGAAAATCCAAATTCATTAAGTCTAATTACAATTGCTGAAACCGCAATCCCATTTGCAATAATTGTTAACAACGAAAGGCTGAACAACAAGATCAATTGAATTTTAGATTTTCCTTGATGTACAGTTGTCGTTAATGAAAATAAAATAATTGCCATCACCGCAATCAATAATGCATTAAACAACAATAAGAAATTACGATCGGCATATATGTTTTTCCCAGTATAAAAAAGTGTACATAAAAAAACAAAAAGCGTAACTAATACTAATGGGGTGAAAATTCTTGCAATAATTGGAGAAATTTTATTCACCAACTGAGGATTGTTCTGAATCAAATAAGTTGAAAGCATTGGTATTGCAGCTAAACCCCAAACAGCAACTTGCTCAAAATAGTTCTGCGCAATATTGAGACCAAGAAGTTCAAATAAGGCTATTGTAATACCAGAAAATAACATTCCAGCAGCAAATATCAAAGCGGTCATGACAATGAAATTCCCATTAAATTGCAAGAAAGAAATCTTCTTAGGCGCATCTTTAAATTTGCCTCCAATATATAGGTAGCCTGCAATCGCCCACAATAAAATGGGTAAATGAATTGCTGCCAATACAATCGTTGCACTTTTCTCATTATTAGGTAAGAGGTTAATAAAAACTGCAGATCCGATAAAAAGTAGGATTGGAACTATGTATTTATTTTTAGAAAGGCTTTGTTTCCATGCAAAATAAAAACCAAGCATAGGAAAAATAACAAAGCCGATATTTTTAGATAAATAGGTGTCAAATTCTATTCCTAGGAAACTAGGCATTTTTGCAATTAATCCACTGATTAATGAGGCGATTACAATAAAAATAATTTCATTTTTATTACCCCATGTAAAATCACCTTCTTTAAAATTTAATCTTTCATTCCAAATTTGAGCAGGTGCTTGATCTTTAATGTCATTATAAATTGCATTAAATGCATTTGCAAATGCTGTTTTGTTTTGTCTATATAATAACTCCAAATGCTTGGGATTATTGATGTTTTGTAATATTTCGTTTTCCATGTTGAGGAGATTTATTATTAATTTTTATTTTTGAAGACTAAGCTTTGTGTTATTTTAGCTTGTCTTTTTTATCAATTGTTCTAAAGCATCTAAATGCGCACTAAATGCTTTTCTTCCAATAGCTGTAACAGCATAAGTTGTATTAGGCTTCTTGCCAATAAACTGTTTTGTAATGGAGATATATTCTAATTTCTCAAGCGCGCTCAAATGACTAGCCATATTGCCATCTGTCAATTGAAGCTGCTCCTTTAACGTACCAAAGTCAACAGCTTGATTAACCAACAGCACAGACATAATGCCAAGCCGAACCCTGCTTTCAAAAGCTTTATTTAATTCTGCTATGTAATTTTTCACTTCTCATATTTAAAGTAGATGTACAAACCATAAACAATATGTAATACACCAAAACCAAATGCCCAAAATAGTAAACCATAGTCTACAAATAGGGATGCAATCAATCCGGTTACAATTTCAAGTATACCAAGAGAACGGATATCATTATATGTGTATTTACTAGCGTTTAAAATTGCAATACCATAAAATAATATTGTAGCAGGTGCAATTAATTCAATATGTCCATGATATAATAGTATGCCCGCATAACATGCGCCTGCGGTTATTGGGATCGAAAGATTTAATAATAATCTTTTTGCTGTACTATCCCACAATGGCATTTTTTTAGACAAGGCATTTTTCTTTGCTAAAAAGATCGAAGTAGCCAATGCAACTACTAACAATAAAATAAGCTCGAAAAATAAAAACTGAAATACATTATTATTGATCGCTCCATGCTGGTCTAGTATTAATTTATAATAACCAGTTTCAGTTAATCCTATTCCCAAGAATGAATAAGCGATAAACACTCCGGCAATTGCAATTACTCCAACTAAGATTCCCGCAAGCCCACTTAATGATAAAAAGGTAGAGGAGCGCTCCATTATAGACCTAATGTCTTTAATTGCGTCCAATTGTTCTTGTTTTTGATCCATTTTAATTGATTTAAAAGTACTTTGAATTACAAAGTAAATAAATTTTAATTATGCAGCCAAATAATTCTTATTTTTTGTGGTTATCATTGTGCCCTAGATGCGTTATCCACTCATATTAACTCCAGTAAGTCAGAAATTATGGATCTATACACCTGATTATGAACAGGTTAAAGAAACATACGAAAAACTAAAAGAGGCTAACCCAGGGGAACTATTCCCTTATTGGGCGAAACTTTGGCCCTCGTCTACGGCATTGGTTCAGTTTATTCAAGGCAACTTGAACATCGTAAAAGACAAAACGGTCATAGAAATTGGGGCTGGACTTGGTTTACCAAGTTTGACAATCGCAGGTATCGCAAAATCTATAGAGGTAACAGATTACGCTCCAGAAGCTGTTGAGTTATTAGAGAAAAATATACAACATCTTCACTTAAGCAATGTGATTGCAAAGCAATTGGATTGGAATAATTGTTCCGAAACGATCTGTGCAGAGGTTTTACTTTTAAGTGACGTCAATTATAATCCAGGTGAATTTGATGGGTTAAGGAACTTAATTAATAGCTGTATTGATAGAGGAACGATGATCCTTCTTGCAACACCTCAAAGAATCATAGCAAGTCCTTTTGTACATGCCATACAACAATTCATCAAGGAAAGTCATGTTGAAAAGATGATTGAAAACGGGAAGTCAGTTGAAATCAGTATTTTAGTATTATCTAAATAATACTTGATAAAACTTTTAAGTTAAAGTCAGCCAATACCTTTTCAACTATTTATTATGAAAGATGCAATTGAAACTGTAGATGAATACATTCAATGTTTTCCAAAGAAAACTCAAACACATTTGAAAGCAATTAGAAAAGTAATCAAGTCCAATGCGCCAGATGCTAAAGAACAGATTGCATATAAGATGCCCGCTTTTAAATTAAATAAAAAACCATTGGTATATTTTGCTGCATACGAAAAACATATTGGACTATACGCAACACCAAGTGGGCATGCAAAATTTAAAAAGGAATTGTCTATATATAAACAAGGCAAGGGTTCGGTGCAGTTTCCGCTGGATCAACCAATGCCATTAGATTTAATTAAAAGAATTGTTGAATTTAGGGTTAGCGAAAGTATGGAAAAGGTAAAATCAAATAAGTAATGAAGTTTCAGATCAAAAAAATAGGTATTCAAAATATTGAGCAATTACAAGCAATAGGCAGACAAACTTTTACAGAAACATTTGCAGATAGCAATAGCGCAGAGGACATGGCCAAGTACCTTGAAGAAGCTTATGCGCATGAAAAGCTTAGTTCAGAACTGAATGATCCTAATTCTGAATTCTACCTTGCAACCTTAGAGCATGAAGTTATTGGTTACTTGAAATTAAATTTTGGTGATGCGCAAACAGAATTAAAAAATAAAAAAGCACTCGAAATAGAACGTATCTACGTTGCTAAAGCATTTCATGGACAAAAGTTTGGCCAACTACTGTATAATAAAGCCATTGAAGTTGCAAAAGAAAAAAAGGTGGGCTATGTATGGTTAGGTGTTTGGGAGGAAAATCATAGAGCAATACAATTTTATACAAAAAACGGTTTTGTAGCATTTGACAAACACGTTTTTTTACTTGGCAATGATGCGCAAACTGATATCATGATGAAATTAGATTTAAAATAATATTTAATGGAAAAAAGTGTTGACGAGTATTTGCAAAAAGCGAAGCAATGGAAGGAGGAGATGACTCAATTAAGAACCATCTTATTATCTTGTAAATTAGACGAGTCGATCAAATGGGGCCAGCCGTGTTATAGTGTCAACAATAAAAATCTTGTCATCATTGCACCCTTTAAAGCACATTGTGATTTAGGCTTTTTTAATGGTGCTGCTTTAAAAGATGAAAAAGGAATTTTAGTAAAAGCAGGTGTAAATACACAATCATCTAAGCAAATGCGCTTTGTCAATGTTCAAGAAATAACAAAACTCAAATCGGTTATCAAAAGCTATGTGAAAGAAGCTATTGAAAATGAAAAACAAGGCATTAAATCTACCTCCACAGAAAAAGTTGAACCAATTATAGTAGAAGAACTTGAAGCGATTTTTAAAAAGAATGCACCACTTAAAAAGGCTTTTGCTGCTTTAACACCAGGGAGACAACGTGCATATTTAATTCATTTCTCAGGAGCAAAACAAGCAGCAACAAGGGTTGCACGTATAGAAAAACATATAGATGCAATTTTAGCAGGCAGAGGCATCAATGATTGTACCTGTGGTCTTTCAAAGAAAATGCCTTATTGCGATGGATCACATAAATATGCTAAGCCTTAATTGTATTCATCTACCCAATCTTAACCGAAGTCATTGTCAGTGATCCGCCAACAGGCTTGTCATTAAAAAACGTAACGGTATCGTCTTTACTTTGAAGACCTAAAGTGTACAATAAAGGCAAATAATGTTCTGGAGTTGGAATAGCTAACATCGCTTCTTTTCCCAATCTATTGTAATGAATCAACAGTTCGTGTTCTTTATTCAATATCAAATCTTTAAATGTTTGATTCATCTGCAATGCCCAATCGTATCCATATGCAGGCCCTTCTAATTTATCCCACGCCACCATACGTAAATTATGGACCATATTGCCACTTCCAATAATCAAGACTCCTTTTTTACGCAAATGGTATAACTCCTTAGCTAATGCATAATGAAAGGATGGATCCTTAGTGTAATCTATACTCAACTGTAACACAGGAATATTTGCCTCAGGGTACATATGTCTTATTACAGTCCATGTGCCATGATCTAAACCCCAATCGTGATCTAGTTCCACATGAGTAGTCTGAATCATTGAAGCGGTTTCTTTAGCCAATGCAGCATTGCCTGGCGCAGGATATTGTACCTGAAACAACGCATCTGGAAAACCTCCAAAGTCATGAATTGTTTTTGGGAAATCCATTGCAGTGATACTTGTCCCTTTTGTAAACCAATGAGCAGAAACGACTAAAACTGCTTTAGGAGTCGGAATTTCTTTAGCCATTGCTTTCCAGCGATTACTAAATTCATTGTCTTCAATTCCGTTCATAGGTGAGCCATGCCCAATAAACAATACGGGCATTAAATAATTTTGCTCTTGTAAAGTTTCAGTAAAAATTTTAAATGCCCCGATTGTATTGATGCTGCTCATGGAAAAAGATTGAATTAATAATTATCTTTTTTTGCAGAACAAACCAAATTCGTATCAATTAATTCTAATGCCAACACCATATCCTTCACAGCATCCTTATACTTTCTAAAATGGGTGGTTAGGATATGAGATTGATAGGCCTCGTTACTTGCATACACTTCTAAAATAGTAATACTAGTGGCATCTTTTTTATCAGCTACCGCCGTATAAGACAATACACCAGGTTCTAATTTGATTGCATTTGTCATTTGCTCTTGTAATAAAGAAGTGTAAGCAACTAACTGTTTTGCATCCACTTTAATTTTTGCTATTCTATACATGCGATTTGAATCTTGTGCTTTTGATTGTAATTCAGCTAAAGCAAACACTGTAAATAAAAGTATAGTTATAAGTACTTGTTTTTTCATGCGGCAAAATTTTAAATATTGGTTATTGGATGAGGCATTTATTCATTCGTAAACTCAAGGATATCAGCAGGCTGACAATCCAAAACTTTACATATCGCTTCCAAAGTACTAAATCGAATCGCTTTAGCTTTACCTGTTTTAAGAATAGACAAATTAGCCAAAGTCAAGCCTACTTTGTCTGATAGTTCGTTTAATGACATTTTTCTTTTTGCCATCATTACATCTAAGTTGACTACAATTGGCATTTTATACAGTTAAGTCGTTATCGGATTGTAATACAATTCCCTTTTTAAAAATAACTGCAAATATCAAAAGCGTAGAGCCCATTAAAAACCAAATTGAAGCGCCTTCCATTTTTAATTCGTGGATTAAGGGCATGATTATATTTTGATTTGTTAATCCAATGACAAGATTCGAACCCCAAGAAGAAAATAGTCCAATTCCAAAAGCACAATAAGCAATTAGATAAATGTACTTTGCAAGCGTTGCATTAAAAGGCTTTGATAAATCAAGTTTTTTATCGTGAAATATTTTAACAATTAAATAAAACATGGTGGCTTTTAAAAAAGTAGTGATGCTCATTAATGTGACAAGGGTAACAAAAGTCGCTTCATTAAAATTATAGACATTGGACAAATCTATATCGCCCCAAAAATGAGTTGAAAAACTAGCATTAAAAAAGATAGCATACAGCGCATTTGTGATGACACCACCTGCATCAATACAAACACCAATAAAGATGATCCAGGCTAATACATTGACCCCTTTAAATAGATAATCGTCGCTTTTTGACATAAACTAGATTTTAGAATTATGCAACAAATGTATAAATATTTATTGATAAACAATAAATATTTATTTTATAGCGATCATTGAATTTCAGCGCTTTATTTATCATTTAAGCCAATGCCATATCCAAACATTGCAGCCACTAAAGCAAGATGTATGACTAAAACTGCTTTTTGCCAAAATGGTCGATCATTCCATTTTTGTTCTGTATCAAATGGATCAAAAGCCACACCAATACCAAGCGTCGCAGCAGCTTGCATTGGATCTTTTGTAAATAATGCTTGGTAGATGCCTAATAAAAGAAAGCCGATGTAAATAAATTTATTAAATGGTGTTTTCATAAAGTAAATATAATAAATGAACGAACTACTTTAATCAAATGAAGCAAGTATTGAAATTAATTATTCTTATAAATTTGTATTCCAAATATTATTTGACTCTTGTCTTTCAATTATGAAATTAAATAAACAAAACTTAATCATTTATAGCTTATTTGTATTGATCGCAATAAGCGGTATTTATTATGGTCAAGTAATTATTTCAAAATACAATAACCTAAGAATTTGGCAATTTGAGAATATACTTATGCTATTAATAGGTATCCCTTTCTTATTACTCCAAAACAAAGCAGGTATACCAAACTTTGTAGAAGATTCAATCCAAAATAAAAAAAGATATTTACAGCCTCTTTTAATTGGGGCATTATTTGGGTTATTTGATATAATTGTCATTAAATTCATTCAGCATCCTGAGCCATTTAAAGAGTTGCCTCCGTTTTTACAACCTTTCCCCTATTCTATATTCCTATACTTCTCAGGTGCATTTGAGATAGAAGTTTTTTACAGATTAATTCCAATGACAACTATCTTACTAATTGGTCAATGGATTTCGAAAGGCAAGTATTTTAGTTATTTTTTATGGGCCGCTATTCTTCTAACATCAATTAGAGAGCCTTTAGAACAAATGCCAAGTGGAGATGTCTGGTTTATAGGTTATTCATTGATAACAGGCTTTTTAATGAACTACCTACAAGCTATTTACTATAAAAATGCAGGTTTTTTAGCGACTTTAAATCTAAGACTTGGGCATTATATTTTCTGGCATATACTTCTTGGAGTGTATGTGCAATATTTTGAATTGTAATTGAACTGAAAATAGATTTAATTAAGATTAATTATTATATGAAAAAGGGCTAATTTTATTGATTGAGAATGATCAATATCTTTCTTGCGCTCTATATAATAATGAAAATGAAAAAGCTATTCATCCCATTTTTTTGTATTTTATGTATCGGTTGTGAAAAAACTGAAGCATTATTAAATCCAAAAGAATATACATTTACGATAGACTCTGTTCTTACTCGAGACGGAATCAAAAGTTTGCCTAAAGATCAAAATGGTATCTATCATTTAAAAATGGTCGTATATGGTACCTCACAATCACATAGGGTCACGGGAAGGATTTTAGTCAATGGTAAAGAGCCTTATCCAAATGAAAAAGTAAATTTTGAAAGTAACCTGTTTTGGTGGTTAAGAAGAGGAGATACTACAGCAATTATTACTAAATCTTACATTAATTACTTTACTGGCCAGTACACTATTGTTAATTTACCACCAATGATTGCAAGTAAAGATGAATTAGTGCCTACCACAAATTGTTGCTCATATAGTGGTAAGGGGGGAGAAATTAATACAATTATTGCACCTGTTAGAGAGATGATTGGAGATACGATGGTTCTTTTGGCATCTAGTTCTTCGGCCAAAAAGAATATTTATACAAAAATTGTTATTGAGTAAAACAAGTTTTGAATTAGAAACTTAATTAGCAACCTCCTTTATTAGGAGGACGTTTATAAACTATTTTTTGATCACGCTCAATATAATCCCCTGCAACTATTGGAAATGCATATTTAGGTGCATGGGATAGACCACGACTCTTGATCATAATTTTATCATTTACTTTCAGTGCTTTCAATTGCTTGAATTCATTATTAGATTCAATGCCAAATGCAAGAATAAAATCTTCACCATTAATCTTAACCATCATACCATAACCTAATCTTGCTCCTTGAGGAAGTGATAAAGAAGTTACCACGCCTTCCATATTTGAAAATGATTTGATTGACTTTCTTATTTTTGCCTCACTCGCATATACTTTCTTGCCAGCTGGAGAAGCTTCCCATTTTTTGAAACTTATGCCTTCTGGACTGGCCTCCCATTTTATTAAGGCAGCATTCTTTACATTTACTACTTTTGGTTTTGTATTTGTAAATGCCAACAGCACAATTAGTAACACAGGTGCTAGTAGTAAGTAAATTGCCTTTTTCATATTAAATGTATTTATTAAAATCTTCCTGTGTATAACGATTGGGTGCAATTAAAGTTACAGTTAAAATGAATTTGTCGACCTCATTTATTGAATTAAATTCGCATTAAATCAAGATGTATACCATGCTTTCCTCAATCTATGTTCGCGTAAGGACCTACTATCCATTAAACCTGATGGTTTGGCTTACAAGGTACCTGATTGCATTTGCCTTTATCCCATCGGGGATGAAAAAGATTTTAGGTCAGCGATTTACAAATATTGGAACAGACAATCCAATTGGTTATTTTTTTGAGGCTTTATTTAGAACCGGCATGTATTGGAACTTCCTTGGTTGGGGTCAACTTATTGCCGCAATGTTAATGATGACTCAACTATTTTCAACCCTTGGGAATCTTATCTTCTTCTTTATCGTATCTAATATCTTTATTATAACGGTTTCGATGCATTTTACCGGCACCTGGTTGATCGCTCTGCTTATGTTGTTTGCATCAACCTGCCTTCTTTTATGGGACGCAAATAGGTTGCAATATATTATTGTTCGAAAAGGATTTCTTGAGATTCGTCAAGATGTTAAATTACCCGAAGCCTCAAGAATTTGGCAAATTAGTGGTATCCTGCTTTTTATAGCATCTGTTTCTTATACCTTAATTGACAATGTGATAAAGACAAATCACTTACAATTATTCCTTGGTTTTTTTGTTGCAATAATAATGACTGTAGTGGCAACAATTATTCTTGAACTTAGAGATCGAAAATTGAAATCGAATTAAAAACAACGAATAATTGACTATTTATGATCAAGTGCTACTTTGCACAACTTTTCTAAAATTTTAAGGTCTAAATCTGATAGTTTCTTAAAATAGATACAAGATTTTGACATTTTACATTTTCCTAAATCTTCGAGTAAATCAATCTTGACATTTTGAGGCGCTGTGATATATAATGAAAATGCAGCTTTTCTGGGCGAAAAACCTATAAGCAATGAATCGCCTTCATATCCACTATTATATTTATAATGGTAAGATCCAAAACCTATTATTGACGGGCCCCACATTTTTGGTTCATGACCTGACCATTTTTTCATTAAATCAATTAGATCAATACTATCTTTTCTTTTTTGCTCATCAATATCTAATGAATTTAAAAAATCGATTATACTTGCATTTGTTTCAATCGTTTTATTTTTTGATTGCATTGTAATCGGTTTGATTAATGATTTAAAAATGATACATCAAAAAATTTTAAATTTAATTTTCCACTTTATTAAGGAAATACTCATTCCTTTTTATCCACTTATCCGTGCCATTAAATTTTACATCTTTTACAACTGAATAGGTATTTTTCTTCAATGTATAAGTATGTCTCAAAATTGCTTTCTTATTATCATTACCATCTTCGCCTTCTATTTCGGTAATTAATGTAAACCCACCATCTGCCGCTTTATTGAACTCAACTATCTTGTCTTTGCCGAATAAATTATTTACTATAAATGTGGTGTCTATTGAATTTGCATGAGGCTCTTTTGGATATTCATATCCCATAATATAGCCAGTCTTATCTTCTGTTAAACTTATCTTGATATTAGCCGACATTGTATAAGGTTTGCCAGATGAATAGTCCAAGTAAGTTAGTTTGCCTTCCCAATTACCTACAGAAGTGGCTAAATCTTTGATTTGAAATGTTTGTGCATTTGAGTAGATGCAAAAGAGGATAAAGAAGAGCGCTACTATTATTTTTTTCATTCATCAAATATAATCAAAAGCAGCAACTATAATGCCTTGATTGATTTTGTGACGCACAGTTAATTTAGATCTCGACTTCTTGTAAGATATAGGAAGTTGGATATTTTAAGCATCAGTTTAATTATTGATCAATGTCTTATACTGAGTAGGAGGCATACCAACCTTCAACTTGAATAGTCTAGTAAAATGTTGCGGATATTTAAATCCTAACTCATATGCTACATCACTAACCGATTTGCCAGATTCAAGTATTTTATCTTTTGCTAAATTAATAACAGCCGAACGAATATATTCTAAAGCAGAAATCCCAGATTCTTTTTTGACCAAGTCTCCAAAATAATTCGAAGAAAGGTTTAATTGTTTTGCACAATATGCAACTGTTGGAATGCCATTTTTTAACTGTAAATCGGAATTAAAATAATTAAGAAGTAAGTTTTCGAATTTTTCTAGCACCCCCTTATTCGCGTTTTCACGCGTAATAAATTGACGATCGTAAAAACGTTGACAGTAATTTAAAAACAACTCGATATTTGATGCAATAAGTGTTCTGCTATGCTTATCAATTCCACTCTCTAGCTCAAATTGGATTTTCTTAAAACAGTCAACTATGATTTTTCTTTCGTTATCAGAAATATGAAGTGCTTCATTTACATCGTAGGAGAAAAAACTATATTCTTTAATCATTCGTCCCAAAGAAGTGCCTCTTATAAGTTCCGGGTCAAATAACAATGCCCATCCTTTAGGTTGAAAAGTCTTAACCTTAGGTTGAATTCCTAAAACTTGCCCTGGTGCAATAAAGACCAATGTGCCCTCTTGATAATCGTACTTGCTTCTTCCATAAGATAATTCGCCACATTCAAGCTCCTTTAAGTAAATCGCGTATAATCCAAAGTGAAAGGTTTGAGCAGGCATAGGAACTGCCTTGGAAAGGTCCAGCATCGTCACTAAAGGGTGTAATGTTTTAACACCTCTCAAATGATTATACTGCGTAACTGAATCCAGTTTGGTAATTTTTGACATTTTGAATATTACTTACTCAAATGTAAAATTTCTTTACAGAAATAGGTGTCCAAGAATAGTATATCAGTAAAAATGGTAAGAAATTCAGTTCTATATATACCTTTTTACGTACCAAGTAAATGAATTTTGTTCTTATAAATCATAAATTGTTAAAAATGAAAAATCAACAAAGGCGAGATTTTATCAAAACAGGTACACTTTTAAGTGGCGCATTGCTATCAAGCGCCTTCATTTCAACAGATAAAAAAATAAACTTAAATAATTCTGAAATGAAAAATTCAGAAAAACGTATTCTCGGGTCTGGCAAAAACAGTATAGAAGTTTCTTCCTTAGGATTAGGTTGTATGGGTATGAGTTTTAATAGATCTTTTATCCCCGAAAGAAAATATATGGTTGATGTAATTAGAAAAGCATATGACCTTGGTGTTACTTTTTTTGATACGGCAGAAGTATACGGACCATTTACAAATGAAACACTGGTTGGGGAATCGATAAAACCTTTTAGAAAAAATATTATACTATGTAGCAAGTTTGGATTTGATATTCAGGATAATAAAATGACAGGCAAATTGAATAGCCATCCAAAACATATCAGAGAAGTGGTAGAGGCCTCACTAAAAAGACTAAATACAGATGTGATAGATTTATTGTATCAACACAGAGTGGATCCAAATATTCCTGTTGAAGATGTAGCAGGTACCGTAAAAGATCTAATTAAAGAAGGAAAAGTAAAACACTTTGGGATGAGTGAGGCAAATGAGAATCAAATCAGAAGAGCACATAAAATTCAACCATTGACTGCACTACAAAGCGAATACTCATTATTAACAAGAGAACCAGAATCAACTGTATTACCGGTTTGTGAAGAACTAGGAATTGGATTTGTTCCTTATAGTCCACTAAGTAGAGGATACTTGACAGGTTACATAAATGAAAGAACTAAATATGACCCTTCAAATGATAATCGCCCAACCCTTCCTCGTTATCAACCCGAAGCTGTCATTGCTAATTGGAAATTCATTGATATTCTTTCGGAGTTTGGTAATCAAAGAGGCTACACCGCTGGACAGGTTGCATTAGCTTGGTTAATGGCACAAAAACAATGGATTGTCCCTATTCCAGGAACAACTAAAATTGCGCACTTATATGAAAATTGCTCGGTAGCAAATATTGAGTTTAGTAAAGAGGAGTTAGTAAAATTGACCGAAGATTTGTCAAAGTTAAACGTTGCAGGATCAAGGAACGCGCCAATCCAAGCGAAGTAACTCGGAACAGATCAGACATTTTTCATATTAAGCCAACTAAAAAAGGGTTATACTTTGATCGTATAACCCTTTTACTTTATTCTGCTCCCTTTACGCACTAAAATTGTAGTTTTTTCAAAATAGATTGAATTTAGAAAGTTTTCTATTAGTAAACAAATTATCTTTACTATGTGTTTAATATAATTACCCGAAGAACGCTACTTGAATATGCCAAGAAATATCCTATGGCAAGGGTTGATTTATTTGAATGGTATCATGAATTAGTAATATCAGATTTTAAAAGTTTTAATGAACTTAAAAAGGTATATGGAAATGTAAGTTTAGTGAGTGATGATAGAATTGTATTTAATATAATGGGGAATAAATATAAATTAGTAATAAGGATTGTGTTTGAGTTTAAAGCGATACAAATCAAATGGTTTGGAACACATAATGACTATGATAAAATAGATGTAACAACAATACAATATAAAAAGTAAGGATATGGAATTGAAAATCATAAAGACTAAAAAACAGTATGAGCAATACCTTGATTGGGTAAATATTCAGTTTGAGCATAAGGTAAAATCAAATACCCCGCAAGGTGAAAAGCTGCAAGTAGCACTTCTATTAATTAAACAATATGAAGATGCTAACTATCCCATTCCACTTCCAGATCCAATTGATGCTATTAAAGTAAAGATGAATGAGTTAGGATTGAAAAATAAAGATCTTGTTGGAAAAATGGGTAGTAAAGGATACGTATCCTCTTTACTTAACAAAAAGAAGCCATTGACCCTGGAGTTAGCTAAGTTGTTTCATCAAGAATTGAAAATTCCGGCTGAGGTGTTATTATCCTAGTCGCAGCTACCCAAAATCACTTAAAGCGAAAAAAAGCCCTGCAAAATGCAAGGCTTTTTCTTTTCTGCTCCCCTTACCGACGAAAGATGCAACTATAATGCCTTGATTGATTTTGTGATTATTATATAACTGAAGGGTTAAACTTATTTCTTTTCAGCACTTAATTTTTTAGCAACACTATCATAATATTCCTGAGTTAAGGTTTCTGTCCAAACAGTTGGTTTTGTGCCATCATATAAAGCTAAATAAGTAATCAGATTTTCCTTGCTGGCTGTGTGCCAGTGCTCTGTATCTTTAGCACATCTTATTACATCCCCTTTTTTTATAATGATGGCATCCTTATCTCTTTCTTGATAATAACCTTCTCCTTCTACAACTATAAGCACTTGAGGTGTTGAATGCTTATGCCAATCAAGAGTGGAGTTTTTTCTAAAAGTTGCTTTAGTAATATTGAAATTCAATTCGGCATCACCTTGAAGTACACTGTTTAACCAGGCTTCGCCTATGTAATGTGTATTAGGCGCCTTTGGCCCTTCTATTAAATAAGAACTTACGCTGTAATCTGCCTTTTGCGAAAAGGATATAAATGGAATCAAAAGAAATAATAGTAAGGTTGATTTTTTCATTTTAATGTTAATTTGAAATAAATATAACATAAAAAAGGGGGAAAGATGCAGCTACACTAACTCACTGATAGACAAAGAAAAAGCCATCATTTCTGATGGCTTGTCTAGTGTGGCTCCCCTTACAGACGAAAGATGCAGCTATAATTCAATGATTGAGTATATGACTATCAGGAAATTAAAGGGTTAACTTCTTGCAAGTTTACAGGAGGTTTAGTTATAAATTATAACTTTTTCTAACCATCAAAAAGTATAATTTATCTGAAAGCAATTTTCTTAGCATCAACAACATAGGACCGGGTTTACCCACAGCATATCTCATTTGATTACTATTGTCAGTTGCAGATTTGAAAATCATTTTTGCTACAACTTCTGGACCTTCAGCATCTTTCATTACTTTTTCGGCAGCCTCATTAAACTTTTGAATAAACCCATCATATTGGTTTGTGTCAGTTGGTTTAATAAATTGTCGACTTCTTCCATAAAAATCAGTGACAATTGGACCTGGCTCAATGAGTTTCATTTTTATATTAAATTGACTTAACTCATAATGTAACGACTCTGTAAAACCTTCCACTGCAAATTTAGTAGCGTGGTAAATACTATATAAGGGGAATGTGATTTTACCACCCATACTTGAAATTTGAATAATCATTCCCCCACCATTTGGTCTCATATGCTTTATCGCTTCTCTTGTCACACGCATCAACCCAAAAACATTCGTGTTAAATTGTTTTTCAATAATTTCATCTGACATTGCTTCAAATGCGCCATCAACACCGTAACCTGCGTTATTAACTACTACATCTATTTTCCCAAAATCCTTTTTTGCTTGTGATATTGTTTGTTTAATACTTTCAAGATTGGTAACATCAAGAGAATACATTTTCACATTTGGCAACTTATTGAAATCTAATTCATTTTCAGGGTTTCTTTGAGTTGCAATAACGTTCCACCCCATTTTAGCAAACTCTAAAACAGCGGCTTTTCCTATACCACTTGAAGTTCCTGTAATCAATACTGTCTTTTTCATAAATTTCATTTTTATATTTTGAACAAAAATATTGGGTTAATATCAAACCCACAACATTAGAGTATAGTCTATGGTTGGTATTTATTTTTCAACAGCTTATATTTGCAATATGTTAATAAACGAGCTATCCAAAAAAACAGGCATCTCAATACACACAATCCGTTTTTATGAAAAATCAGGGTTGATAGAGGGTAAACAAGATGAATCAGTCAAATCGAATAATTACTTTCATTATGACGAAATAACGATTGAGAAACTTGAATTCATTAGTGATGCCAAATCGGTGGGATTTACCATTAAAGAAATAGGTCAAATCATTGACGCTTGGTATAATAGGAAATATACCAAGAAACAAAAACTTGAAATACTTGATGACAAGTTGATTTCCTTGGAACAGAAGATGAAGGAGATTAAGGAAATGAAGAAACAAATCCTACAATTTAAGGATGACGTGGTAAATGATAGGTGCTAGAAGTATAAATAAAAAAGGGTCATACTATCAAAGTATAACCCTTTTATCTTTATATCAGCTCCCCTTTCCGACGAAAAATGCAGCTATAATGCGATGATTGAGTTTGTGACTATTAGGAAATTGAAGGGTTGAACTTTGTACAATTTTGCAGGAGGTTCATTTCTATTAGCAAAAATCGTACTAATTAATTCTTAAAATCAAGACTGCCACAGGGAACCGTTACAACATCTGTACCGGCTGTAATCTTGTAAAATAGTGTTTTGTCTTTTAATATATATTCTGCCCTAACCGGCCACTTTGTTTTATGGATGAAAATTGCGCTGTAAAATAAATAATTATTGAATGGTGAAATTCTATTATTCAAATCCTTTAATTGATTTGATTCATTATTTAAAAGAGTTGTTATACCCTTAAGACCATAATCGAACTCCTGCACTTTGTCAATTGTCATATTTGACTTTGTAAAGGCAACTTTAGCGTACGATTCTTCAGATTTAAAAGAAATGATTGTCGGAAATTTAATTTTTAAATCCAGAGGCGATGTTGCTTCATTACGTACATTAGTCCAAAAAATGAAATAATAGTACTCTTTTCCTTTATAGGAAACGATTCCGCCTCCTTTAGGTAAACTATTTGTAATAATTATTTTCTTTTTGGAGGATGCGGTGTAAACAACTTTAGAATACTCCCAATTCCTCTTTTGAACTGATTGCCCATTCAAATTTAAAGAGAGTAATATTAGAAGGAAAACAGAAAACTTTTTCATAAAATCAAAAAGGGTTACACTTATACAAGTATAACCCTTTTTCTTTTATATCCGCTCCCCTTACAGACGAAAGATGCAGCTTTGGGGAGATTTATAAGTTGATAACTATTAGAAAACTAATGAGTTTGGTTTCGGCCTAATACCCAGATAAAAACATTAAATTATATTCCGTCAATTTTATTTCCATTTGCTTTTGGAACTCTTAATGCTCTTTTAGTCACTTTCAAGTCTTTAAAGTAACCGATTGTTGCGATATCAACATAAAGACCAACAGCTCCTCTTTTTACATTACCTAACATCTTATCTACTATAAATGATGAATACTTCATATTATTGATAAACATTTCAGCTTGTTCACCGTTCACTTCAATTCTCATAGTTATCCACTCATTTAGTGCCACTGGCGCAGAACCTTCATATTTGAAAGGAGCAATTTTTCTCAAAGTATCAAATTTTGCATGAGGATAGGCAAAATATTGTACCGCGTGGTTCCTGAAGAGCTGATTACTTGCCCTACCTACTTTTGGTCTAAGGTAAATTGATTCAAAGGCTGAATCATTTTCAGCAATTCTATAATATACGCCTATAAATCCAGCTGCTGGTTTATATGGAGATGGATTCTGAATTTGACTATACATTTTAACTTCAATTGTTCCATTCTCGAAATCATCCATTCCAACTAATTTGGCATAATGACGGTCATCAACAGTAGCTTCTAATTTTGTAGAATCGAATGGAAGTGCAATTAGATCTCGCTCAATCTTTAATACCTTTGAACCCTGGAATTGAATGATTTCACCTTTGACATTATGTAATTCAAATGTTTGATTTCCTAATTGCAACTTTTGTGAATGTGCATTTTCAATTAAAATAAGATTTAAAGAAAATAATAAAAGGCACTTAATTATATTTTTCATTAGTATTTATATTTTTATTTAAATAACCCAGCACCAAATTCAGACCCTAGTGTGCCATCTTTTATATGTAAGAACTTTTTATTCGTTTGGTCTTCAATAATATTTAGTTTGCCAGATTTTAACATCTTAAAATCTTGACCAAAATTGATTTTATTAGCTTTCGAAATTGTTCCAAAATCTTGAGGGCCACCACCTTTATTTACAAAACTATTATATCCAACTAATAATGAATTTTTAACTGTAAAACTTTCTTTTTCATCATTATCTAATACCCAGAAGACATTTACATTAGATGCTACATTATTATAAAATTTAAAATCTTTAGTTGTAGACCAAGTCCATACAGCTGCACCATACATGTTTAAAAATAAATTATGATGTAATTGACTATTTTCAGATTTCCTATTCCACATTACTACAGCATCTTTAACTCCATAAAAGACACAATGATTAACATCTAATGCAGTGCCATTCGCCAAAATACCCAAATGGTTGGGCAAAGCGAACTTGTTTCCTAAAAATAAACATTGAGTAACTACTAAGTCAGATAAGTCCTTCCCTTCCCATACAATAGGATAATTTCTAATTAACACTCCTTCTTTGGGTATTTCATGAACAGGTTCACCTAAAATTCTTAATCCTTGTATAGTGGTATGACTTGATTGAATTAAAATACCGTAATTAGAACCTCCAGTAATTTCGTTTTTATTATTCTTCTCTATTTTAAAGGGCATCGCTGAAATAATAATTGGCATTTTAGCTGGCTCCCATTGTGAATCATTGGGTAAAAGTTCAGCAGTAATAATTAGACGTGAATTTTCACTAAACTGCCAATTTTTGGGGTTAAAATCAGCAGTTTCATTCAAAGAATACAAGCCTTCAGATAAAATCACATTTATAGAACCTGCTCCATTTAATGTGTTTACCTTCTTGGCAGCTTCACCAAGTGATTTAAGCGGAGAACCTTTATCACCATTATTTGAGTCATTGCCCAATGTAGCATTCACATATATTTCAATGTGCGCATTATTTCCCTTATTTGATTCTATTTGCGCATTTGTAATTGAAAAAATAAACAGATTGAATAATGAGAGAATGATATATTTTGATAATTTCATATTTATAATTTTTAAAATAATTTCTCTGCAGGAGGTGTTGCTCCAGCCAATCTTAAATAAACGGTAGTTTGACCTCTGTGGTGTGTTTGGTGTTCAAAACACTTGTTTAATACTTGTTCTCTACTCATATCAAATTGACCAAACAATTTAATGTGCTCGGATAATTTTGCATATGGATATTTTTGAATTGAGTTAATTGCAAAATCGTAGGCTGCCAATACCTTTGCTGTAACTGAAGCCTTATTCGTATCATTTGATTTCTCTAAATCTGCCGCTGTCGGTTTTTCGTCAGTTGCTGAAGCAACAAAACCATAAATGGCATCACTCAAATGAAGAACTTGCCCAGCAAATGAACGCATTTCTTTAGTTGGTTTTAGTGTGTATCCATTTTCCGGCATTGCATCCAAATACTCTTTAGTATATGCTTTTGCTCTTTGCCATTCTTTGACAATAGTTTCAGTAGGTGTTTGTGCCTGTATATTACTCATGATTAAAATTGTTGTTAATAAGGATAAAATCTTTTTCATATGTATAATTTGTTTTTTCAAAGTTAGCTTTAATAGTATATATTTGTAACCAAATAAGTAAAAACAAGTAACCAAATGGTAACCAGTATTTCAAACCCAAGATTTATCAGTAACCCATTAAATTGCCCTGTAACAAGAGCAATGAGTATTATTGGAGGTAAATGGAAACCAATCATTTTGAACTGTATTGGCGACCGAACAATTAGATTTGGGAAATTAAGACAAATAATTCCCGCTATATCCAATAAGGTTTTAGCAAATGAATTAAAAGAAATGGAAGAATTTGGGTTGGTAAAACGTATGGAATATACAGAAATGCCTCCTAGAGTTGAATACACTTTAACAACTTCAGGCAAAACACTTCTTCCAATTTTACATGAACTTGCAGCTTGGGGAAATACAAGCACCGCTAAGAAAATTATAAAGGAGTATACTTAACAATTCAAAATAACAACTTCGTGAAAGGTTGCAAAAGGTAAAAGTCAAAACTTAAAAGATGCAGCTACCATAACTCCCTGACTGACAACAAAAAAGGCGACAGAAATGTCGCCTTTTGCAGTTTTGCTCCCCCTTCAGGACTTGAACCTGAGACCCTCTGATTAACAGTCAGATGCTCTAACCAACTGAGCTAAGGAGGAGTGTTCCCTTTTACGGGACGCAAAAATAATGAAATTTACCAAAGAACAAAAGTTTAAAAGAAAGAATTCGGCTTAAAACCAATAAAAATTCCTTCGGGACGCAGTTCTATGGGGTAGGTTTTGAGAAAATAGCCCTCTCCGCTTGTGTTTCGGCCATTTTTCATGTCAAAAGCATACCTATGTAAAGGGCAAACAACCTGTCCAAGGGGGTTGATATAACCGGCAGACATCCGGCCACTTGCATGAGGACATTTTTGGGCAAAGGCAAAGTAGCCCTCCTTCCATTTTGCAAGTGTGATTTTCTTGCCATCCACCTCAAGGTCTACTAAATTGTTCTCTTGAAAATCTAAACTCAAAGGTGCATCTGTAATTAATACCCAGTTGATTTTGTTCTCAGACATAATTAAAAGAATACAGTCTTGTAAGGATATTTGATCTGGTACATGTCTCTTACTTTATGTAAGATGATGGTTCTTAATTCTTCGATGTTTTGTTTTTCGATAGCAGACACAAAAACACAATTGTTATTGGTCACATTAATCCATCTTTCCTTTAAGTCTCTTTCAATGTCTTGTTTTACTTCGTCCGATATCCACTCGTCAAAATATTTTACACGATATAAATCCATCTTATTAAAAATGGTCACCACCGGCTTGTCAAATGCTTTTAATTCTTGCAATGTTTTATTGACTACATCAATTTGATCTTCGTATTTTTCGTGGGAGATATCTACTACATGTAATAACACATCTGCCTCGCGTACTTCATCCAATGTGCTTTTAAAACTCTCTACTAAATGATGCGGAAGTTTACGAATAAATCCAACCGTGTCACTTAATAAAAATGGTGTGTTTTCAAACACTACTTTTCTTGTAGTCGTATCTAGTGTTGCGAATAATTTATTCTCTGCAAATACTTCACTCTTACTTAACAAGTTCATGATGGTGCTCTTGCCCACATTCGTGTAACCTACTAGTGCCACACGTATAAACTCACCTCTATCCTTACGTTGCGTGAAAGCTTGTTTGTCTATCTCTTGTAAACGCTTACGCAGTAAAGCAATTTTATCTTTAACAATACGTCGGTCTGTTTCAATTTCTGTTTCACCCGGACCTCTAGAACCAATACCCGCACCTTGTCTTTCCAAATGCGACCACATGCCCTTTAATCTTGGTAAAATGTATTGGTATTGTGCCAACTCTACTTGTACTTTAGCTTGTGCTGTTCTTGCGCGACGTGCAAAAATGTCTAAGATCAAATCACTTCGGTCTATCACTCTACATTTTGCTTCCTTTTCGATATTCTGTATCTGTGATCCTGTTAATTCATCATCAAATATCACAACATCAATATCCTTAGCAGCTACATATTGTTTGATCTCCTCTAACTTACCCTTGCCCACAAATGTTTTACTGTCGGGATGGGATAATCTTTGTTTAAAAATTTTAACTGCTATCGCTCCAGCCGTCTCTGCTAAAAATGCTAACTCGGCCAAGTATTCATTCACCTGTTCTTCGGTATGTTCTTGTTGAATCACGCCCACTAATACCGCCTTCTCCTCTTCCTTAATTATTTGCTTCTTCTCTATCAAAATGAATCTTAATTTTTACAAAGATAACTCAATACCCTTCTAGAATAAAAAAACCCTCCCTTAATATAAAGGAGGGTTGTAAATAGTTTTGGGGTAGACTATAATCCGCTGATGCTTAAACCAACAGATAATCTATTGAATGAAGGTCCGTATCCATCACGAATCACTGGCGTTACAGAGTAGCCCACATTTACTGAAAGTATACCATATCCAGCTCTTGCAGTCAATGTGACATCGTTACTTGTAAAGAACCTTTTATTGCTCATTTTTTGAACGTATGTTTTACCATATAAAGATTGACCAGTTGATGTTTGGTAATCTTTCATTTTTGTAAATCCTTTAAACAACAAGCCTACTTTCACGCCAGCAGCTAGTTTCCAAGATTTTGCAGGGTTCGCAGGATTGGAATAATATCTTACTTCTGCAGGAAGTTGTAAATAAACAGTCGCCACTTTTTGCTTGTCGTAACGATTCGCAGTAGAATCTAATTGCTTAATTCGAAGGGTATTTGCAACTTGTGCTACATCTACATAAGTGCTGTTGTCAATGTATTGATTGTTTGTACCAAAGCCTAGACCATAAGCAAGACTATACTTGTTATTTGTTCTAAAAGGCTTATCCAACATAAAGTAGATGTTGAAATGACGACCCATGCCAGATGTCTTTACGCTATCTGGTGCACCTACCCAGCTATCAGATCCGAACTGGATCATTAAATGGTCGGCAGGACGGCTAGATAAGTCTGCCATTTTCTTTTCGGTACCAGAAGTTTGTGCTTTGGCTAAACCACTGAATAACAAAATAGTAAGGAGCGATAATATTACTTTCTTCATTCAGCAAAAATAATCGAAAAAAAGGGTAGATCACTTTAAAAAAGGTTAAAATATTAGTGCTTTATGTTCCAAGAGACGGTCAATTTTACTATTTTTGCAGCCATCATAGCAATATGAGGGCCTATAGCTCAGTTGGTTAGAGCACCTGACTCATAATCAGGGGGTCCCAGGATCATGCCCTGGTGGGCCCACAGCCGAAAGGCAACATTTTCTAGGGTTTATGCTGTTAAATGCATAGACCCTTTTTGTTTCTCCTTGCTGCCATTGAGTTTCATGCGATTTTACATAAATCTCGTGTCTGTTACACCAGGTATCTATTTTAACCTTAATAAGCCAATTCCTAGTGCTATTTTAAGTGATTTAGTGTTTTGAGTTTAGTGCCTTTGATTTTACTGATTTAAGCACATCATTAACCAATTAAAATGAATGTAAAATGAACGTAAAAACAAGCTTTGTAGCCCTTACATCAAGGAAGAAATTAAATGGAGAAATCCCAGTCTATTGTTACTTATCTAGTGCTAATGAAACAAGTCGCTTTGGCACTAATTTAAGCATTAAACCAGAAGCATGGGACAGTAAACGACACCGAGCTAGAGGGAACTCAGTTGAGGCTGTTATCTTCAATAAGAACCTTGACAAAATAAAAGAACAAATCAAGAACATTGTTTACGAAGCACTCAAAACAGATGACGAGATAACACTCAATGACATTAAAAATCAGATGACAGGCAATGGCAATAGAAGGCCAAGCACCTTAATGACAGTTTATAAACTTCGTTTTGAAAAGATGAGGACCTTGGTAGGCAAAGACTATCAAAAGAGCACGCTAATTAAGTTCAACTATCTAGCGAACTCAGTACAGGATTTCTTAAAAACAGAACTCAAATTAAACGACATAGCCCTAAATAAACTCAATAGAGTTTTTATTGATGACCTAGAACTATACTTAAGAGCACATAGAGAAATGAAAACTGTCAGTATCAATAAGATTATACAAATGCTTAAGTCAATCGTGAGGTACTCTCTAGAAAGAGGCTGGATAGACAAAGACCCATTCCTTGGACACAAGTCTAAATCTGTACAAACAGAAATTCTTTATTTAACGCATGAGCAAGTTATAAAACTAGAGACCACAATATTATCCCAGGAGAGACTCAATAGAGTGAAAGAGCTGTTCTTGTTTAGCATCTATACAGGACTCCATTATGCCGATGCAATGTCTTTAACAACATCCAATTTAGTCAAAGGAATTGATGGTAAACTATGGATAGATTATGTGAGGGGTAAAACAGGCAAAAGAATCCAAATACCGCTATTAAATAAGGCGCAGGCCCTACTAACTAAGTTTGAAAAAGAAGGGCTTAAAAACGACTTTATTTTACCTAGAATCACCAACCAAAAGGTGAACAGTTACTTAAAAGAAATAGGTGACATCATCAACATAGATGTACCGTTAACACATAAAATTGCTCGGAAAACCTTTGGTTCTGTATTGCTGTTTAACAATGTACCAATTAAGGTTGTAAGCGAACTTATGGGCCATTCCAATAGCTTAATTACTGAAAAGCATTACGCCAAATTAGATACTAGAAAACTTGGAGAAGCGATGAAATTACTTGAATAAAATCAATACCAAGTTTCTGCCTTTATTGTAGGCTTAAAGCCAACTACAGACTCTATCTCAGAGGCCATTAAAGGGCCTAAAATTGGCGCAAAATCCTCTGTTGTGGCAATACTATCGTGGACTGTAAATAAGGGCATTTCAGGGTGCTTTAGAGCTATATTTTTAGCAACCATTCTAAGTACTACAGTTGACTCTATATTCTGAAGAAGCAATGCTAGCTTATTGTAGTCTGTTTTTGTTTTTAAAGTATTACAGAAGTCCATTAAACCAGGGAAAACCAAATCAATTGTATCCTCAATATCATAAACGTAGTGCCTATGTTTCTTAGCTGTATCATAAAGGAGCGTAATGAGCTGTTTCTTTGCTTTATCTCTTTCCAATACTTGACCAGTTAGTTCCAAGTGCTTTTCGCATATAAATTCATACAAACTACCATCAAGTGTAACTTTTTTGAACAGCTGAAACCCTTTACCGTATTGACTTTCGTCAAAAGTGCGCATCGTAAGGGGGTGTTTTGGCGCCTTCCTGTGGAAAGCCCTCAGTGTCCCTGAGGGATTCTGTAGCTTCCCCATAGTTATTCTATCACCAAGTTTGCTTTTAGTCCAAAAGTCCTCATTCCATAGTACGTTAAGGAAGAATGGTTGGCTGTTTTTAATGTCGTAGGATACTATGTTTTTACCTTTATATTTTACATATTTCCTTATCCCTTTCTTTAAGTTGGTTAAGTTTGTATGAACCCTATATCCATTCTCATCTACCTGAAAGTAGAACTCCTTTTGTTCATATGACGACATTGGTATAATTATACCTCCAAGTAAACTATTGTATTGCTTTTCGTGTAGTTCATTTGTAAACTTCTCGCTGCGTCTGTTTATTCCAATTTTAGCTGTACTTGAAAAGTCTATGTCTTCGTAGTATATAGGTAGCTGTTCTCCATCTCTTTGCCAAAAGTTAGCAAATGCCTCTTTAAGTGCTCCTGATATATTTATAGTTAAGCTTTCATTAAACCATTTATATAAATGTGGTAGCTTCTTTGAATGCATCGTAAACCCTACAAGGTTAATTTTATCGCTTTCGTTTAACTTATTGCCTAAGCAATAAACAGTTGGTGTACCTATGTAGTTGCTGTTGAATTTGTATCCAATAGATTTTAGGTTTACTATATACTGCTTGTCTGATAACAGCACTCCAGCATTTATTAAATACTTTAAGTAGTCTTCAGCATTTGGTACATACTTACGAAGGTATTTTTGCTTTATGGGCGTAAAGCTGCCTTCAGCATATATGTTCTTCTTAGGGCTGGATATTAGCCTATATAGCGTGTCTATAACTATCAACAGATTTTCTAGTCTAAATCGTCTTCTCTTACTTATAAAAAGCTGAGGATTATAGTCATTTAATAGTTGTTCAAAGTCTAAGTTTTGAGGTACTAGATACCTTCGTCTTACATTTTTAGCCATATTACAAAGCTAAATTTAGAAGCTCTAGTTCTCTTAAATAATATCCACAGAATCTACACAGATTATTTTTACTAATGCTCCTTTTAACTCCCTTCCGTTTTGAACGTTTTTTATGATTTTTAATTTCATACTTGAGCCTATCTTTTACACATTTCTATATATATTATCCAGATTTATGTAACCGATTTTTCAATAAATCTTGTGTTTACGCAAGGTTACAGTCTTAAAACAGGCGAAATACATCCATAGGTGAAATGATTTCGCTAAACGGGGTGCCTTTGATTTTGAAATCGTAAGTCAAAACCAATTAGAGGTAGTATTCATTACAGAAATAAATTATAAGCACTTCATGCAGCCGAAAAATTTAATAACTGAAATTGCCCTTTATTAAATAAGCAAATAGTTTTACTGTTTATTATTTGGCATTTAAGTACTATTCGTGCTTTTATTAGTGCTGTTAATTTAGGAAGACAAATATTCAGTAACTAACTTACTCAAAAACAACTTATTACATGCTTACCATTTGAAAGGTTCAGGTCCCAAACAGACATTTATTTTTGTGATACTCCTAAAATGACTTTCAAAATGGCTTATATTTGCACTATCATAGCATGCTGAAAAGACTATCTATATTATTTTTATTTTTAATTGGATTTACACTCTATTCCAATAGCACACTTGCATGCAGTAAACCTAATGAAAAGCACAAAGCTAAATCATTCACTTTCAAAGTGTTGCAAAAAGACAATGACAGTTGCATAAAAAAACATACTATGGGTGTAGGTCATAATTGCGATGAAAAATGTAAACATCATAATTGCGATTGCACATCTATAAATACAACCAGTTTTGATTTCAAACAGGAAATCACAATTGAGGAATTATTCTCGTTTACGATTGTCAAAAAATATAGCATTTTCACTCCGTTATATTACAAGGTCATGAATGCCTCTATTTGGCACCCTCCGAAAACTGTATAGTACATATCAGATTTAAATTCAAGTAGTTTGCTTGAATCCTTTCTCTTTTTCAAAATAAAAATTAATTTATGAAATCAATAAAGCTATTGATGGCTGCTGCCATTCTATTATGTTCTTTTAATGTAAATGCTCAAACAAATTCAAACATAACTAAAGTACTTAACTCATATATTGCTCTTAAAGACGCACTAGTTAAAACTGAAGGCAATAGTGCCTCGGTATTAGCTAAAGATTTATTGACATCTATTGAATCAGTTAATATGAATGAACTGGACGCAACAACACATGCACAATGGATTAAAGTAGTGAATGACTTAAAAGAAGATGCTGAACACATCAACGAAACGAAAGAAATCTCTCATCAAAGAGACCACTTCATGAGTTTGTCTAAAAATCTATACGCTGTTATGAAGGTCTCAAAGTCTGCGCTTCCAATTTATTATCAATATTGTCCAATGGCGAATAAAGGCAAGGGTGCAAACTGGTTGAGCATGGAGAATAAAATTAAGAATCCATACTACGGTAATCAAATGTTGACATGTGGTAGAGTATTGGAAACTATTCAATAAGACTAAGCTAAATAAGATGATTAATAAAATAAAAAGTGTTTGTCTTTTAGCAGTGCTCTTACTGTCTACTTTATTCTTAAATGCACAAAAGGTAGTGCGCTATGATTTATATGTAAGTGATACGACAGTTAATTTTACAGGTAAATCCAAGAGAGCTATCGCTGTTAATGGACAAATCCCAATGCCCACTTTAAGTTTCACACAGGGAGATACGGCAGAAATTCATGTTCACAACAAGTTGAAAGAATCAACCTCTTTACATTGGCATGGTCTTATCCTACCCAATAAGGAAGATGGTGTGCCTTATTTAACTCAAATGCCTATAAAGCCTGGCACAACCCACGTCTATAGATTTCCGATTGTGCAAAATGGAACACATTGGTATCACAGCCATTCTGGATTACAAGAACAGATAGGAATGTATGGTTCAATGATTTTGAACAAAAAACAAGACGACCCAACATTTAGAAAAGGTATAGACGATTTGCCAACTATTCCAGTCATCATTAGTGAATGGACAGATTACAACCCTAACAATGTGCACAGAATGTTACACAATGCAACAGATTGGTTTGCTATAAGAAAAGGCTCTACTCAGAGCTATGCCGAAGCAGTCAACGAGGGGCATCTTACTACCAAAGTAAAAAATGAATTTAAAAGGATGTTAGCTATGGACGTAAGTGATGTTTACTATGATAGATTCTTTTTAAATGGAAAGGTAGAAAGTCAATTGTCACAATTCAGAGCTGGTGATAAAGTAAGATTAAGAATCTCAAACGCTGGGGCTTCAACTTATTTTTGGCTAAACTACGGCGGAGGTAAATTCCAAGTAGTAGCAAATGACGGAAATGATGTTGAACCAGTTGAAGTAGATAGACTTATCATTGCTGTATCTGAAACCTATGATATTGTAGTCACTGTGCCTGAAAAAAATAAATCTTTCGCTTTTCAAGCAACCTCAGAGGACAGAATCAATCATTCCCTATTATATATTGGAGAAGGTGAAAAACAACCAATGGCACCGCTTCCAAGATTGAAATACTTTGAGGGTATGAAGATGATGAACTCAATGATGAAAATGAATGGCGATTTAGATGATATGGGGATGAACATGAGTTTGAATCAAATGGATATGAATGTTGTCATGTATCCTGAAATAACAGGCCCTAGTAACGCTCAAGTCAAGGAAAATAGTGCAAATCAGTATAACAGTAATGCCCTCTCTGATATTGTCACATTGAATTACTCAATGCTCAAGTCGCCTCATAATACATCACTTCCTAAAGGTGCTCCTGTTAAGGAACTAAAATTTGAACTAACAGGTAATATGAATAGGTATGTATGGAGTATGGATAATAAAGTAGTCTCTGAAGCAGATAAAATATTGATTAAGAAAGGTGAGAATGTGAGGATGATTATTTACAATGGCTCCATGATGAGACATCCTATGCATTTGCATGGCCACGACTTCAGAGTATTAAATGGGCAAGGCGAAAATGCTCCACTAAAAAATATCATAGATATTATGCCAATGGAGACGGATACACTTGAATTTAATGCCAACATGGAGGGTGATTGGTTTTTTCACTGCCACATATTATACCATATGATGAGTGGCATGGGAAGGGTTTTCACCTATCAAAATCAAGCACCAAACCCTTTAATTCCAAATCCAAGATTAGCTCAGAGAAAGCTATATGGAGAGGATAGAAAGTTACATTCCATGGCAGAAAACGATTTTGCTACAAATGGAAATGATGGTATGGTGATGTTACAGAATACCAGATGGAGCATTGGCTCTGAATGGAGATTAGGCTTCAACGATTTACATGGGTATGAGTCAGAAACCCACATTGGGAGGTATATAGGTAAAATGCAATGGTTGATGCCTTTTATTGGATTTGACTGGAGATACAGAAAACTACATAATGGAGAATCTGAGAAAAACCTATTCGGACAAGTGAATACCAAAGACGAAAGAAAACAAATAAGTCTAGGTGTTGCTTATGTTTTGCCAATGCTTGTTACATTTCAAACAGAAGTATATCAGGATGGTAATCTCAGACTTCAATTAATGAGAGAAGATATACCTCTTTCAAAAAGAATGCGAGGTGAATTTATGGTCAACACAGATAAAGAGTATATGATTGGTGCTAGATATATTGTAAATAAAAACATGGGTCTTAAAACACACTATGATAGTGATATGGGTTTGGGTATAGGTATTTATTTAAACTATTAAAAATTACGATTATGAAAAAAATGTTATTTGTATTATTTGGACTAGTATTATTCAACGCTGCTAATGCACAGGATAGTACAACTAAGAAACTGGTATATAACCCAAAAAATCCAACCTATGAAGTACAAGCTACTTGTGGTACTTGTATGTTTAAGATGGAAGGAAAGGGCTGTCAATTAGCCATTAAATTAAATGGCAAGAACTATTTCGTAGATGGTACTGGCATAGATGACCATGGTGATGCTCACGATAATGAAGGCTTTTGCAATGCGATTAAAAAAGCAAAAGTTCAAGGGAAAGTTATAGGTGATAGATTTTTAGCTAGCTACTTTGAATTAATTAAAGGAAACAGCAGTCATAATAAATAATGTATTGTTAATTTTTTACCTTTAGTGATTCAAATTAGACATCATACATATATTGCAACCTATTTAAGTGCTTATTATAGTAATAATCATTAAGCGACTAAGTTCTTTGCACTATATATACACCATAACAGTTTGATAAACAGCTATAAAAACTGGTCTATAAAATTGAACTAATTAAACTTCATGCCCTGGTGGGCCCACAGCCGAAAGGCAATATTTTCAAGGGTTTATGCTGTCAAATGCATAGACCCTTTTTGTTTGAGGTTACACCTCACAGGAATTACACCAAAAATTACACATATGAATATAAATATCCTTATTTTGTTTGGATAATAGGAAACGGAAACAATGAACTATTTTCAACAATAATAATTAATTAATGGAAGTACACCACCACTCACATCAACCTAAAAACTGGAAAGAATATATTACTGAATTTATTATGCTATTTGCTGCGGTAACATTGGGTTTTCTTGCAGAAAATATACGTGAGCATCAAATTATTGAAAAGCATAAGGTTCAGAATTTAACTGCAATGATTGATGACTTAAAACAAGACTCAGTAGAAATCGAAAAAAGAATCTCAGAATATAGCAACACATTGGTTCAATTTGAGTTACTTAAAGATGTATCACTTGCATATAGTCAAAACAAAATGAATGAGCAAACCTATATTGATTCTGTTGTGAACATATACCTAGAAGCAAAATATGGTATTGCGCTATTTATTAATAACGCTTCTTATAAAAATACTATTTCATCGGGCAACCTAAGTTATATAAAGAGCAACAAAACCAAAATGCTCATTGCCCAATATTACGAGGCACTCTATGGTAAATTGTTGGTGAACAATAAAATACTAGATGACGATGTGAATGAATTTATGAGTAAGTCATTCACTTTTGGTTATATGGCCGCAAAGGAAAAAAAGGCAGAATTTCAATCTAGATCAAATAATACACAATTAGAAGACTTCAAAACTATTCCAGCATTTAAAAAATTAATAACTGCACCAGAATTTAGAATAAACGTTAATAAAATAGAAGGGAGATGTGGTTATTATCTTTTTGTAATGAAAACAGCACAAGAATTAAATAAAAATTTATTAGATCAACTTAACAAGAAAGAATTTTAACCAAAGGAAATATTACTTGTTAGATTGATACTTTACATTGGTCATTTATTTAGACAACCAATGTAAAGTGTTTAATACAAACTGTCTCCAGTCATAGGTTTCAACTTGCATTCCAGCTGAAAACTTTTTACCTCCTGAGTTTATATACATGGCTGTAAAGCCATTACAATCGCCTAATGCAACTATTTTACCTTTCCCAAAATTTCCGGCTAAACATTGCGAATTACCTCCACCTGATGGCTGACTCGCATTCCATTTTCTAATTTTAGCAGAAGGAGATAATTTAAAAATATTAGTATAACCTTCGCCGCTTAAAGCACTTCCTGTGTAGGTTACAATATTTTGCACCAATTCATTAGGATTATTTCCTTTAATAATCGGGTGGTTACTATTTAATAGGCCATTGCTTCTATTAAATAATAATAAAGTTTCTGCGTTTGGAAACTTTATACTCGTATCATAATTTACTGAATCAACTACCGCGCCAATACTTAATTGCATGCCAAAAGTGTTAAACAATGGTGTCATTGATTTGTCAATTGGCGCATGTTCACTTAGCATGATTAACGAACCCCCTTTAGTAACCCAATCTTTTAAAGCAGCTAGTTCATCGGGCGTAAATGTAATTTCAGTAGTTACTTCTTTTTTTGAACCAAATTTGAATGGCATAGCTGGGGTAATAAGCACCATTTGATAGTTTGCTAAATAGGCTGAAGTAAATACACCTGAATCTATTTTAGGTTGGTATCCATCATTTGTAGACATATCAACAAATGGCTTGATAAGTCCCATTTCAACAATAAAATTATGATGCCCCGCATCAATTAAAAGTTTTGGGCCTTTTTGTTTCTTGTAGGCAGGATTTGAAATACTTGCATTAAATGGACTATCGTTTAACATTTGTCCAAAAGAAAAAGTACTTGTTAAAAGCAATAAAACAGAAAAAAAGATGCGCATAATAATTTGATTTAAACTTAACTAAAAACTAACCCTGCTTCTCTAATTCGTCAATCGTTTTCTTTGCTGCAGCCAATCTTGTTGCTTTATTCTTTTCTATTAATTTATTGACAGCCCAGTGTTCTAGTTTATGGTGCATTGGGATAAGTAATGCTGCTAATGCAACCAAACTTAATAGCATTAGAAATGGAGAGTGATGTGTCACTTTTTCTAAGATTGGGTGAATCAATAGATTCAAGAATTCAAATACGATCAACAAAGAAACTACGCTTAAAAACTGAATCACTTTGGTATTAGTGATATGCTTTCTACTAAATAATATAAATAGCATAAAGAAGCTGATAATTCCAATTGCGATAAAAGTGTATTCTAAATTCATTTTACGAGACTCATTTGCCTGTTCCTCTTCCAATGCCAATTGTTCTTGACGTGACTCTTCCTCTACAGACATTAACTGTGCTTGTTGAAGTGCTTTAATATTATACAAGCTATCATTTGCGGCTCGATAAATTTCAGAATACTTAAATGCACTATCAATATTTATAACTCTATAAATATTCAACAACAATTTAGCAGGCTCTACATTCAAGGTATTAAATGCAGTATTGCTTACACTAGCAATTGCTTTGGTTGCATAAAGCTTTGCTGAATCAATTTGATTATTAGTAAAATAATATTTTGATATAGCATTATAAGCAATGCTTTGAAACTTAGGAGAATTAATTCTTTTAGCTTCATTCAACGCCAAGTTCCAATAATTTAAGGCTAAAGCTGGATTATTTAAAGCTTGGTGTATACTACCAAATTGTAAATAGGTAGAGGTTAGCCAATAATTGATCCCTGTTTTGATAGCCAATTCATAGGCTTTTTGGGTATACATTAGGGCAGAATCTACCTTATTCATTGCTAAATAAATAGTACCCATATCATTCACAATACATACATAAATAATATCCGGAGTATACTTTGTTCCTGCTTCCATGGCAGCTTTATTATAAGACACTGCCTTTTCAAAATCCCCCATTGTCAAATAAGAAAGGGCTAACATCCCTTTTCCAAATGTTTTTAGCCTATCATCATTGGCTTTTTCGGCAACCTGGTTAGCCAAAATACCATATTTCAAACTCTTTACTTGGTCTCCAAAAGCAAGATAATCATAGCTTAGACAAGAATATCCTAAACCCTGACATATTAAATCATTGTTTTTTTGACCGTATAAAAGGATCTTTTCAGAATTATGCATATCCTCCACCGGATTGGTTTCCGATATGGTTAAAGCCGTCATGGTTAAATAGTAACGTGCGCTATCGTTTTTCTCTGCTGCTATCTTGGGAAATAAAGAATCCAAACTAGGTGGCTTTTTAGAAAAATCGACGTTCGGGCCTTGAGAAAAAGCCATATTAATACTAATAACAACTAAACATAGAATTTTAATAAATGTGTTCATTTCCTTGGTTTGATTTAGATAGTCTTAAAAAAACGGAAATAAAGCTAGAATTACTTGTATAATAGGTTCAAATATGTTCCAAAACGGAAAAAAGGAACAAAAAATTAAAGTTTTCCTATTGGTATAGAGGTATAATGCAGTTTCTTACATGTTCAAAATTATTAAACTATGAAAAAAACAATCTTTTTAGTAATGCTTTTAGCTATTGGATTTAGCATGACTGCTACAGCTCAAAAAGCAATCAATTCTGTTCATTTTTATGACGTAAAGAATGCAGAAATGGAAAAAACCTATGTTGCTAGCTTAAAAGAAATTAATACAATCATGGCCGAAATAGGATTTCCTAAGAACTACTATAGCTATTTTAAATTAGCTGCATCTGATACCACTAAAACTTACAGAAATTGCACTATTGGACATTGGACATCAGAAGAAGACTATAAAACAATCCATGATCATCCAAAGTTCAAAGCTTGGGCAAATAAAAACAAGGATAACAATGCAGTGTTTATTACAGGCCAATTGTATAGAAAGTTTTACGCAGCAGATTAATGTAAGCGTTGGGGAATTTAAATACACTTAAAAAGTCTATGACTTCAAATTCATAGACTTTTTTATTTAAATACAAAATCATATTTACAAATTAAACTTTTTTTATAATGGATGTACATCACCACTCACACCTTCCGCATCAATCAAAACCTTGGAAACAATATTTAACCGAAGGCTTAATGATATTTGTTGCTGTAACTCTTGGATATGCTGCAGAAAATATCAGACACCATTATATTGAAGAAAAAAAGACAATCGCTAATGTACAAAATCTTTATAAAGACCTTAAAAATGATTCATTAGCATTTACGGTTTTACTTAATATTAGAAGTACACAAGATTCTTGCTTCGAAATTATTAGTCGATTATATGAACAGAAACAAATTGAACAAGATATTCCAACAGTTTATGCAGCACATTCCTTCATAGGCATTAGGGTTATGCCTGTTATGAATACTATGGCCTTAGATCAAATTAAAAATTCAAGTGCATTAAATTATATTGAAGATGAAAAACTTAGGCAAGAAATTCAATATTATGCAAACAATGCTGCTGTACTAAAAACAAGAGAGCAAAGAGAGTATTCATTTGTAGATAAATATATTGACCCGTTATCTATTTCCGCATTTGATTATAAATATTTACAAGAATTGAGTAAACATGATCGTTTTGAAATTAAAGGTGATAAAGTAATTACTCCAATCAAAGCGCCCAATGGCCTGAAATTAGTTAATCAAAAAGACTTTGATTGGAATAATTACCTTTCGGTGTTGGGCATGTTGAGCACAATTAGAAAATCAACAGATCGAAGTCAAATATTGCCAATTAAAGATGATTGTATTAAACTACTTGGATTGGTTAGAAGCTATTTAGAAGAACATAATGCATTAATAGATTAAAAGAATTGTACTCAATTAAAAAGGCCCCTATTTCTAGGGGCCTTTTTTTATACTTCTAAACTTAATACTTATTGTAAGAAGGTTTTAGTTTTTTAACGCCTTACCAAATCCTACAAAGTGTACGATTTTTCCGTTTTCAAATCTAAACGCATCCATCCATTGGAATTTTTGTGATTTTCCATCAGCAAATACTAATTCTGCTTCGTCCCAGATATCAACCCAGTGATGACCATTTTCACCAACAACAGGGTAAATTGCAGCAATTTGGTAGTTTTTGAATGTAACACCAGCAAAGCCTTTTTCCATATATTCCAAGATGCCTGCTTTTCCTTTGATCACAGTACCATCTTCTGCATTATAAGTAGCAGTATCTGAGATCATATCTCCAGCTGCTTTAAAATCTTTCTCAAACAATACTTTGTGAAATTGCTCAGCTAACATTACGTTTTTTTGATCACCAATCTTAAAGTTGTCGGTATAAGTTGGTTTGTAAAGATGTTCAACTTTTTCAGTTGTAGCTTCAACTGTTTCTGTTGTCTTTGTTTCAGTACTTTTACAAGCAGTAAATGAAGCCGCTACAAGTAATCCTAGAAATACTTTTTTCATAATTTGGGTTTTGTTTTAAAAAATGAATTTATATAGAAACCCTTTGAATGATTTCAATAAAATGAGAAACATTGTTCCAAAAACGCAATTAGGAACAAACAAATACGTATTTAACAATAATTTTATGCTTTAAATACTGTTTGCCTAGTTAGCAGAAGCAGCTAGAAGATTACATTTTTAATGATATTTAAGGTAGCGCAAAGAAAAAGTACATTTATTATTATATTTACTAAAATTTATAATAATGGAAGAAAGAGATGAAAAACTTTGGAAAATAGCAAAAAAAAGAGCTTCTGTAAAAAGAAACGGCTTAGTCTATTTAACTATTATCATTTTTTTATGGTTTATTTGGTTTAGTAATAACGGTTTTGAATTTGGATCAAACATGATCTATGCATGGCCTAAATGGCCAACAATAGGTTTAACTATTGCATTTGTTTTTGAATATATCGATGCCTTTTATAGGGATAATGAAAGTATGATCGAAAAAGAATACAATAAATTAAAGGGTAAATAATTAAAGAAAATAATATGAAGCCTCTAAAAATATTGTTGATACTACTTGCTTTTGCTTTGACTTCTAAAGGTCAAAATATAAAAGATTTTACTTTGAATTCTGTAACAGATAAAAGTAGTTTCACTTTAAGTAAATCAAAAGGGAAATATATAGCCCTTCATTTTTTGTTAAAAACTGAATGCCCTTATTGCATTAGACATACCAGTGAATATTTTGATAATGCAAGTACATTAAAAAATGTCATTCAAGTATTTATTAAACCAGATAGCGAAAAGGAAATTAAGGAATGGGCGAATAAACTAAAGTCTGCGAATAGTTTTCCAATCTATCAGGACGCTGATGCAAAATTGGCTGATCAATTTAACATCCCTAATGGATATCAATTTCATGGACAAGTTGTTCATTACCCTGCTTTGATCTTAATAAATGAGCAAGGGCTTGAAGTGTTTAGGTACATTGGAAAGAATAATTCTGACAGGTATTCTTTTGAACAGTTAAAAGCTAAAATAGAAGCTTTAACAAGCTCAAAATAATCATATTAGTAGCTTTTTTGTTCCATAATAGGAATTAGGAACAAACTCCATCAATATAAAAAGGTTATTACTGGCATATAACAATATCTTGTTGCCAGTAATAACCTTTTCTCTTTATATAATTAGATATCTAAAACAAATAAAATATCACAATGGAAGTACATCATCATAGTCATAAGCCAAAAAACTGGAAAGAATACATCACTGAATTTATTATGTTGTTTGCTGCGGTGACTTTAGGTTTTCTTGCAGAAAATTTAAGAGAACACCAGATAATGAACCATAGAGTAGAACAAAATAAAGTAGCTATATTAAAAGACTTAGAAGTAGATTCTGTTCAAATATCAAAAGTGATTGCAATTGAAGACAGCTGTATCAATACATTTAATAGGCTTAATTATGTTCTGTATTTAGCTAAAACTGGTCAAATAAATGACAAGCAGTTGGTAGATTCAATTAAAGGATTAAATATGGTTGCTTATTCAACGACACTATACATGAACAATAGCTCCTTTAAAAACATGCAATCAAGTGGCTTGTATACTTATATTGAGGAAGGCGAATTAAAACATGCACTAGCTACCTATTATGAAGTGAGCTTTAAATCGATTGAAGCAGCAAATGAATTCTTTGATCAAGTAGGCACTGTCTTTAATAATTACTTGCCTATTGGTCTGGGAAAACTAATTAGAGAAAGTCAAAGTTTTTCAAAGGATTATGTAACGAATGACAAAGATGGTTTTCAGAATTTTATTTTAAGCTTAGATAAAACTAAAAATATTTTGAAGTCAGATGAATTCATCTATGAAGTTCAAAAATATTATAATTATTTGTTTATTTATAGAGCTAGCTTGCTTAAAGCAAAAAAAAGAAATGAAACATTAATTAAATTATTAAGATCCGAAGGGCACTAATTAGTTATATAATTGCGCATTTCTTTATGAATATAATTTCATTAGTAAAAAAGAAAGACTATTGAATTAAATCTGTTATAATAGACAATCAAACTATTTAGAATATAAATATATAAACAATAATTAATATATTTATATTAAATCTAATAGTATGAAAAAGCTTTTTTATTTATTAATGTTTAGCATTGTTTTATGCTCTTGTTCAAAGGATGGAAATAAATCAAGCAGCAGTGGCGGATATGTTGATTTAAACATTGATGGAGTTGCAAAATCAAGAATAAATATTGCTAACATAGGAGGAACAGGCTTTGGGCCTAGCTGTACAAAAAAGATTTTCGAACAACATGTAGTCGATAGTGATAATTCAGAATACTCAATAAGTATTAGTTTTCTTCATGCTTATTATGACAAAGACTTCCAAACAATAATTAATGCGGTGAAATCAAAAACGATATCACAAACATCAGGAGTGATATCTCCAAGCGATTCATATTGTGGTTACAGTTCTCTTTTCACAAATCCATATATCATTATTTCTTATGTAGATGTGAAATCAAATACAATATTTAAGATCCAAGATTTTAGTTTAGACAATATAAATTCAATTGAAAATATTACAAAAATTAGTTCCGTTAATAATATAAATAATTATGTAATAAATGGATCATTTAAATCTACTTTAAGTAATATCTCAAATAATAAATTTGTAAAAATTAATGCTAAATACAAAATTTATATAAACACTGTTAATTAAAAAAATTCATAAAAAAAGGCCATTAATAAATATTAATGGCCTTAAAAAGAATTCAGGAAAAAATTAGAAAGAAATACCCAAGTTCACACTAAATCCATTAGTAGTTAACTTGCCATCACCATCTGTTCCTTTTGCTATGTTCGTTAAACCAGCATTATAACTAGCACCTAAACTAATTTTATCAGAAAACTTATATTCAGCACCTAATAAAGCAGATATATTAGTGCTCTTAAAACCTTCTTTAACATCTTCTGATTCTCCATCAGCTTTAGCTTTTGCGCTCATTAAAATTCCAAATTGAGGACCTGCAAATCCATAAAATCCCTCAGCAATTTGGAATCTACCTAAAACAGGTACAGTTAAGTAGTCTAATTTTAAAGCTAAACCATCTTCTTTAGCTCCATATCCATTGAACAATAAACCACTTCTTAAATTAAATTTGTCTGATCCTTCAAAATCAGCATTTAATCCAAAATTAACAGAAGTTCTAGTACCAGATGTCATACTAGCTCCATCTCCACTAGCTTTTAAATCTGTAAAATTTAGACCACCTTGTAGGCTTAATTTTGCTTGGGCATTAGAATGAAGATTAAAACCAAGAACCAATAACCCAATTACAAATACTTTTTTCATAACGTTTTTTTTAAATTAAAAAATTTATAATAAGTAATTTGGGGGCATTACATATATAAATATAAGAATATATTATTTATATTACAAAAAAACATTATTGATTATTAATAAATTTTAGCCGGATTCACCACTTTTTCTAAATTGGTAATAGTAAATTTTGACATTTGAGTCAATATTTAAGTGGTTTTGGCTGCTTATGCTGGATCGGTCATTAGATACTAAATTATAATTTTATCCACCTCTTTTGTAAAACGAATGCATTTCTCTGAGGTTGCTCCTTTTTCATAATCCGTAATTTTAACTTTAACAAAATTAAAATGTACACTAATTTCAGGATGGTGATCAAGTTTTATCGCTATTTGCATTACTTTATTTGTGAATGAAACCACCTCGTTGTAGTTATTGAACTTGAATTTCTGCACAAATCTATTTTCAATTTTAGTCCAATTTGAACTATTCATATTTATTTTATTTTAAACAAGATCCCAACTTGGGTTCTATTATTAAACGTATTCAAATTTTTTGAGTTCTTCTAAAGAAATATATTCCAATGTCTTAATATGAGTTGCTTTTAGAATAATTGGAGGTGCCACGCCAGCTTGATATGCTTCAATCCATCTTGACACGCAAAGGCACCATTTGTCTCCCTCCACTAATCCTTTAAAACCACTTTGCGGATAATCTATAGTAAGGTCATTCCCTTTGCTTTTTGAAAATTGTAGAAACTCATCGGTTACCACTGCGCACACTGTATGAGTGCCTATGTCATTCATTCCAGTATTACAACAGCCATCTCGATAAGCTCCCGTCATTGGACTTGTACCACAAACAATAAGTGGCTCATTAAAAACATTTAAAGCGTTTTCTTTCATGTACATCATATTTTTAAAAACAACTTTTTGATTCAATTGTTCATTACTAAGCTATACTTTAGAACGCTTATCATATAAAGGCCAATAGGTGATTTTACCTACAATGTGTTGCTAAAATCCGCTTGTTTTCTTTTTTAACCATTTCATGGCCCTTATGCCCCCAAATATTTTTTCTTGCTTCTTTTCCTGCAGTTTCAATATCTACTATTGGATATGGATAATCTTTACCTAACTCTACTCCATGCATTTTCTGCTCCATTTTGCTCATCTTATAAGGTTCATGCAATAGTTCCTTTGGGAGCGCACTTAATTCTGGCAACCATTTTTTTATGAAGAACCCCTCTTTGTCATGCTCTAAGCTTTGTTTAACTGGGTTATACATTCTTATTGTATTAACACCGGTTGTTCCTGCTTGCATTTGAAATTGAGTATAATGGATGCCAGGTTCATAATCCAAAAACAATTGAGCCAAATGGTAAGTAGCAGCTCTCCAATCTTGGTATAAATGATGACAAAAAAAGCTCACCAACATTGCACGCATTCTAAAATTTATCCAACCAGTCTCTTGCAAACATTTCATACATGCATCAACCAAGGGGAAACCAGTTCTTGCTTCTTTCCACGCATCAATATATTCTTGATGCTTTGTGTGTTCTAAAAGTTCATAGCCTGCATTAATACATTGTACTTCATAACTGCAATCCACTTCAAATTTTTGTATAAAATGGCAATGCCATTTTAACCTTGTTAAAATATTAGTATAGGATGATTTATTTTTTTTGTCTTTTGTTCCAAAATAAATAAATTGATATACTTGTTTAATTGAAATATTACCCCAACTTAAATATGGAGATATGCGACCACAACTTATCCTACTCTCTTTTGGCTTACTAATATGTCTACTATAATTTTGTCCACGGCCACTAATAAATGTCTGTAAATATTTAAAAGCAAAATCTTCACCAGCAGGTTGGTAGGAGTTTGAATAGGCGTAAAAAGAAGAATGCATTTCGTCACTTATGGGGTATGGGTTTTTAAAAGGCAAAATTGACTGCACTTTAAAACGATTTACAATTATCGGACTGTGCATGGTTACATACCACTGTTTATCCCACCCAATTCTATTTTTAATACCTCTAACAATACCATCTCTTTGGGTTTGCTTCCAAGTGATTTGATTCGTTTTACAATATTTTGCAACCAATCGATCCCGATCATAAGTTAATTGAATACCACTTTCTTGATAACTAAATATAGTTGAAATGGCATATTGGTCTTGGATAGCGTCAAAAGCAGTGATTACATCAGTATTAAAAACTATTACTTGTTTATTATAAGCAGCCAGTTTTCTATTTAACTGTAGGATTGATTGATACTGAAATTGTAAATGTCTTAGGCTCGTATCAGGATAAGCCATCATTAGTGGCTCAAATACAAAAATAATCAAATAGGGAAGCTCGCTCTCCTCTGCAAGATGCAAAGGCAGGTGGTCTTGAGTGCGTAAATCTCTCTTTAACCATACTATGTTAATTGATTGTTTTGGGGCCATGTTAACTCGTCTGAAAATATAGTATATTTTTTCACTTTAAATTTTGCTAGTTATTATAAACCACTTGAAAATCAATCTGTATTTTATTATCTACTTTTACAAATAATAAACTTGGTCTTTCTACTTTGTAGTCTTCTAGTAAAATAGGTAGGCTTCCAGAAAAGACCAATTTTCGATTCATCTTTTCAAGTTTTACTTTAGTTTCAATAACGCGTTCTACGCCATGAAACTGTAATTTACCTTTTACAAATATGCCTTCTGGCGTATACTGCACACTAGAACTACTAAACAAAATTCTTGGATAAGTTAAACCGTCTAAAACTTCCATCATATGACTATCCCTGCTTGAAAGGCCGCTATTAAAAGTTGCCACATTTACTACTATTGATATTTGTTCTATTTCATTTTTTTGTTCGTTCCACTTAGTAGCTACTTTTAAATCTTTACTTACCCCCTCCCAACTATGCAATTTGTGCACCATTGAATATTTTACCGAAGAAGTGCTTGCTTCATAGATTGGACTTTGATTGAAAATAGTTATAATAAAAGAAAATATTACATGTAATAGCATAATTTAAAATTTAATAACCACCATGGCTGCGGCTAAACTAAAAAAGCTTGTATAAGCTGCGGCGCGGTGATATGGTTTAAGTGCGACATTATTTTCGATTTGAGTGCCTAAAATATTAGTTGCTATCATGCCTGACATATGTGCAATAGCTAACCACTTATGTAATCTTATAGAAGTTAGTTTTTTGTCTCTTTTGAAAGTAGAAGGAGGTGTAAATAACCCATTGATAGCAGTGAATCCATATGATAGATTGATTGCGGCACCTAGCCGTTCATGTGTTTCTTTTAATTGATAGGAGCCTTTGTACAACTGACTTCCTATAATGCCTTGAGCAACCATCCCACCTAATGTAACAAAGCCCCCTATTTGGTGTAACTGTAACATTTTCCTTCTGATTCTTAAGTCAATCTTTCTTCTTTCCACTAGGTCTTGATTAGTGCCATACCTGTTTTTTAAAATTCCGTTTTCACCCCAAACCAATTGTTGGGTAAATAACATTTTTGATGGAGCAATTAGTTGACTATCTATTTTTTCATCCACCAATAGGGTTTGTAGCAGTGAATCTGTTTGTCCTTGTACTTTATTTAGAGCACTCATTAATAAGAATAAAAAAAATACCTTTAATAAAAATTTGGTATTCAAATAGTTATACATGGGGAAAATGTTTTTTGATTTAATTCAATCTAATTATTACAACAAAAATACCGCATCGATTGTTCTATGAATAAATTAATATTATGGAAAGAAAAGATTTCATCGAAAAAGTTGGTCTGAGTGCTGCTTCGATTCTAATTTTTGGTTGCATGCAATCATGTTCTAAATCGGACGGCCCTGCTCCATCGCAGCCAACCGGATCCAATAATAATACAACTAAACCGGTTGATTTTACTATCAACATTACAACTAATCCATATACAAGTCTAAATACAGCGGGAGGATTTTACTTGGATAAAACCAATAATATCATCATTGCTCGTACACTTACCAATGAATTTATTGCGGTTAGTTCTATATGTACCCATCAACAAGCAACAATTGATTTTGAAGCAAGTAATAATAGGTTTTATTGTTCTGCACACGGGTCTGCCTTCTTAACAACGGGTGCTGTATTAAACGGACCTGCTGCTGCACCGTTAAAACAATATAAGACTGCACTCTCAGGAAACAACCTTAGAGTTTACGCATAACGAGAATAACCCTTTACAAAAAAGCATGCTATTTAATAAATAGCATGCTTTTTTGTTTTAATCTATTGATTAAAATATATACTTCGTACTTAAAAAATTAGAATGATGAGAAGACACTATATCATTAATGATTTGTTTATTCTCTTCAGTAAATTTAGCTGCTACCAAAGAACGTATAGAAAACGATCTTAATGCATCTACCACAGACAAAGTGCCTTCGGCACTATCTTTTCGACCTGTAAATGGAAAGCTATCTGGTCCTCTTTGACATTGACAATTAATATTTACTCGACTAACTTGGTTCACCAATGGATCAATTAAACTTGCTAGTTCAGATTTGTTTTTTGAAAATAAACTTACCTGCTGACCATGTGTTGAATCAATTACATATTGGATAGGCTCTTCAACATCATCAAATGGCACAATTGGAATGATTGGTCCAAACTGTTCCTCACTATAAATTTTCATTTTTGCATTTACCGGATACAATACAGCTGGATAAAAAAAGGATTCCTTCATAACGCCTCCATTTTCATTCATCACTTTTGCACCAAATTTTTTCGCATTTTCTACTAGCTCGTTTAGGTAAGCTGGCTTTCCAGGTTCGGGTAATGGGGTCAATGTAATACCCTTTTCCCATGGTAGTCCAAATTGCAATTTGCCAACTTGCTCATTTAATAGTTGAATAAACTGGTCTGCGATACTCTTGTGTACAAAAATAATTTTTAGCGCAGTACATCTTTGTCCATTAAAGGATAGCGATCCTAAAACTGTTTCTTGAACCGCTAAATTTATATCAGCATCTTTTGTGATAATCGCAGCATTTTTTGCATCTAATCCCAAAATTGCTCTTAATCTATTTACTTTAGGATGTAATTTTTTTAGTTGATTTGCTACTTTACTAGACCCTATAAGTGTAAGCACGTTAATTTTCCCTGACTCCATCAAAGCTGGTATAATCACATTACCTCTTCCATAAATAGTATTGACAACTCCTTTCGGAAAACATGTTCTAAACGCTTCTAACAAAGGGTAATGTAATAGAGTACCATGTTTTGGTGCTTTGAATAATAAAGTATTCCCCATAATTATTGCGGGGATCAAGGTGGTAAAAGTTTCATTTAAAGGATAATTAAATGGTCCCATACATAACACTACACCTAATGGCGACCTTCGAATCTGTGCAACAATTCCTTGTTCAATCGTAAATCTTGATGAATCTCTATCAATGTCTTTTAATGCTTCAATAGTGGCATAAATATACTCAACCGTTCGATCGAATTCTTTTTCAGAGTCAGCATATGTTTTTCCAATTTCCCACATCAATAATTTAACAACGATTTCTTTTTGAGCTAACATCTTTGTAATAAAATGTTCTACGCAATGAATCCTTTGAGCTACAGACATAGTTGGCCATTCTCCCCTTCCTTCATTATAGGCAGCGCATGCGGCATCTAAGGCAATCTTTGCTTCATTTTCTGTGCATATTGGATAAGAACCAATTTTTATTCTTTCTATGCCATTAGGCGTATATTGACAGATTGGCGAAAATACTTCATGAACAGGTCCATCCCAGTTGAGCATTTCTCCGTTAGACAAATAAGTTCTTTGATTTACTTGATCAGATAAAGCAAACTTAGGAGGGATAGTTGATGTGTCAATAATCAAATGATTAAGCTGTTCCTCAAATGTCATAGTAATGCTTTTAAGTTTTATTATTTATATCCCTTATACTTATTTAAAGACAAAACAAATCCAATACCAAATAAAATAGTAATGAACGCTGCAAAATAGGGAATAAAATCAATCATTTTTGTTATTTATAAGTTTTAAAAGAATCGCAAACCCTAAAATAGAGGGGACCCATAATCCAATGAATATACCTGCTTCTTTCTCGCCTTTAAACCATAGAAATTCAGAGAAGATGAGAGATAGGAAAGCAGCTGATAACATAATGATATCAGAACTGGTAAATTTTTTTAGCATAATGTAATTTGTGAATGTATTTAAATATACCTCTAAATACTACTAAGTAGTTCAAGCTTGCTATAAATAAAATAATAATAATTAATTTTTGAGACGAGTATGTTGACTGTCAAGCTAATAGCCACAAATAAAAATTTATGGCTAAATAATTTCTAAACATTTGCCACAGGGACTTGTTATACTATCAAACATCAAATATGAAAATCAAAAATTTATTCTTAGGCATATTAGCAATTGTAGCTAGTACATTAACAGTGAACGCACAAAAAACAGTTGTAGACATTGCAATTGGTTCAAAAGACCATACTACTTTAGTTGCTGCTGTTAAAGCTGCAGACCTTGTGGCTACATTGCAAAGTGCAGGTCCTTTCACCGTTTTTGCTCCAACAAACGCGGCTTTTGCCAAATTACCTGCAGGTACTGTAGAGTCTTTATTAAAGGCTGAAAACAAAGCAACATTAACAAAAATTCTTACTTACCATGTTATTGCTGGTAGTTTTGATGCTACTGCAGTTGTTAAAGCTATAAAAGACGGTGGTGGCTCGGTGAGTTTAAAAACAGTAAGTGGTGGTAATTTAGTTGCTTCTATCAAAGCTGGCAAAGTGATCTTAACAGACGAGAAAGGTGGTTATGCAACTGTTGTAGCTACTGACTTGAAAGCAGATAATGGATTGATTCATGTTATTGATGCTGTTGTTTTACCAAAATAAAAAACAACTAGTTTCAGTTTTTGAACCATTCTAATTAAAAAAGCGCCCCGTGAAATCACGGGGCGCTTACGTATTTATACCAATCTTACACTTGAAACTTTAGATCTTATTGGTTGTCATAAATTGGCCACTCAGAAGTGAACTTGCCATCTTTATTTATACCAAATGAATTAAACACTACTTGTTTAATTTTTTTACCATCTTTACGTTGTGCAGTTATTTCTACCCAAATATGACCGTACTTGCTACCGTCAGCCATTGTAACTACTTCTACGATAGGCGTATTTAATTGAAAATTGCCTTCGTAATTTGGTCTGTCTTTTTTGAAATTTTCAATCATCTCTTTTGTTGGAACACCTTTTACAGTTGTATCAAGAGGCCAAACATTATGATAGGATACAGCAGAGTCTGCGAAGTAGGTCGTTAACTCATCCCAGTTTCCGTTCGCAAAAGCAGTGAAGCTATTTTTCATTGCTTCCACGTCAGGACCCGAAGTCACTATTGTTCCAGCTCCTGTTTCAACAGATTCAGTTGTTGTTGGCTCAGCAGGCTTAGTGCCACATGCAATTAAGAAAAGCATTGCAGATGCAATTAAGAATGTTTTTTTCATGTTGTTATTTTTTTGAGTTTAAATTAAAAACGATTAAATTTTATTTTTGATTTATTAAGTCAACTATTGGCTTAGAGTTATATAATCCCCACTCTTCTACAATTTTACCATCTTTGATACCATTCACAATATTCATAATTACTTTCACTTCTTTATCTCCTTTCTTAATACTTAAATGATGAAATGAAATCACATAATTTGTAACGCCATCTGGAGAAGCTTCTTTATTAACAGCTTCCCAAATTGGATCTATTTTTTCGGTCTTATTAGTCAAGCCATTAGCTTTGAAATAAGCAAAATTACCCAAGTTTTGTTCCAAAGTCATATCCGTGCCATTATCATGAAATTTCGCACTGTCAGAATAACAAGCTCTATAATTTACAGAATCCATTGCGTCAAATGCCGTTGCCATCTTTTTTACTAATTCAATATTAGCAGAACTATCAAGATTATAACCTACTGCCTCTGCTGGATAAGCTGAAGTATTTGTTTCTGTTTTTGGAGAACATGCAATAATAGAAATTACTACAAAGCAAGATAAAATGAACTTTTTCATACTTGGATTTTATGTTTGATGAAGCGGCAATTTAGCTCCATGGGTAGGTTATTTCATTTGACAAAGACTATAATTTGTTCCTTTTGCCCTTTTTGGAACAACTTACCCCTTAAGTAAGTATCTACATAGACTGGGGCTTAGTAGTTTTAAACCACTAAGATCAATTTTGGCTCTTAGTGCTTAAATCACAAATCAAACACAAACATGAAAAAAAACATCTTTTTAGGCTTTGCCTTGACTGCTTTGTTGGCTAGCTGTTCTGAAGCACCAAAGACGGAATCAATTGTAGGAGTTTACAGTATGGACCAGGCTGTGGTATCTGACGGAACAACTGAAACTGTTAATTTGGCTTCTGAAGGAAACACACAATTTAAATTGTATACCCCTGAAGCTTACTTCTTTATCTATCAAGGGAAAGACTCATCGGTTGGATTTGGCGTTGGTACTTATACTTTTGCTGCTGGTAAAATAGTAGAAACAAACATTTTCAATACAAATACGCTTGATTCTGCTCAAGTAGCAAATTTAGACATCGTTCAATCTGAAAAAGGATACACACAAACAATCCCAGAATTCATGATGAATGGGAAAAAATGGAGCTTAAAAGAAACTTATACTACTATAGCTGCAACTGGCACATCTGCATTAGATGGCGTATGGCACCAAACAAAAAGTATCAATGTAACTGGTCAAGATTCAGTGGTGAACACCTACAATGAATATAAAGTTTTCCATGCTGGTCATTTTATGTGGGCTGCTAGAGCTTTAGAAAATGCAACTAGTTCTAACTACATGAAAGAAGTTGGTCAAGGTACATTTACATTAAACAATAACGACTTAACTGAGAATTTAACATTTTGTAGTAATAAAGCTTGGACAGGTAAATACAGTATCCCAGTTTCATTCAATGGCGCAGATGAGTTCACTCAAACAATTGTTGACACAGTTAATAAAGTAACTAGTATCAAGACTTACAAGCGTGTAAGCAAATAAATGTTTTTAAAGTTTAGGTTGGAAAAAATACAAAAAAGCCCTGGCAATTGCCAGGGCTTTTTATTACGCTAATGCTTAAATTAGTTCATTAAAGTACCTAGTGCAGATTGGTCATATACCAACCATTCTTCTACAATTTTACCGTCTTTGTTGAATAGATCAGCCTGGAAGGTAACAACGTCAACTGACTTGTCTCCTTTCATAAAAGTAACAGTAACATAAGTATATACATAGTCGCCTTGGTTGCCGTCCTTGAAATTAAAATGACTGCTCCACATTGCATAATCTGGTTTCACTTTAACCTTAATTCCAGCTGCAATAAACTGTTTTTGCAAACTAACATTCTCCTCTAGATTAGTCACCTTATTATTGTCATGGAATTTCGCACTGTCAGCATATTTAGACGCATAACTTAATGTGTCATAAGTCTCAATATCCTTAAATGAACTTTTTATTAGATCCATATGAGCTGTGCTGTCATAATTAAACCCAAATTGGTGTGGATCAGCTGAAACTGAAGCGTTTTCGCCCTTTTGAGAGCAAGAAACAACAAAAATGGCGATAATTGCCAATAAAATGATTCTTTTCATGTTTTTTTGGTTTGTGATTAGATGGCTAAAAAACGAAAAACTTGACTTTCAATGAAATAGGATGGCTGAAATGATGTTCCATTATGGCATTTTGGAACAAATTGGTTTAATTTCGAATCTAGAAAAGAATATAAAAATTAGACGTAATTCTATTTTAAGCAATCGTTTTTAAGTATCTTGACCACTAAACATCAAGTAATCAGACCTTTATGGCTATTTTGTTCCCCCTTTTTGGCATTTTTACTTCTTTCATTCTTATCTACTACCTAAGTTCATTAAATAGATCCAATATTTTCCTGGCATTGTTTTTCTTATGCTGCAACCTGGTTGTTATGGTTTATTATGGGCTGCACTTTACCAAAGATATCTTTTGGGAGGGGGTTTCATTCGTTAATTGGCTGCCATTATCGTATTTACTGGGGCCTTTATTGTTCTATTATGTCAAGACCACTTTAGCAGATAACAATAAATTACAAAAATGGGATTGGTTACATCTAGTACCTGCTTTTCTTACCATTATTAATTGTTTGCCATTTACGACCCTGCCTTTTGATGAAAAAATGAAAATTGCGCATGAGATAGTTAATATAACTGAGAACTATTCCCTTAACTTCTTATTTGCTTCCTTTGAGTTTATTTTATTTTCAAGGTCAGCGCACTTATTAATTTATGCGATTGGCTCTATTGTTTACTTTTTAATTCATAGTAACAATACTTTTAAGAAATTTAATCGCTTTCCTTCAAACCATATAGTATTAAAGAAATGGTTCTTTTTACTTTGCGGTATTCAGATTGTAATTGCTTTAAATAGCATTGGTCATATGTCTACCATTTATGGTTACCATTTTTCTCTTCTTGGCATTCCTTCTGCTGAAATTTTTTCAGAAAAATACTATTTTGAAATTTGTGGTGGTGGGTTTTTCTTACAAAATATTTTCTTGTTCTTGTTTCCTAAGATTCTTTATGGCAATGTCTCTTATACTGTTGAGGTAGGTAAAGACAATATCATTGAGGAGTTTAAGCAGAGTTTACCAAAAAAAGTAAAAGAGTCTGCTAATATGCAAGACTTCGAAGAAGCAATTAATGAATACTTAAAGGGGAATCCTTTTATTCAAAAGGAATTTTCTTTGTCTCAAATGTCTTTCGATTTAAAAATTCCAGAAAGAACATTGTCAATTTATTTTAATAAAGAATTAGAAATCACTTTTAGCGAGTGGAGGAAGAATTTAAGAATCGATCATGTTTGTAAAATGATCGAACAAGGAGAGTCTAAAAATTTAACGATTGAGGCAATTTCATCTAATGCCGGGTTTGCGTCTAGATCAAAGTTTATTGATGCTTTTAAAGAGCGAAAAGGCGTTACCCCTTCTGCATTTATTAAGTCTATGAGTTGCTAATGCTTCAATGGCTTCTTTTTAATCATTCCACCCTTTGTGTCTTTAACGCTATGCATTACTACAAATGCATTTGAATCAATTAATTCAATTTCGGTTTTAAGCTTATTCATCTCTAATCTAGTGACCACTGTATACAATATATTCACTTCCCCCATCTCGCCTCTTGTTCCAAATCCTCTTTCACCCTTATAAACGGTTATTCCCCTTCCCATTTTATTAATAATCATCTCCTTTATTTCTGTAAAATGGGTTGATACAATGGTAACCCCCATGTATTCATCAATACCTTCAATGATAAAATCAAGTGTTTTTGATGCAGCGAGATAAGTAACCATGGAAAAAAGAGCAATTTCAACAGACAAGAAATACATGGCTGCTGAAAATATCAATACATTAATTACAATGATGATATCGCCAATAGTAGTTCCAATTTTTCTGCTCAAGTAAATAGCTAAGATCTCTGTTCCATCAATAACTGCCCCGCCTCTGATTGAAAACCCAATACCAGCACCTAAAAAAGTGCCGCCAAATATGGCTACTAAAATGTCATTGTTCGTTACTATTGGAAACTCAACATAAGCTACACAAAGCGCAAGGCCTATAATTGCTAAAGCAGTTCGAATGGCAAATTGCTTGCCAATAATATGATATCCTAAAACTATAAATGGAATATTAATTACGATGAGCAAAACATACAATGGGATAGCCGTTAAATTAGAAATCAATAAAGAAATGCCAGTGGCACCGCCGTCAATAAAATGATTAGACATCAAGAAGCCTTTAAATCCAAAACTTGCCGAAAAAATACCGATAGTGACTAAGGCGATGTCTTTTATTGTGCCTTTTGTAATAATTAAAAAATCCAAATAGGCTTTTGCATATGAATAACTTGACATGCTTGAATGTCCTTTTTCGTTCAATAGGCCCATTCTTTGGATGACCTTTCGCAATAAATTATTCATGTTCAAATTTACAAAATTTGGTACTTTTATCAAAACCTAAGATTGAATCAATCAGTATACATAAGTATTGCTCAAAAATCAGATGCGCAAGCTATTGTTAACTACTATCAGAAATTAAGTGTTGATAGTAAAAGTAAATTTGCACCACATCCATTCGAAATCGAATACCTTTCAAATCATATTTTAGAAAACGATCATTATTTAACTATCATAGCGAAGGATAAAAAAACAGATGAGGTGATTGCTTATGCATTAACCCAATTATGGATATTTGATTACGATATAGATAGGTGGGCTAAATATGGTCAAGCAATTAATAATGATGATAAAGAATTTGCCTGTTTTGCGCCATCAGTGGCAGATGCATATCAGCATGCAGGTATCGGTAGTGCGTTGTTAAAATTTACAACTGCTATATTTAATGAAAGGTCCATTAAGCATGTTTTATTATGGGGTGGGGTAAAATGTGCCAATATACCTGCAGTGCTATTTTATTTAAAAAATGGATTTAAACTAATGGGTCACTTTGACTACGAAGGTGGTAATTACGATATGCTCTTAACAATAGACTAATTAAATTATGAAAATATTTATTCCCTTTTTTTCGCTTGTTTATTTTGCTTTTACAAATGTGCATGCGCAAACAAATAATACCTCCAATTCAAATCAAGGATTTAGAGTCATACCACTTGGTGTCAAAGGCGGATTAGACGAATCAAACCTTTCTGCTTATTTAGTTGCAGCAAACGGGAGTGAGCAGTATATCTGTTTAGATGCGGGCACAATTTATAAAGGATTGGATCTTGCAATTAGTAAAAAATTATTCAAAGAAACCAATCCTTCTGTTGTTCAGCAAAAACAAATCAATAGCTATTTTATTTCTCATGCACACTTAGATCATACGGCTGGATTGATTATGAACTCGCCCAACGATGCATCAAAAAAATTATACGGTCTTCCATCGGTTTTAGAAGTGTTTAAGAAGAATTACTTTACCTGGTCTGCATGGGCTAATTTTGGAAATGAAGGAGAAGCGCCTATTTTAAAAAAATACAGTTATACGCCTTTGGTAGCAAAGCAAGAATTAACGATTGATGGTACAGGTTTATTTGTTACTCCTTTTATATTGAGCCATGTAAAGCCTTATGAGAGTACTGCATTTTTAGTACGTAATCAATCAAGTTATTTACTATACTTAGGTGATACAGGCGCTGATAGCATTGAACAAAGCAGTCAGTTGTTTCAGCTATGGGAAACAATTGCACCCTTGATCATTCAAGGGCAGCTTAAGGCCATTTTTATAGAAGTGTCTTTTGATAATAGTATACCTGCGAAATCTTTGTATGGTCATTTAACTCCAGCATTATTAATGCATGAATTAGAAAAACTAAATGAATTATCAAAAGGCAATTTGTTGAAAACGCCAATTTTTGTCACCCATTTGAAACCTTGTACGGATTGTGAAAAAAATATTCAACAACAAATACAAGAGGCGAATCAATTGAAATTAAAAATTCAATACCCTTCGCAAGCAACTAAAATAGATTTATATTAATTTATCAATATCTTTATACTTCAATTAAAATAAATAATATGTCAACTAAAATTACAGTCAACAACAATGGCTCTTTAAAAATAGAAGGGGATTTTACAATCGTAGATAGAGAAGGTAATGCTTACGATTTAGGTGGAAGAAATGTTCTAGGTCTTTGTAGATGTGGTCTAAGTAAGAATAAGCCATTCTGCGATGGAGCTCACAATGGCCAATTTGAACATCAAGCTACTGCATTTGCATTGCCTCCGAAAAAAGCGTAAAAAAATTAAAAGGGACTTAATATTAAGTCCCTTTTTTGGTCTATTAATGACTAGCTTTAGGACTCAAAATCTACAATGCTGTATAAAATATTAACCGTTGCTGGACTAGCTACTTTCGAAATTTATGCAGCCATCCCTGCTGGATTTGCCTTTAAACTTTCTCCATTTGTAATTTTCTTAGCAAGCGCTATTGGAGGCTTAGTAGGGGTTTTTGTAGCGGCCTATCTTGGAGACATCATTAAAACATGGATCAATAAATTTAGGAAACCAAAACCTGCTAAGTCAGAACCTGGATTTGTTTTAAAAATATGGGAAAAATATGGCGTTATAGGTCTTGGTTTATTAGGTACAATGTCTGTAGGCGCCCCAATAAGTATTGGAGTAGGCGTTGGTTTTAATGTGCCTACTAATAAAATGGTATTTTGGTGTTGCCTAGGCGTACTCATTCGTTGCGCGCTTTTTACATCCATCGGCCATTTTAGTTTGAAATTATTTTAATAAAGCCATTTGCTTTTCTGCTCATAAAAAAAAGGCAGCCTATTCAGGCTGCCTTTTTTTATTTAAGTAATGCTACCAGAATTTAATATACAGCGCAATCACCACACCTAAAACAAGCATGACCATGGCCAAGTGTGCATTAGATAATTTGAACTGCCCTGCATCTTCTGTAATTTCATTTTCATGCTTTTGACCTTTCACATCCATTAAACTAATAAGGATGATCGCTAGAGTTGTAAAGCAAAACACCCAGCCCATCTGAATTAAATATGGAATTTCAAAACTACCAGATGCAGTTTGATAAGCTGTATATAAAATGGTTTCATTGCCCATCCATCCTGGCAAAAACTTATCAAAAATCACAGAAAGTACGACGCCCAAAAAGATACCAATGATAGCCGCTTTTGAAGTTGCTTTTTTCCAGAAAAAACCTAAAAGGAATACTGGGAAAATAGCAGGAGAAATATACCCGGTATATTTTTGAATAAATTCAAATCCACCTTTGCCTCCAATACCTAAAGTATCTTTCCAGTTAATCACGATTGCAATTAATAAAGAAAGAATAATAATCACCCTGCCTGTCGTAACAATCTTGGTATCAGTTGCATCTTTATTAATATATTTTTTATAGATATCTAAAGAATAAATGGTTGAAATACTATTTGCTTTCCCTGCTAATGATGCCACTATCGCCGCCGTTAAAGCAGCCATAGACAAGCCTTTTAAGCCTACTGGCAAGAAGCCTACTACAGAGGAGTATGCATTGTCTTGGTTCAATACACCGTTGGTCATCATTTGCGTTTGCAATCCACCATTTTGATATAATACATACGCTGCAATACCTGGAACTACTACCAAAATTGGCATCATTAATTTTAAAAAGGCTGCAAATAAAATACCTGTTCTAGCTGTTTTTAAATCTGCGCCTAATGCTCTTTGTGTGATATATTGATTACATCCCCAATAATTTAAATGCGCAATCCAAATACCAGCTACCATCATTGCCATACCTGGTAAACTTGAATAATCTTCAATTTCTTTTTGCGTTGAACCAGGACCTGGTTTATCAAAAATCATTTTAAAATGATCTGGTGCTGCTTTCATTAAATGTTTAAAGCCTACAATCATATCCTTACCCATTCCAAATTGTTCGCTCACCACTGTTAATGCAATATAAGAAGTGATCAGGCCGCCTACTGTTAATATTAGCACTTGAAAAACATCTGTATAACCAATCACTTTCATTCCTCCCAACGTAATGAACAAAGCAAATACAGCTAGTCCAATCATGATCATATGAAAATGTTCTCCACCCGTTAAATTATTAATTGCAATTGATCCTAAATATAAAATCGAAGTTAGGTTGACAAAAATGTACAAGAACAACCAAAAAATAGCCATAATCATCGCTACCGTTTCATTATACCTTGTTTTTAAAAATTGAGGCATGGTGTAAATGCGGTTCTTCAAATAAACCGGCATAAAGAAAATCGCTACTACGACCAAGGAGACCGCAGCCAACCATTCGTAAACAGATATAGCAAGACCTAATCTAAAGCCATTACCACTCATGCCAATGAATTGCTCTGCCGATATATTTGATGCAATTAAACTCGCACCAATCGCCCACCACGTTAATTGACCTTCGGCCAAGAAGAAATCTTTGGTATTAGTTATCTCTGATTTCTTTTTTCTATAAATCCAAATCCCATAAGAGGAGATTAAAATAAAATACAATATAAATACAATGTAGTCATAGGTTTGCAATCCTTGATTCATAAAGCTTCGTTTAAGTATACTAAATTAAGGTTTATCTATTATATTTAACTATAATTCAAAGGTTATGAACCCTAATTTTAATCAATTTAGTAAGCTAATTAGCAACCCTATCTCTTTTAGATTTTTTTTATTTCAAAAACTACCTGCCGCATTTTTTTCGGGATTGAGAATCCATCATTTTGATGCCAATAGTTGTACTATAAAAATAAAATATAGTTGGTTTAGTAAAAATCCATTCAAGTCTGTCTACTTCGCGGTAGAAGCTATGGCTGCAGAAATGTGTTCGGGGATGTTGGCTTTTGGACAAGTATATAAACGCAATCCCAAGATTAGCATGTTGGTCGTAAAACTGGAAGTGAACTTTGTTAAAAAAGCAACTGGAACTATTTTGTTTACATGTGAAGACGGCGCAGCAATTCAATCTGCGATTAATGAATCTATCACCACAGGCGAGGGAAAAACAATCACAACGCTTTCTAAAGGAAAAAACTCCGCCAACGAAACCGTTGCGGAGTTTTTAATCACTTGGAGCTTTAAAGCAAAGTCTTAAAACGTAGTTGAACCATTTGGCTGATAAGCATATCTAAATGTGTAGTAACGTTGCTTAAATAACTTGTCGTTTACAGATGCATTTGCAGACAAGGTTACACCTCCTTTATAATAGTTTAGGATTTCGATTTTTGCATATTTTCCTGCAGCTGTTCTAATCACCAATACACGTCCAGCTATTGGATTCACTAAAGTAGTTAAACCATCATAAGTATACCAACCTCTTCCGCTTCCAAAAGGAATTGCAAAAGAAGAAGCATTCGCATTATCTGTTGCAAAAGTTGAATCTTTTGGAATAGTTTTTAAATCGTCAAATAAGCCCTTAAAAACAAATGCGCCGCCTAAACCTGGACCACTCGTACCACTGTTTACCAAAATTTTTGTAGATGAAAATGCAATATCCCATTTTGTTGTCGCTGCATCTGTTGAAGCAATCACCTTGTTGTCTACTAAGCTATAATAAGTCGTAGTTCCAGCACTTTGAGGTCTGCCGTCAACACCTAAGCCAGTTACTGTATCCGCAGCAAGATCTCTTACTGTTATTGCACTCACTGGCACAACAACTGCTGTATCGTCTTTTGAACAAGCTAACATCGTTACACTCACACCTAATACCATCGCAATTTTTGATACCATCTTTTTCATGTTGATTTGTTTTTATTAATTAAGATTGTTTATTAAAATTTCTTTGTTCTATTTTGAATTTGATATTTGATACTCATATAAAATGTTCTTCCCGGCAGGTTTGGTAAATTAGCGGCATCAATATAGTTAGTGATATTGTCTACGCCAGCTTGCGCAGTCAATCCATTCTTGAATGTTTTGCCAGTGGCACTGTTGATGGCAACATAACCACTAGCAAAAACATCACCATTGTCAAATACCTCGTTGCCATTGTTATTATTAACAGCCCAACGACTTCTATAAATGGCTCTTGCATTCAAGTAATAACCCTTGGGGGAATTATAATTTAATTTAAACTGTAGTTTGTGTTTACTCGTATTCGGCAAGCCTACATATTCTTTCATCGTTAAGAGTCTGCTATAGCCTTGACTATTTTTTGTATAAACAGTGCCCGATTTTATTTCATTGATTTGATCTTTGTCTCCAGTCACTAAAAATTGATAGCCTCCGCTGATTGTCCAATTTGGATTCAATTTATATTGCCCTTCCAACTCAAAGCCCGTCGTAAACGCACGACCAATATTTAAGTAACTGTAAATTTGCGCACCAGTTACATAAGTGCCTACTTGTTGGGATTCAATTAAATTTGTTATATCGTTTCTAAAAAATTGAGCAGAAATATTTGAACGATCATTTATTTTCCAATCCCATGTAAAATGCATGCCGTTAGAGTATTCAGGCTTCAATGATTTTAATTGATAATAACTTGGAAATAAATTGCCAATTTGACCAAGTGCATCCAGTTTGGCAATCACTTGCTGTGCTTGAGCTACACCATAAACACTATAGCTTCCAGCAGCCGCATTGGTAAAGTCCAAAAAGAGCTGTCTAAAATCTGGTGCTTTAAAACCTTGGCCAACACTTAGCCTAAACTGATGTTGCTGGTTTAATTTATACAACATCGAAACTTTTGGACTGAATGCAGAAGCAAATTGGGTATTATTATCAAATCTTACCCCTCCAATAATTGTGAATTTTTCTATTGGCTTCCATTCTATTTGCGTGAATGCATAATGAATTTCATTTTGCTTCCTTATTTTCTCGCTATCATACCTGCTACTTTTTACGCCTTCCCATACTGCACCCATTCCAAAGACTGCCTGTAGATTATTTTTAATATCCCAATCGGTTTGATTTTCTATTCTCTTAAAATTATGATTCAAAACATCTCTATAAGGAAGGCCATTGATCGTTAATAGATTTTGAACTGCATCATAGGTTGTATTGTAGGCCCTAAAACTTGTTTTAAGCTTTTCGGAAAAGCGATGATTCAAGGACGCAGATAAGTTTAAGTCATTAATAGATTCTTTCCCTATCGAATAAATTGTTACGCCATTATTAGCAACAGCAATTTCATTTTGAATTTGCTCATTTGTATAACGTGCATTCAACAAAATATTAGTCTTTGGGTTGAATTGCCATTTTAATTGCTGCGTACTCGTATACCTTTCTATAGGCGTAGTCACTCGACTATTGCTGTTTGGACGAATACTATACCCGTCTGTATTGTAAAGGTTATAAAAACCCTGGTAGGCAATATTTTTTGAATTCAATTTCGTTTCTACATTCGCATCAATAGTGTTATAAGTACCGTACCTTAATCCTACACTTATCGGCGAACCGATTGCAGCATCTGTGATAATATTGATAACGCCAGCCATTGCTTCGCTACCATATAAACTTGAAGAAGGCCCTTTTACAATTTCAATTTTTTTAATATTACCCAGTGCTATTCTATTTAAGTCCAAAACACCTGCTGTTCTTCCAACCAAGGGCTCTCCATTTATCAGAATAATGGTATAATCTGGATTTAAACCCTGCAACTGAATACCTGCTCCAAACCCACTCGTTAGATTAAGACCGGTTTGTTCTTTTAAAATATCCGTCAATCGTAAAGAACCATTTTGTTGAATTGTCTTTGCATTGATGATGGTAACCGGCACCGTAAGATTACTTAATTTTCGTTCCGTCCTAGTTGCTGTAACAACTACACTATCTGCATTTTGATACAAGGTATCTTTAATTACAGGAGCTTGTGCTTGCAAGGTTCCTGCAATCAACAGCGTCAAAGTGGATATAAGAAAATAGCGTTTTTTCATTCAGAATGCAAAGGTGCACCTGATTGATAGATCTGAATAATTATGCATGCTAGAATTGGGCTTTAAGGGCCATATTTTGACATTAAGATGACAATATGTTCTTATGAAAAAACTTGTTTTTTGTGTTAGCTGATTTTGATCATTTTTAACTGGACTTAATTGCATTAACTTTAAACAAATTAAGCGCATGTCAAAATTCATATTTTCTAAACCAGTAGTGCATTATCAAAATACGGTCAAGGAATTAGTTGAACATACGATCGAGCTTGGACAAGGTAAACTTGCAGACAATGGTGCACTTTGTATCTATACAGGGAAATTTACTGGACGTAGTCCAGAGAATAAATTTTTTATAAAAGATGCTATAACTGAAAGTGTAATTGACTGGGGTGGATTTAATCATGCAATGGATGCAAAGTATTTTATTCCGCTTAGAGATAAGATGATTGCTTATTTAGAAGCGCAGAAAAAAATTTGGGTTCGAGATGCATTTGCTTGTGCCGATAAAAATTATCAATTGCCATTAAGATTATACACCGAACTTCCTTGGAGTGCCTTGTTTGCAAATAATATGTTTATAAGACCGGCCGAAAATGAGTTAGAAAATTTTGAGCCAGAGTGGCAAATTATTCATGCACCAAATTTTAAAGCAGACCCTTTGGTAGATGGCACATTAGCGGAAAATTTTTCCATCATCTGCTTTACTGAAAAAACAATTTTAATTGGCGGATCAGCCTATACTGGAGAAATTAAAAAAGGAATTTTTTCTGTGTTAAACTTTTTATTACCGCATAACAAACAGGTATTAAGTACGCACTGTAGTGCAAATGAAGGGGTAAATGGAGATGTAGCTTTATTTTTTGGTTTAAGCGGAACAGGCAAAACAACTTTAAGTGCAGACCCAAAAAGAAAATTAATAGGAGATGATGAACATGGGTGGGCCAATGATTCAGTTTTTAATTTTGAAGGAGGCTGTTATGCTAAAACCATTAATTTAAGTGCCGAAAATGAACCAGATATCTATGGCGCAATAAAGGAAGGCGCACTTTTAGAAAACATTGTATTTTTTGAGGGTTCAAAAAAAGTTGATTATAACGATGCGAGTATTACTGAAAATACCAGAGTAAGCTACCCAATCGATCATATCAATAATATAGTTCAACCTTCGGTTGGTGCCCTGCCTAAAAATATTTTCTTTCTAACCTGTGATGCTTATGGCATATTACCCCCTATTAGTAAGTTAACGCCGGAACAAGCAATGTATCAATTCATTAGTGGCTATACGGCAAAAATTGCAGGAACCGAAGAAGGTATTAAATCGCCAAAAGCAACATTTAGCAGTTGTTTTGGTGCGCCATTTATGCCACTCCACCCGGGAGTTTATGCTAAACTATTAGGCAAAAAAATAGAAGAAAATAAATGCAAGGTTTGGCTTATCAACACAGGTTGGTCGGGAGGCGCATATGGAACAGGTAAAAGAATGTCCTTAAATTATACACGCAAAATGATTGAAGCTGTTTTAAATGAAACCATTGAAAAAGACGGCTACGAAAATTTTCCAATATTCAATTTCAAAGTACCTAAACATGTTGATGGGGTAGATGTTACTATCTTGCAACCAGAAAATACATGGCAGGACAAAAACAAATACACAGAACAGCGTATTCATTTAGCTGAACTATTTCAAAATAATTTCAAAAAATTTGAAGCTGGAGTTGATGCTGCAATCTTCAAGGCGGGTCCAAAATTTTAATCCTTTTCAATCAGTTTCTGAACCGTCTTCAATTCAGACTCATTGACAAAATATTCAAAAAATCTTTTGTCATCTTCTTTTCGAATACTGCCAATTAAGCTTATGTCTCCTTGAGTTATAAACATGTATTTGTCATTAATTGAATTCATGACATCACTTCTTACTTTTTTCTGAAGTCCAATGTTTTTGTCCTTAATCCCAAGCACGTGGTTGATTTCTGCTATTTCTACATTGTGTTTAGCGTAGTGGGCATCAAGTAATAATTGAATCAACCCTAATTCTATTTCTGTGAAAGCTTGATTAATTGATTTTGTTTTTAAAGCTTTTAGTTGTGCTTTTTCTATTTTCTTGCGAACACTTCGATTAAAGAACCAGCCAAAAACTAGAATCAACACAATTGCAAAACCTAGAACTATAAATACCCACAAAATTTTATAATCAAACCCCCAAATTGGAAAATCCAATAGCTGAAAATCATTCATGTTTAATTTCCAAATCTTAAAAGATTTATTACTTAACTGATATTTATAAAATTGACCTTTATAAAAAAATACAGTTAAGTCTAAAGAGTTACGAATAAAAAACTGATTCAAATCCGCTTTCTTGGATTTGTATATTTTATTATGGACATAATCAAATAAATAAACCTCATCATTGATTAAAAAAATTCTACCATTATCATATTCGTAAGTTCCATAATTACTTTTTTTATCAATGAGCTTAATAAGTTCATTTGAAAGTTTCCCGATCTTAATCCATTCAGCTGTTTTTATATCTAAATAATAACTAGTATAATCAAATACACCATTATTGAGCTCCGGATCTTTTACTCCTTTATTTTCAAATTTTTGAAATGGCACAAATAATTTTCCTTCAGTTGGTGAAAACCAATCATAATCAGCTGTGTATACTTCGATATTGGTTGGTATAATATCCCATTCTTGATCTACAGTATTAAATTTTCTTACATGTGCTGTTTTGGTCCAAAATCCATAGCCCCCATAATTGTAAATCTGATCCTTGTATATAAAATTGGTACAGTCAATATTGTAATTAATATTGATCGTATTATCGATTTTTCTAAAAACCACACTGTCTCCTACCGGTTCTAACATTTGAAAAATGAAACCAGTTTGTGCTATAAAAAGGTAAATTTTCCCATTATTTTTAAATAATTCTTGTGCATTTGGAGCAAAAGATGTTCCATTCATTGGTAATATTTTGGCATTATTCACAAGTGTAATACTGCCATTAAAATCTGCCAATTGAGTGATTTTTTGCAATAATGGGTTAAATTCTACCGTATATGTTCTCTCACAGGGTACAAATTGAGCAAAAATGTTACCATTATGTAGTAAAAAAGCTAAGAAAAATGAAAAAATACTATTTTTATAACGCATTGATTATCAATTAATAATTAGGAAAGTAACTTATCTATTATAATTTATTTCGATATAAAAGTAAGAAATAACCTATTACTTCACTCGTTTATTTACTTAATTCGAGTTAAATCATTCTGAAAGCATCAAATTCGTGTTAGCTTTTGGGGGAAAGCTATGGATTTTATAGGGGAGTCGGGCAACCGTACTCCCCTTTTCATTTAAAATAGCAATAAAATCCCCCTAATCAGATTATAGTCTAAAAGTTGATCTGCGCTTGTATTCTCAATAGCCCACCCCTTTGAAGGTTGTCTTGATTTTTATAATCTTCAAATCTTCTAGATGAAAGGGTGTACATTGTTACTAATTCAAAGCTCTTATTAGGCTGCCATTCTAAACCTACTTCCAATTCAGTTACTTCGTAGGACCTTGCATCTAATTCATGCTTTTTACCGCCTTTGTAGTATTGAAATCTAGTAAATGGAATAAAAACTTGATTGTTGACAGTTGTCTTATAGGAGGTTGTAATGTATCCACCTTTTAAAGATTTAGTCTCGATTGAATCTGTCAATTTATTGAATTCAGGCCCCTTTCCTATATTATATTCAGCTTGGATACCAAATGGCTTGGGATAAAGAATAAATGATGCAGCAGCTCGAGCATCTTGGTATGATCTATCTTTCCTTAGTTTTACACCTGAACTAATCTGATCTGATCCCAATACATATTGGCCAGTATATCCTTGAATACCTGCTTCAATAATTTGATTGCCCATTGTAAATGGATAACTCAACCTCATAACAGTATGTAAATTGTTATTCGCCTCTGGCTTATTCGCGGTTTGACCGTTATATACCCCGAATCCAAAGACACCATAATCTCCAGATCCCTTTAACCCTTCACTTACTAAACTTGAATATAATTTCCTAATACTTTTGGGTGCCCAATAAAAATTTACACCCAAGTCCCTTTCATTTGAAACAGCACTATTTAAAGCATCATTTCGATCCAAAGGCAGTCTATTTTGACTTGATTGCATATTCTCGAAGCCAAATGGCACTTTACTTTGCCCAATCCTAAGCCTGTAAGTATTATCTTGGCTTAGACCTAAATCCATATAGGCATCTCTTAATTGCGCAAAATTATTTGCTGTTGATGATGGACTACTTGCAAAATCAGGTTGAAAATATAAATAAACTCGATCGTTTATTTGACCACTAAATATTAATCGAGCACGACGTATAAAAAAACCGCCATTTTCGCCCCAGCTTTTATCACATTGGTCACATTTTAGCAATGAATTGGTCTCTAATAATCGGTTGTAGCGAACTTGCATATAACCTCTTAATTGTAGTGACTCATACCATTGTTTACTAGCAGGTTTGGTTTGTGCAGATACTACTGTCGTGGCAAAAATAAAGATTGCCAAAAGAAGAAGCCCTGCATAATTTGACTTAATAATCATGTTGTTTATGTTGGTGAAAAAGACAGGACAAAGCTGATATTCTAATGTTACCAAATTGTTACGCATATGTTACCAAATTGTTACCAAATGAATATATAAATATGAATACTTTTATAATTATTTGATAATCAATCAATTTTATTGAATTAACAATTTGATAATATAGAAGTAACAATAACTAAAGGAAAAATTTGGAGGTTTGCTCTGAATTAAACAACTAAATCAACTATTATGGACATCAATTCAATCATGAAAATCTTTTTACCAAAGGATAGAGTATTTTTTCAATTATTTGAAGAGGTAGCTGAACACGTTAATGAAATGGGCGTGAAATTAAAGGAAATGGTAAACGAACCTGACGCAGATGTTAGAGCGAATATACTTGCACAAATTGAAAACTTAGAACATAAAAATGACACACTAACACATAATATTTTTACCGAATTAGGCAGAAATTTCATCACACCATTTGATAGAGAGGATATCCACTACCTAGCAACTTCATTAGATGATATTGCAGATTATATTTATGCTTCGGCCAAAAAAATTAATTTCTATAAAGTTAATCCGAATGATACTGGTATTCATAAATTAGCCGAGTTGGTGTTGCAAGGTACTCAGGAAACAAAAAAAGCTGTACTTGGGTTACGCAATATGAAGAATATAAAAGAAATGACAGATGCAATGATTAAAATCAACAGCATTGAGAATCAAGCAGACGATGTTTTTGATATGAGTATTGAAAAATTATTTGAACAAGAAAACGACTTTAAAGAAGTAATTAAAAAAAGAGAGATCTATCAAGTACTTGAAATAGCTACAGATAAAATTGAAGATGTTTCAAATGTAATTGAATCAATTATTATCAAGTACGCTTAATCTATTTACAATGACTTTATTAATAATCATTATTGCACTAGCATTAATATTTGACTACATCAATGGATTTCACGATGCTGCAAATTCAATAGCTACAGTCGTTTCAACAAAAGTATTGACTCCATTTCAGGCGGTTCTTTGGGCAGCTCTTTTCAACTCAGTTGCTTATTGGATTTTCAAAGACCATGCTGTTGCAAACTCAATCAGCAAAACAGTTTACAAAGAATTTATCACCTTGCCTGTTATTTTTTCCGGATTAATGGCTGCCATTTTTTGGAATTTATTGACATGGTGGTATGGGATTCCATCTTCGTCTTCACATACATTAATTGGAGGATTTGCTGGTGCAGCAATTGCACACGCATTATCAGTGAAAGGAATTGATTATTCTTGGTCAAAAATTGTAGACGCAGATACAATCCTAAAGACTGTTCTATTTATTTTTTTAGCACCAATTATTGGAATAATTATATCAGTATTTATTACACTAGTTACAATAATGCGTAATATTTGGTGGAGATTGTTTATAATAACAGCAACCACATTATTTACTGCATTTCTATTTGACTATTTTGAAAATAGTAAAATGAACGAAAATGCTCAGAAATTTTTCAGCATCGACAAGTATAATAAAGAAATTAGTGTCTTAAAAACAGAGCTTGAACAAAAGAAAAATGACAGTGCTTTATTAGCTAAAATAGAATCAACACAAGACAAATTAGAAAAGGCAAATGCTAGCTTTAATCATATACATCCTTATATTGAAAATTTTGATAAAACTAGTGCAGCTTATATTGCAAAAGTGGCAAAAGATAGCGGATGGTTAAACAGCATTGCGGTTAGCAAATTAAAAGATGCTGTAAGGAATGCCAATGATTTTTTAGTATTGGAAGCTAAAGCTCCAGAAGATGAATTGGCAAAAAAGAAATATGACGAAGCAAAAGTGGTTACTGAAAAATACAAAGAACCTTTAAAGTTATATTTAGAAGGGGGGATTTCAGTTGACTCTGCAATAGTTCTTGTTAATAATATTTATCCTATTCAGCCAAAAAATTTGGACAAGGTAAAGGGGAAAATTGCCAAATTCAATATTGAAAAATCTTTCGCTTCTGAAGTAGATAAAGCCGATAATACAATTATTGTAAATGGTATTTTTGGAGCCGCTATTTTGTTTATGGTAATCTATGTTTATGTTGAGAAGGTAAAAACACCAACAGCATATACAGTTGCAAACATGTTTAAAAAACTACAGTTATTTAGTTCTGCTGCATTTAGTATTGGACATGGTGGTAATGACGCTCAAAAAGTAATGGGTATCATTGGCGCTGCCTTGATTGCAAGTGGTAGTATTCAAGATTTTGCATCACTACCTAACTGGGTTCCAGTAGCTTGTTATTTAGCTATTGGATTAGGCACAATGAGTGGTGGTTGGAAGATTGTGAAAACTATGGGTTCTAAAATCACAAAAGTAACACCATTAGAAGGTGTTGCTGCAGAAACTGCAGGCGCGTTTACTCTATTCTTTACTGGTCAAATGGGTATTCCTGTTTCTACAACACATACAATTACTGGTTCGATCATTGGTGTTGGTGCAACAAAAAGATTGAGTGCAGTAAGATGGGGCGTAACAACCAACTTACTTTGGGCTTGGATCCTAACCATCCCTGTTAGTGCAATACTTGCTGCAATAACTTATTTTATTGTGGCATTCTTCCACGGATAAAAAATTTTATAAAAATAAAATTAAAGAGGCTTCAATTTTGGAGCCTCTTTTTATTTGCAACGTTTGCGGAGTGATAATGGTTGTTTGTTAGTAAAAGATTATTGCAAGATCCTTTATAATCAAGGGTTTTGGGGGTTACCTTTGACAAAGACTTGTATTAAATAGTATATTCAACCTCCTTAATTGGAACTTTGTAAAAATTTAGAAAAAATTTAAAACTCATTTTATGATTGAAAAGAAATACTACAAAACAAAAGAATATTGTAAAGTAAAATTCATTGTAGAAGCTGAAGCAAAAAAAGTAGAGCTTTTTGGTTTAAACAATGAATGGAAAAAAGGTATTGCATTGGTAAAAAAGAAAGATGGCAGCTTTGCGGTTGAAATGAATATTGATAAAGGAACTCAACATGAATTCAAGTACTTAATAGACAAAAAAACTTGGTTGAATGATGAGCAAGCAGATGCTCAAGCAGCAAATGTTTTTGGAACGACTAATAGTGTGGTGGTAATTTAATTAGCCCTTATTTAATAAGATGGATAGCTTGCTGACGACCGTCTAAGTACGTAAAATTATTCCCGTCAAAGTAGCCATTCTGTTCTAATGCAATCCTTACAGGTTTAGCCCAACCTTGAATTGTATGCATTGCATTCAATTCTATGGAATAACAGGTGTTGGGTCTCATTTTGTAGTCTCCAGTTCCAGGCACCCCTGCTTGCATATCCCACATACCTATTGCAGGTCCTGCCGCATGTCCGTGAAATCCAATTGGATGACTATATATACTAGGCTGAATGCCTTCTGACTTTGCATTACTGATGGTCATAGCTAATATTTCATTACCTGTTCGGCCAATTTTAAAAGCATTGGTCAATATATCTTGCAATCTATTGGTTTTTGAAAATGCTGCCGCTAATTCAGCCGGAACGCCTTGCTCATTTTCCTTCAAAACATAAGCATGTTCTTGCACATCTGAATTTAACCTTAAATAACTTATGCCGAAATCAACATGTAATAAATCTCCCGGTCTAATGATGTCATCTTGGCTTAAACCCGCTCTTCTTTGAATTTCAATTGAGGGATGAAACCAGGTACTTAATCCAAGGTCGCTCACTCTTTGTCTAAACCACCATACTAAATCATTTGTGCTAGTTGTATTAGGTTTAATTGCTTTGGTGCTAAACCCGTCTTTAATAATTTCATGTGTGATAGATAACAGCGTAGGATAGTAGGCTATTTCCGCTGCAGTTCTCGTTTCAAGCCAAGCCACTCCAAGTTGCTCTGCAGTCGTAATCTTAGTTGCACTAATTGGATCTAGAGATTTTTGAAACTGCTCAAACTCTGTATGGTCAATGCCGTCCGCATGTCCAAAATTTTCAGATGTATTGATGCCAATCCTTTGTGGTGCAATTCTTTTTATTAAAGCAGAAAGTGCTTTCCATTGATCTGGTTCTTTTTCAGGATTCCAGGCTGCTTGGATACTTTTTCCAACTGGATACCTAGCAATTGCATAGCTTTCTATAGACTGTTTTGCTTTATCTCTATAAAATACGAGTATCGTTCTTCTTCTTGCAGAGAGCCATTCGGCAGGTAAAAATGTTTTAAGTATTGGATCTTCATTGTATTCTCTTGAAATGAGTACCCAACAGTCTATGCCTGCCTCGTCCATTAATTTGGGTAATAAATTTTGAATTCTATCCGCTAGTATTTCATTTATAATTTTAGCCTGTTCTTTAACGGGCAACACTTTGTTGTTTGTTTGAATCATTTGTGCTTTAGATGAATACACAAAAAGTATTAAAAGAAATGAAATGAAATATTTAGACATGTTAATTAGGAGAATAAAGTGAAGAAATTAAATCCATAGTAATTTAAAGATTAATTTTACAACAATGTCTTTTAAGCCAAATAAATTATTACTGATATTGATTTTAGCGCCATTTTTTGCTAGTGGTCAAAAGAAAGCGCCGCAATCAGTTGATACTATACTAAATACAGTCATTGTTACTGCAAATAAATCCAAAGAGAAACGCATAGAATCTCCCATTGCGATAAGTGTTCTTGGTAAACAACAAATACAGGAAGCCAAAGCGACAAGACTTGATTTTTTATTGAATAAAGTAAGTGGCGTATTCATGCCCACCATTGGGAATGAACAACATATGATGTCTATTCGACAACCTATCTCATTAAAGGGCTTATACTTGTATTTGGAAGATGGCCTACCTATTCGAACAAGTGGCTTATTTAGCAATAATGCATTGATTGAAATTAATACAAATGCAATACATCAAGTAGAAATAATCAAAGGGCCGGCATCTGCATTGTATGGTGCTGAAGCAATTGGAGGGGTGATTAATTTTATATCTGCGCCTAGGCCTACTAAATCGGCTTTATCTATTAGCAATCATATCAATAACAATGGATTCATAAAATCTGATTTGATTTGGAACAAGGTAGGAAAAAATGCAGGATGGGCATTTAATATGAGCAAGATTGGACAAAAAAATGGAGTATTAGAATACAGTGATTATTCAAAAACGGCTATCAGTATTAAAAGAGATTTTTCTTTTAAAAAGAGACTGACTGGTTACCAACAATTTCAATATATAGATTATGATGGACAAATGACCGGCACGGTTGATAGCCTAAAATTTCAATCAAAAAATTATTCAACGCAACAAAGCTTTACTTACCGAAAACTGGAACTAATTAGACTTAGGCAAAACTTAAGCTATCAATGGAATGAACAAAATACGACAACAATCAATTTACTATATCGAGGCAATACAATGGCACAGAATCCAACCTATGCCATTGCTTCAACTGCTAACCCAACGAGGTTTAAAGGGCAAGAAAATTCAAATCATTTTGATGCATATGTTTTAGATCTACAACATCATTTAAATATTAATAAGACTAAATCAAAAATACTAATTGGAGGCTATGTTGATGAAACGATACAAGGTCTTAGGGCAGACTATATTGATATTACAAAAGACACAATCATCAATAAATTTGCAAATTTTACAAGACCTACAAAGGATAGTTTAATCACACATTACAAAACAAATATTTCAAATCAGGCTTTTTACATTAATTGGATACAGCCAGTGATAAAAAATCTAAGAGTCAACGCAACAATTAGATACGACCAATTTAATTATAAATTTAAAAACAAGCTAAACACGGGTACACCAAGTTCAAATAATCTATTCAAAAATTGGACGCCCAAACTAGGTATTACTTTCAATCAACCTAAATGGGGGACATATCTAAATTATAGCAAAGGATTTGTTCCTCCTCAAATTACCGAAATCTATAATGCAGTAAGAGTGCCTTATTTATTACCTCAAAGTTTTTCAAATATTGAAATTGGCAATTGGATTGCAATTCCGAATGGATCTATCGAATGGTCACTTTACCAATTAAATGGTCGTAATGAAATTATTTCAGTGAGACAGCCTGATGGCGTAAACCTAAACCAAAATACAGGTCAAACAAAACATTATGGGATTGAGTACCAGATAAAATATAAAATCGATCCTTTAGTACATATCAATTTTAATGGGAGCAATGCAAAGCATAATTATATAAATACCATTTTAAAAGGTACAGATATTAGCAATAAAGAAATGGTTGCAGCGCCTCGTTTTTTTAGTAACCTGACTGTATTAAGTCAGTGGAATAAAAAATTAACCTCTTCTATTGAATGGCAACATCAAGCTGGATATTATATGGATGAAATTAATGCCACACGTTATTCAGGATTTGACGTATTGAATCTAAGGGTGAACTATACAAGTAAGAAAAATGAATTCTGGTTTCAATGCTTAAACCTAACAGACCGATTTTATGCTACCATGGCAACAAGGAATTTTAGCGTTAGAGGAAATAATGCTTATGCCTACTATTTAGGAGACAACAGGACGTTTGCTATTGGCTGGAAATGGAATATATATTAATTACCTCCGCCTATTCTGATCGCAGTTCCGCCCATTCTAATCCCTCCACCGCGTTGCATATCTTGCATTAATTTTTGCATTTGTTCTTGAAATTGCGCCCTTGTCATTTTCTCTCCTTTTGTAGGTTGTACTAATTCTTTTTTAGGATATTTAGGACTTACCTCCACTGCTGTTGTAACAGTAGCACCATTGTCTAAATCCATTTCCATTATCACACCAGGTAACCCACTGTAATTATCTGGACCTACTGATACTGGAATATTCTCTGCATACCATACTACTAATTCAGTTTCTTTTGGTGGCTTAGGTGCATTCGCAGTTGAATCATTGTTGTTTTCGCCGCCTCTACTAATACGAACACGCATTTGAGGCGCTGTTACCATTGTAGTTGCTTTTTTACATAATTGTTTCGCGATCGTCTTTGTCTCATCTGACAATTTCCACTTATATTGTTTTAAAGAATCTACAATCAAAAACTCTTTTTCAAAAAAAGCACGCTCTTCGTATTGTGTTTGTTTTGCGATATCTGTATAAGTTGTAGTCGCCGGCATTCTAAAATTCATGCGTATGCCACCACCACCGCCGCCACCTGCGTTTGCAAATGGATCTGGCGCTTCATCATCTACCACAGATCTGAATAAACTTGCGGATTCATTAAAAATCAATTCAAATTTATCTGTTCTAAACTCTGGTATCATCGATTTCATTTGAGGATCAGGTATATTACGATGCATATTCACTTTACGCTCATAACTAATCTTACCTTCTTTCATTTGCGCGCTTACAGTTGTTGTCAAAACAACTAATAGGGCGAATGCTAATTGTATTTTTTTCATAAATGCTATTTTGTATTTTTAATAAGTCTATTTTAATTTAAAGTTACTTGTTTTATGTAACATGCTTAAAGCACTTCCTACATTCTAATCATCATGCCGCCTGCTCTAGCGCCACCACCTAAACCAGACTTTTGTAAACTATAGGTAAAGCTCAATAAGAAGTATTGACTAATCACATTATAAGACCTGTCCACAATCTGATTTTGTGATACATTTCGGCTGATACCAATGTTTTTATTCAATAAGTCAAAGGCACTCATCTTTAGTTCTGCTCTTTTGTTTTTCATAAAGAATTTAGAAAAGCTTGCATTCCATATTGGGATGGCCGTGTTAAATCCTTCTGCTCTTCCTGTATTGATTGCATAATTGAAGGACTGATTCAATACAATATTAAATGGTAAATAATTCGTCATGTCCGCTCCAAATACTTTTGTAAGGAAATTAGTATTTAGAGAGGGGTTCACTTCATTATTTGTTTTACTATAGGAATATCTAGCTGTTAAATTAATATCTATCACATCGTCTAAAATATAACTATAAGTCATACTTGGACCAGTAGATTTTGTTACAATCGTATTCAATAAGCCGTTCGCATAGGAAATATTATTATTTAAACCTGCACTTAATCCGAAGTTTAATCTAGAGTTAATTTTTTTAATGCCAAAACCATAGTTCACAGATCCATTGACCCTATATGCGCCATTCACATTCACTGGTTTCGAAAGGATTGTTCTGTTTGGCAGAACGCTATCATAATTAACAATAGAATTATTAGTGGTAGATGCGTTAAGTGTTGAGAAGAAATTTTTTCCTGCTAAAATTTTAGAAGAGAAAAAACGAATATTTAAATTATGGACATAGCTTCTTTTTAAATCTGGATTACCAATAACTTGTCTATTGATATTACTTTGATCTAAAACAGGTTGTAATTGTGTAATAGAAGGTTGATTGGTTGAAGTACGATAATCAATATTTAAGTTCTTCGTTTGAGAAAAGTTGTACCTAAAATTCGCATTCGGTAAGATGTCTTGGAAGCTCTGGCTTAACTTTGTATTCGCGCTGATATTCTCGCCATTTAATATTGCATTTTGGAATGATACACCCGTGGCAAAATTAAACTTCTTTTGATTAGATCTAAAGCTCATACCACCACCAGAATAGGTATACTCGCTATTGAACTCATTGGTTAAACGTGTATTTAAAACTCCATAACCATCTGTTAATGTACTATAGTCGTATATCTTTCTGCTAGATGAACCAATAGATTTACTTAAATAGCTATTAAACTCTAATAAAGACCTTTTACTAATTGGTTCCGTGTAAATCACATTTGCCGAATAAGTAGTTGTATTTCCTTTACGAATATTTTGTTGGTCTAGTATTGAGTCTGAAGTTAAATTGCCTCCTGTATAAAAAAACTGACTTGTGTATTGACTACCTGTCGAATTTGACTGGTTATAACTTTGCGTAATTGTAGAGGATATTGTTCTCCCTTTTTTAGCGAATTTTTTTCTTAATAATAAATTACTAGAGGCATTCACTGCATCTGAGATACTAGTTGCAGCTGTTGTATTTCGATTCGTTATAGCTCCATTTGGATCCAATCCCAATCTAGTGATAGTAGTGTCTTCGCTTGATGAACTTGTTTGTTGCCAGCTTAAACTTGGTGTAAATCTATAAGAAAATGTTTCCGTTACTTTATGGTCAATGGTACTTCCGAAACTTTGTTGTTGGTTTCGATTTATAGAATTAGAATTTGATTTTCGGTTGAATTGTTTATTCGGGGTTAAGTTCTGTGTAAATGAAACACTATTATTATTGCGCTCCACATCATTAATAGCCGCATTGGCATTGAATTCAATTTTTTTACTATTAAATAAATTAGAATAATTTCCGCCGATAGAATAAGTTTCGGCAATACCTTGTGCATTGGCATCTGTCTCACCTGATCCACCGCCTCCAATATTAATTGTCACACCAGCTCCAGCACCTGGTCTGCCTCCACCACCACCAGAAAAATTCACAATACTTCTGGTAGAAAAATTCTGACGATTGGTATTGTTTGCTCCACCAATTGCAGAAAATTGCTCGTCATTATTAATAACATTAACATTCCCTTGTGCATCAAATACAGATGGCGTACCGGCACCTCCACTTAATTTTCCGAAAGTTGATCTGTTACGATCCTTTTTTAATTTTAAATTGATGGCCGTTTCTTCTGAACCATCATCAATGCCAGTAAACATTGCTTGATCTGATTTACGATCATATACTTGAATTTTATCTACCGCATCTGCTGGCAAATTCTTGGTCGCCATTTTTGGATCTCCCGTGAAAAACTCTTTTCCATTCACAAAAACTTTTGTCACCGTTTTACCATTCACTGTAATGCCACCAGATTTATCTACTTCCATGCCTGGCATTTTTTTCAATAAATCTTCCACCACCGCATTCGGTGCGGTTTTAAAATTTTCTGAATTGAATTCAACCGAATCTCCATTGATAACTACAGGCGGTCTACGAGCAGTTACAGTAACTGTAGACATATTATTGACATCATTCATATAAATAGTCCCCATTTCTACCGTCTTATCTGAAGCATTTACGACAGGAACCCATTTAGGTTGGTATCCTACATAAGAAACGGAGATCATGTAGGCACCAGGTACCACATTTTTAAAACTAAAAACCCCTGACTCGTTGGTTCTAGAAAAACTGACCAAAGAGGAATCTTTTGCATAAACGAGAGAAACGGTTGCCGAATTCAAAGCACGATTAGCAATACTGTCTTTTAGTGACCCTTGAATGGTCATATTCTGAGCTAAACCAACATAACTTATTAATAATAAGCTATTTATGATAAAAAATTGAGCCAGTTTTTGTTTATTCATAATGTAAATATACGATTGAGTTCGTAAACAGGTGTCGCAGACAGCCTATTTTAGCCTCGTTTTATGTTAAAATGAGTGAAATATTTGATGAACGGCGATTCTCATTTGGGTCATTTTTTTCAGTGAGATATTGTATTAACGTAACTTTCAAAAAATAATTATCATGAGAATATATGCTTTGACCCTCATTTTGGGCCTTGGTTTAATGAATGCGCAAGCTCAAGACAAGAAAAGTCCCAAAAAGGACAGCCTTAGCTTTAGTCAATTTAAAGGATTGCCCCTTAAAGCTACAAGGTCTATCGACTTCACAACCAACGAAGGCACTTGGACTTCTTTGGCGGTGAGCCCAGATGGAAAAACAATTTTATTTGATCTAATGGGAGATATATATAGTATCCCGATGGAAGGTGGTAAAGCGACAGCCATTACAAAAGGTATGGCTTATGACAACCATCCAAGCTATAGCCCTGATGGCAAAAGAATTCTTTTTATCTCTGACCGTTCTGGTGCAGAAAATTTATGGTATATCGATTTAGAGAAAAAAGATACCCTTGCTTTAACCGAAGAACAAAACAATAATTTTCCAGGTGCAGTGTATACGCCCGATGGAAATTATATCGTCTACACGAAAGGACGTCGTAATACAAAATTGTATTTGATGCATAAAAACGGTGGTGCAGGAACTAGTTTGATTGATGCACCTGCTGCATTAAAAACAATTGATCCAGCAGTGAGCGCAGATGGTCGTTATATTTATTATAGTGCGCGCAATGGTGCTTGGAACTACAATGCAATGTTGCCTCAATATAGTATTGGCGTATATGATAGAGAGAAAGGAACTAGTCGCACAATTGCTTCTAGATATGGATCTGCATTTACTCCTGTCTTATCAAAAGATGGCAAGTGGATGGTATATGGTTCAAGATTTGAAGATAAAACTGGATTGGTAAAAAGAAATTTAGCAACAGGTGAAGAAAGTTGGTTGGCTTATCCTGTACAAAGAGACGATCAAGAATCAATTGCAGTGTTAGGCGTTTTACCTGCAATGAGTTTTACACCAGATAGTAAATATTTACTGGCATCTTATGGAGGAAAAATTAATAAGATTAACATTGAGACTGCAGCTCAAACAGAGATTCCTTATACAGTAGATGCGAAAATTGAAATGGGACCCGAAGTATTATTCAAGTATCCTATCAAAGATACGGTTGCAACAATGGCTACTCAGATTAGAGATGCAGTTCCATCACCAAATGGCAAGCAATTAGCATTTACAGTATTGAACCGTTTATATGTAATGGATTATCCAAATGGTACACCAAAGCGTTTAACTAAAAACGATTTCACCGAAGCGCAGCCAGTTTGGAATATTGCAGGTAATGGTATTTATTTCACCACATGGAATGCAGGAGGTGGAAGTATTCGTTTTGTGGACTTAACTAGTTCGAACGAAAAAATTATAACAAAAGAAAACGCCTTATACCAAGGTGTAGCAATTGATCCAACTGGAAAAAAATTAGTGTTTAATAAAACCAATGCGCAAAAATTCAAGGACGCAATTGAACCTACTTATGATGATTCAGAAGATGAGTTAGCGTGGATAGATTTAAGTACTGGCAATGAGACAGTTATTGATAAAGCAAATGGCAGATACAATCCACACTTTGCTTTAAACGATGGCCGCATTTATTTAAACAATCGTGGCAGGTTAATCTCTATTCAGTGGGATGGTGGTGATGAAAAAGAAATTGCAAAAATTTCTGGTATCACCACTTTTGGAAGTATTCCAGAATACCGCGGCAAACCAGTTGCAGACCCTTGTATTATTCCTGAAATAATGGAGGAAGACGATGCTGCGAAAGAGAACAATCCGCCATCTAGTGCCAATACAATTTTGTTGTCACCAAAAGGTAGCGCTGCGATTGCCCAGGTAAATAACAATATTTATTATGTTACGATACCGCAGTCAGGTAAATCAGTTTCGATTTCAGTAGCAGATGCGAAGAACGCTGCATTTCCTAGTAGACTATTAACTGAAATTGGTGGCGAATTTCCAAGTTGGCAAGCAGATGGAAAAACAATTCATTGGAGTTTAGGCGCAGCGCATTTCACTTATGATGTAGATGCGGCTTATGCATTTGATGATAGCTTAGCTACGGCAAAGAAATTAGAAGCAGCAGTTAAAAAAGATACCACTAAAAAAGACAGTACAAATATTGTAAAGAAAGAAGATAAAAAAGAAACACCTAGGTATAAAGCGAATGAAACTTGGGTAAAAGTGTACTATGAAAATGATATGCCAACTACGACTGTATTATTGACCAATGCAAGAATCATCACTATGAATGGTGATCAAGTAATTAATAACGGTGATATCTTAGTTGTTAAAAACAGAATACAAGCAGTTGGAAAATCAGGTTCTTTAAAAGTACCAGCAGGTGCTAAACGAGTTAACCTCGCTGGTAAAACAGTTGTACCAGGATTTGTGGATACGCATTCTCATATGTGGCCAAGCTGGGGCATCCATAAAAATCAAGCATGGATTTATGCTGCTAATTTAGCTTACGGCGTAACTACTACTCGTGACCCACAAACCGCTACCACAGACGTTTTAACGTATAGTGATTTAGTTGATGCAGGTAAAATGGTAGGACCAAGGGTTTATTCAACTGGTCCTGGGGTTGGGTACTGGTCCTATAATTTAAAAGATTCTGCACAAGCTGAATCTGTATTAGCACAATACAGTAAATACTTTAATACAAAGTATATTAAAATGTATTTAGTTGGTAATCGTAAGCATAGACAATGGGTGATTCAAGCGGCAAAGAATCAAAAATTAATGCCTACAACAGAAGGTGGATTGGACTTTAAATTGAACATGACTAATTTAATAGATGGCTATCCAGGTCATGAACACTCTTTACCAATCTACCCTTTATACAATGACGTTGTTAAAACAATTGCAAGTTCTAAGATGGCAGTAACGCCAACTTTATTAGTTTCTTATGGTGGCCCATGGGCAGAGAACTATTATTACGAAACAGAAAATGTATATGGTGATGAGAAAATGCAGTACTATACCCCTTACGAGGAATTAGCAAGTAAGTCTAGACGTCGTGCAACTTGGTTCCTTCCAGAAGAACATGTATTTCAGAAGCACGCTAAGAGCATGAAGCAAATCGTTGAGGCGGGTGGTCTGGCTGGTATTGGAAGTCATGGTCAATTACAAGGCTTGGGCTACCATTGGGAACTTTGGTCAATGCAGTCTGGTGGTATGCGTAATTTAGATGCATTAAAAACAGCTACTATTTTAGGTGCCGAAAGCCTTGGATTAGACAAAGACCTTGGAAGTATTAGCGCAGGTAAATTAGCTGACTTAATTATTTTAAATAAGAATCCATTGGAAGATATTAAGAACACCAATAGTATTCAATACATCATGAAAAATGGTCGCTTATATAAGGGTGACAATTTAGATGAGATGGTAACAGGTAATTCAAAAGTTGACCGCAAGGAATACTTAGATAAGAAACCAGTTAAAAATACCAAAGTAGCTGAATAAGCCTTTAATAAGGTTCTAAACAAGGGCCTTTATAAACGAAATTAAATTTTAATAAAGCCGGATTTATAGTTTTATTAAAAATTAAAGTTACCTAAACAACAGAGGCGGACCGTTGGTCCGCCTCTGTTGTTTTTTCGCGCTCATCCGCGCGAAATTTTGTAAGTTTAAGTATTCAATTAAGCACTATGCAAAACTCAAGAAGAAAATTTATACAAAACAGTAGTTTGGCTTTATTAGGTATTGGACTTGCACCAACATCTTTGTGGTCAAAAAATGGTTTAGCAGACTCAAAAATAAAAGTCGGAATTCAGTTATATACTGTACGTGATACCATGTTTAAAGATCCATTAGGCACTTTGAAAGCTTTGTCAAAAATGGGCTACCAATATGTAGAGCATGCTAATTATGTTAACAGAAAATTTTATGGATTTACTGCGACTGAATTTAAAAAGATTTTAACGGACCTAGGGATGCAAATGCCGAGCGGACACACTGTAATGAATGCATCGCACTGGGATAAAACAAAAAAAGAATTTACAGATGCTTGGAAATACACTATCGACGATGCGGTTACCCTTGGTCAAGACTATGTGATAAGTCCTTGGATGGATGAAAAAGTAAGAACCTCTTATGATGCATTAATGCATCAATTAGAAATATTTAATTTGTCGGGTGAACTGTGTCAAGAGTCTGGTATGCGCTTTGGTTACCATAACCACAATTTTGAATTTGTTGAAAAAGTAAATGGTCAACTGATTTATGATATCATCTTAAAGGAAACGGATCCTGAGCTAGTTATCCATCAGTTGGATTTCGGAAATATGTTCGGCATTGGTGCAAGAGGCATGGATTGGATTAAAAAATATCCGGGCAGGTTTGCATCTGTTCATGTAAAAGATGAAATCAAAGTGCCTGTTGGTGAAATGAATGACGGACACGATAGTACCATTTTAGGAAATGGACTTGTAGATCCAAAAGCAGTCAGCTTGCTTGCGAAAGCAATTGGAGGAACACATCATTTTATTATTGAACAGGAATCTTATCAAGGTATCACACCAATAGAATGTGCGCGCATTAACTTAGAGCGTATTAAGACCTGGGGATTATAAATTAAACCGACAATAAGTCCCGAAAGTTTATTTCAAAAGCTCGTCTACAATAATCGGGAGCCTGTCTAAAATTATGATATGAAAAAAATTACTTTTTTATTTTTATTGTTGTGTACAAGTGTTGTTTTGTTTGCACAAAAACCAACGAATGCCGAATTGGCTAGATGGAATCAGCATGCCAAGCAAACAACAATTATTCGAGATGAATGGGATATTCCACATGTGTATGGAAAGACCGATGCAAACGCAGTGTTTGGTTTGATGTACGCACAATGCGAAGAGAACTTTCCGCAGATAGAAAAGAATTTTTTAGAAATGTTAGGACGACGTGCCGAAATGGAAGGTCCTAAGGTTATTTATGAGGACTTGATGATGCAATTGATTCAAGATAGTGCCGATGCAGTTAAAGACTATGAAAGAAGCCCTTTGTGGTTTAAGCAGTTATTGATTGCACATGCAGACGGTATTAACTATTATTTATATAAGCATCCAGAAGTAAAACCTGCTGTCCTTAAAAAATTCAAGCCATGGTATCATTTGATGTGGACCGATGGCAGCGTTTCTCCAACAAGGTCGGCAGGTATTACAGAAAAACATGTAGAAGCGTTTTATGGCCAAGCATTATTCTCTAACACAACTGCAGCAATTACAAACCAAAATTTAAAAAAACCTTATCCCATTTTTGAGCAGCCTAATTATGACATGGAAGACAAGACCTTAAAAGGTTCAAATGGTTTTGCGATTGCCCCAAAGCATAGCAAGAGTGGCAACGCTATGTTATATATCAATCCACATGTGCCATTTTATTTTAGATCAGAAATGCATATGGTAAGTGAAGAAGGTTTAAACGCATATGGAGCGGTCACCTGGGGGCAATTTTTTATCTACCAAGGATTTAATGAAAATTGCGGTTGGATGCATACAAGTAGTTATGCAGATGTGGCGGATGTATATGAAGAGCAAGTGCAAAAAATTAATAACGAATTGTTTTATACCTACGAAAAAGAAAGCAAAAAAATTGGCGCTCGAAAAATTGACATCAAATATGTAGAGAATGGTGTGCTAAAAAATAAATCATTTGATACTTACTTCACAGGACATGGTCCAGTGATGGGGATGCAAAAAGGTAAATGGCTAAGCCTACAAGAAAACAATCGTTCCCTTGACGCTTTGATGGAATGTTGGTCAAGAACAAAATCTAAGAGCTTAGCAGATTATACAAAAGCAATGGAGCTCTTAGCAAATAATAGTAATAATACAGTCTATGCAGATAATGCTGGCAATATTGCTTATTGGCATGGTAATTTTATGCCAAAGCGTGATCCTAAATTCGATTACACAAGACCAGTAGATGGGAGTACCAAGGCGACTAATTGGACGGGCATGCATACTTTAAATGAGATTGTGCAAAGCATCAACCCAGCTAATGGCTGGTTACAAAATTGCAATGCGACACCATTTACTGTTGCAGGAGATCAAAGTCCAAAAGCTGCAAATTATCCGGCTTATATGGCACCTGATGGAGAAAACGGAAGAGGTATTACTGCAGTTGCATTGTTATCTAAAATAGACAAAATCAACTTGGAAGAACTCATTGCCCTAGGTTACAATAAAAAATTAAGTGCTTTTGATATTTTACTGCCTCGTTTTTTGGAAGATGCTAGAACAGCAACCCTGGCTCCAAGAACAAAAAAGGCAATTGACTATTTAGCAAATTGGGATCGATTTGCAGATTCCAATTCAGTTGCAACGAGTCTTGCGATTGAATGGGCTACAAAATGGAATATGGAAATTCCACCGGCTGAGACAGAGGAGGAAGCTACTCAGATTATTGAGAAATACAATCGTATGGACCTAGAAGTGCCATTTGAAACCAAGGTCAAATTATTAGAAGCTACTTTAGACCAATTTGAAAAATGGTATGGTAGCTGGGAAATCAAATGGGGCACGATCAATCGTTTTCAAAGAGTTGGTCCAGGCATGAATTTCGAGGATACAAAATTTAGTTTAGCAGTGAATCAAGCTTCTTCAAAATGGGGAGCTTTGCCTTCTTTTGAAAGCAGACGTTATCCAAATACAGTGAAACGCTATGGCTATACTGGTAATAGTTTTGTTGCTGCTGTTGAGTTTGGGAAAAAACTAAAAGCTAAAACGATCATTACAGGTGGTCAAAGTAGGTTTGCTGAAAGTAAAAACTTCACGGACCAAGCTTATGGCTTTGTAAATGGTCAATTCAAAACCATTCATTATTATAAGGAAGATGTTTTAGCTAATAAAAAGCTTGCGTACCATCCTGGATTAGATAGATAATGTTCGTACAATTTTGTTACAAAAGTGATTTTGACCAATCCTGCTACATTTTTTACAGCAAATAATTGCATAAGTCTAGTTCTATGCCCTTCAATGGTTCTTTTACTATGGCCCAGCTCTGCAGCAATTTGCTTACTGGAAGCTTCTTCGCAAATTCTAATCAATATGAATTTGTCATAAAGAGATAGTGACTGTACTTTTTCAATCAAATTTATTTGATTCATACCTTGGGTTAATGCAAAAACACGTTCAGCAGTATGATTACAAAAATAGACCTTCCGCTGACAAGCCATTTCGACCGCCTTATTCCATTCAGCTGAAGACATATTTCTTGACACAATCACTTCAAATTCTAAGTCTAACAATTGATATAGTGTGTAATCGGTTGTCTCCTCGTTTAATAGAATAATCAATGGACAACTTAATTGAAGCAGTTTTATTTTTTGTCTCAGTTCAGTTAAAGACAAGTCAAACATACCGCAATCAATAATTAATAAACCCATGTTTTGCGCTAAATCAATTTGAATCATATCCTCAAAGGAAGATAATACCTGAAAGCCATTGCACAAAGGATGTGCATTAACCAACTGACTACAACCCATCGCATAGATAGCTTGTTGATCACATATATATACTTGTTTGAGGGCGGATTGAACTAGGTATTTGTTTTGCATCATTAAAAAAACTACAGATCTGGTAGATTAAATCTAGATCTTATCTTATTTACACGGAAGGACTGTTTATTCAAGGTTTTCAGCCCCTTGTTATATACTCTAATTTGATAGATTAGCGAGCAAGTAGTTAGAATATAGGCAGAAAGAATTAAATTGTGCCCATCACGGCAAAATAAAAATAATCTCGATACAATGCATTTCGAAAAATCAATAACACTTTCTACTTTTTCTCCGCTCTGGTGGCAAAGTATTTTATTGATTAGTGCCATTATCTTTATTTTAATCCAATTACCAAAGTATATCAGCAAAATCAAAATCAAGCAATATGATTTGTTTATTGCGATTGTATTGATGGCTAATTTTTTAATTGAACAAAGCTATAATTACTACAATGGGATATGGAATATTCAACAAAACATTCCGGCTCATTTGTGTAGTATCAGTAATATTCTTTGTATCATTTATCTTTTCAATAAAAATCAATTACTTGGCGAGTTTGTTTACTACTGGGGATTATTGGGAGGCATACATGCCCTACTTACCCCAGAATTCAACACAGGCGTAATTGGTTATAATTTTTATAGCTTTTTTATTGGACACGGGGGATTATTGCTAGTGGTCTTGTATATGGTCAAACACAATGGTTTTGTACCAAGACCAAAATCTTGGTTAAGAATTTTTGGCTACTCTCAATTCGTGGTGCTTTCTGTTGGCATAATGAACTATGCAATTGGTACTAATTATATGTTTTTAAGAGCACGTCCAACTGCAGAAAATCCGCTTATCATTGGTGAATGGCCTTTTTATCTAATTACATTTGAATTAGCAGCTATTTCTCATTTTTGGTTATTCTATCTACCCTTTGCTAGAAAAAACAAAAGGGCCAGATTGGCCCTTTAAGAAAATTGTAAAAAAAATTTAGTATTCAAGTTTATTTGGATAAACCATTATCAAGTTTATAATTCTTCGATACGTTTTGCTTTATCATCAATAACTAAATCAAAGTTTGGCTTTACAGCACCACCATTAGGACAATAGCCAGTAATTAAGTCATTGAATTTGCACCCCCACTTAGTCAACTGCTCTAAAGTCAATGGTCTTAAATCTCTTTTTGAACTTTCCCCTCTTCCTGTCCAGTAAGTGATATGCCAGCCCTCATCGTATAGCTTGTTTATCTTGGCAATGTTTTCAAAATTAGGCTCGGCCAATTCATACACCCTTTTATCTGAGTAAAAACAAATTGTTTCGTCGATATCAATTAAGGCTTTTTTTGAACCGAATCTTTTTGACTCTATCATTTAAATTAAATATGTAGTTATGAATAAATGTTTTTTGAAATTTACCTTTGCCGATTAAAGCAATCAAAAGTAAAATTATTTTTTTATAATCTTGCTGTCACGACGGATCTATCTAAAAAAGACTTCGTATCATACAAGACAGAGCTTGCCTCTTTTTTCAAAACAGTATAATCTAATGCCTTAAAAAAATCATGCGCTACTGCTAATAAAATTGCATCGTATTGATTTAGAGCAGTCACCAATTGTACTTGTTGCTTTTGCAATACCTCTGCCGTATTTGCAAATGGATCAAATGCATCTACCACCGCACCTTTATTTTGCAGGTAATGTATAATTTCAAAAACTTTAGAGTTTCTAATATCTGGACAGTTTTCTTTAAACGTGACACCTAGCACTAAAACATGCGCATTTTCAATAGACTTGCCCCTCTCTTCCAATAATCGAATTAACTTATCACTCACAAACAAACTCATCTGATCATTTACGTTACGGCCAGACAATATCACTTGAGGGTGATAGCCCAATGTTTTTGATTTATGCGCCAAATAAAAAGGATCCACGCCAATACAATGTCCGCCCACTAATCCTGGCTTAAAAGGGAGGAAATTCCATTTCGTACTTGCTGCCGCAAGCACCTCATGCGTGTCAATACCCATACGATCAAAAATCAATGCCAATTCATTCACAAAAGAAATATTGATATCTCTTTGTGCATTCTCAATTGATTTTGCCGCTTCAGCAACCTTAATAGATGGTGCAAGATAAGTGCCTGCTGTGATGATACTTGCATATAGGGTATCTATATAGATTGCAATTTCAGGAGTTGAACCAGCAGTAATTTTTTTGATCTTTGTTAATGTATTGACTTTATCTCCTGGATTAATTCTTTCTGGAGAATAACCACAATAAAAATCATGGTTGTATTTTAAGCCTGAATTTTTTGAAAGTATCGGAACGCAATCTTCTTCGGTACAACCAGGGTAAACGGTACTTTCATAAATTACAATGTCACCCTTTTTTAATAGGGTTGCAATCTGAGTACTTGCATGTAACAATGGTTTTAGGTCGGGCGTCTTATCTGAATTTACTGGAGTAGGAACAGTGACAATATAGATTGTCGCTTTCGTGATTTCTGATAATACTGTAGTAAAGACTAATTGTGGGTTCGACCTTAACTCTTCCTCCGTAGCTTGAAGCGTAATATCCTTTCCTTTATTAAGTGCATCTACCCTAGTACTATCTAAATCATACCCAATAACTTGGTATTGTTTAGAAAATGCCAAAGCCAATGGTAAACCCACATAGCCTAAACCGATTACGGCAATTATAGGAGGATTGGATGGCGTCAATTGTTGCATTTGACGCCAAAGTTAATGGAGACCTTAATGATGTCCATATTTTTTTTCTCCAGCAGGTATAGCTATAGTTAGCCTATTTTGAGCTGGTGGTAAAGGGCAAGTAGCGAATTCGGTAAAGGCACAAGGAGGATTATAAGCCCTGTTGAAATCAATATAAGTTTCACCATTTGCATCCGGCTTGTCTAATTCAATAAATCTACCAGATCCATAAGTTGTTTTACCAGATGTCGCGTCTGCAAAAGTTATAAATAACCTTACGCCACCTTCATCTATTGCATCTAATTTGTAAGTTTTGCCCTCTAATTCAAAAACAAGCTGTCCGCCATGCTTTTGCGCTGTATTCTGTCCTAATACATTCATGATCATCAATGGATTTTGATCCTGTGGAATCACTTTAGCTTTAACGCGCCATTTAGCATCTACCGGAAATCTTTCAATGCCTTTAAATCCTAATAATGTTTTTGATTTTAGGTTTCTGAAACGAACTCCAATTTTGTCTTCTCTCTTGATCACAATCCACACAAAATCCTTCCACTGACAAGTGTATTCTCCTTCCTTTTCGGTTAAAAGATTCAGTGAACTAGTATTTTGAACAAGCACACCTGCACTGTTTTTTATAGTAACCTTTTCTCCTTTTGCATCTTCCCAAAATACTTTGCCATCATCAAAAATAAAATCTCCAAGATAAGCAGGAAAAGCAGGATTGGCATATACTAGGTCGTTTTTGGCATTTGATCCAAAATGATTTACGCCAGCTTTAAACCAAAACAAACCCTCCAAATTTAACCAGCCATTGGGTTTTTTTAAAGCTTCTATTCTTTTATTATGCCAAGCATTCGTTTCATTTAAAAGCTCGTTTGATTGACCCATACTTGTTAAAGTAATCATTGTAATAAAGACAGCACATAGAATAGTTCGTTTCATTGGTAGATTTATTTAATTTTTTCCGGATTATCGACTTTGTTTTAGTCTAGTCCGTTATTGAGGCCTAAAATTAGACAAATTTATTTGTCTATCAAATTAGTAGGGTATATTTTTTATTCCTATTAACATTTGTTTGATTAAATTTACATTGAATCATTTAACATTATGAAAAAGCTATTCTTATTTTTATTAGTGGGCATTGTTTTTATAGCATGTAAAAAGGACACTGTCGATCCGGCACCTAAGCCTACAACTCCAACGACAACAGCAAATCCAAATGTTGCAGCAAATACTTGGATACATGAGGCAATGAGTTATTATTATTTATGGAATACAAAAATGCCAACTTTGGCAAGTTCAAATACAAGCGCTAAGCCAACAGATTATTTTTATACCCTACTTAATGATTATGGTAAAACAGATCGTTTTTCTTGGATCGACGAAAGTTACACAAACCTGCAAAATCAATTGAATGGCGTGAGCACTGTATTGGGAATCAAAAACAATGCATTTTATACCGATGATACAAAAACATCACTTGCCTTTGTATTAGCGTATGTTTTAAAAGGCAGTCCAGCAGATAAAGCAGGATTAAAAAGAGGTGATATTATTTTAAAGGTAGATGATCAAACAATCACAAATTCTAATTATACCACCATCTTATCTAATCAAACCTTAAAACTTGGTCTTGGTGATTTTATCAATGGCGCATTTGTAAGTAACGGCAGAAATGTAACAGTTACAAAGGTGGAACTTCAAACCAACCCAATTTTAGCGGACACGATTATTGCTTGGTCTGGTAAAAAAGTTGGGTACTTGGCTTATAGTCAATTTTTAACAAGCTATGACGATAGTTTAAGAGCAATTTTTGGTCGTTTTAAAGCAGCAGGTGTAAATGAATTAGTATTAGACTTAAGATATAATGGAGGAGGCTATGTTGTTTCATCTGATTTAATTACCAACTTGACTGTTAAAGACGCGGCAGCAAAAGTGGGAAAACTAATGAATAAAAAAGTTTACAATAGTACCTATACTGCTTACCTAGAAAGAACTTCAGGTGCAAGCGCTTTTGAAACTTTGTTCAAGGCTGAGCCAAATAATTTAGGAACATTGAATCGAGTTTTTGTACTTATTTCTGGCAATACTGCATCTGCAAGTGAACTAGTAATTAATAATCTTAAACCATTTATGGATGTGATTCTTATAGGAGAACATACGTACGGGAAAAATGTGGGCTCCTTTACACTGACCGATCCAAGTAAAAGATGGGACTTTGGTTTGCAACCAATTACTTTCTTAACGAATAACGCCATTGGAGAATCCAATTATGGCACTGTAAACGGTTTTTTACCTAATTATACTTTAGCTGATAATGTATTACCATATAGAACCCTAGGTAATCCTTATGAAACCTATTTTAATAAAGCCTTGAATATTATTAGCGGTGTAGCTTATCAAGCAAGTTCAACAGAAACTATTAAAAAATATACACGAACTTTGGCTAGTAAAGAATCCTTTTCTGATAACAAATGGTTAGATAGAAAAGAAATGTGGATGGACCCAAAATAATTTTTATGGATTTAAGTATACAGGTATTTGTTACAGGTGGCACTTTTGATAAAGAGTACAATGAATTAAACGGTAGTCTCTATTTTAAAGACACACACCTTCATGAAATGCTAGATCTAGGTCGAAGCAAACTGAATTTATCGATTGAATCATTAATGATGAAAGATAGTTTAGACTTTGTAGATGCTGATCGTGCTTTGATTTCTGAAGCATGTAATAAAACAAATGCAGAAAGAATATTAATAACTCATGGTACTGATACAATGACTATTACTGCATTGTATTTGCAAAAGACTTGTCCCAATAAAACAATCGTTCTTACTGGCGCAATGATCCCATATAAATTTGGTAGTTCTGATGGACTCTTCAATTTAGGTAGCGCCTTAGCATTCACACAAGTTTTACCTCATGGCGTTTACATAGTCATGAATGGGAAATATTTTGAAGCAGATAAAGTCAGAAAAAATACAGAAAAGGGAGAGTTCGAAGCAATTTAAAATTACAATAACTTCACTTCTTTAAAATTAAGCTAGTACAGCATCCCAAAGCTTCGCACGAATTTGCAAGGCCTCGATTGACGCTGTTTCTGCTTCCTTCCATTTTGAAGCGTCTTCACCACATAGCTCAGAAACCATTTCCAATGCTAAATGACTATGATGCCCTCCATCAACTTCAATATGTCTTTCGATATAGTATTTAAAGATGGATACTTTTTCGGGAGTTTCCGCGACTAATTTTTCCAATAATCTTGTGAACATGTCTGGAATTAAGTCTTCTCTACCAAATGTAAACACAGCAGCTTGTACATGAGCAGGCGCATCATTGACAATTTTAAAAGTAAAATTCAAAAAGTCTTTAATAGATGTAGCGCAATCAATTTCAGAAATAGCTTGTTCGATGGATTTGCCAGATTGAATACCTTTAATCAAGTTTTCTATCGCAGCTGTCGAAGCGCCCATTTGGTGCATCGCTTGTTGGTACAATTCAAAATGACTAATACGATTGTCAAATTCATCCACATCTGATTCTTCACCCAACACAATTTCATTGATCAAATACCTTGTATTTGCAGAACCAACTGGCACCCATGGCGTTTGAACACAGGTTAATTTTTGTTGTAAGGATTTTAATAAACTCATAAAATCCCAAACAGCAAACACATGGACTTGGGCAAATTTCTGCAATTCATTTAAAGTCTGTATTTGATGGTAAACCGGGTGTGCTAATAATTTAGCTCTACTTGGCTCTATCGCTATTTTTAGTTGCTGAATGGCTGGATTCATCGTATCATTTTGAGAGCGCAAAGTTAACTAAATAAGAACTTATTTCAAACGCTGTTTAATCAATAATTGTTTAGTACCTTAATGTTTAAACTAATGACAAAATAGTTGCCAGGTTTTCAAATAGACCGCAGTTTACTATGTATCAATTTGCCAAATCATTTTTATGTTAAAAACATTCACGAGTTTTATTTTAATCTTTCTTATGAGTTCTTCATTTGCACAACAAACAAAAATCATCGCCCATCGTGGTGCTTGGAAGGAATTTAATTTACCTGAAAACTCAATTGCTTCTCTACAAAAAGCAATTGAATTAAATTGTGATGGTGCAGAGTTTGATGTGAGAATGACGATGGATGGCATATTGGTTGTTAATCATGATCCGACTTATTACGGGGATACCATTCAAACAAACACTTATGCTTATTTAAATAGAAACAAGCTGTCTAATGGCGAAGATTTACCCTTACTAGAAGACTACTATAAAAAAGGAATACTCAATAATGTACAAACAAAATTGATTTGTGAAATTAAAGCGGCGATCAATGATAAAGGTCTAGATCGTATAGCAACAATGAGTAGTTTGGAATTGGCAAAAAGATTAAAAATTGAAGACAAGATCGTATACATCAGCTTTAGTGCTGATATCTTAGATTGGATTAAAGCAAAACAACCTACTGCAACTGTCTTATACCTTGAAGCAGACTTAAATGTCAATCAGGTAATGCAGCATCAATTTGATGGCATCAATTTTCATTATAGTAATTTTAAGAAAAATGAAACACTTGCCCCTACTGCATTAAAGGCTGGTTTGAAAACTGGTTCTTGGACGGTGAACGAAATTGCAGATTTAAAAATACTGCAACAACAAGGTGTAGAATGGATTACAACAAACCAACCGCAACAATTCCAGCAGTATTTAAAGGACAATAAATAAGATTTACTTATACCTTGTGTCAATGATGTATTGGATCTTCCAGCCTTCTTTAAATTTCACTAACTGAAAGCTATTAACACCTTTATGAGAATAGTTTCCTTTGTAGTAAAAACTATAAGGCGTCCAAACCGTGGCCATCAAAGGCTCAATTTGAATTGCACCAAATTCAATTCTTTCATCTAAAGCATTTGCCGTTTGCTTACCAATGCTTTGAATAAAGTCATTGACAGTTTGATTGCCAACCACGGCCCCTTCTGGCTTATTTAAAATTGTTTGAAAAATTACTTTATCAGCAAAGCATGTTTTTAATAAAACAGTGTCCGCTTGCTTCATTGCCTGAAACATATTATTAATAACTTGTTTTACTTCTTTCTCGGAATCAATTGATGGGTTAGCAGATTGGGCCTTAGTCGAATTAAAACCTACAATAAGTAATAAAATAAATAAGCATGTTTTTTTCATAAATCGTCTTGTTTGAAAAATTGTATTGGTTGGAATTTTATAATATGTTTGATAAATTGTAAATTGTTGGTGAATTTAATTAAACTATTTTAATTTATCACCATTAAAACATTGGACAAAATGAAAACAACTAAAATAATTTATTGGGTAACCACTAGCATCATTTGTTTATTCGCCTCTAGTGCTATTTTTATGAATTCCGAAATGGCCATCGAAGGCACTAAACATGTTGGCATTCCACGTTGGCTTGGACTAGAAATAAGTATCGGACAATTAATCGGACTCGTATTATTAATAGTTCCTGCTGTTCCTGCGCGTGTTAAAGAATGGGCCTATGTAGGATTTGGGATTTTATATATCTCTGCAGCCGTAGCTCATATTGCTATAAATGATCCTTTGGGAAATACAATTATGGCAATTGTGTTTTTTGGGTTGTTAATTGTTTCTTATTCCAGCTTTCACAAATTACAAAAAGCAAAAAACTACTAGTTCTGACTTCCGCAATAAAAAAAGGCGGCGAAAATTCGGCGTCTTTTTTTATTGCTATAACTTGTAGATTTATTTAGGCAAAGCAGCTAAAACTAATTTTAAGAAGCCGTCAATTGACTTATCATCCATCCACTTAATCACAATCACTAAATCATTTTCTTGATCTACATAAATCGCATTCGTACCATTACCAATATGTGTAAAAGCAGAAGCTGGAGCTGACGGATACATTTTACGATCTGTATTTAAGAAATAATTCATAAAACCATATCCTGTTTGCACTGAGGTAGGTGTAGTAGATTTTTTAATCCATCCTTCCGAAATAATTTGCCTCCCATTCCAATTGCCCTTTCTTAATGTAAGCAATCCGAATCTAGCCATATCATAAGCATTAATAAATAAGCCTCCTCCAAAATGACCACCGCCACTAACAGATTGAATCATCTTGCCATCTAATACAATCCATGCATTTTTATAACCAGTCCATGCCCAAGTATTACTAGCACCTATTGGTTGCATCACTTGCTCTCTTAATACTTCGGGCAAAGGCTTTCTCCAAACTGAGGTAGCTGCCAAGGCCAAAGCATTCACCCTTGTATCATTGTATTTGTATACTGTACCTGGTTCAAATCTTTTTCTTGTTGTCCACTCGTCTTGCTTGTCTGATGGACGATCTGCCCAATCTGGCTTGCCCCATAAGACGCCTTCCCAATCACTTGTTTGTCTTAATAAATGTTCCCAATTAATTTTTCGATTATGCTCTGTATCAAATGGATAAATAAATGAGGTTTTAGCAAGGGGGTTTTGATCAATTGTATTGTCCTCGTTCAATAATTCAATTGGTGGCAAATAAGGGTTTACTTTATCTTCTATCGAACGGATTAATCCTTTGTCTACTGCTAATCCTACGACTGTTGACAACATACTCTTGGTAACACTATTGACCATTTCTACCGCATTTGGATTACCCCATTCTGCAATGATATACCCCTTGTGTACAATCACACCTGATGCTGGACCGCGATTAGCCATTGGCCCTATTGGATCAGAGAATGGCTCTTTACCAAACTGCATCGCTTGGGAGAGCAGTAAATTTTTAGGGTATTTAGTTTCGTGCCCAATTGCATATTCAATCGCTTGATGGATTAAACTACTATCAATACGAAAACTACTTGGAGCTTTTATTTCCCATTTTTCTGCGGATGGAAAATAGGTCTTTACTTGAGCGCTAGTGGCAAAACAAATAGTCAATAATAGAACCGTTAAATATTGCTTCATGAGTATTAGTTGAGATCTAAATGCTTGATTTTTATATTTACTACAATGAATGATTTTATTTTAATTGGGTCGTGTCTACTCTGCTTGGTGTATCTTTACCAGCAATTATAGATTGTGCACTTAAAGCAATTGCCTTTATGATTTCATTCATGTTGTCTAAATCTAATGTTTCAATTTGATCGGACGCTTTATGATAATTAGGCTCTGAGTCCATTTTAGAAGTTGAAATTGTATGCGCTGCTACACCAAGTCTAGCAAGGGTTGCATTATCAGAGCGGTAAAATAAATTTTGCTCTGTATATGGATCAGGATAAAATTTAAAACTAGATCCTTCTAAATTCTTTTGTAAAATCGCGCCCATATTTGTTTTATCAAATCCAGTGATATAGGCACTATTTTTACCCCATTTACTTTCTGTTCCAATCATTTCAATATTAAACATCGCTACAACTTTAGTTGGGTCTAATTGCTTAGAAAAATATTGTGCGCCATATCCACCTACTTCTTCCGCGGTGAACGCTGCAAATAAAATAGTTCTTGCATTGTTATTTAATGCTTTGTAATACTTAGATAACATGATCATTGCTGTAGTGCCCGCTGCATCATCATTTGCACCATTATAAATAGAATCCCCATTCACCATATTTCTTGTATTGATTCCTAAATGATCATAATGACCAGAGAAAATTACATACTCATTTGGTAAGGTCTTTCCTGGAATCATTGCTACCACATTTGCTAATGGTATTTTTTCTATCTGATGACTTGCTTGTATATTATAACTATTAGGTTGAAGATTCGTTAAAATAAATACCACTGTATTTTGAGTAGATGATAAATTATTTTTAAACCTCATCAATCTATTGAAATTTTGAGCATGTGCTTCATCTACCATTACAATTGATTTTTGGTTTGCACTAATAATTTTACCAGCAGCTTGATTTAAATTTTCTGCCGCAGAAATTTTTGTTACAGTGTATCCTGCTTGCTCATTGATTATTAATTCAGGCTCAATAGTGACAACGATTACTTGCTTGTTATCAATAGCAGATCCATTGATACTTGCATTCAAACTAATGAACCTTGGTCTGATGATTGAAAAGCTTTGTAAATAATTATTATCTGCCTTCATTGATTTAAGACCAGCAGACTCAAATTCTTTTGCGATAAAAGCTGCAGCTTTATCAATACCAGGACTAAATGTTCTTCGGCCCTCCATAGCATCGGATGACAAAACACGTTCAATTCTCTCGGTTTCAGCTTTTGTAACTACTTTTTCGATTAACTGACTAATGCCTAAATAAGGCATTAACAATGTAATACATATTAATTTTATTATTCTCATATTATTCTTTTTAGAATTGCTCTAAAGATAATTTCATTTTGAATGCAAATGAAATAAATGATCTCCTATAGGATATACGGTTGTATTAAACTTTTGAATATAATTTTTGTCTAAATTGCTGTAAATAACTTGCATGCCGCAAAGCCCCCTTTCAAGTAGTTTAGGCCTAGAGCCATTTCAAGGACCTTGGACCAAGCAAACCACAACTCATTTATTAAATAGAGTCCTATTTGGGGCAAAGCATGCCGAGATACAATCCTTTTTAGCAAAAGGTTTAAACACCTCCGTTACAGAATTATTAAATCCATCTGCCCCTTTTCCGTCGCCGCCTCTTAATGAATACAATACTGCCACGGTCATAGATCCTGCTGTAGCACCTGGAAACACTTGGATTAATAATCCTACCAACGATGGTACAATCAATAGCTTAAGAAGAAATAGTTATAAAAAATGGCTTACAGGAGTGATGATTCACCAAGAAATAAGTATAAGAGAAAAGATGACGCTTTTCTGGGCGAATCATTTTGGAACTGAAGCAGACACGATCTCAAATGCAAATTATGTTTACCAGCATCATGATACCATCAGAAAAAATGCCCTAGGTAATTTTAAAACATTGGTGAAAGCAATTACCATTGATCCAGGTATGTTAAGGTATTTAAATGGCTACCTTAATACCGCATCTGCACCTGACGAAAATTATGGCAGAGAATTACAGGAATTATTTACAGTTGGGAAAGACAATGCCATTCAATATTCCGAAGCAGATGTAAAAGCGGCAGCAAGGGTATTAACGGGGTGGCGTATCAATGCAAGTTATACAAGTTATTTTGACGCAACAAGACACGACACAGGGAATAAACAATTCTCTAGTTACTATAACAATAAAGTCATCACTGGAAAAACTGGTCAGGCTGGTGCATCAGAAACAGATGAACTTATAGATATGCTTTTTGAGAAAGAGGATATGGCTAAATACATCTGTCGAAGAATTTACAGGTGGTTTGTTTATTATCATATTGATGAAACTGTCGAAAAAAACATCATCTCACCATTGGCTGTAATTTTTAAAAATAACAATTTCGAAATTAAACCGGTTCTATCCGCCCTTTTAAATAGTGCGCATTTTTATGATCCAATCTATTTTGGCTGTCAAATAAAAAGCCCAATAGATCATGTTATTGGAACACTTCGTAAAACGAATATAGTTTTCCCGAACTCAATTACAGATTATGCAGATGCGTATTTGCATTATAACAATATGGTGAGTCAATTAATTAGCTTTGGACAAAACCCTGTTGATCCTCCTAATGTGGCTGGATGGCCGGCCTATTATCAGTCTCCAGAATTTTATGAACTATGGATCAATGCAGATACTTTACCTAAAAGAAATAAATTTACCGACTTGATGATTGAAACAGGATATACCAGAAACGGAAGAAGGGTCATTGTTGATACAATCTCTTTAGCTAAAAATATTTCAAGTAATCCATCCGATCCGAATCAATTGATTCAAGATTTTTTTGAGTTATTTATTTCTACAGAGATTGATCAAGCCACAAAAGACAATCTAAAAAAACAAATTTTATTGAGTGGACAAACATCAGATTATTATTGGACTGACGCTTGGACCAATTATCAAAATGTACAGAATACAATCAATTTCAATCTTGTAAATAATAGATTGAAAAGCTTGTTAAAATATATTATGAACCTGCCAGACTATCAATTAAGTTAAATGAAAAGAAGTACATTTTTACGCAATAGTCTAGCAGTAATAACGCCAACTGTAATCAGTGGTAATCCAATCCATGTGCTAAACAACCATAGTCTAGTTGAAACAGAAGTTTTAGCCAAAGTGAATAATGATAGGGTGTTAGTGATTATTCAGTTGAATGGCGGGAATGATGGACTGAATACGGTATTGCCAATAAGTCAATATGGAAATTATTACAACGCAAGAACCAATATTGCGATCCCAGAAAAAAAGATTCTTTCTTTAGCTGGTAATGATGCAACTGGCTTACACCCTGCTATGACAGCCATGCAAAGACTATTTAATGAAGGTCAACTTGATATTGTTCAAGCAGTAGGCTATCCACAACCCAATTTTTCACACTTTAGAGCTACAGATATATGGATGAGTGGTTCAGATAGTAATCAATATTTGAATACAGGTTGGGCAGGAAGATTCCTAGATACTAACTACCCTGGCTATCCTGACAATTATCCAAATGAGATTGACACAGATCCATTAGCAATTCAAATTGGGTCAATTACTTCATTGACTTGTCAAGGTCCGATGGTGAATATGGGTATGAGTATTTCAGATCCTAATTCATTTTATAATTTATTTGATTCAACAGAACAAGCCGTTCCAAATACCAATGCGGGTTATGAGTTAAGTTTTATAAGAAGGATATCAAAACAAACGAATAAATATGCAACACGCATAAAAGCTGCTTCCGATGCAGTAACACAACAAACTACTTATCCAAATACAAGTCTAGCTAATCAATTAAAAATTGTATCAAGGCTAATCAAAGGTGGTTTGAAAACTAAAATCTACATGGTGAACTATGGCGGTTTTGATACCCATGCAAGTCAAGCTGTTGCAACCGATACTGCAACAGGAACACATGCAAATTTATTAGGTGCAGTTTCAGAGGCGATTGGAGCATTTCAAAATGATATTAAAAATCAAGAAATAGAAGACAGAGTTATTGGAATGACTTATTCTGAATTTGGAAGAAGAATTAAATCCAATGCAAGCGGTGGAACAGACCATGGTGCTGCCGCACCTTTATTTTTATTCGGAAAAAATGTAAGAGGTGGCGTATTTGGTGAAAATCCCACTATTCCAAACACAGTTTCCGTAAGTGACAATGTGCCCTACCAACATGACTTTAGAACAATCTACAATTCTATCTTAAAGCACTGGTTCTGTGTGAAGGAAACAGACAACATGCAAATTATGTTGAAGCAGTTTCCAACATTAAACCTAATCAATGCAAGTGCATGTGCAATTGAAATGGCGAATCCTGTTTTTGAGAAAAACGCCATGATTGTGGCTTATCCAAATCCTTTTTCTCAACAAACTAGAATCGAATTTAAAGCAGAAGCTGGACATACCCTCGTACAGCTTTTGGATTCAACAGGCACGGTGATTAAATTACTAGTAGACGCTAATTTTAGTTATGCAGGCATGAATAGTGTTACACTGCATGGTAATGATCTTTTGGCAGGTGTGTATTATATCAGAATTCAAAATGGAGTTCATCAATATTTAAAGACAGTCATTAAATTATAATTTGAATCTTATTTGATAAATGTTCTAAAATTGCTTCATGGATGCATATAGCAATTGAATTAATTTTTTGTTTTAATTTAAACTTTTAGAATAATAATTGGTCTAACTTCAAATCGCATGACAGACCAAGCACTAATCATACAATTTCAAGCCGGGGACGATAAAGAGCGCGCATTTACCCAATTGTTAAAGCGACACCGTGAATCCTTATTTTTCCAAATTAAAAAAATGGTGATAGAGCATGCTGATGCAGATGATATAGCGCAGGCTGTTTGGATTAAGGTTTGGAATAAATTAGATGGCTTTAAGCAGGAAAGCGCTTTTAGTACCTGGCTATTTAGGGTGGCGTACAACGAAACCTTAAATTTTATTGCTCAAAAAAAAAGGATTCAGGGCCAAATCAAGCAAAGCGGGCAAGACCTTGAAATAGAGCCAGCTTCCAATGCTGAATCATTAAATGAGAGCCAAATCCAAATCAAATTAGAGCGTGCTATTTCAGAATTGCCTGAAAAACAACGTTTTGTGTTTATGTTAAGGTATTATGAAGCTTTAGATTATGAAAAAATTGCAACCATAACTGGCACAACAGTGGGTGGCGCTAAAGCCAATTACCACCAAGCGGTTAAAAAAATGACAGAATTAATACAACTAGATTAAACCATTGATCTTTAAAAAGGTCTAAGTAATAGCATGGAAAACGAAATCATTTCGAAAGAATTAGAAGCTGCATTAAAAAGCTTCGAAGCAAAAAACAATCAAGTGCCCGAGGGCTACTTTGACCAATTTGAGATGAATCTTATGCGCAAAATTCAAGCTGAAAAGAATGCACCTAAGCAAGCGAAAATTTTATCGATTTTTTCTGCACAAAAAAAATACCTGGTTGCTGCAAGTTTAATTTTAGTGGTTGCTACCGGCTATCTTTTATATGACAAGGGCAACAATAAATTAATTCCTCAAGGCGAACTAGTTCAAATTGAAGCATTACCCGATGAAGTAATTGAAGCTTATTTAAATGAAAACGAAGTAGTGGCAGAAGTAGATTGGAATGGTGCGATTGAAGCAGTTGGGGTTGAAGTAAATTTAAATAATTAATATCGATTTGTGGCGCTTATAATAAATTTCTAATTAAACTTTTTCTTTAAAAATTGATCTAACAATAAATAATAATTTTATGAAACAATTACTTTCTCTTTTTGCATTTATGCTGACAATGCTTTTTGCAAATGCCCAACAAAGACCAATGCATCGAAAAGGAGCTATGCCTCCTCCACCGCCGCCAATGGAACAGCGTATGAGTAAAGAAAAAAGAGCGCAACTTGAATCTTTTAAAATACAATTCATTTCAAAAAAGTTGAATCTTACGCCAGAAGAAGCAGAGAAATTTTGGCCAATTTACAATGAGCAAAAAGATGCTACTCGTAAATTGATGCAAGAGCGAAAAGAAGACGAGATTGCCTTACAAGAAGCTATGTTGGTGATAAGAAAAAAATATAAAAAAGATTTAACTCCAATCTTGAAATCAGAAGACCGCGTTAACCTTGCTTTAAAAGTAGATAGAGAGTTATTGAATAAAATGCGTAACGAAATGATGCGCAGAAAAAGACCACCAATGCAATAACTTGAGTTTACGATTAATAAGTAAAGCACTAGTCGGGGGGCTGGTGCTTTTTAATGTATAATATACCAGGCAATAATTCCAATCGTAGCTTTTATAAGCATCAAACCATCTACCAATAAAATACTTCTTGAAATTTTGGACTCCGTTAGTGCTTTTTTCGAAACCAAATATACTATTAGATAAAAGATGCAATGGAGTAACCAAATGATTGATGTAAAAGAAAAACTATTTGCCAGTTTATAATCAATGATCATACTGGTAACTATATATGGCAATACCAAAAACTGCATTATATTATTTAACCCAATTTGAAGCACTAAAGTTTTTTTATTTCCAGACAAGTCAGTTTTTATGTCTTTGATGTCAAACAAAACTGCTAATAAGAAAATAAATAAAAATAGTTGAATACAATAAAGTGTAGTTACAATTGTATTCATATTTTCGAATTCCCCTGATCGGTTAAAATACACCGGCAAATAAGCTCCAATAATTGTCCAAACAAAAGCTATTATAGATGACTTAAGTAGACCATTATTTTGAAATTCTGGAAAGTTGTACAAATAAGACAGGAGAAAGCTAAAACCCAATAAGCCTAATGAAATGATATTAAAAGTTAGCAAACTTGGATTTTGATATAGACTAAAAATTAGAATAGCTATTATAATAATAACTAACACCCATTGTCTTATTTTCAAATAAGCATAATATTTCTGATACCAGATTACTCGATCTTTATTGTGTTCATTTATATTTTCATTAAAATATGCATTGGTGTAATAAACCACTGTTCCAAAATACACCATCGCTAAAAATGTTAATGAAGGCAATTGTCCAGTAAGATATAAGCTAGAGCATATACTGAGCGCTACAATACCTATTCCATAAAAATGGTTATTCCATAATAAAATACCAGTAAGTTTCTTTAGTATTTTATCGGATGTCTTATCTATAACATTCATGATGGGATTACATTACTTGGTCAGCTCCAAATGATATTCTTGAATCAATGCAGGATTTTCTGGACTCAATGTAAAACTTAGTTTTAGATTTTGATTTGCACATTCCAATATACAATAACCTCTTAACTGATTTTCGGCCATCATCTTGCCAACAGATTTTATCGTTCCTGCTTTTTCAAATAATAATTTTGCTTCTGACTTTAATTCATCTATTAAGTAGTCATCAAAAAAGTTTTCTGCAAAGATCGAAGGTATATTATCCCAAGTTGGTAATAATTTTACCAATTCCATTTGTCGTTTTGCAAGTATTGGAGAAACGGCAACTAATCTTGGTTTTAATTTCGCAAGATTAACCAATGTATCTAATATAATTACATTCATTGTTGAAGTAGGTGCATAAGTATGATTGGCAAAAAAGACAACTCCTATTCCATATTCAGGCATGAAACGCCAATTACTTCCAAAACCAGGCAATCCACCGCTATGTCCAATACTTGTTTTTCCTTCGGCATCATGCATCCAATTCAAACCATAACTATAACTTGTTGTAGTTGCTAACCTCTTTCCTGAAGGAAATTGATAATTTGGATTTAAACCAATAAAGGTATAAGGCAGGTGCATTTCTCGTACCGTACTTCTTTTTATAACCTTGTTTTCTGCCTCATTTCTTTCTGGCCAAGCTGCTTGATGCAATGCTACATATTTTGCAAAATCGTCAATTGAGGTAATCATACCACCCATTGCGCCATAAATGCCATCCTTTAATAAAGGAACATTGACCCAATTACCTTTGATAGTTCTATATCCATTTGCTAAATGTTTCTTTGGGATTGTCGTATACTCATAAGTAGTATGCTGCATCCCTAATGGATCTAAAATCGATTTTTTAATGTAGGCATCATAAGTTAAGCCGGATACTTTATGTATTATATAACCCAGCATCGCAAATCCAAGGTTGCTATATTCGTAATTCGTACCAGGCGTATTTGAAAAAGAAAGTTTGTTGTTGATGAGTTCAATTAAATCGGATTCGGTATCAGATAGTTGTCTATCTCCCCATGGATTGTCTTCTGGAAATCCAGCTTGATGCGCCATTAAATGTCGTATGGTAATTTGTGAACCATCTTTTGTTAAAACCTGGCCTTTCATTTCAGGAATATATTGTGCTACAGGATCATCTAATTTCAACTTGCCCGCATCTCTTAATTGAAGTATCGCCATAGTGGTAAAGCTTTTGGACATGGAAGCAATCCGAAACATAGTCTCGAAATTTGCAGGAATTTTTTCCTCTATGTTCGCCCATCCCCCCGTGTTCTTATATAATACTTCTCCATCTAATACAATGGCAAAAGCGTATCCTGGAAGATGGTGTTTTATAGCGTAAGCCTTATATAAACTGTCTACCAAAGGCATAATTGCTTGAAGTTTTTGCTTTCTATTTTCATCCGCAAAATAGGCAGGTTTAAAGTTTTCTGCATTTTGTGCCATTATTGGATTACCTACAATTGCAAGTAAGAGATAGCTTATAAATAGGGTTTTTTTCATAGGGTTGTATTCATCACAATTTAAGTTTTAATTCAAAAAAAAGAGCTAATTTTCTACACTTAAATAATTAGCTATGCGTAAACAACTTTTTCTAGCATTATTTGCTTTGCCGCTTTTCCTTTTCGGTCAACAAAGAGCAAACTATGATCTAGCAGCAAGATTTTCTCCAAAGAAATTGGATAAAATGATTTTTTCATTATCAGTAGACCCACATTGGCTCAAGCAGTCCAATAAATTTTGGTATGTATATGAGACAAGTGAAGGAAAACAATGGATGATTGTAGATCCTACAAAGAATGAGAAAAAACAAATGTTTGACAAAGAGCAATTGGCTGCTGCACTTACTAAGATTGTGAAAGATCCGTTTGATGCGCAACATCTTCCAATTGATTCATTGAAATTTATCAAAGATGAAAACTGGATTCAATTTGAAATCAAAAGCTCTATTGATATAGATAAGCCAGGTGCAAGTAAAAAAGATGCTAAGCCTGAGAAAATTAAAAAAGTATTTTATTTTGAATACAATTTAAATACAGCTCAATTAAATGAGTTAGTAGATTTCAAGAAACCAAAAAGAAAACCAAGTTGGGCAAATATTGCACCTGACCAATCTAAAGTGGTGTTTGGAAGAAACTACAACCTTTATTATATGGACAAGGCAAACTATGAAAAAGCTTTGATCAATGAAGACGATAGTACGATTGTAGAAACAGCTATTACAAAAGATGGCATTCAAAATTTCAGTTGGCATAGTGAAGGTGGAGGCGGAGAGACAAATGTAGATATTGAAAAAAATAAAAATAAAAGGAAACCTGTATTTGGATACTGGAGTGAAAATAGCAAGCAACTTGCTATTGTTAAAGTAGACAACAGAAAGGTGAAAGACTTATGGGTAATCAACAGTATTGCAGATCCTAGACCAACGCTTGAGACTTATAAATATTGGATGCCGGGCGAAAAAGAAGCACCAGTAGATCATTTGATGTTGGTAGACATGACAAATTTTACGAACAAAGAAATCAATGTTTCTCAATATAAGGATCAAGACATTGCAGTATGGAATAAATCAGCTGCTGTGAATGCTAGAGACGATGAGTTTAAGCCAATGATATGGTTAGGAACCAATGAGCAATTCTACCTAGCTAGAACAAGTCGTGATTTGAAAAAAATTGACCAATGTGTTGTAAATACAACCACAGGCGAAGTAAAAGTTTTAGTTGCAGAAGAAATGAACACTTCAATTGAAATCAAAAAGCCTGAATTAATTAAAAACGGCGCTGAATTTATTGAATGGAGTGAGCGTGATGGTTGGGCACATTTATATTTATATGATGGTCAAGGAAAATTAAAAAATCAAATTACCCAAGGCGCATGGCATGTGGAGGAAGTAATTGGTGTAGATGAAACTAAAAGAGTAGTCTACTTTACAGCAAATGGCAAAGAGTCTTTGGCAGGAGGTGGTAAAGAAGATCCTTACTATATGCATTTATATAAAATTAATTTAGATGGTACAGGCTTACAGTTGTTAAATGCAGGTAATTTTGACCATAGCATTAGCTTAAATGACAACAATACCTATTTTGTCAATAACGCTTCTAGGGTGAATACAACACCTGTTTCTACTTTACATAGTGCTGATGGTAGAAAGATAATGGATTTAGAAACTGCAGATTTAAGAAGCTTATTTGCAACAGGTTATAAATTCCCCGAAACATTTAAAGTTAAAGCAGACGACGGTATCACAGATTTATATGGCGTAATGTATAAGCCTTATGATTTTGATAGCACTAAAAAATATCCAATCATTGAATACGTATATCCTGGTCCACAAACTGAATCTGTAAATAAAACATTCAGCAAAGGCATGGATCGTATCGATCGCTTAGCTCAATTAGGCTTTGTAGTTGTAACCATGGGTAATAGAGGTGGACACCCTGCTAGAAGCAAGTGGTACCATAATTACGGTTATGGTAATTTAAGAGATTATGGATTAGCGGATAAAAAAGCAACGATTGAGCAATTAGCCGATAGATTCTCATTTATCGATCGTAACAAAGTAGGTATTCATGGTCATAGTGGCGGAGGATTTATGAGCACTGCGGCAATGTTGGTTTACCCAGATATCTTTAAAGTTGCAGTAAGTAATGCCGGTAATCATGACAATAGTGTTTATAACAGATGGTGGAGTGAAAAACACCATGGTGTAAAGGAAAATATCTCTGAAAAAGGCGATACTACTTTCAGTTACATGATTGACAAAAATCCAGACCTTGCTAAGAATTTAAAAGGCAAATTATTATTGATCCATGGAGAAATTGATAATAACGTTCATCCTGCAAATACTTTAAGAGTCGTGAATGCATTGATTAAAGCAAATAAACGCTTTGACATGTTGATTCTACCTACGCAAAGACACGGATTTGGCGACATGAATGAATATTGGTTCTGGAGAACTGCAGATTATTTCTCTAGATATTTATTAGGAGACAGAACGGAACGCTCTGTAGATATTGATGAATTAAATAAAGATATAGAAAGAAAAAAATAGAGCAGTTTAATAAAATAATTTTGTCTCATAAAAAATGCCCTGATTCATCAGGGCATTTTTATTTTAATAAAATTCTATTTCAAAAATCGTTCACATTTTTTCCAATAACCAAAGAAGCTTGGATAATACCCATTAATTTCTGGAAACAACCAATAACGCTCCTCTTGAATCCCTTTATAATGTATTGTTGAGGGGTGTTCTTTAAAATAAATAACAGGCTTGTTAATTTTAATAATAGCATTTTCATTAGAACCCATTTTTTCTATGGCGCTTTTATCAATTAAATTCTTTAGTTCTTCGAAAGAACCCACAAAGATTTGCAAATCGGGAATATTAGAAATACCTAAGTCTAAAATGAATTGCATTACGTTTTCTGCTACAGGAAATTTAGCATAATGACTTGGCTCTATCAATAAAATTTTATTTACCTTTTCGCCTTCATGCCATAGTGGATCAAGATTGAAACTATTATAAATACAAAATGGCAACGCAATGTCGAGACACCCTAAATCAAAAATCGGGTATTCGTTTTTGCTTATTAGTTTATTTACAATTGGGATTGTATCTAGTTCAAATGATTGATCTAAGGACTGGGATTCTGACTGTTTCCAAGCTTCATTTAAATTTGCTTTTAGATGGCCAGCGTTATCAAAAATAGCATTTGGTAAACTTTCATACTCCGTATCTAAGAATGTATTGGTTTGTTTTGTGTTGGTGTATTTATTAATGTTGTCTTGATTAGCTACATATTTTTTACTACTAAAAGTGCCTGCCACCCATTGCCAACTCAAAAAATTAGCGGCCGGATCATGATCCAATAAATGTGCATACATCCATTGAGCACCTGGAAGCCATGCCGCTTTAAAAATATTGGAATGCAACATCGAAATATACATCCGTTGATGGTTATGCAAATAACCATCTTTATAAAATCGAATAATCGCATCATCAATAGCTTGGATGCCCGTACGAGCCTCCTTAATTGGAATGGGTAGATTTTTTAATAATACATCGGTTTGAATTGACTTGAGGTCTTCTAAAATTAGATCTCCTTTATTTTGCCATACTCTTTGAAAATACTCACGCCAAGCCATTTGTTGCATAAAACCCAACCAAGCCTGTTTACTGTATTTGCTTCTAAGCTCCTCCATTACTACTACAGGGCTTAAGAAACCTCTAGAAATATAAGGTGACCATGCCGTAACGGCCCCATTGGTATAATTTCTTGTGGCGTGGTAAATACTTGGATTATAGGCTTTAACCTGGTCTAATAACGCGGCATATTTCATTTTCTATCAAAACATTAATTATAGTATATAATGAACAATTTTAGCTCTAAAATGTTTGATTTATATGCAAGTACAGCTCGTTTTTCCCCATCAATTATTTGACCAATCTGCATTGATTAGCGAAAAAGGAGACTTTTACCTGATTGAATCGGATTTGTTTTTTTTACAATACCAGTTTCATCAACAAAAGCTCCTATTCCATAGGGCATCCATGAAATACTATACTGCATATCTGAGTCAAAAAGGATGTCATTGTCATTATATAGAGGCAGGTCAAAAAGAGGCTACAATTTCAGCGCTTTTAAAAACACTTTCTAGCAAGGGTATTCAAAAAATTAAAATGTATGACCCTTGTGATCATTGGCTAGATAAGCAATTAAGAAAAGCTAGTTTGTCAAATAATATTGAGCTTGTATATCTCCCTAGTCTAAATTTTTTAAACAATCAAGAAGAGAGCACTCAATTATTAGGAAATAAAAAAACATACTTCCAAACAAGTTTCTATACAGAACAAAGAAAACAAAGAAAAATTTTAATAGAGGTGGATGGTAGTCCGATTGGAGGACAATGGAGTTTCGATACAGAGAATAGAAAGAAGATTCCAAAAAATACCCCTATTCCTAAGTTGCATTTTTTTGAAACAAATGAATTAATTGAAGAGGCGAAGGTTTATGTGAAATCTAATTTTAAACATAATCCAGGTTCTTGTGATGCGCCATTTAGTTCAGCAAGTAATGAACTACATTATCCGGTGACACATGCGGATGCGAAAAAAGCAATGGATTTATTTATAGCAGAAAAATTAGAATTATTTGGAGTGTATGAAGATGCCATGTTGGTTTCAGAGAAAACTTTATTTCATAGTGTACTAAGTCCTTTGATTAATGTGGGGCTAATTCAGCCAACTGATTTTTTAAATGCATTATTAAATGCTTACAAAAAAGCAGGAGCACCAATCAATAGTATCGAAGGTATTGTTAGACAAATCATTGGCTGGAGAGAATTTGTACAATTAACATATCGAAAAATTGGAAGTCAACAAAGAACAAAAAACTTTTGGGGCTTTACAAAAAAAATGCCCGCAGCATTTTATAATGGCACAACAGGTATTGCTCCAATAGATTTAAGTATCAAGAAGCTTCTTGAGTCAGGTTATAACCACCATATAGAAAGATTGATGGTCTTGGGCAATTTTATGTTGCTCTGCGAAATTGATCCAGATGAAGTGTATCAATGGTTTATGGAAATGTATATCGATGCCTATGATTGGGTCATGGTGCCCAATGTATATGGCATGTCTCAATTTGCGGATGGCGGGATGATCACCACCAAGCCTTATATCTGTGGATCCAACTATTTAATGAAGATGGGAGATTTTCCAAAAGGAGATTGGCAAGCAACTTGGGATGGTTTGTTTTGGCGATTCTTATCCAAACAACGTAGTGTGTTTTCTAAAAATCCAAGATGGGCCATGTTATTAAGTACATGGGATAAAATGCCAGAAGAAAAAAGGACTACACATTTGAACAACGCAGATAAGTTTTTAAAAAAATTAAAGTAAAAGAAATAGTACAATGGGAAAAGTAGACTTGATCAATCCAAGACCGGCAGAAACTATCTTAAGACCAGAATGGGAAGAGAAAGACAGAGATCGTATTATTGAAATGGCTTGGGAAGATCGAACTCCATTTGAAGCAATAGAGTTTCAATTTGGGTTAAGTGAAAAAGAAGTCATTGAATTTATGCGAGCCAATTCAAAACCATCTAGTTTTAGGATGTGGCGCAAACGCATGGCTTCCAGAAAAACAAAACATGCCGTTTTAAGAAGCACAGATGTAATTAGATTTAAATGTAGTAGACAAAAAATTAGTGGGAATAAGATATCAAAAAGATAGCGCGACTTTTAAGTCGCGCTATCTGAATTCTATTAATTTAAGTTTTTCGAATAATTTAGAATGCTTAAATAGGTTTACTTTTTTGGTTTCTGCTTCTTACAGCCCTCGCTACAATATTGAACTTCCTCCCAACACCTTTCCCATTTTTTACGCCAACTAAATGGTCGCCCACAGGCTTTACATATTTTTTCAGGTAGATTTTGTTTTTTTACTCCTTTCATTTAACTATAACAAACTCAGGTCTCAATTGTTGAGCAACTAGCTCACTAATGGCTGTTGTTCTTTTATCCATTCATTGATTCCGCCACTATAGTTAGAGATATTTGTATACCCTTCCTTAACTAATAATGAATATCCAATAGCAGCTCTATCTCCACCTTGACAATGTAAAATAACTGGTTTATCTTTTGGCACCTTATCAAGGTTTTGTAATAAAGTTCCAACAAATACATTTTTAGCACCTGCAATATGACCACTGTTGAATTCGGCTACGCCTCTTATGTCAATCACTTCCGCGCTTGTATTTGCTTTTACAGCATCTATTGAGATCATGTTTGATTTAGACAATTCACCACTGTATGCTTGTGTAATTTTACCAGCATCTATAAATCCAAAAATATTATCTAAGCCAATACGCATTAGTTTTCTAGTTAAGTCATCTACTTGACTAGGCTCAGCAATTAAAATAAATTTTTCATCGTATGTTACAAACCATCCCATCCAAGTTGCAAATGAATTATTTCCTTGAATATTAATACTTCCAGGAATAAATCCATTTTGAAAATCTAATTTATTTCTTGTGTCAATTAGTTTGATACCCTTATCTAATGCTTCTTTTAATTCAACTGCATTTAATTCTTTGATCTTTGGAACTTCGGTTAACAAAGGGCGATTTACTTTATTCAATTCCTTCATTTTAGCAAAATACTTTGGTGGCTCTGGCTGATCTGTCAATAAATATTTTACGAAGCCTGCCTTGTCTGCTCCATATTGAAATGCCCAGTTTCTTTTTTTCTCATAACCCACTGTTGTACTTGGTACTGCTCCCAATGCTTTACCACAAGCAGAACCTGCTCCATGACCAGGCCAAACTTGAAGAAAATCAGGTAATGCTGAGAATAAATTAATAGACTGGTACATTTGCTCCGCGCCCTTATCTTGTGTTCCTGCTAGTCCTGCTGCTTTCTCCAATAAGTCAGGACGACCAATATCACCTACAAATACAAAATCACCTGTAAATAACATCACTGGCTCTTTACTTGCTGGGGTATCTGTTAACAAGAAGCTGATGCTTTCTGGCGTATGTCCTGGTGTATGTAAAACTTGGATTTTTAAATTGCCAACCATCACTTCTGAATTATGCTTCATGCCTTCATGTGCAAATTCATATTCCCATCCTGGGCCACCCTCGTCTGACAAATACATTTTAGCACCAGTTACGGCAGCTAATTCTCTTGAACCCGTTAAGAAATCTGCATGGATATGCGTTTCAAAAATATGCGTTATCTGCATATTGTTTTGTTTTGCAATCTCTAAATAAGTATCAATATCTCTTTTTGGATCAATCACCGCAGCAACGCCTGCTTTTTGACATCCAATAAAATAACTTGCTTGTGCTAAAGTCTTATCGTAAACGTGTTGAAAAAACATAATCTAAAGTTTTTATTTTTTTTATATTTCTAAACGATTTATATCATTTAGAGTACAAAGATGCAAACTAATCGTATTAATTATTGTGACAAATATCACAATCCTTCAATTTGTACTTTTTTTATCAACTAAATGGGTAATTCTTTTATTTGCGCAACGCCAGATTCAATAGCTGCTTTAGCTACAGCGGTTGAAACCACTTTTAATAGTCTACTGTCGAAAGGTTTTGGCAATATATATTTCGGGCCAAATTCAATCGGCTGTCCTCCATATATATCAATCACTTCCTGAGGTACAGGCATTTTTGTTAATTCAGCTAATGCATGTACTGCCGCTAATTTCATGGCTTCATTAATTTTTGTAGCCCTTACGTCCAAAGCTCCTCTAAAAATATACGGAAAGCCTAGTACGTTATTTACTTGGTTAGGAAAATCGCTTCGCCCAGTTGCAAAAATTATATCAGGACGAGCTAGTATTGCTTTTTCATAACTAATTTCAGGATTAGGGTTTGCTAATGCAAAAACAATACAATTCTTTGCCATTGATTGCAACATCTCTTCGGTAAGTATATCCGCTTTTGACAATCCTAAAAAAACGTCGGTGCCAACTAATGCCTCAGCCAAACTTGCACTTGCTGGTAAATTTTCATTGGTAAATAAAAGTTTACGCCCATCAAGGTTATCGCGATCAGTATGAATTAAGCCTTTAGAATCATACATAAAAAGATGTTCTCTTTGTACACCTAATGCTAAATAGATGCTTGCGCAAGACGTAGCTGCAGCGCCAGCTCCATTGATAACCACTTTAATATCATGTATTTTTTTTCCAGTCAATTCTAGTGCATTCAACAATGCAGCAGCACTAACAATTGCAGTGCCATGCTGATCGTCATGCATGATTGGAATATTCAACTCGGCTTTTAATCTTTCTTCGATTTCAAAACAATCCGGAGCAGAAATATCTTCTAGATTTATTCCACCGAAAGTAGGTGCTAATATTTTTACAGTTCTTATAAATTCCTCTACATTTTTTGTATCTAACTCTAAATCAAACACATCAATATCTGCGAATATTTTAAATAAAACCGCTTTACCCTCCATTACTGGTTTGCTAGCTAATGCGCCAATATCGCCTAATCCTAATACAGCCGTGCCATTAGAAATTACCGCAACCAAATTTCCCTTTGTTGTATAATCATATGCCTTACTTGGGTCGGCTTCAATAGCAAGACATGGTGTTGCAACACCAGGAGAATAAGCCAAGGCTAGATCTTTTTGAGTTGCAGTTTCTTTTGTAGGCAATACCTGCAGTTTACCTGGTCTGCCTTTTGCGTGATAATGTAATGCTTCTTTTTCCATATAAATTATAATCATGGAAAGGTAATAAATAAATAGAAAACGCAGTCAAATTGACTGCGTTTTCTATAGTCATGACAACGTTATCATAAACAAGACAGATGTAATTTAACAAATTACATCCCTGCTTTTAAATAACCCCATCCAGCTTCTTGTTTAAGGATTAATTCAGCCACACCAGATGGAACTGTGTTAGCCTCATTTAGTAACATTGCTTTAGTGATATTGTATTTATTCATGGTGTTTTCACAAGCACTAAATACAATACTCTTTTGAGCTAATAATTCAATGTCTGATCTAAGATGCGTTTTATCAGCAACTAAAAAATTTAAAGCTTTTCCGTGTACCACCACTTCGATTTCAACTTTACCTGGCCATATTTTTTGTAAATTTTTAATATTACCAATCACACTTGTCCATGCTGCAGTGTCTGCAGTATTTAACTGCATAACAACATGGTGTATTTTGTCTGATGGATTATTTTGTGCAGTTACATTAGAGGTAATTAGTGCAAACAATACAACAAATAATAATTTAAAATTTTTCATGACTATAAAATTGATTAGCATACTATTGATTAGTGTACTCCAAATTACAACATTTTATTAGTTTCTAGCAATATTCATCATATCGAATATGCCTCCACCATTATATACTTCCGTTACGCCATGTTGTCCTAGTATTGTTTTCGCCATACCGCTTCTATTACCACTACGGCAATATACTACAATAGGTTTTGGCATGGCACCAATTTTTGCAACTTCATCCACAACTGTCTCCAACGGGATGTTTAAAGCGCCAGGGAAATGCTCCATGTCAAATTCCATTTGACTTCTTACATCAATTACAGTTGCTTTATTTTCTTGGATTGCTTTTATTATATTTTCCATTTTAAATTTGATTTAATAAGGCGGCCAATGCCGCCTTATTGTTTTGTTTTTAGATTGAATTATAAATTGGGTTGATTAAAGCATTGTCGATGGACATACGTAATCAGAGATTTTGAAGTTACCGCTATCTTTCAATGCCTTGAATCCACCTTGTACATCCACTAAATTGTCAAATCCTCTTGCTCTTAAAATAGAAACAAAAATCATAGATCTATAGCCACCTGCACAATGTACATAGTAAGTTTTCTTTTTGTCAATTTGAGCCATGCTGTCATTGATAAAATCTAAAGGCGCATTTTCACTTTCTAAAATGTGCTCACTAAAGTGTTCAGATTTTTTTCTTACATCTAATACAATTGCATTTGAATCTTTATTCAGTAGATCAGCTAATTGATCAGCGCTAACAGATTCAATCGTATCTACTTCTTCTCCCGCATCCTTCCAAGCAGCAAATCCACCTTTTAAATAACCAATTGTAAAGTCATAGCCTACTCTAGCCAAACGAGTCACCACTTCCTCTTCTCTACCCTCATCGGTTACCAACAAGATTTCTTGTTTGATGTCAGGAATCATGGTGCCTACCCAGGGTGCAAAATTACCATCAATACCAATATTGATTGAATTTGGAATAAAGCCTTTGGCAAAAACTTGAGCGTCTCTTGTATCTAAAATCAATGCGCTTGTTTCATTTGCTGCTGCTTCAAATGCCTTTGGACTTAAAGCATGTTGACCTCGCTCTAATACTTTATCAATGCTATCGTATCCTTGAATATTCATCAACACATTCAATGGGAAATAACCTGGCGGCGCAACTAAGCCATCTAATACAGCAGCCTTAAATTGCTCTTTGGTCAATTTTAAGTCTAAAGCATAATTCGTTTTCTTTTGATTGCCTAAAGTGTCCGTTGTTTCCTTGCTCATGTTTTTACCACAAGCAGAACCTGCGCCGTGTGCAGGATACACAATAATATCATCAGCTAGAGGCATCACTTTGTTTCTTAAAGAATCAAATAAGTGACCTGCTAAAATATCCTCGGTTAATTCAGCTATTACTTTTTGCGCTAAGTCAGGACGACCTACATCTCCAATAAATAAAGTATCACCACTAAACAAAGCGGTTTCTTTACCATTTTCATCTATTAATAAGAAACAAGTGCTTTCCATGGTATGACCTGGTGTATGAATCACTTTAATTTTTACTTTACCTAGAGATAAAATTTCACCATCTGTTGCAGTATGCATTTCAAAACCAGCTTTTGCTGTTGGACCATACACAATTGTTGCGCCTGTCTTTTTCGCCAAGTCAATATGTCCAGATACAAAATCAGCATGAAAATGTGTTTCTAAAACATACTTGATTTTTGCGCCATCTAACTTTGCTTTTTCAATATAAGGGGCTACTTCTCTTAATGGATCTACAATTGCTGCTTCACCATCGCTTTCAATATAGTAAGCGCCTTGTGCTAAACATCCTGTGTAAATTTGTTCTACTTTCATAGTTGTATTTTTTAATGTTCTAAGATTAAATTGATAACACAAAGTTGAAACGATTCAAATGCATACACAGTGATAATTATCACAGTAGTAAAATTATTCCCTTAAAAGCATATGATATTCATCATGTTTTGAAATTTATTTATTAGTTAATTTGCTGAAGCTGTTTTTAAGAAGAAAGAAAGATTTCTACGATGTGACATTTATCACATCTTCCTTTCTATCAAGAACATATATTTATGCAATAAATTTAAGTTATGAATTTAAAGTATCAGGTTGTTATTATTGGAGGAGGAAATGCAGGCATTTCGGTGGCTGCGCAATTATTAAGGAAAAATAGGCATTTAGATATTGCCATTATTGACCCTTCAGAAAAACATTATTATCAACCAGCATGGACTATGGTGGGTGGCGGATTTTATGATATCAACGACACGGTTAAAGCAGAGGCAGAAGTTATTCCAGATGGAGTACATTGGATTAGAGAAGCTGTATCTAGTTTTCAACCAGAAGAAAATGCGATCACATTAAAAAGTGGCAGTAGTATCAATTATGCCTATTTAGTTGTTGCTCCAGGCATACAATTAAACTGGCATGAGATCAAAGGGCTGGAAGAGAATCTAGGCAAAAACGGTGTTTGTTCTAATTATAGTTTTAAAACTGCACCTTATACTTTTGAATGCTTGAAAAATTCTATATCTGGAAGAGCCATCTTTACAAGCCCACATACACCTGTAAAGTGTGGAGGTGCGCCACAAAAAATAATGTACATCGCAGCAGATTATTTTAAGAAGCATCATTTATCTAATAAAATTCAGTGTGAATTTTGGTCAGGAGGAACAAAACTCTTTGGCGTAAAAAAGTTTGAAGATGCTCTAAAAAAAGTTATTGCAAAATTTCATATCAAGGAAAACTATTATAATAAATTAGTTGAAATTGATGGTACTAATAAAAGAGCAAAATTTGTAGGATTTGGGGAGCAAAACAAAGAGGTTGAAACTTGGGTAGACTATGAAATGCTGCACGTTACCCCTCCTCAGTCTGCTCCAGATTTTATAAGAAACAGTCAATTAGCCAATTCAGCTGGTTGGGTAGAAGTTGATAAACATAGCTTACAACATGTCAAGTATGCTAATATATTCTCCCTTGGTGATGCTTCGTCCTTGCCAACTGGAAAAACTGGTGCAGCAATAAGAAAACAAGCACCTGTATTGGTTGAAAATCTCTTGTCTTTAATGAATAACCAAAAATTAACTGCAAATTACAATGGATACAGTAGTTGCCCTCTCATTACAGGACGTGGAAAGTTAATTTTAGCAGAATTTGATTACGATAACAACCCTCAAGAAACATTTCCATTCAATCAGGGGAAAGAAAGATGGAGTATGTTTATTTTAAAACGCTATATACTTCCCTATTTATATTGGACCAAAATTTTAAAAGGAAAGATGTAAAGGTTTATCATATATTTCTATAAATAATTGGGTAGGTGACATTTATCACCTACCTTTTATTTTTATAAGTACAACTTTGTGTCAAATTAAAGACAATGGAATTAACAGTGATTATTGGATACATCGCTTCTATATTAATTGGCATCTCCCTAGGCTTAATTGGAGGTGGAGGAAGCATCTTAACTGTACCAGTTTTGGTTTATTTATTTGGAGTAGACGCAGTTACGGCAACTGCTTACTCTTTATTTATAGTTGGAGCAAGTAGTTTAGTTGGCGCTTGGCCAAAATACAAGCAAGGTTTTGTGAATTTAAAGACAGCGATTATATTTGGTATTCCCTCTATAGCTTCTGTGTATGCAACAAGAAAATTTTTAGTGCCGGCAATTCCTAATGAGCTTGGAAACATCGCTGGAATAGAAATAACAAAATCATTATTAATGATGATGTTATTTGCAGTGTTGATGGTTGCAGCATCTTTTTCTATGATTCGCTCAAATACAAAAAAGATAGAGGAAGAAGAAAGTGTGCAAAAATTTAATTACCCAATGATCTTATTAGAAGGGGCATTGGTGGGAATACTTACAGGACTTGTAGGAGCAGGTGGAGGTTTCTTAATTATTCCTGCCCTTGTAATGTTGAGTAAACTTCCAATGAAACAGGCGGTAGGAACTTCTTTATTAATTATAGCTGCAAAATCATTAATTGGTTTTACAGGAGACTTAGGTAATAGAACTATGGACTGGGCTTTGTTATTGTCAGTGACCACTCTTGCGATTGCTGGAATATTTTTAGGGGACAGGTTAAGTAAAAAAATTGATGGCAATAAATTAAAAAAAGGTTTTGGATGGTTTGTATTAGTAATGGGACTATACATAATTGCGCAACAACTATTTTTTCCTACAGGAGGCGCTCACTAATTCTAATTTAAACAAGACATGTTGAAGCCATCTCTTTTTAGTCTGGCCTGTGTTTTTCTTTTTACAACAAATTTGAAAGCGCAGCACCAGGAACTAAATGAAGCGCCAAAACTTTGGGGTAAATCTCAAAAAGCGGGAGATTCTAGTAATCTTTTATACAGGTTCCAAATGGGAACCATGCATGGTCATTTGAGAACATTTTATAGCAGTACAGCAAATAAAAATAGTTCCATTGAATACGCACAAGCTATTGGCGGAGGAATACAATTTATTTCAAAACCACTTTATAATTTTCATGTTGGCGTAAGCGGTTTTTTTGTATACGATGCTTTCTCCTCTGATTTATCAAAGCCTCACCCATTATCTAATTCTTTAAATAGATACGAACTTGGCTTATTTGATATTACAGATCCGGCTAATAAAACCGATATCGATCGTTTAGAAGAATTGTATATACAATATCAAAAAAATAAACTGACTGTCACTATTGGCAAACAACTATTAAATACGCCTTTTATAAACTTACAAGATGGAAGGATGCGCCCTACAGAAGTGCAAGGATTTTGGGGACAGTATCAACATCACAAAAATAAATTCTATGGTGGTTGGTTGAACAGATTTTCGCCAAGATCCACAGTTGAATGGTATAAAACTGGCGAATCCATTGGAATTTATTCAGTTGGGGTAAATATTGATGGTAAAAAATCTGGTTACAAAAATGAGCTTGAATCAAAAGGAGTTGCGCTTATTGGAGCTGAGATTGCAATGCAAAAAAATTATCAATTGCAATTATGGAATCAATATGTAGATCATATTTTTAATTCTAGTTTACTGCAAATAGATAAGGTTCCAAATTCAAATGCTCCTTTATATTATGGAATACAGCTTATAAAACAAAATGTGGTGAAAGATGGAGGAAACGCTGCAATAGAAAAAACCTATTTTAACCCAAATCAATCTTCATTTGTTTTTGGAGCTAGAATAGGTAAAAACATTGGTCATTGGGACTACTCTTTCAATTTTACTAGAATTACTAAACAAGGGCGTTATTTAATGCCTAGAGAATGGGGACGCGACCCATTCTATACTTTTTTATTGGGCGAAAGGAATGAAGGCATGGGTGATTTAAACGCCTACGTATTCAAAACAAAATATACCACCCCTTCACTCCCTGTAAAAATCAACTTAGGTATTGGTTATTATGATTTAGCTGATGTTAAAGATTTTGCAATGAACAAATATGGCTTTCCAGCTTATATGCAATACAATATTGATGCTCGTTATGCTTTTTCTGGTTTTTGGAAAGGTTGGGAAGCTCAAGTCATCTACTTTTATAAAGATGCGGTTGGGGAAACTTATAATGACCCAAGATATTATATCAATAAAGTTGATATGAGCCATTTTAACTTCATTTTGAATTTTCATTTTTAATTTTTATTGATGAAAAGATAAGATTGTGATAAAAGTCACCTAATTTATTGTGAATTAAGTGGACTTTTCACTATTAATAATTGTATTTATGAAAGAGAAAAATGCAGATAGACGAAATTTTTTAAAAAACACAGCCCTTTTGGGATTGGGGGCGCCGGCTGTTTTAAATATGGGCAATACTGCGTTTCCTGAAAATGATTTTCTTTCTAAAAATTTAAAAGCAAATAATTCAACACTTTTACAGGCCGAAAATGAATTCAGTATTTTCATCACCACCGACCTTCATGCCCAGATTCATACACATGACGAATTTTTTTGGGAAAAAGACAAAGCAGTCTATAAAAAAAGAGGAGGACTTGCAGTACTAAAGACAATGGTAGATCAGTTAAGAGCAAGTTATCCGCAAAATATTCTATACGATGGTGGGGATTATTTTCATGGACACGGTGTCGCTTCTTTATCAGAAGGAGAAGCCTTGATCCCGTTAATGAATGCATTTCATTATGATTTGATCTTACCTGGCAACTGGGAAGTAGTTTATAAAAAGAAGAAAATGCTCTACGATATGGGGCATTCTACTGCAGCAAAAATTTGTGCCAACATGTGGCATAAAACAAACGATTCAGAAAACGGTACATTAATTTACCCTCCATTTTGGATTAAATATATTGCAGGTGCTAAAGTTGGTTTTATTGGTTATACAGATCATCTAGTACCAAAACGTCAATCTCCTGCATATAGCGAGGGTATTGGCTTTACGCATGCAACAGATAATGTAGCTAAGTATATCAAGTACTTAAAAGAAGTGGAGGGTTGCGGGATTATTTTCGTAGTGACCCATATGGGTTTAGCACAGCAGGTTGGTTTAGCAAATGATCCAAGAGTAGAAGGTGCTGATTTTATTTTAGGCGCAGACACCCATGAACGTGTACGTGTACCAATACAAGGAAAATTTACAAAAGTAGTTGAATGTGGTGCGTTTGGGTCTTTCTTAGGAAGACTAGATATTAAAGTGAAAGATGGAAAAATCGAAAGCTATGTGTATCAACTGATGGACGTAGACCCGGAAAAATATCCTGCAGATAAAAAAACCTTAGCGTTGGTTGAAAAAATGGCTGCACCCTATCAAAACAAAATGAATCAAGTAATTGGGTATAGCAAAACACCACTGGTTCGTTATTTTGTTTTAGAAACACCAATGGACAATTTAATTACAGACGCTGTGATGTGGAAGTTTAAACCAGATATTGCATTAAGCAATGGATTTAGATTTTGTCAACCCTTAGCAGTGCCAGAAAATAAAAATCAAGTGGCAATTACCAATGAGTTTTTATGGAACATGTTGCCTGTAGATTCTACCGCTAAAATGGGTGAAGTGACTGGCCAACAAATTTTAGAATGGCTTGAAAAAGAACTTGAAAACGCCTTTGCTACTGATCCAAGTAAGCGATTTGGTGGTTGGTTTGTGCGTTTTGCCGGTATGGAAGTGAATTGTACCATTGGGAAACCAAAAGGTCAAAGGGTCAATTGGGTGAAAATCAAAGGACAAGCCTTAGATAAGAACAAATTGTATAAAATTGTGGCTTGTGAAAGAGAAGGAGATCCAAACGATACTTTATGTAGAATTGAAAAAGTAACCAACCCTGTTGCTACCAATACAAGTTTACATGAGGTGATTAAAGCATACTTAGCAACAAATTCTCCTGTAGCACCTAAACTAGAAGGTAGAACAATTGCAACAGATCAGCCCTCAACTTTATTGACTCAATTACAAGGTACAACTTATGATTTTAGATAGTATTCAAATTAAATTTGTCCTACCGGTGAAAAATGAAGCATTAAAATAATTGAAATGAAAAAACAATTTCTAATTCTACTGGGAATAGTTGCACTCATTGGACTCTACTTTTTAGTAGGATTCATTAGTGGCGATTATTTTAAAATAGATGGTACTATTGCCAAAACAGATAGTACTTGGGTAGGGCCTAGCCTATATCTAGACAATACCACTATTGGCGAAGAACGCGAGTTAGTGATTTACGGTCAAGAGTTAATTGCACATACTTCTAAATACTTAGGGCCCAAGGGATCTGTAGCACAAATAACCAATGGGATGAATTGTCAAAACTGTCATTTACAAGCAGGGGCAAAAGCTTGGGGTAATAATTATGCTGCTGTATTTTCGACTTATCCAAAATTTAGAGATCGTAGTGGTCAAGTAGAAAGTATTTATAAACGTGTGGCAGATTGTATGGAAAGAAGTTTAAATGGCACTGCAGTAGATAGTAATAGTAGAGAGTTTAAGGCCATCTATGCTTATATCAAATGGTTGGGACAAGACGTTGAAAAAGGAGCAAAGCCACATGGTTCAGGAATTGAAAAGTTGGCTTACATGGATCGCGCAGCTGATCCTGCAAAGGGTAAAATTGTGTATACTGCACAATGTCAGAATTGTCATGGCGCAAATGGGGAGGGACAACTTGCACTAGATGAACTAGAGTATGCCTATCCTCCATTATGGGGGCCGCATAGTTACAACGATGGTGCGGGCTTGTTTCGGATCAGCAATTTTGCAGGTTATGTAAAAAACAATATGCCCTATTTATTGACTTCTCATGAAAGTCCAAAATTAACAGAGGAAGAATGTTGGGATGTTGCTGCGTTTGTAAATAGCCAACCAAGACCACATAAAGACCAATCTAAAGATTGGCCAAAATTTGATAAAAAACCGCTCGATTTTGCATTTGCGCCCTACGCAGATACTTTTTCAGAAGCACAACATAAATACGGGCCGTATAAGCCTATTAAAAAAATCTATAGTAAATAAAAACCACACAATATGATCGAACAGATTCAACAACCTTGGCCATGGTACGTGGCAGGTATCATTATCGGACTTATCGTTCCAGCATTGCTTATTTTAGGCAATAAAAGTTTCGGTATTTCTTCAAACCTAAGGCATGTATGCGCTGCATGTTTCCCAGCAGACATCAAGTTTTTTAAATATGACTGGAAAAAAGAAATCTGGAATTTCTTTTTTGTTGGTGGGATATTTTTAGGCGCATTTTTAGCCAATCAATTTTTGATGACAAATGATCCAATCATAGTTCATCCTGCTTTACAAGCTGAATTGGCACAATATGGTATTACGAATTACAACTACATGTTGCCAGCTGAATTATTTAGTTTCGAATCTTTATTTACTGTTCGAGGCTTTATCATGATGATTGTAGGAGGATTCTTAGTAGGCTTTGGAACACGTTATGCAGGAGGTTGCACATCGGGACATGCAATTATGGGTTTAAGTAATTTACAATGGCCTTCCCTTGTCGCAACAATTTGCTTTATGGCTGGCGGATTCTTTATGGCCAATATTATTTTACCATGGATTTTATCCTTATAAAAATTAAACAATGAATAACGAAAGAGTACAAAATATAGATAGTAATACGGCCTGCGTTAACGCATCTGAACAAACACACCCAGGTTGGTATAATTTAAAATATACAATAGTTGGAATTATTTTCGGTATTGTATTTGTAAAAGCCGAGATCATTTCTTGGTTCAGAATTCAAGAAATGTTCCGATTACAAAGCTTCCATATGTTTGGCGTAATTGGTACTGCAGTATTTGTTGGCGCTTTATCTGTTTTCTTAATTAAGAAATTTAAGGTCAAAACAATCCATGGCGAGGAAATTAAAATTGCTGACAAGGAATTTAATAAAGGTCAAATTTATGGTGGATTATTGTTTGGATTTGGATGGGCAATAACGGGTGCTTGTCCAGGACCTTTATTTGCACATATTGGTGCAGGATTTTATGCCATCTTAGTAGTGATCCTAAGTGCAATCGCTGGAACTTGGACTTATGGTTATTTCAAAGAGAAATTACCGCACTAAAATTGACAAGCATTCAATTGTATAATTGATTTAATATTTCCAAAAAAATGGCCTCGAAATTCGAGGCCATTTTTTTGGAAATACAGTTGCGATCTTTATTCTTTAATAATTACTTTTTAATCCATTCAAAACTATTTCGATGTAGTACAATCCAACCATTGTTTTCCATTTTTTTCATTAGTCGACTAATAACCTCTCTCGAACTATTTAAATCAGTAGCTATTTCTTGATGGGTTAATTTAATAGAAGGGCCGAATTTGTCAACTTGCTTTTTCAAATAAAACTCCAATCTTTCATCCATATTTTTAAATGCCACTTCATTCACCGTTTTTAACAACTCTTCATACCTTGTACGATAGGTCTTAATAACAAAGTAGTGCCAGCTTTTAAATTCACTCAGCCATTTATCCATGAATTTAATTGGGATAGAAATCAAAGTAACATCTGTCATCGCTTTGGCTAATACTTGACTTTGTTCTGCTTGAAAACTGCAAACCATCGATACCGCACAGGCTTGACCTGGTGAGATATAATACATAAAATATTCATCCCCTTCTTCATCCTCTTGGTACAATTTGACCGTACCGTCAATCACCATCATAGTTGAACGGATATTCTGTCCCACTTTCAATAAAGGCGTTCCGGCAGGCACTTCTTTGATTTCAGCATTTTCAATGATGGCATCATATAATCCCTCTTCTAAATTGGGGAAAAGTACTTTTAATTCCGATTTCGTAATCATACTGCAATTTAAACAATTTTAGATTTTTTGGAATTATAATATAAGGTGATTGATGTCATCATGAATAAGTAAACTATTGCGATGAAACTGACCGAAAAAAGGATTGGATGATTTTTTCCTTGACTGACATTGATGCCCATAAGTGCCCATATCAAAACAGAAGGAAAAGCAATTGACTTGTATTTTCTAATAAATACAATGCCAATAAAAGAGGCAATACTAATCATTATAGCACTCCAATATACTGGGTCAATACCCAATCCACCCCATTGATAGGCAACAAATAAAGCGGTGATATTCGCAATTGTGGCTACAGAAATCCAGCCTAGGTATACTATAAAAGGTGTATTCAATAAAAATTGCTCGGTCTTTGTTAACAAGTCTACATGCGATCGACTCTTTAAAAACAATTGAATTAGTGTTGCCAAAAACAACAACATGATAATAACTGAAGCTTCGATTTGCAAATAATGCCATGCAATGATCCAAGCCATATTAAACACACAAGTCAATAAATAGTATGGATGAACTTTGTTTATAAACTCAATTACTTCCTTTTTAGAATTGCGACGAATTATAAAATAACTATACGTAATTGTATAGATCAATAGCAAACTATAGATTACACCCCAGATTGAAAATGTAAATCCAGCTGGAACAAACCTATTTGGATAGAAAGCAGATATCTGCCCTGTATTATACCCGTTGATTGGTAAAGTATTTGCTAAAGCATTGACTGCTATTACACCGATAAAAAGCAACCAAGTAAGAATTAATTTCATTTCAGGTATTTATTAAACCAATTGATATGTGCATTATGGCGATGTACAATATAACTTGGTACACGTATGCCATGGTTTTGATTTGGATATATTATCAATTCAGTAGGGATGCCTTCTGATTTAAAGGCTTGATACATTTGCTCTGCACCTATCACTGGTACATTAAAATCTGCTTGGCTTGCCATGAATAAAGTAGGCGTTTTTATTTCCTTAACTTTATAGAATGGATAAGACAATGCTTCCCACTTTTTAGGATTTTCCCAAGGCTTCCCAATCTCTTCTTCATATTGCTTTACATATTGATCTGATCCATACACCGACATCATTAATGAACTACCGGCGCCGCTAACAGCAGCTTTGAAACGCTTATCAGTAGCAATTGTGTAGTTAGATAAAATACCCCCATAACTCCAACCTGCAATTCCAAGTCTGTTTGGATCGGCTATACCTTCCTTGATCAAATAATCAGCCGCACCAATAATATCTTTCACTTCTTTATTACCCCAGTCTGCATAAATAGCATTGGTATATGCAACCCCTCTACCGCTACTACCTCTATAATTAACGGTAGCTACTGCATAACCAGCCTCTGCATAGATCCTAGAAGTCATATCAAAGGAATAATCATCTTGTGCAACTGGACCTCCATGTATAAACAGAATCAATGGTAAATTTTTAGCATTGCTATCTGGCAAATGTAAAATACTAGAAACAACAGTGCCATCAGAGGAAACAGATTGAAAACCTTTATGGTATCCTTTTTTTAGTTTCGAAACAAATGCATCTTGTAAGTATGTAAGTCTCTTTGTCGTTTTATTTTGATAGCTATAAATTTCGTTTGGTGTTTCTAAATTGCTAAATAATAAAACTATATTTCCTTTGTCATTCATGTCCATTGAACTAAACACACCCATTTCATTGGTTAACAACTCTGGCTTTTGAGTTTGAATATTAAATTGAACTAAGTTTTGTTTTCTATCATCTTCAATAAGTGATAAAACAGATTGTCCATCTCTTGACCAAACAATAGTTGAAAATCCACGATCATATTTTTTTGAAACAATAGTTGAACTATTTGTTTTAAGATCATACACGCCTAATTGTGCGATATCATACATGTCATAATTCTTTTCAGAACTAGATTGTAAAAATGCAATTTTAGTATTATCAGGACTAAATACAGGGCTACTATTAGCGCCGTTATAAGTAGTCAATTGCAATGGGGTAGCTTGTTTGGAAAGATGAATTAAGAAAATATCTGTATTTGAATTCTTATCAGGATTAGCTGTTACATTGCTTGTATATGCAACCATGGAATCATCTGGACTAATAGCAACATCAGCTTCATTGTAATTCCCTTTGGTTAGAGTGTCTAGTTTTTTAGTTGTTATATCAAAAACGTAAAGATGTGTTTTACGATTATCTAAATAACCTTCATAATCTTGTTTAAACTGGTAACGATTTATTTCATAAGGCACTCTAATTTTTGATTTTGCAGTATCAGCATAATTAAAATCCTTAATAACCATCACCACTTTTTTTCCGCTATTAAACCAAGTGTAATCTTCAATTTCACCCCTTATATCAGAAATTTGAACACCTTCGCCACCACGACGATCCATTAAAAATAATTGTGATCCATTGTCTTCATCCTTTCCCTTAGATAAATAAGATATATATTTTCCATCAGGACTCCATTGATAATTCCCAACACCCTTAGTTTGTTCTGTAAGTGTAACCGTTTCTTTGCCATCTGCACTCATCATATACAATTTTGAAACAGATTTATCCTTTGCCACATCAATTTTTGATTGACTATATAAAATCCAGCTTCCTTCAGGTGAAATTTTTGGTCTCGAAACAGATTCCATCTTGTATACATCATTAGGAACTTGTGCAAATACCAAACTGGTAATTAAAAAAGAAAAAGTGAATAATAAGAGTTGCTTCTTCATAGATGGAAAAAATTTAGTTTTATAGAAGTCTAATTTACTAAATAAATACTTGCCCTTAGATGAAAAATGAAAGGCGGTATAGAAATACCGCCCGAATTCAGGATTGCTTGCTTGTATTGAGGACCCTGAAAGTCCATAGTTGTCATGGATGGAGTTGAACCATCGTTAAGGGTTTTGCTGACCCTCGCCTATCCGTTCGGCCACATGACGATAGGTCAAAAATAGGGAAAATTTCATAAAAGTCTATCTTTTTAGTAGACTTTTATGAATAAAAAGATCCGAATACAAAAATTCGGATCTTTTTAGGGCACTTAAACGGATGAAACAACGAGATTTTATTGCTTTATTGTAGGATAAGTAATTCCCAATTGCTCTAAATAAGTTCCAAACTTAGTTGGATCATAATAGAATTTTTCAAGTTGACTCCTATAAGCACCTTGAATCTCTTTATTCAAATGAATTGCAGGTGGATCATTCTTGGTAATGAATGGAATATACTGTACATCTTTCGTTTGCACTTCTTTAAAATATTTTTTAGCGTCAGCTACTAAATTTGGTTTCGTAAATAAATCTAGTAAGGTCATTGCGGTCGCTTCGGCACCAACCAAAGAACCTTTATGTGCAATAGGCGTAGCCATCGCAATCGCATCTGCCCAATGATGGCCCTTTGTGCCTGGTATATTCGCAGGATACCTTAATACGATCGTTGGCAGATTCCATGAAATATCAGCAATATCATCTGAACCGCCGCCCCATGAAAAAGCTACAGAGCCCTTTAAAGTGTCGATAGAATTTTTTAAACCATCAATCGGATTGCCTTGTTGGTCTTTCTTTGGCGCTTCAACTAATTTCTGTACACTCTTAGCTAATGCAATATCTTTTTCATCCCAAATTGGCATGCCCACTTTTTTAATATTCGCATACATGGCTTCTGCAAGTGGTTTATTAAAATGACCAGGCCATGCAGTTCCTAGAATTTGATGAGAAACTTTTGTATTCGTCATCATCGCCGCACCTTCTGCGATCTTAATGCCAGATTCATAATTCATTTTAATGTCTTCATAAGTACGCTCTCTAAAATAATACCAAACACTCGCTTTACTAGGCACCACATTTGGTTGGTCGCCTCCATCCACTATCACATAGTGTGATCTGTTGGTTGGTTTTAAATGTTCTCTCTTAAAATTCCATCCCACATTCATTAATTCTACCGCATCTAAAGCACTTTTTGCTCTCCATGGTTGACCTGCTGCATGTGCCGCTTCTCCTTCGAAATCAAAACGAACACTCACTAATCCATTTCCTCCATTGTCTCCATAACTTGAAGTAAAGTCCCCACTAACATGGGTAAAAATACAAGCATCAACATCTTTAAAATAGCCGTCGCGCACATACCAAGCTTTGGTTCCAACCAATTCTTCTGCAATACCCGGCCATATCAATATTGTTCCTGGTAATTTTTCACGCTCCATTAATTCTTTCATCGCGATAGCAGCATAAATAATAACTGCTTGTCCTGAATTATGTCCTTCCCCATGACCAGGTGCGCCTTCCACAATCGGTGCTTTATAAGCTACACCAGGTTTTTGAGAAGCTTTTGGAATACAATCCACATCACTTCCTAATGCAATAACAGGCGAGCCGCTGCCCCATTTAGCCATCCAAGCTGTGGGTACATTTGAGATGCCCTGCTCTACCGAAAATCCATTCTTAGTTAAAACCGATGTGATGTATTTAGAAGTTTCAACTTCCTGAAATCCTAATTCAGCGAAACTAAATATTTGATCTACCATGACTTGTACCTCCTTAGATTTACCAGCCACAGCTTGCATAAGCGATTGCTTCATGGTGGCTAAATCTTTTTCGGAATATTTTTTTTGTGCAATAGAAGGCAATGAAATTGCAACCAAACAAATGAAAGCAATTCCTTTTTTCATGATTTGTTCTAACATAGTTTCTTTTTTAATTGAGGCAGAAAATGTGAATTCGTCAATAAGTTACAAAAAAAATCCCCTATCTATTAAGATAAGGGATGAATATTATTTGAATGGCTTAATTTATTTTGCAGCCATCTTGAATTCAATCTTGCGGAAATTGCTTGAGGATGTTTTTGAGGTTACAACTACTTCGGTATTGTACAAAACTCCAGGAACCAAACCAGTAATATTGACTGCATTAGATAAAGTAGTAGTTTGGGCGATTTCATTTTTAAAGACTTCCGTGTTATCAGCTAATCGAATCAATTTAGTTACAATGGAAACGCCACTTGTTGGAACTGAAAGCATCCTTACTTCAATTCTCTGAGCTGTACCTACAACAGCAAAGATATTATTAGCACCTGGATCAATATCTACCACAACTGCATTTGCTAAGGTTAAATTTGGCTCAGTAGCTACTGGAGGGTTGGGGGTAGGTGGGGTTGGGGTTGGAGTATCGCCGCCTTTACTACAAGCAATAAAGCTTATGCTAAGTATAGTAATAAAAAGTAGGGTTTTAAACTGCTTCATTTTTTGATTTTGTATATTAAAGATAGCAAAATTAATTATAAATATATTGCGTTATCTAATTAAAGGAAGCCGTTTTGATAGTATAAATACCGAGTTTCGAAATAATATCTACTGCGATATTTATGAATGCACATATTTCAACAAACTAGACTCTTATTACTGGTTTTTATAGTTATCAATCATTACAATTCAAGGCTATTTGGACAGTCATTTGCTTTACAATCATTTACGCAATCGGCTGATTATTATAGTTCCAATAATTTTAGCGGATTTCATTTAGAATGGCAACTTGATTTAGGTATGAGCACTATTAGTTTGAATCAATCGCCTGAATATTTTTTTACTACAGGATTTATTCAGCCTAGTATTTATCGACACCAACAGAACACGAAGCCGAGTGAATTTGAACCCAAAATTTTAATTCGATATAATGAATATGCTCAGTCAGTGGTATTGTCATCTAAGGAATCAGATTTAATAATTTATGGAGTTCATGTTTTTAATTTTTACGGGACGTTCCTGTTTGGAATTAAGACAAAAATTGCAAGCAGCCATCTATCAATGTCGATACCTATTTCAAATCAATCTACTGGAATTTATTTTGTTCAAGTTCTTTATCTACCAGAAAATATTTCTTTAAGTCAACAATTTTGGATCAAAACCCAAAAAATATTTAAACAATGAAACTCCTTATTTTGATTCTATTTATTTTAATTAGCATTACTGCTATATCTCAAAATAATAAGGGTATTACCTTTCAGGCTATTGCAAGAAATAGTCAGGGAATAGTTATGGGTAATCAAAAAATTCAAATTAGAATTAGCATACTAACAGACACTATTAAAAATAGTGTTGTATATCAAGAAATAAAATCAATCACCACGAATCCCCTCGGATTGTTTTCTGTTTTGATTGGCGCGAATGAACTTGCAAAAGTTAAGACAGAAGGTGTATTTGAAAATATAAAATGGGGAGATAAGGAACATTTTATTCGTGTTGAAATTGATCCAGAAAATCATTTTCAGTTTATTCTAATTGGACAACAAGCAATTAATTACGTTGCTTATGCATTTACAATAGATCATATCAAATTAGAAAATATTGAGGGTTTAATTTCAGTTGCTCAAGGTGGTACTGGTGTTGCCAACATTACTTCTTTGAAACAAGCTATGTTACTAGATAAAGTAAATAATATTGCCGACTCGAATAAATTGATTAGTAAACCAACTTCAATTGCGCTTAATAACAAATTAGAAAAGAAAGACACAGTCCACTTAAGTAATAGAATCAATCAAAAAATTAATATAGGAGCGATTAATCAAAAGGAAATAGAGACTGGTTTAGGTTTTATGCCATTTGAGGTTGATTTTGGCACATTTTATGATACTAGTAAGCAAGTTGCTGCAGTCATTAATACGGCAATTGCTATCAATTGGAAAGATACAAGTATTAGTAATAAGCATGTCTATATTGGGCAAAATGCTACTTTAGTGCCAACGAGGTTAACCGTATTAAAAAGCGGAGTCTATTTTGTGCAGTATATCATCCAAGCAAGCAATGCATTAATTTCTAATGATGAAATTAGTGTTTGGATAAGACGAAATGGAGCTGCCTATCCCAATAGTCTAAGGCAAACCCTGACTGGACCAACTGGAACAAAAAATATCCTATCCGGTCAAGGGCTTATACCTCTTGGGGAAGAGGATTATATAGAACTATTTTTTAGCGTGCGGAACATTCAGACGCAATTGATTAAAACCAACATTTTAAGTAATCCATCTAGACCTGCTACACCGAGTGCACAAATTTCAATTATAAGAATTCATTAAAATTCATTGCACTAGTTTATGAGCTGTTTTAATCTTTCCATTCATAAAATTTGTTTTAAAATACAAATCTGCCTTGTTAACTTTAGTTAGACTAAAACTAACACTATGCGTCATATTGTATCTCTACTCATTTTTGTGCTCATATTAAGTTCGCAACTTATTGCACAAGATGTTCCTAGTCCAAAAAGTCATTTTGGATTTAATATTGGGGACAATTATAAACTTGCCACATTTACGGCAACAGAAGCTTATTTGAAAAAAGTAGCTGCTAGTACTAACAAAGTAAAATTGACCACAATTGGTAAGACCGAAGAAGGCCGCAATCATTATATGATGATCGTATCAAGCCCAGAAAACATTAGACAATTACAAAAATACAAGTCGATCTCTCAAAAATTGGCAAGAGCTGAAGAATTAACAGATGCAGATGCGAAGCAGTTGGCAAATGAAGGGAAGGCAGTGGTATGGATAGATGGAGGGCTACACGCCACTGAAGTTGTAGGCATACACCAATGGATTGAAACCCTTTATCAACTTATTACACGTTCGGATGAAGAGACAAGAAATATTTTAAAAAATACCATTATTTTATTTGTTCATGCAAATCCAGATGGACAAGAATTAGTTTCTAATTGGTATATGCGTAATACAGATACTTTAAAAAGAAGCACATCGGCATTGCCTAGATTGTATCAAAAATATATTGGACATGATAATAATCGCGACTTCTTTATGATGAACATGAGTGAGTCAAAGAATATGAGTCGTCAACAATATATTGAGTGGATGCCTCAAATTTTATACAACCACCATCAAACAGGACCAGCGGGAACTGTTGTGGCAGGACCTCCATATAGAGATCCATTTAATTATGTTTATAATCCATTATTGATAACAAGTTTAGATGCAATGGGCGCTGCAATGAGCAGTCGTTTAAATGCAGAACAAAAACCTGGTTACACTATGAAAGGTGGATCGGTTTATTCAACTTGGTGGAATGGCGGTTTAAGAACAACGGCTTACTATCATAATATTGTGGGTATATTAACGGAGATCATCGGAAGTCCTACACCAATGACAATACCTTTAGTGCCTCAGCGTTTAATTCCAAATAGCGGCTTGCCTTATCCTATCGAACCGCAAAAATGGTTTTTCAGAAACTCTATTGATTATTCCATCTCCTTAAACTATGCCGTTTTAAATTATGCTGCAAGGTATAAGGACGAAGTGCTATTGAATATGTATAAAATGGGTAAAGCAGCAATTGATGCAGGTAGCAAGGACAACTGGACGCTTTCTCCGAACAAAGTTGAAATGTTGAATGAACAATTAAAAACAGAGAAAAGAGATATTCGTGTGGATAGTATCGCCGCTCAAAATTTTGCAAAAATTTATAAGGCACCAAATCTAAGAGATCCACGTGGTTATATTATTCCTGCAAATCAAAATTCAAGTGCTGTTGCTTTTGTCAATATCTTAATCCAGAGTGGCATCAAAGTTCATAAAGCAACTACTGATTTTGCGGTAGGTGGAAAAAATTATCCAGTTGGTTCGTATATCGTTAGAACCAACCAGGCATTTAGAGCGCATGTGTTAGATATGTTTGATCCACAAGATCATCCGAACGATTTCTTGTATCCTGGTGGTCCTCCAGTACGTCCTTATGATGCAGCAGGATGGACGCCAGCCTATACAATGGGCGTAGAGTTTGATAGAATCCTAGACGATTTCAATGGCCCATTCGAAGCAGTTCCTTATGGTCAAATACAAAATCCAAAAAGCAATATTATTGTTACACCTAATAGTGTAAATAAATTTTATGCAATTAAATCAACTGACAATAACAGCTTTGTCCTAGTGAATGATTTATTAAAAGCGGGTAAAGTTGTTTATAAAAACAAGCTTGGTTTTTATTTTGAAATCGCAGCTTTGACAAACGACAAAGAGGCGATTGCAAAAGCGGGTATTACAGCAATTGCAGTTGAAAATATACCAACAGATGCTGTTAAAATTGAAAAATTAAAAATTGGATTATGGGATCGTTATGGTGGTTCAATGCCATCTGGCTGGGTAAGATGGATTTTTGAACAATATCATTTTGACTTTAATTTAATCTATGCAAAAGAAATCAACGCGGGTAATTTAAAAGACAAATACGATGTAATTGTTTTTGTGGATGGCGCAATTCCTTCTATGCTTGCGAGTGCTGCATCTCCATACGAAGAAAAAGAACCAAGCGTAGAAGAAATACCAGCTGAGTTTCATCCAATGCTTGGAAAAATAACTGCAGATAAATCTGTGCCTGCTATAAAAGCATTTATTGAACAAGGTGGCTCTGTTGTTACAATTGGGTCAAGCGCAAATTTGGCTTACCATTTGGATCTACCTGTAAAAAATGCAATAGTTGAAATGAACAATGGTAAAGAACGCAGCTTGCCAGGAGAGAAATTTTATATTCCAGGAAGTATCTTGCAAGTAGCAGTTAGTCCGGATATAAAATCAAACTGGGGCATGAAAAATAAAGCAGATGTATACTTTAACAATAGTCCAGTATTTAGAGTACAGCCTGATGCAATTGCTAGCGGAAAAATTACCCCACTTGCTTGGTTTGCTTCTGATAAATCATTGAGAAGTGGCTGGGCTTTTGGTCAAGCTTATTTACAAGATGGGGTTGCTGCTTTTGAAGCTAAAATTGGCAAAGGAAAGTTATTTGTATACGGTCCAGAAATTACTTTTAGAGGACAAACACATAGTACTTATAAGATGTTGTTTAATCAATTATACAAATAGTTTAGTTGGATTAAATAATGTCGTATTAAACTAAGACAAATAAAAAAGGAGCTACAAATTGTAGCTCCTTTTTTATTATCCACTTAGGTATTTTATTCTTTAATTTGTATCAAAATCAATACATCTATAATTATTAATTATCCAAACGGTTGCTCGATAGAAATACTTTGTTTCGAAAAATAATGAGGCCCATCTTCTGCGATATACAAACAGTCTTCTAAACGAATACCAAATTCATCCGGAATAGAAATAGTTGGTTCATTGCTAAAGCACATGCCTACTGCCATTGCTGTCTTATTACCTTTCACAAAATTAGTCCACTCGTGTCCCTCTAGTCCAATACCATGACCCGTTCTGTGGGGCAATCCTGGTAGTTTATAATTTTTATTAAACCCAGCTTTTTCAATCACCGCTCTTGCTGCAGCATCTACTACTTCACAAGGGGCTCCAATTTTGATAGCTGCAAATGCTGCATTTTGTGCTTCTAATTCAAGATTCCAAACATCGGTTTGTCTTTGTGTTGGTTTGCCAACCACGATCGTTCTTGTGATATCAGAAGCATAACCTTCTACACTTGTTCCACCATCCACCATCACAATATCTCCTTCTTGTATCATCTGTGGTGTGCTACTTCCGTGTGGCAATGCAGAATACTTCCCTACTTGTACAGAAGCTCCACCACTATAACCTAGCTTTCTAAATGCGGCACTAATATTGCCACTAAATTCAGATTGAGACATACCTGGACGAATCGTTGCAAATGCAGCTTGGTATGCTTTAATAGTAATATCACTTGAATATTGCATCAATGCTATTTCTGCTTTTGTCTTGTACATTCTACAACCAGCAGTGACAGGAGTTGCATCTACTATATCAAAGCCAGCGGCTACTTTTTTCACCCCGTCAGCAATGAAAAAACGTACACGTTCTTCCATACCAATTCTTTTATGTGTAAAGCCTCTATCTTTTACAATCGAAAAAATCAATGCATAAGGACTCTCATGTTCTTCCCAACATCTTACTTCACTACCAAAAACAGGGTTCAAAATTTCCATCGCTCTATCTTCTTCAAACTTTGGACATACGTATGCGATTGCTCCTTTTGCAGGTATCACCACACCAAATGTTCTTTCACTTTGGCCCCAACGCATGCCAGTAAAATAAAAGCTTGAAGCAGTGCCTTCTAAAAAGATAGCATCGATTTTTTCTTTAGCCATTATTTCTTGTGCCTTTGCAATTCTTTGCTTGCGCTCTTCCACTGTAATAGGCACTACACCTTCTTTCATTGGCGCTAAATCAATGATTGATTTTGGCAATGCGGTATTGTTTTCTCCGGCAATTAATTTACTACTTAAGCCCAATGCCCCTGCAGATAACAAAGCAGTGCTTAAAAATTTTCTTCGGTTCTGACTCATCTTAAACTTATTTAAATAATTATTTTTTGGTTCTATTATAAAATCTTTTGATTTCGATTACCAAGCTATACCATAGTCTTCTCCATGGTTTGAGCTTCCACCCCACATTGAACCATGCTTCCAATCAAATAAGATGGCATTGATTGGTCCACTTGTGCGGTCATCAAAACTCAAGCTATACCCTCTTGCTCTTAATTCTTTACGCACCCACTCAGATACATTATCATGTAATAATAAACTTCCAGCTCTTGGTTTTCTGTCTGCCAGTTTAGTGCCGCCTAATGAAAGCCAAAGTTGATTGGTATTGATATTGGCTGCTTCGGAAGCTTCTTGTACTGTCATACCAAACTCAACGATATTTAAGAAGAATTGTAATAAATTTTGATCCTGCGTATCACCTCCTTGAACACCAAATGCCATGAATGGCTTGCCGTCTTTCATCGCAATACTTGGCGTCAATGTTACTCTCGGTCTTTTGCCAGGAGCCACTACATTGAATGGGTTTTGTGCAGAATCTAAAACAAAACTTTGCATACGCTGACTCATGCCCACGCCTGTATTACCCGCTATCGTTGCAGGTAACCAGCCACCACTTGGTGTAATTGATACCACCCAGCCTTCTTTATCTGCAGCTTCTACAGTCGTTGTGCCTCTCCATAAACGATCCATATAATCTGCATCAACAGGCAATTTATTATTCGGGTTTAATGCAGCTATTGTTCTTAAATCATGCGCTGGTGCAAAACCTGTTTTAGTTTTACCAGTATCCGTAGCTGGTTGGAAACCTTTTGCTTTAATTAAATCAAGATAAGGATTTGTTTTTCCTTCAAATGGATAAGGATCTCCAGGACCCGCATTACCATTATTCATTGACATATTAATTTCACCAGCTCTTTGCTTTGCATAAGCTTTACTCAACAAACCTTCCATTGGTTGGTTTTTAGAAAACTTAGGGTCTCCATAATAAAAATCACGATCTGCAAAACTCAAATTCATTGCTTGATAAATTGTATGGATATAATCCGTAGAATTATATCCCATTTTTTTCAAGTCAAAATTTTCGACAATATTTAATGCTTGTAATAAAGATGGGCCTTGTGTCCAAGCTTGTAATTTGTAAACATCAATTCCTTTGTAGTTCACCATGGTTGGCGCTTCCTCTGTTGGTCTCCAATTTTTTAAATCCTCTTTAGTGATTAAACCACCTTGTTCTTGCACACCTCTTACAAACTCGTCTGCAATGTCTCCTTTGTAAAAACGATCATAAGCAGCCCAGATAGCTTCCTTACGAGACTTTCCTTTTTTCAAAGCATCTTGTTCTGCATCCACCATTTTTTGTAATGTATTTAATAAATCTTTTTGAACAAATATTTCACCCGCTTCTGGCGCTTCACGTTTTTCACCCAAATGTGGCAACAATACTTTTTTACTATATGGCCATGTTTTTATTAAAGCTTTACCACGCTCGATACTATTTGCAGTTTGTGCATCAATAGGATAACCAGCAGCTAAATTCATGGCAGGCGCTAGTACGTCTTTTAAACTCATCGTGCCGTAATTCGCCAACATCAAGCAAATGCCACCTGGCGTGCCAGGTGTTGTAGCTGCTAATGGTCCGTATTCTGGAGGGAAACTAAAGCCCTTGCTTTTAAAAAATTCTGGAGTAGCACCAGTTGGCGCAAATCCCATTGCACTTATCGCAATCACTTTCTTTGTGTTGGGATTGTATATTAAAGCCTGTGTCTCTCCACCCCAACTCAATACATCCCACATGGTACATGTAGCAGCAAGCATTGCACAAGCTGCATCAACCGCGTTGCCACCTTTTTGAAAAACCATCGATCCAGCAGTTGCTGCTAATGGTTTACCTGTTATCGCCACCCAGTCCTTTCCGTGTAAAGGCGGTTTTTGGGTTTGTTGCGCTTTTACTTGATTTACAAAAAGTCCTGTGAATAGAAATGCTACAATATACTTTTTCATAGTTGAATAATTGGTCCAATGAAAATACATTTTTTAGGTTGAATAAATAAAAATGAATGACAAATGGAGCAGGATTCTGTAAATTGAGTAGACAAAATAAGTATATGAAAAAACTACTCTTATTCCTTACCCTGGCAGGAGGACTTCAATTTGCAAATGCACAGAATGCAGATTTTATTATTCGCAATGGAAAACTAATTGATGGAACCGGCAACCAATGGCAATATAAAGATGTAGCAATACAAGGAAATAAGATTGTTGCGGTTGGGATTTTAAAAGACTGGAAGGGTGCAAAAGAGGTAGATGCAAAAGGTTTGATTGTTGCTCCTGGATTTATTGATGTTCATGGTCACTTAGAAGGTGGCGAAACAAGAAACCCACTTGCGAGTAATTTTTTATATGACGGTGTAACAACAGTGGTTACAGGAAACTGCGGGGGCTCTGCCGAGAATTTAAATACGTATTTTAATAGCTTAGATTCAATTGGCATGTCTATTAATATAGCATCGCTTATTGGACATAACACTATTCGCAAACAAGTAATGGGCACGGCTAATAGACATGCGACAGAAAATGAATTATTGCAAATGGAAAAAATTGCAGCCCAGGCGATGAAAGATGGTGCTGTGGGGATGTCTACTGGTTTGATTTATATTCCTGGCACTTATGCTCCAACGGAAGAAGTAGTAAGACTTGCTAAAGTAATTGCAGCAAACGGTGGGGTGTATGCATCACATATTCGAAACGAAGAAAACCAAGTAGTAGACGCCGTAAACGAAGCAATACATATTGGAAGAGCCGCAAATATTCCAGTTGAAATTTCTCATTTCAAAATTAGTGGACAAAATAATTGGGGCAGGAGTATAGAAACGATTCCTTTAGTGGTGAATGCAAGAAAAGAAGGAATTGATGTAACGATCGACCAATATCCTTACACTGCAAGTAGCACGCAGTTAAGCGTATTGTTACCTGACTGGGTTTTATCAGATGGGCAAGATTCTATTTTTGCAAGATTAAAAAATCCAATCATTCGTAAAAAAGTAGCTAACGAAATTATTGGCATTTTGAAAGAGAGGGGTATCAAGCATTTTACCTATGCAGTGGTTGCGAATTATAAAGCAGATAGCAATTATAATGGAAAAGATATTGAAGCCATAAATTTATTAAGAGGCAATAAACATTCTGCACTAGCCGAGGCAGAGACAATTATTCAAATGATGGAGCAAGGTGGCGCGCAGATGATTTATCATGGAATGAATGAATCAGATGTAAAAGCAATCATGCAATACCCATTTAATATGTTTGCAAGTGATGCGGGAATAGCAATGAAAGGTTTTGGCAAACCACACCCTAGAGCATATGGGACTAACTCGCGTGTGCTTGGCAGGTATGTTAGAGATCTTGGAGTCATTAGCTTAGAAGAGGCTATAAGAAGAATGACCTCTTTGCCTGCTAGTAAGTTCAACATTAAAAATAGAGGTCTCATTCAAGAAGGTTTTATCGCAGATATTGTGGTGTTTGACGAAAATGAAGTTGCTGACATGGCCAGTTTTGCAGATTCACATCAATATGCAAAAGGATTTAAATATATATGGGTGAATGGCACATTAAGTATGGATCAAGGAATACAAATACCAATTAGAAAAGGAGTCGCAATTCGCCAAAAGCAATAAAAAAATAAAAAAAATTTGGGCAAATGTTAAAATGATGTCTAACAGACTATCAGTCAATACAATAGGACAAACTTTTTTAATGTATATGGAAATGATTAAACAAAATGTTTTGAGCTAAACAGCTGATAGACTGATACATAGAAAAATTCGATGATTAAACACGGACTTTTGACGGACGCAGTTTTAACATAACTCAACGAGTATTAGCAAACAATTATAATAAATTGATGTTAATTACTAACGATTGTTTAACCAAGTTCACCAAATCTCCACAATATGGATTCTTTATTTCTATTAGACGCAACTACAGTGATTGCAAAAACGGACTACGTTTCGTTCACTTTCTTTGTAGGCACAATGGCTATGATGGCCGCTTCGGTATTTTTCTTTTTTGAATTGAACAACACAAGCGCAGAGTGGCGTACCTCGGTATTAGTATCGGGTTTGATCACTTTCATTGCTGCTGTTCACTATTACTACATGCGTAGTTATTATGCAGAGACACATGACTCTCCAACTTTCTTCCGTTACGTTGATTGGTTGTTGACTGTGCCTTTGATGTGTGTTGAGTTCTACTTAATCACAAAAAAAGCAGGTGGTACAACTAATTTGTTATGGAAAATGATCCTTGCATCTGTTGTTATGTTAGTAACAGGATACATGGGTGAAGCTGGTTTAGGTAACGCAACTATATGGGGAACCGTAAGTGCGCTTGCTTACTTCTACATTGTATATGAAGTATGGATGGGTGATGTTAAAAAATTAGCAACAAGTGCTGGTACTGCTGTTGCCTCTGCTAACAAAGCATTAGGCTGGTTCATTTTAGTTGGTTGGGCTATCTATCCTCTAGGATATTTAATCGGAACAGCTGATGGACAATGGTATGCTGGATTTGCAAATATTGGATTGGATATGAATATTGTTTACAACATCGGTGATGCAGTAAACAAAATCGGATTCGGTCTTGTAATTTATGCATTGAGCAGAAAAGCTGCTTAATTCATTATCTTTAGAGGGCGAGTTAATTAACTCGCCCTTTTTTTATGCCTATACCTATGCAAATTCAACTTAGACAGCTTTTATTACTCGTTGGATTTTTACTTGCACTACTCCACACTTGGTTTCCAATTTCACCAAGCAACCAATTAATTGTCTTATTTGTTACCCTATTCACTTTAGGTATTCCACACGGCGCATTAGATTTTTACATCGATAAAAAAGTTAATCGTGCATCTGGAAAAAAACACAAATACCTCTTTTTGTTTAAATATTTTTTGAACATGATTGCGTACGCTTTAGTTTGGTATTTTTTACCCACCATCGCTATTGTGATTTTTATAGGATTAACTGCATTTCATTTTGGAGAAATTGATTGGCTTGGAAAAAGCTATACAGGTATTCACAAACTAGTATATAGTTTGCTAGGGTTGAGTTGGATATTATTTTTACTAAGTAAAAACATCCACACGGCGATCGACGTCTTTGTTTTACTAGGTCAGTCTAAAATGCAGGCAGCGGAATACATTGATATTGCAAAAATTGTTTTACCGATTGCACAAGCGGCACTTGTGATTATACATATCGTTTTATTCTTTTCTAGTCGATACTTTTTTTCAGATAATAAGCAGTTCTTCTTTGCTGTTATGCAGATAGGTTGTTTGACTATCTTGAATATGCTTTTACCACTCTGGTTATGTTTTAGTTTTTATTTTGGGCTATGGCACTCTATTTTATCTTTCGATAAAATAAGACAAGAGTTTGGGATGAAAAACACCATTCGTGGCTGGTTCGCTCTTTTAAGCAAAGCTACACCCTATGCATTGGCAGCATGGACAGGGATTATCGTATTTATTATTTGGACTTTAAAAAATTGGAATATAAAAGAAATTTTACCGCTTTTATTTATTGGTATTGCAGTATTGGCATTACCACACTTACAAGTATTTACAAAATTAAAGCTGGATCCTTCTAAATAGGCTTCATTAATTGAGGGGCGAATTGCTTTTGCCAAATCTGATAGCCCTTTGCATTCATGTGTAATTTATCGGCTATGAATATATCCTTTAATACTTCTTTATTTTCGTCTAACATACTACTGTGCACATCCAAAAATTGCAGGTTGGTTTGGGTGGAGGCATAAGCCTTTACTAATTTATTTGCCTCTATAAACTTGGACTCTAAATGCCATCTAGCAATACTTGGTTTAATAGAAACAAATACAATTTTAGTTGACTTAGGCAACTTATTTAACAAGATGCTATGCAGGGTTTTAAATCTTTCCAAAACAGTTGTTGGACTTACTGTATCTACATCCGCCATATCATTTTCACCACAATAAATAAAAACCTGCTTTGGCTGGTACTTTATGATTGCATCATCTACAAAGTAGATTAAATCAACCAAGGTGGCTCCGCCGAAACCCCTATTGATAATTGGGTAACCGGGAAAATACATGGCTACATCTTTCCATTTTGTAAACGAGGAGCTTCCGGCAAAAACGATTTGCCCTTTGGGTGGCATTACAATACTATCCGCCTTCTTAAATTGTTCAACCTCTTGTTTAAATGGTTGTGCAAATAAAGTATAACTGCTTAGAAAGTAAAAAGCAATTATGGTCGGTAATAGTTTATGCATACATTTTACTGATAATCAGATTCGTTATAGTCGTCTTCCTCTAATCCAAAACTTCCAAGGTTCATCATACTACTCATTAAATCATTGAATTCAATCTTACCATCAATCATTTTTTTATTTATCAAAGAGAAAGCCGCAAGACCATGTAAAACAAATTCCATCAATAAAGCAGATTCTTTATCGTTTACTTGTGGGTAGTACTTTTTAACAAGGCCAAATAATCCATCTACTTTATAGAGCGCAATCACTTTGTCAGCATCTTTCATGTCCAACATTAAGTTTAAATGATTGCCAGCATCAAACCATCCAGTAATTGCTTTATATGGATTGTCTAAGGCTTTTTCTTCGCCTTTTTTGTTGACCATCTTTTTCTTCTTCAGTAATTCAGGGTTCGGGAAGTATTCGATGAACTGAGATCGGATAGCCTTATTCAATAAATTCAATGCGACTTCGTAAGGACCTTCTTGTTCCCCTTCGTATACCAATTCAATTTTTCCAGTGATTGACGGGATGATGCCCATTAAATCACTAATCCAAACATAAGTATGTTTTTCGTTGTGTATAATCGCACGACGCTCAGCAGAACTAATTGCATTTTCAAATGCAGCAATAGTAAGTCGGGCACTCACACCACTTTTCTTATCTACAAATTCATTCGACCTTGCCTCAAAAGAGACTTGTTCAATCAAACGTTTTATTAGATCACTGATATCAACTCTTTGTTTTTGAGCTTCTAAAATATCTGCCTCTTGCTCTGTAATCGCTAAAGAAGTTTCGAGCGTCTTTGGATAGTGGGTTAATATTTGACTTTCAATTCTATCTTTTAATGGAGTAACAATACTTCCTCTATTAGTATAGTCTTCGGGGTTAGCAGTGAATACAAATAAAATGTCTAATGGCATGCGTAATTTAAATCCACGAATTTGAATATCGCCTTCTTGTAAGATATTAAATAAAGACACTTGAATCCTAGCTTGCAAATCGGGCAATTCATTGATCACAAATATGCAGCGATTACTTCTTGGAATAATACCATAGTGAATTACTTTCTCGTCTGAAAAACTCAATTTTAAATTCGCAGCCTTGATTGGATCAATATCACCAATTAAATCTGCCACACTCACATCCGGTGTTGCTAGTTTTTCGCCATATCTTTCTGAGCGATGAAGCCAATGAATTGGCGTATCATCTCCATGTTCTGCAATCAAATCTTTTGCAAACTTGCTCAAAGGATTTAAAGGGTCGTCATTCACTTCGCTTCCCATAATGACTGGAACATACTCGTCTAATAAATCCGTCATTTGACGCGCCATTCTAGTTTTTGCTTGTCCTCTTAGACCTAAAAACAAGATATTATGTCTACTTAATAAGGCACGTTCTGTGTCTGGTATAACCGTATCCTCATAGCCAAGAATGCCCGTGAATGGGTTTTCTTTATTTTGCAGACAGTTAATAAGATTATCTCTAACCTCGTCCTTGATGGATTTAGATTGATAGCCTGATGCAACCAGTTTGCCAAGCGTATTTATTTTTTCTATGGGGGTAGTTTTAGCAACTTCTTTTTTTGCTACTGTTTCTTTTTTGTTAGCCACTTCTTTATTTTTAACTATTTCTTTTTTTATTAATACACTGTTTTTCTTTTTCCACTTTCAAAGTCGTTAAAGATAAAACTTCCAAGTTTGTCAAGTGAAGCAAAAAATGCTTTTCCATGATTCATTTCCGTAAACTCCTCTACAAATTTTTGCAGATAAGGATCTGCTGCAATCATAAAAGTAGTAATTGGAATTTTTAATTTCTTACACTGCGCTGCTAAATTTAAACAACGATTTACCACTTTTCTATCTAGACCAAAACTATTTTTATAATATTTAGAACCGATTTTCAAACAAGTAGGCTTACCATCCGTGATCATGAAAATTTGTTTATTTGGATTTTTTCGGCGGCGTAATAAATCCATTGCCAATTCTAAACCCGCCACTGTATTTGTGTGATAAGGTCCTACTTGTAAATACGGAAGGTCTTTAATTTCAATACTCCATGCATCGTTTCCAAATACAACGATATCAATCGTGTCTTTTGGGTACTTTGTCGTAATCAATTCACACAAAGCCATGGCTACTTTTTTTGCCGGCGTAATCCTGTCTTCTCCATATAAAATCATTGAATGAGAAATGTCAATCATTAAAACCGTTGAGGTTTGCGTTTTAAAATCACTTTCACGAATCAATAAGTCGTTTTCGTGCATTGTGAAATTTTCAACACCATGATTGATCTGGGCATTACGGATACTTTCAGTAAAATCAACCTGATCTATATTGTCTCCAAACTGATAAGCCCTGGTGTCAGGACTCAGTTCGGCACTTGGACCCGTTTTGTTCGTTTGATGATTACCCTTCGTGCCTTTTTTCAATTTACCAAAGATGTCTTCGAGGCTCTTTTTACGAATGGTCTGCTCGGTTTTAGAAGTGATCTTAAAGGTTCCGTCAGGACCGTTTTCCTTTAAGTAGCCATTTTCCTTCAAATCTTCGATGAAATCACCCATTCCATAATCGTCATTGGTGAATTTATGCTTTCGGTCTAATTGGTTCAGCCAATCTAATGCTTCAGTTGCATCCCCATTGGTGTAATTCAATAGCTCAGTGAAAAGATCAAGCATTTGCTCGAACATGCTTTTCTTATTTTCGCCAGCCTTAAATGGGGTAAACTGAAATCCAATCATAATAGGTACAAATTAGCGATTTAGTAAGCAAAAAGGTTACGAATTGAGGATATTTGATAATATTCTCAATTCGCGATATGTAAATTTATTAGGAAAATTGTAATTTTAGAATATGAAAACACATAAAGGCATCCGACCACAAGATATCGTCCTCCTGCTAAAAATTTTTTGTTTAGGGGAAGAGGAATGGCTTAACAAGGACCTTTCAAAGCAATTATTTATCAGTCAATCCGAGATTTCTGAGTCATTGAACCGTTCTGTATACGCAGGTTTAATTGGAATGGACAAGAAAACGATTCATAAACCAGCTTTATTTGGGCTATTGGTTTATGGGCTAAGGTATATTTTCCCGGTTCAGGCAGGCACATTAGCAAAGGGCATCCCCACTGCCGCGACCGCACCTATTTTAAGAGATGACTTTCCAAATGAAAATACCCTTGTTTGGCCAGATCCAAAAATGGAAACCAGGGGCTTGTTGATAGAACCGCTCTACCCGAAAGTGATTGAAGCGGTAAAATTAGATCCAATGTTATACGACTTATTAGCGCTTGCTGACACCTTTAGAGTAGGGAATGAAAAGGAAGTTACAAGAGCAAAGGAATTACTAAGCAATATATTTGGGCAAGGGGACGACTATATTAGTTGCTAAAATCTATTCAGGTAAAAAATATTCAGGATATAGTTTCAATAGATTTTGAAAACTATATAGTAATCCTTTGGGGGAGCAATAACTATGTTTGAACCTTTGTTTGACTTGAACATGAAGCCAAGAAGCTAGTTCAATGCCTATATCAGATCTTGGATCAATTTTTCCAAATTCAATATTTGCGCCCTTTTCTCTAAGAATAGCTAAAGCCTCTTGGTATAAAGCCAATAATGATTGGGGTTTTAAACGAAACAGATTGTACAAATGAAAAATATCAAAGACTAAATAATGAATATACTGTTGTCCAGCAGCACTAAGGCCGCCATTCGTTTGTAAGAACTGAATGGATTGATCCGCCTCAATTGCAACAGCTGCTACCATACCCTGAAAAGGATGGATCGTTTTTAATTTAATTAAATTAGAACTCGCTATAAAACGACCTTCAAAATTTTGATTTAGATAAGTAAGTTGAATTTTTCCCTTCACTTCTGTTTGGGAACTAGACTCAATAAATAATTCAAGGTCTTTCTTGGACTGTACTAAGTCCTTTTTGTTATTTTGGTTGGTTGCGAACATGGCATGATTGAATTTAAATTCTTAAATAAATCAGACCAAGAAAAATGATAAAGGGAATTACGTTTGGTTTTTGACAGTAAGTCCTCATCTATTTTACCACCGCGGAGTTCGACTCTCTCGGTTGGCAGCCATTTAAGGCTTCTTGATGATGGGACAAAGATAAGACATAAATAAAAACGAACCGAATAAATTCAGTTCGTTTTTCTACAATTTTACCATTTAAGATTACTTATTACAGTCCGCATACCCCATAAATAAAGAATAGGTGCAATTGTAAATAAGATAATCATAATATAGGCCAGGTATTGAATTAAAATCACAGGTTGCTTAGATGGTGCTTCTAATTCATTTACGATTCGTATCATTAAAAAAATCATTAGTAAATCAACTGGAACAATTGAAATAAATGAGATGATAAATTCTATTCCATATTCAAATTTTAAAGGGGTCAGGTAATTTACAATAAACATAATGATTGTAAAGATAATTTGCACTAAATACAATGATTTTTTATCTAGCTCTAAAATGTATTTTATTATTTTTTTCATAGTGGTAAATTTAGTTTCCATTTTTTCTTAGGATACAAGCCTTGTAATTATAGATGCAAACAATCAACTCATTATTGTAAAATTCAGTAGCAACAATTATCCCACCTAGTCCCCCTATAAATGTTGAACCCAAATACCCTATAGCAGTTCCTAAGCCAGGAACAAGCGATCCGATCACTGCACCAGGCAATGAAAGGGCTGTGCCACCTGCAAATGAAAACTTAAATAAATTGATAAGATGATTATTTCTCGCGGTAATTGAACATGTTTTTAAATCAAAACAGCAAGCTTCTTCACATTCTCCGCCGCCGCTTCCATCGCTGTCTAAATTCATTTCCTGATTACTAACTAATGAATAATAATGGTATTGATTTAATATCCAATCTGCATTGTCTGTCCACAACCCACTACTATTTTTTTCCGAAGCAGCTTTCAATTGTATGACTTTGTTTTTTAAAAACGAATTGCGCGCAGCAATAATTATTTTTTCTTGTGGGGAGGTTAAGTTATGCTCGTTTCCTAACAAAGTGGTTTTTATAGAACTTGTATTAGTCCGAATAGTATTTGAATAATGTTGCAATTCATAATAAGAAGCAAAATGGTATAAATCCGTCAATTTTTTTTGAACATTAAGGTTATCAGGCTCAGTATTTAATTGTTGTAATAAACCTTTGCTTTCCTCATGAATAGCCTCCTTAGTTCTTTTATCCTTATACATCACCTGTAAATACAGTGGATCAAATCTACTGAGCGCCTCATTTAAGTCATCAAATAATTGACTTGTAACAGGATTTTCTACAATTGGGGGCAAGGGGTCTACTAGCGGGACAGATAAATCTTTCTTTGTGCAAGCAATCAAAAAAATGATTGTAAAAAAATAGAGGACTGTCAGATGAATTATTTTTTTCATGCTATCATTATTTACACTTAAACTGAATTGCTTAAGTTGATAGCTTTAAAATAGTTATTCCGCCAATTCGTATTCTAAGTATAATTACGCTCTATCGAATCGGACTTATTAATCCTTATCGTATATAAAAAACAGCAGGAACAGGTCTTTGCCCAGTTGGATCAGAAGGCTTTATTGTCTCCTTCCCATTCACTAATAAACAACTGCTTCCGCCTCCGTCTAAATTAATAGCTTCTTCACATCCTAAGTCTAATAAAATTTGAGCTGTTTCTGGTAAGGTCGTACCGACTGCAATATTTTTCATTCGACCCTGTACAACTAGTAAAATTAAATGTCCATCTTTCGTATAACCCATTGCAGTGCGTGGATGATGATCGGCAATAGCCTTGCCTGCAAATTTTTTTTCTTCATTATTGGTGATAAACAATTTTCCATCTTTAGCCAAGACAGGGCCACCACCTACTGCCCAATTCAGCTTCCATTTTTGCAATGCTAATTGGCGCTTTTGTTCCATTGACATTTTTGGATTAGCATCTTTAATTGGCTGCATTGGCGTTTCCTGGTACAATACGTTTTTACTATTTGAATCGGTGAAGGTATAAGCAACATTCATGTTACCTTTTTTATCCATACCAATTGCTGAAGATAGCAAGTGCGTATAAAGCAAGCTATCTTTACCCTTGCCTTCTATATCTTGTTTATTCAATGCAAGCAAATGACCGCCATCCACTAATACATTTAAATTAGTATTGTTTTTAAATTCAAAAAACGAAGCGTTCATCACAATAACCGGTTGATTCATTCGCTCATAAAAAGCAGAAGGCGTAAACCTTCTATATAAGGTTGTATCTACACCCATTTTAATTTGAGGATCCTTTGTGTCTACAAGCACATAAAAAGCTTTAAACACACTGTCATTTAAGGTGGGAGACAAAGAAGCAAAAACTTGTATTGTGTTTGTTTGCAAATCAAAATCTTTGGAAACATTTGTCCATTGTACTTTCTGTGCAATAACCGAAGACCAACACATGCTTAATAAGAAAAAAACATTTGTAACTATTTTGAAAAAGTTAAATCGGTTTAAAAAATATTTTTTCATTAGGGTCGGTTTTAATCTTACAATGTTAATTTATTAAAGTTAATGCATCTGTACTTAAAATATTACGAACAAAAAAGGCCTCCCGAAATCGGGAGGCCTTCTATTCAAATCTTACTAAACTTAGTTGTTGACTACTTAGTAGAGAACCACATTTCTTTTGTGTGGTAATCAATAGCTGTAGCACCAATTCTGTTTAACTCATTGATGTTCCAAACATATTCAGAGTTAAATCTTGGACGCATTCTATAAGCCAATTTGCCGCCATTGTCTTGGAATAAATCTGCAGTTGCAGGAGGCGTAAAGCCCGTGTAAACCTGAACACCATTTGCATCCTTATCTGTGTAATGGTATCTACGCATATCTACCCAAGTTTCAAATGTACCATGACCCCAAAGAGCGATGTACTTTTGCAACATGATCATTGGCAATGTCAAACTATTTGCATTAGCAGGCACAACAGAAGTATTTGCTAAGAAAGCATCTCTTTTTGCTGTAGTTAACAAATCTGCAGTTGGCACATTCGTATTATAGTTCGCCATCAATAAATCAAAGTGTTTAGCAATACCATCTTTATAGGCTACTAAAGCAGTTGCTTTGTCTCCTTTTAAGAAAGCAGCTTCTGCTCTTAAAAAAGCCATTTCTGTTGCAGTCATTACAGGGAACGGAGCAGCGTTTCTAAAGATAAAACGACAGTTTACATCTGTAGCTGGCGCTGTATTATTTGTTCCAGTTGCTTGAGACACACCATGGAAACTTTCTGGACGATCTGCTCCAGCCAATACCAATTGTCCTTTTACTGGTTCAACACCTTTAAAAGTACCATTTGCATTTTTTCTTAATAAATATATAGCTCTTGGATCTGCTACACCACTGAATGTTGGGTTTAAACCACTCATTAAATCAGCAATAAATGCAGATTGTCTTATTGCAGTTGGTGAGGTAACTGCAGCACCACCCAAGTTATTTCTAAAAGGACCGAAGAAGTTATTGGTTGCACTTACAGTAGTTGCAGCAAATTTCACTAAAGCATCGTCAGTAGTTTCCTTCATTGCAAGGTTCGTATAATACAATACCGAATCTGCTTTATATATAGACTTATTAGATAAGTGGTGGTGTGTTCTAGCCAATACGCCGTAAACAAACTTTTTCCATTTTGATACATCACCTGCATATAAGAATGCGTCGCCTTTCGCTAATGCGGCTTGACCACCATTCTCACCCGCTTTATTTAATAAATCTAAAGCTTCAAAAGAAAGTTTTCTTGCATGTGCATAAACTTCTTCTTGTGTATCGTATTTGAATGTAATTAAGTCAGTATTAAAAGCTTCCTTCAAAATTACTTCACCATGATAGTCGGTTAAGGTTAACCAGCTCCAAGCAAAAATTGCTTTACCGGCACCAGCTAATTCCCATTGTTTGTTTTCAATCGCCCACTCAATCATTTTAACATTGTTTTGACCAATATCATAATAGTGTGAACGCCAGAATGATTGTGCAACGTCTGTATTGGTATGACCCATTCTATCAAAGTTACTTTGTGTTCCTGCGAATGCAAAGTTTTGTACATAAGCACCAATGTATCTAATATCATTCATTGGCCCATGTCCACCATAGTTACCAGCCATTGAAGCTACTATCTGTGGCATTAAAGTTTCAGGAGCCACCTTCACATCATAATTCGGGTTTGCGTAGGCCTCGTCTATTTTTTTAGAACAAGACGCCACCAAAACAAGTAGGGCGCTTATTGCTAAAAGATTTTTTAAATTATATTTCATAAATAAAAGTTTTTATTGATTAAAAAGAAGCTCTAAATCCAAAATTGAAGCTAACTGGTGCACCCATGTTACCGTAGTCAAAACCAAATCCACTAACACCACGGCTAGCAGCACTTGTTGCGCCTACTGCAGGATCAGCTCCTCTATAATTGGAAATAAGAATTAAATCATTCACTGTTAAAAATACATTTAATGATTTTGCTAATTTATCAACATCACCACGTAATAGTTTCTTTACATTGTAGTTAAATGTAAGGTCTCTTAATCTAAACCAGTTTACATCTTTTTCGATAAATGCTTCTTCTGGCATCGTTGTATAATATAAAGAGTTTGTTGCAGGTGTAATTGAAATGTTATTAAGAGTTGGTGTAGCAGTATTCTCTTTACCATCTCTTAAAACACCTGGTACAACTCTTGCAATATCTCTATCAGCAGTAAGTGCACTTCTACCTATCGTAGTTAAGTATCTTTCAGTTGCATTAAAGATATCACCTCCCATTTTAACATCCCATAAGAAAGAGATTCTTAAATTTTTGTAGGTAATATTATTTAACCAACCTAAGGTAAAGTCTGGGTTACGGTCTCCTCTAACTTTAAAGTTTGCGTCAATTAAAGGCAACCCGTTTGTTGGGTTGATTAATATTTGACCAGCATTATTTCTTAAATAACCATGAGATGTAATTGTAGTAGTTGGTCCACCATTTGTTAAACCACCTCTTGCGTTACCATATACCCATGTATCAGAAATGTAAAACTCAGGAACGTTTGAAGGTAATGAAGTTACCTTGTTACGCATTCTGTTAAAGTTAAATCTTGTATTCCAAGAAAAATTCTTCTTGTTTACTACTAAGTAGTCTAAAACAACTTCAAGACCTGTGTTTTCGTTTGAACCCACATTCAAAGTGTTTAAAACATAACCAGTACCATAGCTTGCTCTAAAGTTTTCAGCAATCAAGTCTGTGTTTTCTGTTTTGTAATAGGTTGCTTCTGTACTTAATCTTCCATTGAAAAACTTAAACTCAGAACCAAACTCCATTGTCTTTTGACGCTCTGGCGTTAAGTATGGATTTGCGTTTGTGAAATCATAGTAGTATCCACCACCACTTCCGGTGTTGAAGTTTAAAATAGATTGGTTTGCATAAGGTGCACTAGAACGAGCAGTGCTCGCTAAGGATCCTCTTAATTTCCAATAGTTCGCAACTTCTTTTACTACAGGGAAGATGTCAGACATAATAATACTTACACTTCCTGCAGGATAATTATAGGCTCTACTTGAAACAGGGAAAATAGATGACTCTTCGAAACGGTGAGAATACGTAAAGAATACTTTATTATCATAGTTCACAGCTGCTTCACCAAAATAAGCTGCTTGACGATTGATATTATAGTTTGGTCTTCCAAAACGATTCATATTACTATTACGAATTCTTGAAGCTACTGCAGTATTCGCACTATCAGTTCTGCTTGCGTCCGTTAAATTATTACCAAAGATTGAAGTTGTTTGGGTTTCATAGTCTTGCCACATATTTCCCACCATCAGTCTTGTATTCACCTTGCCAAAGCTTTTCTTAGCTGTTGCAGTTACAGTGTGGTTGTATCCATAATAATTACGGTAGTAATTTTCTAAAGCCCCTTTCTGTGCACGACTTAAGAAGTTAGAAGCAGAATCCCACTTTGTATAACCATTTTGTTGGTAAGTATCATAACCAACTCTTCCATTAATAGACAACCATTTTGTTGGATTGTAATTTACAGAAAGGGTAGCCACTGTTCTTGTTACTTCGTCACGGCTTCTGTTTCTATATAAGTTAAAATAAGGATTATCTAACTCAGCATTTGGATCTCCTGAAAACAACGCTTTTTTAGTGCCATTTGGATTTAACCAATCTTTAGCATCGTTGTCCACCGGCCAAGATAATAAGCTTAATACATATCCTCTAACACCTCTTAATGGTTTGTCATTTGTACTTTTGATATAACTAACACTTGGAGAAATTTCTAGTGTTTTACCAATCTTGTGATTTGATACCACACGGAAATTATATTTTCTGAAATTATTAGTTGGTACAGGAGAGTTTTCATCTATATAAGAACCTGACATACGAACTGAGTTATTTCCTTTACCATATTCTAAAGACAAGTTATGTGTATTAGAAAAACTTGTTTGGAAAAATTCATGTAGGTTATCGAATCTAGTTGTATTCTTATCACCTTTTGTTTCAAAAGGCAATCTTTGACCGAAGTAAGAGAAAATATTTTGGTTCGCACCATTTAAACCAGCGTCATAATCAGTCATGATTTCAGGGTATCTAGTATAAGTAGATAATCTAAAACTGTTATCGTAGTTAACTTTGATTTTACCATCGCTATCACCACCTTTTTTTGTTGTGATGACAATTGCACCAGAACTTGCTTGGCTACCATAAAGCGCTGTTGCTTCTGGACCTTTTAAAACTGTTACGTTTTCAATATCGTTCGGGTTTAAATCGGCAATACGATTTGTATAGTCATTTGATCTGTTTTCTGTAGAAACGTTTGCACTTGTTGGTTTTACAGCCAATCCTGTGTTTCTGTTATTTTCTTGTACAGAAGAGTTATCAATAATAACACCATCAATGATAAATAAAGGAGAGTTATCTAAAGACAAAGAGTTAAAACCTCTTAATACTATTTGAGAACTCGCACCTGCCAAACCACTTGTAGGGTTGATTGTTAAACCAGCGATACGACCTTGTAAACCATTTACAAAGTTATTACGTTGTGTTTCCGCAAGTTCGCTACCTTTTACTTTTTGAACAGAGTAACCTAATTCTTTAGGGTTACGCTTGATATCCATTGCGGTAACAACAACCTCTTCTAAAGTGTTGTCTTTTGAAGAAAGACGCACTTCTAAAGTTGTTGCATTACCAACTTTCACATCTTTGGAATCGTATCCAACGTATGAAAAAGTTAATACTTGATTGTTAGCAACTGAAATAGAAAACGAACCCGAATTGTCGGTTGTTGTTGCCACTTTAGTTCCTTTAACAAGGACCGATACATTGGACAAGGGTGTTCTTTCGTTACCAACAACCTTACCAGTTACCAATTTTTGTTGTGCGTTTGCAATAGTGATACTCGCAAAAAGTACCAACAACAAACTCCATAAACCTTTGGTTTGCATAATTTTAAATCTTTGGTGAATAATTAACTCAGGGTTTCCCCATTTGTTAACGTTAAGTTAACGCTTATTAGTATTAAAATAGAAAATTTTATATGAAAAATTGTGCTTTTGTTAAAGATTCAAAATCAAAATAGTAACTAGGTTTTTTAATTGAGAATTGATAGTTGAGGAAGAAGTGAAGCTTTGATAAGTTGGAAATTAAACTACTAAGACAGCTGATCGGTTAAATCCCGGGCTTTCCTTAAATTTTACAACACCCAATTGATTGGTATAAAGCGGTGATTTACCAATAAAAAACGGGGGAATATTGGAATGATGGTGCCCAAAAATCCATGCAGTTGGGGAGGTTTTTAGTATAAAATTATCCAAATTTGAGGCAAAACAGGCATTTATTGGGTCATTTTGGTGTTGTTGGGGAAAGTTTGAAAAAGTTGGTAAATGGTGGGAAATCACCAGATTTTTGACCGAATTGACTTCCTGATTAGGGGAATGGGATGAGGGCTTGGGCTTAACAGGTTCTAATGCATTCCTTAAAAATTTCAGGGATTCTAGGTGCAGGTGATTGTATTTTTCAATACCAAACGGACCTTTATTCCATCTAATTTCCCTAAAATCAAGCATCCTTTTCCCAATTATTTCGTTCAATTCAGGTGGAATATGGGACCATAAAGTAGAAAAAACGAGCCTAATCATCCCCTCTTTCTCCTCAAGTTCCTTAACTTGATGATTTAATAAAGCAATATTTGGTCGGATAGCCTCTTCGAACTCATTTGGCCAATTTGCCAAATCGGAATTAAAATATTCATGATTGCCCGGCAACCAATAAGTCATTTTAAAATTATCCGATACATAGTTTAAAAAATCCTGGTGCTTGTTGATTGCACTAAGCGGCATAATATCTCCAGCTAAAATTAAAATTTCAGCCTTCGGTGAAAGTGGATTTTTAAGCATTGCTTTTTTATTATTCGCAAGCTCAAGATGTAAATCAGAAGCAAATTGAAAATTCATTAGGATAAAACTAACCAAACTAATTATCTTGCTGCTATAAAATTCACAAAATGAAAGAACAAAATTTTAAAAATCACGCCCAAATGGTACCTGGGTTTCATTATCTAACTTTTGGTGCAATTGTTGCATTAATAGGAGGATCCGTAAATTATTTTTTAAAGGCTACACCAGAAAATAAGTACTTAGCGTCTCTTATTGTATTAACCTCCATCATCTTTGTATTCATTGCATGGTTCTCAAGAACATTTGCTTTGAAGGCACAAGACAGAGCAATTCGTGCCGAAGAAAATTTACGTCACTATGTATTAACAGGTAAACTACTCCCAGCCAATTTATCTGTTGGACAAATTGTTGCATTGCGTTTTGCAGCTGATGAAGAGTTCCCAGCATTAGTAACTAAAGCGGCGGCAGAAAATCTACCTGCAAAAACTATCAAGGCGTCAATTCAAAACTGGAAAGCAGATTTTTATCGCGTTTAATTAAAATTGTTTAAAATATATAAGACCCGGTTAAAGCTGGGTCTTTTTTTTTGCTTAAATTTATTGGATCTAAAACAATTTTATGATTAAACAGTTTATCGTTTTATTAAGCTTGGTTGTGTCCACACAGTTGGGTTATTCGCAAGAATTAAACAAAGAGCTTGCTCCTGTAAAATGGAGGAACATTGGACCATTTAGAGGTGGACGCTCCAATACAGCAACAGGTGTGTTAAACAATAGTGCCACTTATTATATGGGCACCACTGGGGGAGGCTTATGGAAAACAGATAATAGTGGTATCAGTTGGACTAATATTTCAGATGGTTTTTTCAAGACAGGATCTGTCGGGGCGGTTGCAGTTGCGGAATCAGATGCCAATATTGTTTATGTAGGTATGGGAGAACATGCAATCAGAGGTGTCATGACGCATCATGGAGATGGTGTTTATAAAAGCACAGATGCAGGAAAGACTTGGAAAAAAATGGGATTAGATGCAACACAACATATTTCAAGAATTGCGATTGATCCAAAAAATCCAAATATTGTTTTTGTTGCTGCACAAGGAGCATTGTATAGTAAATCAACAGAACGTGGTATTTACAAATCGATTGATGGTGGGGTAACTTGGAAAAAAGTTTTATACATAGATGATAAAACAGGTTGTGCAGAGATTTCTATGGATATGAAAAATCCGTCTATCCTTTATGCTGCTATGTGGGAACATGGTCGTTTACCATGGCAAGTAATTAGTGGCGGGCCTGGAAGTGGTTTATATAAATCAACAGACGGAGGAAACAATTGGGAGAAGATGGAAAACGGATTACCTAAAGAGATGGGTAAAATGTCAATTGCAGTTTCAAGAGCAAATTCAGAAAAAGTTTATGCATTAATTGAAAGTGATTTTAGTAAAGACGCCGGAGGCTTGTATGTGTCAAATGACGCAGGTGCTAATTGGTCACAAATAAATAAGAGTCATAGATTAATTCAGAGAGCTTGGTATTACATTGAATTATTCCCAGACCCTACTGACGAAAATACGGTATATGTAATGAGTGCACCTTCTTTGAAATCAATCGATGGTGGGAAAACATTTGATGATTTTGCAGATACACATGGTGATTACCATAATTTATGGATACACCCTACGAATGGAAAAAATATGATTATTGCTGATGATGGTGGTGCTGCAGTAACGCATGATGGTGGAAAATCTTGGAGCAGTCAAAACAATATGCCTACAGCACAGTTTTACAGAATCAATGTTGACAATGAAATACCTTATAATATTTATGCTGGTCAACAAGACAATACTTCAGTAAAAATTGCAAGTCGTGCAATTGGAAGCGGAGGAATTGATGAAAGAAATTGGACTGCATCGGCGGGTGGGGAAAGTGCTTTCTTAGCATTTGATCCAAATAATCCAAGATATGTTTTAGGAGGTTCTTACCAAGGAACGATTGAAGTTTTGGATACTAAAACAAAAGCCAGTACAAATATTATGGCTGCCCCAATTCAATACTTAGGAAGAGATGCGAAAGACATAAAGTATCGATACAATTGGAATGCACCAATCATTTGGAGCAAACATGAACCAAATACTTTTTATCATGGTGCGCAATATTTATTGAAAACTTCTGACATGGGAAAAACTTGGAAAGAAGTTTCACCTGATTTAACACGTAACGAAAAATCAAAACAAGGCAAGCCTGGTATACCCTACACAAACGAAGCAGTTGGTGCCGAAAATTATGGCACACTTGCTTATGTGATAGAATCGGTGCACGAAAAAGGAGTGATTTATACTGGAAGTGATGATGGATATGTTTACATCACTAAAGATGGAGGAGCGTCTTGGAAAAATATTACGCCTGCAGGATTAGCAGAATGTTTAATCAATGCAATCGAAGTTTCTCCTCATGATAAAGGCACTGTTTATATTGCAACAACAAGGTATAAATTTAACGATCACACACCAGGATTATACAAATCCACTGATTACGGAACCACTTGGACAAAAATAAATACTGGTATTGCAAACAATGCATTTACAAGGGTTGTTCGCGAAGATGATGTTGTTAAAGATTTATTATTTGCAGGAACAGAATTAGGAATTTATGTTTCTAAAAATGGGGGCAAGAACTGGATTCCATTCCAATTAAATTTACCCATTACCCCAATTACCGATTTAAGAGTGCATCAAAATAATTTGATTGCTGCCACATCGGGCAGGTCATTTTGGATTTTGGATGACTTAAATTTAATTCGTCAATTTGTTGCTGATTCAACGAAGGTGAAAATATATTCGCCAAGTTCAACGATGTTGGCAACTGGCTATAGCGATCTTGATAACAATGACGATAGCTTTACAGGGTCTAAGCCTTTTACGGGCGTTAATCCTGCAACAGGAATGGTTCTTTATTATCAGTTACCAACTATTGCAGACTCTATTGAATTAAAAATGGAGATAAGAAATGAAGCTGGCCAATTAATTCGCAGCTTTAGTTCTAAAGCAGATGAAAGTTATAAAAGATATGATGGTGCTCCGAGAAAAGAACCCACTTTAAGCAAATCAAAGGGATTGAATCGTTTTGTATGGAATCTGCGTCATGCAACCGTAACAGGCATCCCCTATGTTTATATTGAAAGTAGCTTTAATGGACATAAAGCGATTCCTGGTAAATATACTATTCGTTTAACTGCCGCAGGAAACTCAGTAGAGACGACAGGAACAATTTTAGCGAATCCTAATTATACGACGACGGAAAGGGATTACATGCAATATGATTCTGTTATGCGATTAATGGAATCTACCGTTACGGAAATGCATCAAATGGTGAATCAATTAAAAGAAAATAGTAATCGCTTAGAAGTGTTGGCCAAAAAGTTAAAGACAGACACTAATTATAGTGGAGATAAATATACAAGCTTAAAACAAAATGCAACAGCGCTTATTTCAAATTTAAAGGCATGGGACGAGGATATGATTCAAAGAAAGTCAACTTCTTATGATGACGTTGAAAATTTTCCAAATAAATTTACAGCAAATTATATGTTCTTAATGAACCAAACAGAAAGTGACATTCCTCAAGTGAATCAACCTTCTTTAGATTTATTAAAATCCTATACTGCTGACTGGGAAAAGTTAAAAGCAAGAGGACTTTATTTAAAGAACGAAGCAATCCCTGCTTTAAATAAACAACTTTGGGATTTAGGAATGGGTGCTATCTGGTAAGAACTCGTAGCTCATTTTAAAATAAAGAACGCAATCAGGTTGATATTAGTTGTCCGCGTGTAAAATACTCGGCCTAGTATCAACTGGGTTGCGTTTTTCGTATTGCTTTACCTGGTTGATTAATTTTGGTTGAAATGCTCTGTAGCGTTTTAATTCATATTTATAAAAAGCTTCTCCGATACTTTTAAAAAATGGGAAGCCAATTGTTGCCTCATCATATTTAGAATCATTTACTACGCCATCGCTATTCACATAAATGGTTGCAGACAACATATAATCAATATTATTTTTAGTATCTAAAATATAAGAGACATCGGTTATAAAACCATATGCCCAACCGACTTTATTAAATACTCTTATATGACTTGGCATTTGATGTGTGCTATCTTGAAAAAAGAATTTTACATAGCTATCATAAAAAGTAGCTGTATCGTATTTTGGATAATTCGTTTCAGATGGATACTGTGATAAGTATTGTAATAAAAACTGTCTATCTGTTTCAGTTATATTAAACCTGCTTTGAATTGGTACGGAGTTTGGAAAGACAACTGCTTGTAACATTTTTTGCATGTCAGACAATGAAATATTGTTATGTTTTGTAAAATCGTAAGGGGCGTTAATCAACTCATCTCTACTATTCCAATGTGCATTACCTATTAAGATAGGTGACCCAAATTGAAAACTATCTATATTGTATTGTGGTGAAAGACTTAAAATATTGGATCCTTTATCATTATAAAATTGAATACCATTGGTGTGTCTGTTTTGATCTTCCGTATAACCCATAAACTGTCTAGTGATTCTTGAGGAAGTATAGCCTTTGTTTTGAAGTTTTTGATTAGCTGAACCCTGACCTACAAATTGATACATTCTATTGTATGGATCGTTTTCAGATATTAAAAAGGCGCGTTTAATAAAATGCGCGATAGAAGGTTTTTTATTTTCTGCACTTGAATCAGCTGCCATCGCAATCTGTCTTTGATAGCTACTATCAAAGCTCATACTAGTATACTTATCGACGCCTGGTACATTTAATTCGTTTAACTTCTCTAAAGACAAAAATGCAAGGGGCATTTTAACCATCGAAGCCGGGTTAAAGTATTTATTTGGATCTACCTGTAGATTGTAATTGGTAAAACTTGGGCGACCATTTTGATCTCTATTGATTTGAGTATAGACAATTTGATACCTATACTCCTTTGGATTAGCCAATACTTTTTTAGTTACAGTATCATTTATATTTCCTAATATTTTATCAAAAGGGGCTGGCATTTGCGCAGTAAGTTTATTAAAGGCAACGCATAAAATAAGACTTACAAAAAGAAGGGCTTTTTTCATGATCATTAGGCTTGTTGTATTGCAAATAAAACAAAATATATTATATTCACTCAAAGAAAAAACTATGGATAAAAATTTAGTGATCGGAATATGGATTGTTTCGGCAATTTATTGTTTGTATAAATTGTTTAAAAGATCAAAAAATATCTCTCTTGATGGCGTTATTGGCTACTCGCCAGGCCTAGAAATTGTGATGGTGCTACTTATAGGACCATTATTAGCTATCATTGACTTCTCCCTTACTTGGATTAGAATATACAAAGATGCGGAAGAGGCAAGAAGAAGAAAACAATAAACCTTAATTGTATCTATAAAAAAGGGTCTCGAAATTTCGAGACCCTTTTTTTGTTAAATAGCCTTATTAGTTTAAGCTTGATTCGATCGAGGGGAATAATTATTTAATGTTGCCCATTCCTCCATCCAGATGTAAGACTTGACCAGTCATCCAACTTGTTTTATTTGATAATAAGAAGCAAGCCATTTCTGAAATATCTTGAACAGTTCCAACTCGTTTTAAAGGATGTCGCTGTGCGTTTGCTTCCATTTTTTGTTCGGAATTTAATAAACTAGCAGCCAATGGTGTATCGGTTAATGAAGGTGCTATACAATTTACCCTGATACTAGGAGCAAGTTCGGCAGACAAAGCCCTTGTTAGACCCTCAATTGCTCCCTTAGATGCAGCTACTTGAGTGTGAAAGTTTAAACCCAGTTGAACTGCTACCGTTGAAAATAGAACAACCGATGCGCCATTTGAAGCTTTCAATTTAGGTAAAACAGCCTGAATGGTTTTAATAGCACCCACTACTTGTAGGTTATAATCTTGCATAAAATCTGCTGCTGTAATTCTTGCAAACGGACGTAAATTAATTGCCCCTGGACAATAAACTAAACCCTCAATTGTTTCGGGCAGAAAATCAAAATTCAATGTCTCGTCTAAAACATTTAATTGTTGTGCAATCGTATTTGAATTTGCAGGCTCAATAGGGTGGGTGTTATAAGTTGTATAAACTGTATGACCTTCTGCTGTTAACTGTGTAACTATTTGTTGGCCAATGCCAGAAGAACCTCCAATAATTAAATAATTCGCCATAATATCAGGTATTTAGGCTTATAACAAAATGGAGGGGATAATGTTTACATTTCTGGATGATAAATACGGATTGCTTTTTCTAAAACAATTTTTTTATCTAGGGTCATTGGTTTCAATTGTTGTGCCTGATACATTGCTCTTTGGTCATTGTAATGCTTATCTCCTTTATTATAACTAGCACCAAATGTATTGACTGTTTCAATTAAAGGAAGACTGCCGTCTTTTGGAAACCTTACAAAACCAATATACGCGTCTCCGCTATTCATTTTTCTTTGACCTTTACCAAAGGGCTCGGACATCACCGCAGCTAGTACATCAGGCATACCGCCTTGTGGCCAATTTTCATCACCCCTTACCAATCTTTGCACGTCTCCAAGTGTTAAGTCTATTCGGCCATAATTGTTTTGTAAAAAGTCATATATAATTTGATATACTTTTACTGCTTCTTCAATCGTTAGCTTATCATTCTTTCGACCTTCCATAACTATTGGCACATTGTAATAAGCTAAATTATAAATCAAGGCGCCCTTACTATCAACAACTGCATTATGATCCCAATTTTTTAATGCAGTGATAATTGGCGCTAATTGTGGATGCTTATTTTCATCTACCATAAACATAGAATCTGCAGCAAACCCATAAGGAAACAAAATTTGATTAGGCAGTATTCTATCAAACTTGATACGCTTAATATCTTCGTAACTAATTTTATCCAGCTGATCTATTAAATCTTTTGCGCGTCTACTTCTATTGTTATGATAAGTTTCATAGCCATCATTTACATCAAAATCTTTTGGGTTTAAATTATCGGATTCACTACTTGCTAAAAATGGAGAGTGGTTCGTGTTAAACAAGTAACCACTATTCGGATTGGTCATTTGTGGTAGAGAATTCAATGGTTTAAACTTATTCCACAATGTAGCAGAAGTATTGCCCGGCAAAGTGCTACTCCAGTTATAACTTGAATCTTTTTTTCTGTAAGGCATTTTACCATTTGAAATATAAAAGATGTTATCACTTTTATCTGCATACATAATATTAAACATAGGCAGATGGTTTTGCGATAAAGCTGCTTTAAACTCAGTAAAACTTGTTGATTTATTCATTGCATACCATTGCTGTAAAGCCCCGGCATCCATTAGTGCCGGCAAACGCATAGAGAAAAATGTGCCATCTGGTGTGGCGACTGTCGGACCGTAAATAGACTGATAAGCTGTTTTATAAATTGGAATAGGTATGCCTTTGATATTTAATTTAATTTTTCTTTTTTCAAGTTTCAACCAATTACCATCTACATTATATTCACCAGGATGCAACTTACTCGTCTCTAATTGATAGATGTCAATTTTGTCTTGAAAATTCACCGTATGTGCCCAACCTAAATTTGGTGTAACACCGTGAAAAATTAATGGCGCTCCTGGAAATAATCCACCTAAAATATTCCAACCATCCTCACTTTGTAAATGTGCTTCATAAAATGCAGTTGGACCTTCAATGGGCTGATGCGCATTGATCACCAACATTGTTTCGCCAGACGCAGATTTTTTTGCATTGATTGCAAATGCATTACTTCCTTCCCCAGTAAAACCTTCTAGTTTAGGAATAGTTCCATTTAATATTTTAGGTAAAGCTTTATCCACGCCACAAAATATCGCTACCGAAAAAACTGTTGAAGCCAAATAATCTTCAATGCTTATTGGAAAGACGTGTTTGTTTAATACTTTATCTGGGTGTGCTTTTGCATAAGCTTCTAGACCAAGTAAATAGCCCTTCACTAATTGAATAAACTTTGGATCAAACTGATTCATTTGGGCAAGCACTGTTGCTTTTGTGTTAAGTAAACCAAAAACGAAATCAATTGGTGCACCCTTCTTGCCCATATAGGTAGCTAACTTTCCCTTGCCAGTTAGAATCAAAGTTTGAATCGTTGCAAAATCGTCTTCTGCATGTGCCCAGGCCAAACCATAAGCTACTTCCGGATCGGTAGGCGCAAAAATATGAGGCACACCAAAACTATCTCTAGCTATGTTTATTTGCTCGGCGCGAATACTTGGATTGCTACTTGATTGGCTAAAAGCAAACTGCACAAGAAAAGTGAAAACTAAACAAGTGAAAAAGCGCATTCTATATAATTTGAAATGATTGGATATCTAATGCAATCTAATGTATATCTGAATATTAAGGGCCTATTCTATAAAACCGACTAAATAGCCTCGTTTTGTCATTAATTCTATATAAATAGTTGAAAAGTTTCAATTTTTATATATTATTTAAATTTTATTTTATAAAATAAATATGTTTAATGTTTTGTATATATAAAATATTATATTTGTTTAATCTATATCTAACCTGTCTTATAAAGCCCCCACTTGTTAGGTTCAATTTTAACATAAAATCAAAAAAAATGAAAAAAAGTTTTGGAATTTTTGTGCTGGCGGCTGTTACATTATTAACAAGCTGTTCAAGACAAATGTACACCGGCAATGGCGCACTGAGTGATGTTTCTTTACAGAGAAATTCCTCTGAGTACGACATTAAGCGATTAAATGAGATTGAAGTCTCTGGTAAGTCATTTTGGGGTATTCCATCGAACAGCTACAATGCAAATAAAAACAAAAAGAGCATGATTGTTCGTTTTAACGGATTGGAATTAGGGAGAACTCCAAAAATTTTACCAATTTTAACCATGGTCGGTTACACATTTGGCGTTAGTGGGGTATTACAAGAGATTGTTGGAAGAAAGCAGGTTGATAATGGCTATTATAACATGGAGGGTGATTATAAATTAGGAACTGTTCCTTCATTATTACTTGCATTACCAGTTGCGGGTGCGCTTAACAATTTCACTTGGGGCGGATCTGCATTCTCAGGTGCTACTAATGAATTAAACTACCGACTTGTTACTGACAATCCAAATGTAGATGTATTCTTAAATCCTAAGTATACTATTGATTACAAAATGGGTTTCTGGAGACAATCTGCTAATGTAAAAGCAAAAGTAATGGGTGCTACAATTAAATAATAACTTTAATTGTACATACAAAAAAAGGACGCTAATGCGTCCTTTTTTATTTAGAGATTTTCAAAATTTTTATTTCTTTTTAACTGCAACTTTTAAAACCTTCACTAAATTAGGAATGTCTTCTACATTTTTTTCAGTCCAAAAATATAAAAATTTACCAGTACTAGCCTGCGTATTCTCGTCAATTACAGGAATGCTAATTGAAATTCGTTTTTCTTTCTCTACGACTGTGTAATAAAAGACCATTTCCTTTGCTTTAAAAACAAATTCACTAGATTTTTCTTTTAACGAAAGTCCTAGATTCGGAATAATATTTTTTTCCAGAAAATTAATAAACTCATTCACCTCATCTAAACCAAGATATGCATAAGAAGTAGTTTCATCTTTTTTCTTCATTCCAAAACCGCCAATAGAAGCTGCAGGATCAGCTGTTTTTACCATCATTTCTAATTGCAATGCGCTAAGCTTTTCTCCCGTTTTTAAATTCTTCAATTCTACAGGAAAAAAATGAACATACTCACCAATGCCAGATTTAAATTCAGCCTGCGTGCTCCAGTCTCTATAGAAATTAAACTGTGGTTCGATACCTATAAATTTTCTTGTTGCAGATTGTCCATCAACAAAAATTTGTTGACCAATTGATTGAGATGCAATGAAAATGCATAAAATTGCACATATTTTTTTCATCTTCTTCGTATTTATATTTATTAATTAATGCCACCAAGTTCTTATGACCCTGGTATTATAAACCACTTTTGGTTGATTGTTTCCATAAGCCACTCCAATATCTCTAGCAGCAGAAATTGCTCTTTTACGAATATCAACTTCATCTTGTTGCACCTTTAGAGCCAATTTCCATTCTCTACCATCCTTCTCTTTTGCCCAAGCCCTTACTTCATTTGCCACTTTTTGCGCCTCTTGATTACACTTAGAATCAGTTGCGATTTCAGCCAAATAAGCACTTGTTGTTTCTATATCCTTTGATGCCCATGCACCTTTTGCTTTACCAAGTGCAACCTCACATCGATGGTCTTGGATATTTTGCAACAGGCCTTTGATTTCAGAGTAACAACTCATATCAGGGGTATAGGATGAGATATAGTTTGCAGCTTCATCCCAGTTGTCTTGGGCAATTAATGCTTTGGCCTTGCTAATATTTAATTGACAATCATTCTCAGCTTTAGCTTTATAAATTTGAACTCCTAAATCCATTGCATCTTCATAACATGTTTTACAAACTTCTGGAACTTCCGCCAATACATACAAAGCGTTGTCGTAGTTCTTTTGTGCAGAAAGGGCAGTTGCTTCTTTAAGGATAAAATCACATCTTGAATTATAGTATTCAACTATTTTGTTTTTTCCTTTTTCAACAAATGCTTGAATAGTTTTGTCTGAAGTCTTAATCTTTTTAAGTGCTTCGATATAAGCTTTTGTTTCATTGTCTCCGATTGACTTAAAGTTCAAAGCTTCTGTTGCGAAAATTGTACCATCAATGCCATCACCTATAATGAGATTCACCTCAAGCTCAAGTATAATTTGATCAGGAGGTCCAACAATGATGTTTTTAGATAACTCATTTACTTGACCGCTAATCAAAAATCTTTTCGAAGCGCCAGAACCACCCATGCCATTTGCAGCTACAATAGCATTTAGTTTAGATTCGAAAAGTTTTTGAGCTGCTGGTTTGATATTTGCATCTTCTGGCACATAGGTGTTTAATACAATTCTAGCGATGTCATCGCTTTTCCCTAGTGTGTTTTGTGCACTAACCACAAAGCTCATGAAAAGAAATACAAAACTGATTACTGTTTTCATAAAAAAATATTTATTCTTGAGGCGTTCCGATGATTATTGTTGCAAGTCCAAGTCCTTTTGATTCAACTGTTGAATTAATCTCAAATTTTTTCAAATATTTTTTAAGATCTTCTAAAAATGTTGCTGCTGTTACGGCAGAAGGCTTTCCAGATTTTACCAACTTGTTAACCTTAGTTAATGGAATTCGAATATCTTTTAGCGTCATCTTAGTTTTTGTCGATCCGTTAACGTTCGGTTCAGAAAGAGCATTTTCTGTCATCCATGCGCTAATTATTTCTTTCAAAGGATAAGAGTCCCCCTCAACAGTATATTCTTTATCAAGACTACCTTCAAAATTTGGAGAGGTATAAATTGATAATTCAACTTTTCTACCTTGAGTTTGCATTTTATCAAAATATTTTTGAAACCTTCCAATAAAACCATCCATCTTGTCATTTACAGACTGCACAATTAATTCACCGATAGAAGCTGAACGAGATTCTGGACCGAAACCCCCTTCTTGTGAAGCTGGCTCAGAAGTGTAAGTGTCTAATGCCTCAAGTTGGTATTCTAATTGATAATTAGGCAATTTTGGAATTACTTTCCAATAAGCAGCTATTTTAATATCCGGCTGTACCTTATTAAGGATTTGATCTAAAATAGAAATATTTCTTTCTGTTTCAGAAAACTTATCTGTTACTTTGGCTTCTTCGATTTTTTTAATCTCATTTTGCAAGTCAAGAAGATTATCATAGTCTCTGTCAATAAAAAGTTTTTTAATACTACTCATTGCAGTCATGAAATCATCATCTAAAATTGCCTTTTCATAGTCGGGTGTAATTTTAAAACCGCCATTTTGATCATCGATTTTTTTCTCATATCCTTTTGCCTTCATCCAGGTATCACTTGGATAAATCATGATACTAGGCTTAGAGACACTTTTATCAAGTTTTGCAAACTTTTCAATAATACCATCTGCTTCTAATTGTTCTCTAAGCGCGATCACATTTACCTGAACCGTCATATTTACACGATATTCGGTTTTGGTTACTTGATCTACTTTGTCTGGTCTTCCTGTAGGGAGAATAACAAATTTTGAAAAGGTTCCTCCGTCGGCAAAAAAGGCATCAAAGTATTCTCTCTTCTCCTCAAACAAATTTGGATTTTTTGTTAAGGCTGGTTTTGTTTGACAACCAACACTGTTTCCAAAAACGCCTTTAAAGATAACTCCATGTACTGCGTTTTTCTTAGACTGATTAATAGCTAATCTGTCGTCTCTTAGATATGACACTACGTCAATTAAATAAGAATTGTCTGATCCGCCAGTACCCTTACAACTTAGCTCATATCGCCACTCTTCAGTGGCGATATTTGCTTTTTTTTGATCTCTTCCTGTTTGGGACATTGTCAAATTGACAAATGAAAAAAACAAAGAAAATATAAATACTTTTTTCATGCGATTATTACTGTTTTTTTATTTTACTAATCTTACATAGAACCACTCTCTAGCGTCCTTGTTTTTACCTTTAAAATATGTTTGGTCTATTTCTTGCTTAGGTGCGCCATATCTATTGTCCCATACTTTATTTTTATCTACTTCAATCGTGCCAATTTTATTATACTGACCACCTCTAATTTCTAGAATTTCAAATTTCTCGCCTCCTTCTAAGCCTTCTTTCATACCCAATTTAGCTGAAAAAGGATCTACTCCTGTTAACTGATAAAGTGGTTTAAACACTTCATACTCTCTTTGTAATTTTGTAAACACCTTGTCGACGTTTCTAATTGTAGAAAGTTCAATAATTTCATCTTCCGTTCTATCGCCTTCTCCTTTCTTTAGAGAAAAAGTAACTAATGAATTCGCCTTTTCTTGTCCTACAAATTCTAAATTAAAATTCATTGCATTGAATGCATTGATATCTAATTTATCTTTTGCCGTCATTGTTTTTCTTAGATCATTATAAATTTGCTCATTCCACTCTAACTTGTATAACCAAGCGTTTGTCCAAACAGAATAACCTTCTGAAGTTTTTTCATAAATCTTATCAGCCGCCTTTTTAGCTAAATCCTGCATCATACCACTTAGTTTTGCAGCTTGTGCATATGCAACTTGACGAATAGCCTCTGCCGGAATTGCATTAGAAACGAAATTTAATTTTGTAAACACAACGAATGTGTTGTTGATTAACTTTTCTGACATCTTGTCGATTTCAGTATTTGCTAAAGCAGCTTGTTGAACTCTTTGTTTATCTTCTTCGCTCATGCTAAGTTTGATTCTTTCATTAAATACTGAAAAATCAAAACTTCCATCCTCTTTAATAGAATACCATTTTTTAACTAAAGATTGAGCAACTTTTTGATCTTTAATAAACTTGTCCAGCTCATATTTAACTTGAGAGTTATCTTCTAAAATTCCCGCAGTTGCAGAAGACATTGCTGCGCCTAAACCCTTTCCTAATTCTGATTCCTTGATTCCCAATGCCGCTTTTTCTTCATCGGTTAATTTATAACCGCCAAGATTGACAGAATTAGCACCTACTCTATGATCGTCATATTTATCAGGGAAAGGATATTTATTATAAGACGTTTGAACCTTTGCAGCATTATCAAAATTCAAATTTTCGATATTAATAATATGCAAAGAGCTTCGTTGATACCCTTCTTTAGTTTCTTGTGCAAACAAGACATTTTGCATGCCTAAAATAGCTATAAGATGAAACATAGCTAATAACAGCCCCGTTTTTTGGTTTTTCATTGTGTTTTTTTTTAATAAATGAATAAAAATTGCAATCGGGGGAAGGCGTATTTTTCTTAATTATTTTTAAAAACCATTTAGATACTACTTATAATGAGGACAAGGACTCTTGACAATATAAGCCATCGCCTTTCAGTAATTTAATAATAATAGAATTGATTAATAATAATTTTAGCCTTTGGGGAATATAAATATAGTAAAATATTAAATATTTTTAATGTATTACGCCTATATTATTAAAACAAGCATTAAAATGCTGAAAATCATTTAGTTAGTGGCTTATTGATGGCCTTGGAGATATAAGAAATTCTTTCATCTGTATTAGGATGAGTGCTGACCCAACTAATTTCTTTGGTTTCAATTTTTTTCAAAAAAGCAATTAAAGAATAAGGGTCAATTGAAGCGTTTTGGAGGTATTGAACCGCCTGCAGGTCTGCTTCTTTTTCATTTTGGCGGTCATACGCTGTAGAAGACAAAAGTTTAGAAATCTCTTTAATAACACCCGAAATTTCTCCACTACCAGACGAGGTGATCAATATTGCAAGTCCAAACTCTTTAATTAGTTTCTTGGTGATATGATTTAATTCTAAGTGCGCCAACTCATGCGCCAAAACTGATGCGAGTTGATCATTATCATTACATGAATCTATCAATGCCTTATTGACAACAATTTGGTTGCCTGGTAAAGAAAAAGCGTTGATCTCATCGCTTTCAACTACGTGTAGTTGAATTGAATGCTGGTCAATTTTATTAGTAATGCACAATTGGCGAAACACACTGTCCACTTTTTTAACTACGGTATCGCTGGTAATTTCGGTTTTATCTATTAAATAATAATCCCAAACAAGTGCTCCAATTTTTTCTTCCGTTTTCTGAATAGATTGTTTGACCTTAAAAATTGTCATCCAATCCATGCTTCTTAAAGTAATATAAAAAGATAAAAGAACAACGACGCTAATTGTGCTTTGAATAAACAACTTTTTCATACTCAAATTTTAAGTATTAAGTTGGTTAGAGGGCCGTAAATCCACCATTCAATGTGTTGACCCTTTCGTACCTTAATAGCTGTATAAATGGTAGAGATTAATTCAATTACATTTAAAACGATAACAAATATTAAATAAGAAAGATAGTTGTTGGTTATTTCTTCTTTATAAAAAAGAATGGAAATTGTCCACCAAAATGAAACGCTATTAAAAATAAACAAAACGAATTGGGAGATCATTCCTTGAATACAATGCCACTTAACAATAGGTTGCGCTTTTTTATTTCCAATAAAAAATATTATTGTTGCTAATAGGTTTAAAATTGGCAAAGGCAATCCAGCCATGACTCCAACCAAAGACATCAAATATACATTTGAAGATTTTTCTGCAGAATCTTCGTCAAAATATTTATTATTTGGATTCATTTTTTCTATAGCATTTTATAAATATTCCATGCCCAGTTTAACACAATAATCGAGAAAAAGGGTATAGCTACGTTTTTCTTTGATAAATTTTTTATGCATAATTCATAAAAATGGATCAAAGTTTTTTTATTTGAAAAAACATCAAGTAATAGCCAGAATGGAAGAACTAATAAGGCTACTATATAAAAATAACCCAAAGGATTAAACTGAATTGGTCCCAGAAAATCACCTTCCAAAAAAGACATAACCGCCCTAGTGGTTCCACATGATGGGCAGGGTATACCTGTTATATATTTAAAAATGCATGTTATACCAAAATGTGGATCAGCCATATTTAAATATATCCAAACATAACCCGCAATCAGTATTACAAAAAAAGCACCATATACTTTTCGTGCGTTCATTAATATAAAAACGGCTGAAGCTTAATAAAGTTTTTTTCTTTGGTTGCGCCCTTTATCATAAACCAATCTACAAGTGTCCATATTCCAAAGCCACCACAAGTTAATAACTTGCCTAAGCCAATGCCAGTATCTCCAATCATAAATCTATCTATACCTAAACTACCTGCTAAGATTGATATAATAAGACTTGTTGTTGGATCATTATATTGTAAAGACTGAATTAAGCCCCATTTTGATTTATCCAAAGTCATTAATCTTTCTCTAATTAATGGCAATTGTCTTTCTTCAAAAAACTTTGAATTCATCATTAAAAACATATCTACTTTTTGAGAGTCGACACCGCCATTATCATTCGTAGGGATTGGAGCTGGCGATGGCGCAGGAATTGGTTGGTCTTCGTTTAATTTTGGTTTGGATAAATCAATCATTTTGTTTTTCATTTGATACAATTAAATATAGTAATAAAATAATATAAGACAAAAAAAGCCCCCAACTTTCGTTGAGGGCAGGTATATTATTGAGTAAAAAAGCAAAAGCCTTGTAAGTATAACTTAACAAGGCTTTTTGTGGCACCACCCGGGCTCGAACCGGGGACACAAGGATTTTCAGTCCTTTGCTCTACCAACTGAGCTACAGCGCCATCGGATTTACATCCATCCAAACAAATTGCTTTGTTCGGGGAGCAAATATAAGCAGACCGACTTTAAATAGCAAAAAATAAGGGTTGTTTATTGAAAATCAATGGAATTCAGGAAAGCAAAAGGAGATATACCGAATTTACGACACTGCTGCTACCACAAAAAAGCTGGCAATAATTAACGCTAATCCAATCCATTGTTTGAGACTTAGGCGCTCTTTGTATATAAAATAGCCAATCAAGACAGAGATGATTTGGCTACCAATAATCAAGATATTGATTACAACTACTTGCAAATAACCATAACTCATATTAATCGCCAATCCTCCAATCACTAACAATGCACCCAAAATCAAATACGCCTTTAGATGAATGAATTTTATATAGGAAAATAATTGATTTGCTACACCGTCTTTAATCACCAATGTTAAACCAAACAACATTGCAACGGACTCAATGATCAAACTAAATGCCAATGGACCAAACCAAGCAATTGGAAATTTATACAAAGCATAAGAGCTGCCCCAGAAAAAACTTGAAGCGATTCCATATAACATACCCTTTTCAAATTCTTTGGCGTTATGTATTTCTCCACGCTTATAATACAATAAAAATAATCCAACGGTACTTAAAATAAAAGCCAACAAATAATTACCATGCCAAACTTCTCCAACGACAAAAACTGCAGTTAAAATAGTAAAGAGCTTTAACGAAGATACAGGCACAACAACACTTACGGGTGCTTTTTGAATTCCTTGTAAAAAAAATACAAGACCAAAAATATTGAAAACGCTTAATGCAATTGATAATAAAAACTCCTTATCAAATGCAATATCTCTTACTACCCAATATTTGAAAAAATCGGCCTGACGAAAACCAAAATATAAAATTGAAAATATAATAGTTGCAAAAACACCGCGATAAAACATGCCAATATGATAGGGGATCGTCTCCGTCACCTTTTTCCAATAGGCATTACTTATTGCAAAACAAAACGCACCTATTAAAACAAAAACAATTCCCATACAATTTATTTTAAACCCGTCTTTTAAGGTTTCCACTATTAACAAAAAGAGCGCGTATGCGCTCTTTAAAAAATTTTAATATTCACAGTTTTTTGGCGTTCTAGCAAATGGTATTACATCTCTAATGTTTGTCATGCCTGTTACAAACTGAACCATACGCTCAAAACCTAAACCAAATCCAGCATGAGGCACTGAGCCAAATCGTCTTGTATCTAAATAATAGCTCATCTCTTCTAATGGAATATGCATCTCATTCATTCTTTGCTCCAATTTCTCTAAGCGCTCTTCTCTTTGAGAACCACCTACAATCTCTCCAATACCTGGTGCCAATATATCCATGGCAGCAACAGTTTCTTTACCTGCCTCACATCCATCATTCATACGCATATAGAATGCCTTGATTGCAGCAGGATAGTTGGTTACAATCACCGGCTTTTTAAAATGTTGCTCTACCAAGAAGCGCTCATGTTCGCTTTGTAAATCAATACCCCATTTCACATCATAAGTGAATTTCTTTTTCTTATAATGATTACTATTTAATAAAATATCGATTGCTTCGGTGTAAGTAATTCTTTCAAATCCGTTTTCTAAAACAAATTTTAATTTTTCAATTAAACCCAAGCCACTTCTTTTTTCTGTTGGCAATTGTTTTTCTTCTTCTGCTAAACGTGTATCTAAAAACGCTAAGTCATCTGCATTGCGCTCCATCACATATGAAATCAAATGCTTGATAAAATCTTCTGCTAAATTCATGTTGTCTTCCAGATCATTGAATGCAACTTCCGGCTCAATCATCCAGAATTCAGCCAAGTGTCTAGTTGTATTTGAATTCTCTGCACGGAATGTTGGACCAAAGGTGTAAATGTCTGAAAACGCCATTGCGCCTAGCTCTCCTTCTAATTGACCACTCACAGTTAAGTTCGTACTCTTGCCAAAAAAGTCTTCATTGAAATCAATTTCACCAGCTTCGTTTTTTGGTGCACCTTCTAGTGGAAGTGTTGTTACACGAAACATTTCACCTGCACCTTCGGCATCACTTGATGTGATGATTGGTGTGTGTAAATATAAAAACCCTCTATCATTAAAAAATTGATGTACTGCAAATGCTAACGAATGACGAATGCGAAACACCGATCCGAATGTGTTCGTTCTAAAACGCAAATGCGCTTTTTCTCTTAAAAATTCTAAAGAATGTTTTTTAGGTTGCAAAGGATATTTGTCTGCATCACTGTCTCCTAAAATTTCTATAGTTGTTGCTTTAACTTCTACTGTCTGTCCCTTTCCCAAGCTCTCCACCACTTCACCCGTTACTTTTAAAGAGGCGCCAGTAGTAATGCGTTTTAATAAGGTTTCATCGAATTCGCCCAAACTAGCCACAACCTGTACATTATTATTAGTACTGCCATCATTTAGTGCGATAAACTGGTTATTGCGGAAGGTGCGAACCCATCCCATAACGACTACTTGGGCTCCAACTGCTGATTTTGCATCGGTGCCGCTTAACAATTCTTTGATTTTGACTCTCTTGTTGAACATATTACTTATTTCGAGGTTCAAAGATAACCCATAAAAAATTGTTTTTTTATGCAAAAACTGCTTTACTTTGTGATAGAAACGCGCGAAACATGAATTCTTATTTTTCGCAGTTTATCAATTATCGGTCAAATCTTGACCAAATTCAACTAGATTTTTTCAAACATTCCCCCGATCTCGATTCGATTTTAAAAACCATTCATTTACAGTGCAAGAAAAAGACGACAAACCAAAGAGAGGACGCAAGCCCGTTGCTGCTCCCGCTGCAACCACAAAGACCGATGCTACTGCTAAACCTGCCCGCAAACCAATTGCAAAAAAATCAGCAGAACCTGCTGAAGAGCCAAAACGCAGACCAGCAGCTCCAGTAAAAACTCAAAAAGACCCTACTGAAGATGATAAAGCTTCACAAATAGCTGCTGCATTGTTTGGAGACGAATCTGCAGCAAGTCAGGTGCCGGCTCCAACAGAAAATGGAGAAGGGGCAAATGCGCCACAAGGAGACCAGACAGGACAAGAAGCACAATCAGGACAAAGCAATCAAAATGCTCCATCTGGCGAACAACGCGAGCATCGTGGACAAAGAGGTCCAGGACAAGGTCAGCATCCTCATCAACATAGGCACCAGCCAAAGAAAGAACCAGTTTTCAATGTAGAATTTGATGGCGCTATTGCATCAGAAGGCGTATTGGAAATGATGCCTGATGGTTATGGATTTTTAAGAAGCTCGGATTATAACTATTTATCGTCTCCGGATGATGTGTATGTTTCTCCGTCACAAATAAAACTATTTGGTTTAAAAACAGGTGATACTGTTCAGGGTACTGTTCGTCCTCCAAAAGAAGGTGAAAAATATTTTGCCTTAACAAAAGTGGACACGGTGAATGGTAAAAAACCAGACGAAATTAGAGATCGTATTCCTTTCGATTATTTAACACCCTTATTTCCATTCGAGAAATTAAATCTATATACGACTGCCAATAATTATAGCACCCGAATTATGGATTTGTTTACACCAATTGGAAAGGGTCAACGTGGATTATTGGTTGCACAACCAAAAGTGGGTAAAACCATGTTATTAAAAGAGGTTGCAAATGCAATTGCCGCAAACCATCCTGAATGTTATTTAATGGTGGTGTTGGTAGATGAGCGACCAGAGGAAGTTACAGACGTAGAGCGCTCTGTAAAAGCAGAAGTTATTGCATCTACTTTTGATGAGCCAGCAGAAAAGCACGTAAAAGTTTCTACGATGGCTTTACAAAAAGCTAAGCGATTAGTAGAGTGCGGACACGATGTGGTTATTTTATTAGATTCTATTACACGTTTAGCACGTGCACACAATACAGTAGCACCAAGCTCTGGCAAGGTTTTATCGGGTGGTGTGGAAGCCAACGCAATGCAAAAACCAAAACAATTTTTTGGTGCAGCGCGTAAAATTGAAAACGGCGGTTCATTAACAATCATTGCTACTGCATTAGTTGATACTGGCTCTAAGATGGACGAGGTTATCTTTGAAGAATTCAAGGGAACTGGTAATATGGAATTAGTATTAGATCGTCGTTTAGCGAACAAGCGTATCTTCCCTGCAATTGATTTAACAGGTTCAAGTACGCGTCGTGATGATTTATTATTAGATAAAGAAGTATTGCAAAGAATGAATATCCTAAGATTATTCTTAAACGACATGAACACAGACGAAGCAATGAACGAATTATTAAAACGCATGCGAGGCACAAAAGACAACGAAGAGTTCTTAGCCAGTATGAATAGATAGATTCTATCGATTATGCCTAAATAAAAAAACCTCCAAAGTTTGGAGGTTTTTTTATTAGATTTATACCCCCAACATAAAAATATATTAAATGAAAAAAAGCAACGCTGTTTTTTTGATGGGTCTTTTTATTGTCTTGAATATTTCTTGTTCTAAGTCTGGTTCAAAAAACCCAATTACGCAGGCTCCACCAACTCCCGCACCAGTTGTTACAATACCAACAAAAATCTTATACCCACTAGCAACATTAGACTCCGTTTCTAAGATTAACAAAACAAGTTCGTGGTACCTTACAAATCGTTCTTTCGATCAGCTATTTAATGTACACGAATCCTATTTTTGGGGATTTGAAAGTATAAATAACCAGCTGATTCCTTACAATACTTCAACTACAGCTAGTTGGAATGCGAATAAGTCTTATTACTGGAATGACCTTGGCGGATATTTATATACAGACCTAACTGGAGACGGTAAGAAAGATCTTTGGGCATACTATTGGAAAAGCCCGTGGCCAACAAATGCTACTGGATTACACTTGTTTTCAGAGTATGAAAAAAGCAATACTGTTGCCGATATTCAACAAGGATTAACTATGGTAAGAAAGTGTGTGCTGGCAGATTTCAACAACGACGGGACAAAAGAGGTTATGCTTTTTTCTTCGGGGTATGACGGCATGCCCTTCCCGGGTGATTCCTTGGGCATATTTTATGTGAATGAAAAACGATACCAATATCTAAATAAAGACATTGGATATTTTCACGGCGGTGCAACAGGAGATATAAATAACGATGGTCTTACCGATATCGTTGCGTATTCTGGTGGAAGTGCTGTAATTCCTGTTCACCCTACTTGTTATTTAAATATGGGAGGAGGGAATTTTAAATTGTCTAATGAAAATTTTATAGGATTTAATCTGGATGGGAACGATAATTATTATACTGTTGACCTTTTTGATATAGACGGAGATGGTTGGTTGGATCTTTTTCTTGGTGGCCAAGAAAAACTAAGAGTGATCCCAAATAACAAGGGAGTATTTGACAGATCAAAAGCAAAATTAATTCAGGCGGAAAAGTCTTTAGAATTAATGGACATGGCCTTTATGGATTTCGACTTTGATGGTAAACTTGATATTTTAACCATGAGCAATAAGTCCGGCTACCAGGGTTATGGTTTAAGGTTGTTTTTAAACAAAGGGGATACATTTGTTGACGTCACTAATACCTATTTTGATTATCCAAATGGTGAGGGAAAAAACGCTTGGATTAAGTGGATACACATTTTTGATTACGACAAAGATGGTGATATCGATGTCGTTGCCGATGGACTTTTTGGGGACCTTAACGGAACCAAGGGTAGAAAAATTTACTGGAGAAATACAGAAGGTAAATTTTCAGTAATTGGTTTATAGTTTATTAATGTGCTTCCAACCAGTTTTTTCCTTGACCAATTTCTGCTTCAACGGGAACACCATTCGGTAATTCCATTGCTGTAGTCATACAAGATAAAATCAATTCTTTTAATGCTGGCAATTCTGATTCAACGGCGTCAAAAACCAATTCATCGTGTACTTGTAAAATCATTTTTGATTCCCAATGTTTCTTTTTCATTTCGCGGTGAATTTTAATCATCGCTAACTTAATCATATCTGCAGCGGAGCCTTGTATTGGAGAATTGATAGCATTTCGCTCTGCAAAACCACGAACAGTAAAGTTGGAACTATTGATATCTCTCAGCCAACGCTTTCTTCCCATTAGTGTTTCAACAAAACCCTGTTCTTTTGCTTTGTTGATTTGTTCATCCATGTATAATTGAATATTAGGGAACTCTTTTTTATAATTATCAATGATCTCTTTTGCTTCGGTCCTTGAGATGCCTAAATTTTCGGCCAATCCAAATGCACCTTGTCCGTAGATGATTCCAAAATTGACACTCTTGGCTTTATATCTTTGTTCTTTGGTAACCTCTGCCTCGGATATACCATACACTTTTGCTGCTGTTGCTGTGTGAATGTCTTTACCTTGTTTAAATGCATCACACATATTTGGATCTCCGCTAATTGCCGCAACCACCCTTAATTCAATTTGGGAATAATCGGCACTTACCAAAATACGAGACGGGTCTCTTGGTATAAACGCTTTACGAACTTCTCTTCCGCGCTCAGAGCGTATAGGAATGTTTTGCAAGTTTGGATTGGTACTGCTTAATCTTCCAGTCACGGCAACTGCTTGTGCATAGCTGGTATGGATTCTGCCGGTTTTAGGATTCACGATAGCAGGTAGCGCATCTACATAGGTAGATTTTAGTTTACTTAATTCTCTAAAATTTAAAATATCGTCTACAATTTTATGTTTTGCTGCAAGCTTTGCTAAGACATCTTCTCCAGTGGCGTATTGGCCCGTTTTTGTTTTTTTAGCTTTAGGGTCAATTTTTAAAATATCAAATAATACATCCCCTAATTGTTTTGGAGAAGCTAGATTAAATCTTACGCCAGCTTGTTCAAAAACACGTTCTTCGCTTATCTTGATTTCATCTTCTAATACTTTACTATAATCATTCAAGAACTGCTCGTCTACTTTAACGCCTTCAAATTCCATATCCACCAATACCTGCATTAATGGATTTTCTACTTCTTCAAATACACGCTTTACTTGGCGCTTATTTAACAAGGGTTCAAAGCATTCTTTTAATTGCAAAGTAATATCAGCATCTTCTGCAGCATATTCTGTGATTTGCTCTAATGGCACATCTCGCATGGTGCCTTGGTTTTTTCCTTTTTTACCAATAAGATTTTCGATGCTTACTGGTTCATATCCTAAAAACTGTTCGCTCAGGATATCCATACTCCTTCTGCCTTCTGGCTCAATCACATAATGTGCTAACATCGTATCAAAAGTCTTTCCTTTTAACGTAATGCCATACCACTTCAACACTAAAAAATCGTATTTAATATTTTGTCCAACCCAAGTAATTGTTTCGTCCTCAAATAGGGGTTTTAGTTTTTCTAAGATATGTTTTGCACCATCAATACCGTCACCGTCATTTGCAACAGGTAAATAAAAACCAGTATGAACGGTATTAGAAAAACTTAAGCCAACCAGTTGTACATTATTTGCATCAATACCTGTTGTTTCGGTATCAATACAAATTTCTTTTTTATCACTGATTCTTTTAATAAAATTTGCAATCGCTTCATCACCCACAATCATTTCATATTCGTGTGGCGTGTTCTCGATATTTTTATTGGCAATTAATTTAGGCAGGTCCGAATCGCTCTCTTCTTCACCTTCTGATTCATAACCAGGATTTCCTGGTTCATCATTGGGTTCTAATACAGATTGTGTTCCGTCTTCTGCATTCAACTGAATTGTTTTCGTTTTTACAACCGGTTTTTTTGCCTTTACTTCGTTGCCAAATAAGTCTGTCTGCACATCGGGGTCTTGCGCCACCACGACTTCAAAACTACTTCCTAATATACGTTTGCCAAGGGTCTTAAATTCTAGTAAATTAAAAATTTCGGTTAATGCCGGGATGTTTTTTTCCGTTAACCTATAATCTTCTTCGTGAAATTGCACCGGCACATTTGTAATAATTGTTGCCAACTTTTTACTCATGATTGCAGATTCTTTTCCAGCTCTCACTTTTTCACCCATTGCACCCTTGATCTTATCCGCATTTGCCAACACACCTTCGAGTGTATCATATTCTTTTAATAATTTAGCTGCTGTCTTTTCACCTACTCCTAGTATGCCAGGAATATTATCAGCGGCATCGCCCATTAAACCCAACATGTCTACCACCTGATCTACGCGCGCGATATCCCACTTCGCTTTAATTTTTTCAGCATCTAATATTTCTCTTTCGTTTCCAAATGCTGGCGGCTTCCACATGTATACATTGTCTTTCACCAACAATTGACCATAGTCTTTATCCGGCGTCACCATATATACTTCGTAGCCCATATCTGCAGCCTGCCATGCAAGCGTTCCAATCACGTCGTCCGCTTCATATCCATCACACTCTACAACAGGAATATTAAATCCTTCGATGATCGCTTTAATATGAGGGAGGGAACTTAATAAATCTTCAGGAGCTGCTTCTCTATTCGCTTTGTAGTCGGTAAAATCGGTGTGCCTCTCTGTGGGCGCATGGGTATCAAAACACACTGCTATATGTGAAGGGTTTTCCTTCTTTATAATTTCTAATAAGGTATTTGTAAAACCAAATTGTGCGTTGGTATTGATTCCTGTACTGGTAATTCTTGGCGTGCGGATGAGCGCATAGTATGCCCTGTAAATTAAGGCCAGCGCATCTAGTAAATACAATTTTTTAGACATAGCGCTAAGTTAGCCAAAAAAAATCCTCCCAGTTCAGATTTACCGAGCTGGGAGGAAACTTATTTTTCCACGACACTTATTCAAAAGAATTTGCGTCGTAGTAGACGAATTAACTCGTTTATTTTAATTGATACTTATGCTTGTAACGCTCGTACAGCTGCTTTCCTTTATTGTCTAATGACACGTTACGACCTTGAATAAACGCTTGACCAATTACACTAGACTTCATGTCTAATAAATCGCCATTCACAATTAAAATATTAGCATCTTTACCTGTTTCAATTGTGCCCGTTTTATCTTCGATACCCAAGATTTTTGCTGCATTTAAAGTCACCGCTGAAAGTGCTTGTTCTTTGGTTAAACCATAAGTAGCCGCAGTTCCAGCATTAAAAGCAAGGTTACGAAAACGGCTTTGATCATGTGTATCGTTTAAGCAAAACAAGACGCCCGCTTTTTGTAAAACAGCTGGTGTTTTGTATGGTTGATCCACATCGTCGTCTTCCATGCTTGGTAATGAATGTTGGCGATCTAAAATTACCGGCACATTATACTCTGCTAGCAAATCGGCAATTTGATAGGCTTCTGTTCCACCCACAATCACCAATTTAAAGCCAAAGCTTTTAGCAAGATCCATTGCAAGCAGGATTTGCTTTACTTCGTTTGCACGTACAAATAATTTTTGTTTGCCTTCAAACAAACCACGCACCGCCTCTAATTTTAAATTATTTGCAGCATGTGTTTTTTCTTGATAATACGCTTTCGCATCTGTGAAGAATGTTTTGATGGTTTCAATTTTTTCTATCGCCGCTTTTACTGGGTCGCCTCCTGGACTAGGGCGCATGAAAGCCATACGACCGCCTCGACGAGCCATTAAGCTTGGCATATTTATATATAAACCATTGTCCATTTTATACGCCGCATCTTCGTAGTTCCACGCGTCTAATTGTACAACACTTGCTTGACCCTCGATTAGTTCACCTTGTGGTGCAACGCCAGCTAACAAGATTCCATTCTCACGTAATACACCGATTATTTTTGAATCTGTGTTATAAGCAACAATAGATCTGATATTAGCGTTGTTTTCTCCGATTTCAGCATAATCATTACTACCGCGTACGCCAGAACTAATTTCTCTCAAGCCCAAGTCTGAGGTTGGTAAAATCAATCCAGGATATACATGCTTTCCTGTTCCGTCAATTACAGTGGCGCCAGCTGGCACAGCCACGTTGCCAACTCCTGTAATTTTTCCATTTTCAAACGAAACGGTGGCGTCTGTTAATGTTGTTCCATTTCCTATATGTACTGTAGTATGTGTAATTGCGGTAACACCTTTTTGCTTAGCCGCTGGATACACATTGTCTTGTGCACTTGCTGTTAAACCTAACAATGCAAGAGCAAAAATGCTTAAATATTTCTTTTGCATGGTTTAGTTTTTTTGAGATTCGTAAATAGTGTTAAGACCTTCGTTATGATCGTGGTCTCCACACTCTAATAATATTTGCGTACTTGGCATAGCAGGTCTTGTTGGCATGCCGGCTCTTTTTTCGCCCAACATTTTTTGAATCAACTTTGTTCTTTCTGCTGTAATTTGTTTGCTACGCTCTGCGTCTTTTTCACGATCAAAATAAACTGTACCATCCACGATTGTATATAAAGATTTTGCATAAATGCTTAATGGATTTTCGCTCCACAAAACAACGTCTGCGTCTTTACCTACTTTAATACTTCCTACTTTATTGTCCACGTGAAGTGCTTTTGCTGGATTGATTGTAACCATCTTGAAAGCCTCTTCTTCAGAAACACCGCCGTACTTTACAATTTTACCTGCTTCTTGATTCAAACGACGTGCCATCTCGGCGTCATCAGAATTGATCACCGTGTTTACGCCTACGTTATGCATGATTGCTGCATTGTAAGCAATCGCGTCCGTCACCTCTGTTTTATAGGCAAACCAATCAGAGAAGGTTGCTGCACTTGATCCGTGTACTTTCATTTTGTCTGCCACCTTATAACCATCTAAAATATGCGTGAAAGTGTTGATGTTAAAATCATACCCTTGTGCTTTGAATTTTTCAATAGCACGCATTGCATAGGTGATTTCAGTTTGCACATAGGAGTGACAAGTGATAAAACGTTTTTTATTCATGATCTCTGTTAAAGCCTCTAATTCTAAATCTCTTCTTGTTGTTAAAGGATTTGATTTCATTGCTTTTTGATAATCTACCGCTCTATCAAATGCATCCGTAAGCACTTCTTCCACACCCATTCTTGTATCTGGGAAACGATTGTTATTAGTAGATGTAGTTCGCTTTACGTTTTCACCTAAAGCAAATTTGATAAATGGATCCGCACCCGCAAACTTTAAACCCTCGTCTGTAGCGCCCCATCTTAACTTAATCAATTGTGTTTGTCCACCAATCGTATTTGCACTACCATGAAGAATGTGAGAAGAGGTTACACCTCCGCTAAGTTGGCGATAAATATTAATGTCTTCTGGGTTCATGTTGTCTCCAACACGTACTTCTGAGGTTACAGACTCTGCACCTTCATTAATAGAAAGTGCTGCAATATGAGAGTGTTCATCAATGATACCAGGGCTCAAATATTTGCCCGTACCATCAATCACTCTTGCGCCCGTTTCTGTTAAACCTTTTCCGATTTTTGCAATTTTACCCGCTTTTAGTAAAACGTCTGTGTTTTGCAAGTTGCCCTCTTTTTCATTCGTCCAAACTGTTGCGTTTTTGATTAAGATGGTTTCTTGCTGTGGCACAGCTTCGTTGCCTAGGCCAACAAATGGATATGTTACTTTTGATATTAATTTAACAGGCTCGGCTGCTTTCTTCTCCGCAACTACTGGAGCCGCCGCAGAAACAAGACTTGCAGACCAAGTTATTTTTGCACCCTTTGCGTCTGTACCAAAACCATTCCATCCGTCATCCGCCATTACACCACTAAGGCGAATGCTTTCGGCGCCGCGTCCTTTCTTTTCTGGGAAACTAATTTTTACCAAAGATTCACTTACTGCAACTTTTGCAGACAATGTATCTGTTCCTATCACATTAGCAGATAAATCTTTTTTCAGATCAACCGTATAGTCTGTTTTTGTTCCCGCGTTGGTAATTGTTAATTTATATTTACCCGCAAAATTATTCCACTCTGCACCGTTTACATCATACTTATTTCCTTGAATCCAGTTTTCAATAATTTTTGAATTGCTATTAAAAATTGACTCTGTTGTAATTAAGAAGTTTGCTAATTTACCTGACTCTAAAGAACCCACTTGATCATACACGCCAATTTGTTGAGCTGGTGTTTTTGTCAAAGCTTCTAGAGCTTTAGTTTCAGATAAGCCATATTGAACCGCCTTTCTAAGGTTTGTTAAAAACTGCTTACCGTCTCTCATATCAGCAGCGCTGATACTAAAATTAATACCCGCTTTTTCAAAGGCTGCAGGATTTGTTGGCGCCAACTCCCAATGTTTCATTTCTGATAGGGCAACAAATCTTGCGTCATTTGCATCTTCCACATCTAGTGCAGCAGGAAAGTCAATACCCAAAATATAAGATGCTTTTGTTTTAGCAAGCTCTTCTATTCTCTGGTAACCGTTATCTCCGCCTCTAATAATATATTGTGTACCAAATTCTTTTGCGATACGATCTGCTCTTAATGTAGACCACTTGTCATCTGCAACAAATATTTGTGGCAAACTTGCATTCGCATTAAATGCATCAAGAGATAGGTTCACACCCTCAGATGCCGGCTTTGATGCGTACCATTTTGCATCTAAATAAGTTTGTCTTAATAATGCGATGCTACCCATTAAACTACTTGGATAAGATTGAGTAGAAGTGCCCTTGTCAAAAGAAAAAACTTGAGCAGCTTTTGATTTTAAGATTGTTTTGTTTTCGTTTGTGCCGGCTAATGTTACGACAGCGCCAGTTCCTCTTGCAATACCGTCTTTTACATGTGTGAACACAACACCATATCCGTTATTTCTAAAACCAGCAGCAGTGGCCTCATCAATACTAAATGATTCTACCGCATTCACTTCTGGTTTGATTGCTTGGTTCCAATTATATGCGCCTGCTTTATTTGATAAAAACTGTGCGGGTGCTCCAAAATTAAATCCGCCCGCTCCGCGCTTTGGTGTATTTGCTCCGTAGTCTGTTAAAGGATCTACAAAACTTGGATAAATAAATTTACCACTACAGTCTACAATAATTGCCTCTTTAGGAATTTCTACAGCTGTTCCAACTGCAAGAATTTTTCCTTGCTTAATAACAAGGGTGCCCTTTTCAATTGTAGCTTTTTCATTTTGAATAATGGTTGCATTGGTAAATGCATACACACCGGTTCTTACATCTCTAACGCCATTAATTGGAAATGTCTCCTGCGCGAAAGCAGTGGCTCCAATTACAAGCAAAAGAAGTGATAAAATAATCCTCCTCATACGCGGTTGAATTTAGTTTTGAATAAAAAAATAATGACTAAACTTTAAAGCCCCAAATAGAGCATAAAAGTTTAGAAACTCGTCTTTCTAAAGCTACTAAAAACAACGATTAAATTGAGGTCCTGTTTTGTTTTTTTGATAAGTGGTGGTAGTTCCGAGAATCAAAAATTATCGACCCATGTATACCATTAAAATTTGAATATCGCTTGGGTTTACTCCGCTAATCCTGCTTGCTTGTCCAAGGGTTACAGGTCTAATTTTTTTAAACTTCTGCATGGCTTCTATAGAAAGTGCTGCTACTTTATCATAATCAAAGCTGTCTGGTATGACTTTGTTTTCTAGTGCAGACATGCGCTCAACGATTTCTTTTTCTTTCTCTATATACCTTTCGTACTTGACTTGGATTTCTGCTTGCTCTAAATAATCAGGATCGTTGCCTTGTAATTTTTCATTTAATGAAACAGAGTGGTCCATTATTTGTTGCAAACTAATATTAGGTCTTAAGACTAATTTAGCTGCTTTTTGTTTTTCCATCATCGGCGCAGAGTCAATAGTACCAAGGAATGCGTTGATTTCGGATGGTTCTATTGAGTGTGTGTTTAAGATATTTTTTATTTCTGCAACATGATTGTTTTTATCCTGCACCTTGCGCATTCGATCGATACTTGCTAGGCCTAAATTATAAGATAGTTCAGTTAATCTTAAGTCTGCATTATCTTGACGTAAGAGTGTTCTAAACTCTGCTCTAGAAGTAAACATTCTATAAGGCTCGTTTGTACCCTTACTAATTAGGTCATCAATTAACACGCCAATATAAGCATCACTTCTTTGTAAAATAAGTGGTGCTTGTTGATTGATTTTTAAATGTGCATTCATACCCGCCATTAATCCTTGGCAAGCGGCTTCTTCATATCCTGTTGTACCATTAATTTGTCCAGCGAAATAAAGGTTGTCGATCGCCTTTGTCTCCAGGGTATATTTTAATTGAGTGGGTTGGAAAAAATCATATTCAATTGCATAACCAGGACGGAACATCCTAGCATTTTCAAATCCAGGAACCATACGAAGAGCTTCGTATTGAACTTCTTCTGGCAAACTTGTACTAAAGCCATTTACATAGACCTCTACCGTATTCCAACCTTCAGGCTCTACAAACAATTGATGTCTTTCTCTGTCTGCAAATCGATTGATTTTATCTTCGATACTTGGACAATATCTTGGTCCAACCCCCTCTATGCGACCCTGGTACATTGGGCTTCGATCAAATCCTGTTTTTAAAATATCATGTACTATTGGATCGGTATAAGTAATCCAACATGAGCGTTGGTCTGCAGCTTTCACTCTAGGAATATCCATATAGCTAAAGCCAACCACCTCATCGTCTCCTTTTTGCTCCTCCATTTTGGTGTAATCAAGGCTACGCCCATCTACTCTTGGTGGTGTACCTGTTTTTAATCTGTCTGATTCTAAACCAAAAGAAACCAGTTGTTCGGTAATTCCCGTAGCCGCTCTTTCTGCTACACGACCACCTCCCATTTGCTTTTCTCCAATATGCATGATACCGTTTAAGAAAGTACCACTTGTAATAACCACAGCATCTGCTGCAATCTCGTGCCCCAGGCTTGTTTTAACACCACAAGCTTTTCCGTCTTTTATGATTAACTCATTAACCGAGTCCTGGTAAAAATCTACATTAGGCGTAAGCTCTAACATCTCTCTCCACTTACTAGCAAATAAATGCCTGTCATTTTGAGCACGCGGGCTCCACATTGCAGGACCCTTGCTTTTATTCAGCATTCTAAACTGAATCGTACTTAAGTCAGAAACAATTCCACTATATCCACCCATTGCATCTATCTCTCTTACAATTTGGCCCTTGGCAATTCCACCCATAGCAGGATTACAACTCATTTGTGCAATGGTCTGCATGTTCATGGTGATCAATAGGACTTTTGAACCCATATTGGCCGCCGCTGCTGCTGCTTCAGAACCCGCATGGCCCGCGCCCACTACTATTACATTGTATTTTGGAAACATAAGGTTGCAAAGATAAGTTGCTTTTTCTAAATTACTGACGTTCCACGTGGAACGTCAGTAATTTAATTGGTGTATCAAACACTTCGTGTTTTCTCGTGGAACACTATAAAATTTTTCCTCTTTTAATAAGTTTTGGCCATTGGGCTTATGAAATAGAACATATGCCTATACCTAGACTCTCGGCTCGCTTAAGAACTTACGGGCTTCCATCAGACGCTCGGCCGCGTCTTCTCGTTCGTTACGGAATAGCATAAGCTCTAATTAACAATTAATAAATTATTGGTCATTAAAGAGATACTTAGAAAACAATACTCGATAAAGACAAGTGTTCCACATGGAACATTTTGTTATCAATCAATATTTAAGCTATTATTTTCAAATACGCCTTCAGCCACTTGTCCTCCATTGCCCTCATAAGCTTCACATCTGCGGGTTTTTTGTCCTTGTAGCCGCAAAAATGTAGTGCTCCGTGGAAAATCACCCTCAACAATTCATGTTTATACAAACTTCCATGAGTTTTAGCATTCTCTTTCACCCTGTCTACGCTAATATATACATCACCAACCAAGAGGTCTTTTTGTTCGGAAAGATCAAAGCTGATTATATCTGTATAATAATCGTGGTTTAAATAAGCTTTATTAATACCCAAAAGGTGTTCGTCTGAACAAAAAACATATTGTAGTAATTCTATTTTAACCCCCTCTTTGAAAAGTTGTTTTTCTAAGAAAGCCTTTAGCTTTATTTTATGAGCCAGGCTAGTGCTTTTATCAGCCTTGTTAAAAAAGATATTCATGCACATAAGTCATTGTGGGTGGTTATTTAATAACGAATTTTAATGCTCCATATTTCGTAAGGACATAAAAATAAACATCGGTATCTTTGTGCCTTATTATGAAGAAATTATCAGATTTAAAGATTGGGGAAGTGGGGGTTATACACTCATTTGAGAATGATGAAATATTTTTAAAATTGATGGAGATGGGTTGCATACCAGGTGAAAAAATTAGAGTTGAACAAATTGCACCCCTTGGTGATCCAATTTCTATTTCAGTAGCGGGCTATCAATTAAGTTTAAGAAACGACGAAGCGGAAAGTATCATTATTATACAAGAAATATCTAATTAATTGATAATCAACATATTAAGATGAAAATAGGCTTGTTTTTTGGCTCTTTTAATCCAATTCATAATGGTCATTTAATGGTGGCAAGTTATATTGCAAACCACACAGACTTACAACAAGTATGGTTGGTAGTCTCTCCACAAAACCCACACAAAACACAGGCAAGCCTTTTAAACGAATACGACAGATTACACCTCGCTCGATTGGCAATAGAAGAGGACGCCCAAATAAAGGTTTCAGATATAGAATTTAAATTACCAAAACCTTCTTACACAATTGACACTCTTACTTATATTCAAGAACAATTTCCTCAACACGAGTTTTTTGTGATAATGGGTGGAGATAGTTTTCAAAATCTACCAAAATGGAAAAACTTTGAAACACTAATTAAAAATTATCAATTCATTGTTTACAGAAGGCCTGGCTTTGATATAAGTAATACACATGGTGCAAGGGTTCAATATTTAGAAGCACCAATGCTTGAATTATCTGCAACACTTATTAGGAACAATTGTAAGGAGGGTATTACAATTAGATATTTGGTTCCAGAAAAAGTTAGAGAAGAAATTGAAAGAAATAATTACTTTAAAGAAGAGGTTGTGAAAACAACCGATGTTAAAAAAAATCATTAGGCCTAAAACGCCTCAGCTTACTTCTTTTTATAAACGGGTACTGTAGAACAAGGTTCCCCATACATAATACTCTTAGCTACAGGGCGTAACTTTTGAGTTATAGCCACATATGCAGATTCACCAATAACTATATCTCCACAACCTTTCACGACAACTCGTTGATCATTAAAAACATTTGAATCGATATTTTGTATTGCCTCTAATAAAACAAATTCTCTAGTTTTATTTTCATCTCCAAAATAAACAGCAGTGGCGTAAGGTGATAAATTTGAAACGATTAGCATATTTGCCCACATTGGTATAATCGCATCTGTGCTACAAAAAATGCCAACAATTTTATCTTGATATTGTGACCAGTCTATTGATAATAGGCTTGCTCTAAAATCTTTTTCTTTTAAAATAAGTTCCATGAATAAATATGGCTTTATGTCAAAAACAACAATATCGTTTTTGGGAAGATACTGAGCAAGGTCAAGGCTAACCAACCCGCTTTCTGCAACTTTATTTATAACTGGTTCTGACATGGTACGAAATTAGAACGAAAAAAATTAAATCAATAAAATAAAGGTTTCGAGATGCGAATAAAAAAACCCCCGACTTCGGGGGTTTTATATTTTAAAACAATCTTATTAATAAACCTTAATACGATTATCTACAATTTTAGCAACTTTTTTCAGACCCACATTAGTTCTATAAACAACAGATCTTGTTCTATTTAATAAATCTGCCTCAAAGCTTGAAAGATCTTGGCTTGCTACTTTAGCGCCTTGGTTTTTAACACTAATTACAAAAACACCAGCATTACCAGCAATTGGTGTACTTGGTTTGTTTAATAAACCTTTGTTAAAAGCGGCACCAACAATTTTTGGTTCGTTTCCTATACCAGGAATCATTGAATAATTAAAGCTAATACTATCAGCGGCTTGTACAATTGTTTTTGCACTATTCGCTATTTCTTCAATCGTATTACCTTTGAAGTTTTGTTTAATCTGAACTGCCTTTTTTTGGTCTCTAATAATACCTTCCACTTGTGGTCTAGCAGCACTAACAGAAATTAAACCTTGTTTTTCCGCACCAGTAATTACTGCAACAAAATAACTATCTCCAATTTCTGTTGGCTCAGAAATTGCATTAATATTATTTTCATTCACCCAGCGAACAAGGTTTCTAGATTCACCTAAACCTGGAATTTCAAAATCCATTGCTTTTATACCAGAAGCAGGAAAAGCTTGTTTATTAATCTTTATTGCTTGTTCGTTAAAAGATTTTAAATCTTTAGCACTGCCTGCAAATGCAGCAGCAGCTGCAGAAGCGGCACTGATAGTTTCATTACTTGGTAGAATTGCTTTTGACAAATAGGCAATTTTATAAGCAGGGCTTCTTGGAGTTTGTTTTAAAACTTCAATATAATGGTAACCGAAATCGGTTTTTACAACTCCTTTAGAGCCAACTGAATTATCAAAAGAAAAATCATTAAATGGTCCTACCATTTGTCCTTGAGAGAACATCTCATATTTACCGCCGTTTGTTTTACTGCCAGCGTCGTCAGAATATTTTTGAACCATTGCATCAAAACTTGCACCACCTGCAATTGCTAGTTTAATACTATCAATTAATTTTTTTGCAGCGCTGTCATCACGAATTATTTGTCCATTTTGACCAGCTGTAGCTATTAAAATATGTCTAACACTAGCACTGTCTGGCCATTGTTTAATTCCAATTACTTTAGCTACTGTATAATTCTTACCATCTATATAAGGACCAAAAACATTGCCTACTCCAGAAGCAATGATTGCTTCTTTATTAGGCACCTGTAATGATTTTCCACTGATATAGCTATTGTAGAAAGGAAGATCAGAACCAGCTTTGTTTAAAAATACCGCTGCATCGGGTGCTGCTTGAAACTCAGCCTTTAATGCATTTACTGTATTTAAAACAGAAGCAGAATCAGCGCTTGTTGGAGCGGCACTAAAACCAACATAACTAATATTTTTTGAAGCTTCCTCCACTTGAAAAGCCGCTGCATTATCTTTAATATAAGAAGCAATTTCATCATCAGTAACCTTTATGGTACTATCTGAAATGCTTGTATAAGGAATGCCTACAATATTAATATTTGCAATACTGTTAGATTCAGCATATTGTTTTTGTACCATCCATGATGGCACCTGAACACCTTTTACAATAAGAGCTTGATATTTATTTCTCAATCTATTTTCAATAGATGGTTCAATATACATCTTCTCTATATTTTTTATTTGTTCTTGGTTTTTTCCTTTTTTAAGTTGTGCAATTGCTTGTTTAGCATCATTCACCTTAAATTCTCCAGTTGCAGGATCTGTAAATTCTTGTTTAAAGGGAGATTCTGTACCAAATAAAACATCAGAAAGTTCTTTAGTGCCAACTGAGATACCTAATTTATTTTCTTCAGTTTTATATAAAATACGATCCACTTCTTGGTTCCATAAAAAACCAATTATTTGTTCTCTTTTTACACCCTGAGATGCATAATTCTGAACTTGTATATCTAGTTTTTCTTCAAAATCTATTTTATTGATACTAACACCATTTACTTTTCCTAAATCAGTAATAGAAGTATTTCCTTGTTTACCAATTCCATCTTGTAATACGAAAGCAACTAAAGCAATTACAATAATTGTAAAGATGATCCAAGCACCTTTATCGCGAATGTTCTGAATAATAGACATATGTATCTTATAATTATATAGGCAGCAAATTTAGTATATTATATGAACGAAAATCATTAGAAATAATAATAAAATACACAAAGACAAAGTGGATAATTAAAAAATCCGTGGATAAACCCATATTTTGATAGAATAAATGGGTATAAAAAAGGAATAATAAGATTTGGAATATTTAAAAATATAGGAAATAAGGAATTTATTAGTCAGTTTATACCCGTTAATTAACAGTGTATAACCTGTGCTTAATAGAAAAGTAATCGATCTTATAAATAGATATAATTTATTATATGAAATTTGTAAATCAATATTTAAGGAACTTAAGCTTAATCTAATTGTTGTTAGAATTGGAAAATCGAATAAAAAATAAAAGTGTATAACTAAGATATTAAGATATTAACAGCCGTAATAGTATTAGTTTATTTATATAAATGTATTATAAAAGAATACTACAGTAGTAATGCACATTTCAATTTATAAAGTTTATTTTAAAAAGAACTACTTTTATTCCAACCTATTTAAAAACCTATTTAACTAGCGTGATAAATACTTAGAAAGGATAAACAAATAAATACTAAATTTATTACTAAATAATATTTTAAAATAATTAATTGAATATCAATGTTTTAGTAAAAAAATAGAATCAAAAAAAGAAAATAACTAATCAAATTAGTAAAATAATACTAAATATTTTAGTTTATTAACAAATTATCCCTATCTTCACATTCTATTTAAACGAAAACATAAAACGACAAGCTATGAG
>CAZOHD010000004.1:0-116753 GCA_964579885.1 uncultured Sediminibacterium sp.
CATCAGCAGCAAATTCTTCCAAACTCGCTCCTATTGAGGCTACAAAGCCTCTCACAAAGTGAGAGGCTTTTTTAATGCGAAGACGCGAAACAAGCTTGCTTGATTGAGCGGATGAGCGATAAAAAAGCCAAACGAACACGTAGTGTTTGTTTGAAAGGCTTTGGGTAAGGCCAATGGATTGGGAAGACGATTGAGCGAAGCGAGAATGGCAGTCCCGATGTCTTTCAATCTACCCATTCCTTCTATTCAGCACACTTATTACCAAACCCTTTACCGTTTCCATTTCTTCAGGTTTACTAGTAGCAACGAATAAGGTAATACTAGCCAATGCATCATTACTAATAAATGGAACACCATTCGCTGACAAAAGCAAATTGTTGCGCATTAGAAATAATAAAAAACAAGCAGCTCCAATTCTTTTATTCCCATCCACAAAAGCGTGATTTTTTATAATTAAATACAACAACATTGCTGCTCTTTCTTCAATACTTTGATAAAGAAAACTATCATCAAAGCCTTGCTCTATTTGACAAATAGCACTTTCGAAACCAGCGTCTTTCTTTTTACCAAAAACAGATGAATCAAATTCTGTGCGCAATGCATTTACAATAGACTCATATTCTGAAATATGTGGATGTATTCCAGGAACCAAGCTAAGCCCTTTAATATCTAGACGCTCATGGTCATAATCATCCAATAACTGAAGCCCTTTACTAAACTTATCTAACCATTTATAAGCTTCATCGTTAGTGACTTCCTCTATGGCTCGACTCATTATTCGAATACCATCGTGCAAAAACTGAATTTCTTGATTCTTTTGAGCCAATCTATACTCGTTTATTGCATAGCCCTTTACTAGGTAGTCTTTTAACTTTTGGGTTGCCCATTGACGGAACTGAGTACCCCTTTTTGATTTGACACGATAACCAACTGATATAATTACATCTAGATTGTAAAATTTAGTTATATAATTCTTTCCATCAATGGCAGTTGTCAAGGAATCCTTGACAACTCGAATTTTGTCTAACTCATTCTCTTTGAAGCAGTTATTTATGTGCAAACTTATATTCTGCTTGGTTCGGCCAAAGAGTTCAACCATTTGTGCCTGAGTGAGCCAAACTGTATCCTCTTCAATCTTTACTTCAACATTTATTTCATTATTTTCCCCTTGGAAAATTTCAATTTGATTTTGCATAATATTTTTATACAAAACTCAAATTGTAAAGATGTAATACCTAATATATCGATTGAAAGATATTCGTTCGGAGATTTTCTAAATGGAACAGAAAAAGCATGGGCATTACCACACTCTATAGAACTCCAATCTCTAAATAACCATTATAATTTTTCAATAATAAAAGTTTATCCTCTGTCAATGCTTTCACATTTGGCAAGAATATCCTAGTACTGTTTTGAACGAGGAATTCAAGTGCGTCATACTCTATATCTGTAAAACAGTGCCAGCTTTCCCATAACAAAATTTGCGAGAATTCTGGGAATTGAACATTTAACTTAGCCCTTTGCAAGGTCATTATATTTGCTTCCATTACTTAAAAAATTGAGTGCAAAATTCTGTGGCAGATGCCTTTATGATTTCAACCGAAGGATGATTAAAAGAAGGTGACGGATTGGGATCAACCACAATCACCTTCTTGTTCTTGCTAACCCCTATTTGTAAAGCCCCACTCGTAAATCCAACAGAATTGGAAGTGCCCATAAAAATAATTGCATGTGCTTCTAACAACCAAGTAATCGCTTTCTCGTATTGATAAAGCTCCGTATAATATTCATCAAAGAGTAAGATATGAGGTCGGTAAGATTCATTGTCAATGATCTTACCACTGGCGCCAATGCCAAATAAATTAAATAAATCATGCTCTAATTTATCTGTATGCACATTCTGCCAATCTGCTTGCTCAAGTTGATCCAAATGCTCGGCATCAATTTTTCTTTTAAAATTAATGTTGCCATGAATTTCAATCAAATTATCGGGCAGATGACCTGCTTTTAAATGCAGGTTATCAATATTCTGTGTGATAACTTTTACATTATTTTTTGCCAAGATCTTGTGCGCATCATTTGGCAAGGCATCTTTACAGCTAATGAATCGATGATAATACCAAGATAAAAAATGTCCTGGATCGGTACTATACTTATAATAAGTCGCCATCTCCATTGGGTTTTCCTCCCACACACCCTTTGGACCTCTAAAGGGCTGAATACCTGACTCAACGGAAACACCAGCACCAGTAATTACAACAATATTCTTCATAAAACAATCCAAATTTAACAATGATAAAACTATTAATTATTGAAGAAACCCAATTGGACTTCTATTTGATTTTTGTAAAATCACTTCTCTATTGACCAAGTCTGTTAAGATTAATTTTTTATCTTCCGCTTTTTCAATGTCTTTAAAAATACTCTCCAAAACATAGGCTTTTCTAATGTTAACGATATTTCCTGGAGTAAGATCCGCCACAGTAGCTACCTCTTCCAAAATAGCAGGCTCAAAGTCCTTAAAATACAATTGTAAAGTTCTGACCTGATTTTGTTTTGAGAAAGTTCCGAAATGAAACTTAAAGTTGATACGTCTGTGTAAACTTGTGTCAATCGCACCTGGTAAATTAGAAGATAAAAGAACAATACCATTGATTCTCTCTAATTCAGTCAAAAAGATCCCCACCATATTCGAATACATATTACCAACAGATGAACTTGACCCTGTTTTATCACGGTGAGGGATTAATGAATCAAATTCATCTAAATATAAAATGGGTGTACCATAAGGACCTACTTCTTTACCATCAATCGTCTTTGTATGTTCAAAGTGGGTAACCGCTTTTTTATAGATATTGAAAACCTCTTGGGTATTTTTTTCAGTATTACCGACAAAAGCGTCTTTAACCTGAGATAAATTAACTTGAATAATTGGACGATTGTATTTAACCGCTAAGTTTCTTACTGTTTGAGATTTCCCTAAACCACTTACCCCATACAATAAGGCAACAATTTGTTTCGTCTCTACCTTTTCTTCACTTAATTTATTAATCGCTTTGATATACCCTTCTTCACTGATTAATTGTTCTAAGAAATCAATCTTCAACGTTTCTTCATACACCATCCCCTCCTGGTATTGGATCTTATCAGGCATGATCAATGAAACCACATCAGAGCCAGTCGTAAACTGAGCAGCGTTCTTTTTAGATAAGATGTTTAAAGCTCTGATTGACTTTTCAGACAATTGAACACTATCCATATAAGAATCTCCAGTGAACTTAATCAAATCATTGGTAATTAACTGACTTCTTTTTTCAAGTAATTCAGTTTGAAAATAATACTTACTAAAGTTATCATTCACCGCTACTCTAAAAATTCTTTCTAAAGTAACTTTATAGTCACCAAAAATGGATTGTCTCGCAACAACAAAAAGATAAATCGCCAATTCTTCTGAACCTAATTTTTCGGCTCTTAAATATTGTACTTCCTCTAATTGATCAAACTCATCTAATAAAGCATTCACCTCTGCACTTACCTCCTCATCATCATAATCGTCACTGTAGATAATGTTATGAAACAAGTTTAAGAAAGCCGCGAAATTCATCTCTTTTTTATTGTTTAACACTTCCGGATCTCCTTTCAAAACCGCATTCAAAGTAACTTGAGTTAATGTATATTCAATATCCTCTTTTTTTCCGAATGTTTTTTTAGAAACGACAATCATCTTCGCTTTTCTAAAATACTCAAGTTGTTCATTGATTGAGATTGAATCAACCAGATTACAATTAAAAGCACTCATTAATTCATTCAAGGTGATATAGGATTTACCATTCACCAAACGCTTGTTGATAAAATAACAAATCAAAAGCATTCCCAATTTATCCTTGATCTTAAAGAATTCACCAATAACTTCAAAGTGTTCTCTGACCTTTTCATAGTCATCCTCCTTCACACTGTTGGTCTCGCCAATCGCACTGTAAACTAATTCGATAGACTTACATAGATTAACAGCTAAGTCTTTGTTCATTTGATTGTTTTTTACCATAGTAAATAGTTTTAGTGGTTTGCATTAGGGGGATTGCAAATGTGAAAGAATGTTTTGAAATCTAATTTCAAGAGGAAAAAATAAATACAATCAATTGATTATCAATACTAAATCACGAAAAAATATTTAAGCTTACGGCGTAAATAGTAGTAATTTTGTATTCTAATTATTCCATATATGAGCGTTAATAAGGAGCAGTTCATGCGATTCATGAAGATTGACGACAAGATCAAAAACGGCAAAAAGGCAACCGTTAAACAATTACTAGACGCATGGAATAGTTCGGTAGCCGATGAACATGCCAAAGTAACCGAGCGCACTATCTATAATGATTTAAAAAAGATTCCAGAAGTATTTTCAGGTGCAACGATTAATGAAGAGAATAAAAGATATACTTATTCGGACCATACTTTTTCAATCAAGAAATTAAATCTAAATGAGAATGACGAAAATCTCCTAGGTCTGATTTCAATGACATTGCAAAACTTTGAGCACACAGAAATTTTCAAAAAATACGGAAAGCTAAAAAAGAAATTATTACAAGATATTTCTAAAGGAGAGAACAAGCATTACAATTTTATCCTCCCTGAAATTTCACATGGGAAATCAGGCTACGAATGGATTGAAACGCTATTTGAAGCTATTAATAAGAAAGAAAGTATCAATGTAGTCTACCGTAAAAACGAAAATGAAGTATCCACAAAAACCCTTTCACCATACCTTTTAAAAGAATTCAGAAAAAAGTGGTTTTTAATCGCGTATGATCATGCCGAAAATAGAAAGTGTACAAAAGTGTATTCATTAGATAAAATCAAAGAGATCACAGAATCGGAAAGTAAGTTTTACTTTGACCCTAATTTTATCGCGCAGGATTATTTTAAGTATACATTCGGTATTTTCCATGACTTAGTGAATCCTCCTATTCAACTGGTATTAGATTTCACCGGCATATTTATCGAGCAACTTAGAAATCACCCATTAATGTCTACACAAAAAAGTAGGTTAATGAAAAACGGCAAAGTGTTAAGGGTGGAACTTGAGCTTTACTATAGTTATGAGATTATCAGAGAAATATTAAGTTACGGAGATGGGGTTAAAGTTGTTGCTCCGGCGAATGTAGCATTAGAAGTGAAAAATGCTGCGTTGAAAATGGCTGGGGCTTATAAATAGCACTGCTACCAACTCCAACTGGCTGTGTTGATGGAAGATTCAATCTTAGATTCAATATCATCTGGCAGGCCACTCAAGAAATCTATCCCAGTTAAGTTCTCCAAATTATCAATAGTTGTAACAAAAGATTTCAAAGAAGCAGACGATCCTTGATTATTCAAAAGCAATGCAATTGCAATTTTATCAGCACCATTGTCTTTGAAAATAATTTTATAATAAGTGCAAGGAACCTTTATTGTACCCTTGTCAATTGAACCGCAGCTACTCTTTAAAACTGGACCCGTTACAACATAAACTCCATTTTTTTCAAGAGCCCAAGTCCTCACTCTACTTTCTAAGGTCTCCCATATTCCTCTATTAAAAGAAGGCTGTTGAGGTGACATATTTGACATATAAAATGTCTCACTCATAGAGGTTAAATTAAGTTTCATGTCTGCCGCTGGGCATAAATGACCTCTATCGTAACCACTACCTGCATAATCGCCACTGGAAACAGCATTATTTTTAACCTTAGGGTCAATTCTGAAATCATCTGTTCTAGCCTGTAATCCATTGATTAAAGAAGGGCTAAGATTATACGCAACCCATTCTGCTTGCCTATTCGCCTCACTATAAGACAGCGTGTAATAAGTATGCTCAATGGTATATCCAATATTATTTTTGGGAAGTAGCGAGCCAACTGTAGAGGTAGTTGTAGTAAGCGTTTTTGGTGCAGCTACAGCAGTGGTCGTATCCTTATTACAGGATATAGAAGCAACAAAAATTAAAAGCAATAAATGTCTAAAAAACATCTTCTCTAGATTCTTTTCTAAGTTCTTGGGCATAGGCATTGAGTAGACTCAATCTTGCCTTTATTAATTTATTAGATTATTTATTTTCTTCTTTCTTTGTAATCAATCCCATCATTTGCTTCATGGTTTTATCCATGCCATCAGGGCTACCGTCTAAGAAAATCACATTGCCCTTGCCGTATTCAGCAAAGTTCTTGATGGCTTCTGTCCACATACTAAATAAAATAACATTGGTATCTAAATTAGCCTGCTTCATCTCCTCTGCAGCTTCTGACATACCCTTAGCAACTTCTTGTCTGAACAACGCCACACCTTGTCCTCTTAATTGTGCAGCTTCTTTCTCTGCTTGTGCAGATATTTTTATCGCATTCCCTTCTGCTTCTGCAGCTTTCGTCTTTGTGATTAACAATGCCTGACCTTCGTTCTCTGCAGCTGCCTTTAAGTTATTACTAGCAACTACCTTACTCATGCTATCCATGATTTGTTGGTCGAATGTGATATCATTGATCTGTAAATCTTGTAAGTGGTATCCCCACTCTTCTAAACTATGATCTATCTGTTCTTTAACATAGTCAACAATTTCACGACGGGCTGTTAATACTTCTGCTTGTCTTTTTGTTGCAACATAGGCTCTAATACTTCCCTCTACAGTTCTAACAAGCGCTTGCATCAAATCCTTATTGCTAATGAATTTAAAAGCCACTTTCTTCATGGTCTCTTCATCAGAGTTTTGAACAGAATATAAAATCATGCTCTTGAAATATACATTCGCTTGATCTATTGTTACTGCTTGAAACTCTAGTTCGATACTTTGATTTTGAATACTTACCCTTCTGTAAATACTTTCAATGATTGGAAGTTTAATTCTTAAACCTGGAAGTAATATTCTTCGGTATTTTCCAAACATAGTTATAATGGCAACTGTTCCTTGATTCACAGTTATTAAGCTCATAAAAACTAAAACGACCAAAATGGTTAAGAAAATGAGTGTGCCTGACATTTTATAAAAATTTTATATGTGAAACTACTGAATTATTGGGATTAAAGTAAGAATCACTTAAAATATCGTTCCATATTTGCCATAGCTGGATTTGCCAATAAGTAATTGAGCCATTCACTATTGATTTACATATAACTAAAATGACGCTTCCAGGTTAAGATAAATCTTTTTAAAAAGATGAAATAATTTTTATCGATTGGAATGGAAGATTCTAAATACAATTCGGTATTCTTATCAAATTTGACATGCCCAAATTTTTCTGAATTAAACAAATAATACGTATTGCAGATGCTTGACTTGCAGTCTATTTCATGCTTGCAATGACCATCAATATAAATAGCTGTTAAAGATCTTGATCCATCAAAATCTCCCCCATCTGATTTATCATTAGATATGGGAGGAACAATATTGCTATAAAGTGTTGATTTCAAAAGCATAAATACTTTAATTATTGTTTAATGCCTCCATAATTTCCTTAAACACAGGCCCTGCAACTTGTGCGCCATAGTATTGAACTGCACGAGGCTTATTCTTAATAATCACAATACAAGTATACTTTGGGTTGTCATAGGGCGCGAAGCCGACAATTGAAGCGTAGTATTGTTTATCCTTATAGCCGTTTTTACCTAAAGAAAGCGTTGTGCCAGTCTTTGTAGCCATTTTTGTTTTACTACCATTTAGCAAGTTCATTGCTGTGCCATTTTCAGAGACCTCTAATAAAGCTTGCTTTGTCTGTACTAAGGTAGATGTGTTTTTGAATAAGCTTGGGTCATTCGCAGCTACTCTATTGTAAAAGTTTAGGATCTGAGCAGGACTCATCATTATACCATAACCAAAAGATGCGAAAGCTAAATTGGATAAGGACTCATTTGTTGAATACGAAAAATCATCTGATTGTAAATAAGATTTCAAGGAATTGTTAAATAAATCAGAGCCTAATACTAGGTGCTTCACAGATAACTTTGCTATGCCCACATTGCTCGCTTCTGCGATTACCTGCTTTAGGGGTACATTTTTGTAACCATGCTTTTCTGCGTCAAGCACAGTTGTGGAGCCAATCATAGTTTTACCCTCTTCTAAGTCCACTGTATCTGACAATTGAACTCCAAAGTTATCCATTAAGATAGCAGCAGACATAGGTACAATCAATCCACCTGGCTCCATCATAGTATTTTTCAAACTTGAGTCTTTAGCATAGTAGACTGCTCCAGCTTTGTTTTTCTTAGCTGTAAAACCCACACGCACAATGTCTTTTCCAGTTGCTACTTCTTTCACTATCACTAAGCCATTGACAGCGGCTTGCTTTTTTAGCATTTTCAACAAAGCAGTTTCACTGATTGTTTGGATATTATTTTGCGCATTGGCAACAAAACCTAATAGTAGCAAGGGGATAATAGATAGTCTCATGTATTTATAAATTAAAAATAGTAAGGTTCGGAAAGATTAGTTCATGTAAATATCAATGTAATGATAAGCTTTGTCAAAATACCCTGTTGCAGATATAGGTTGTTTTAATCTCCAGTATTTACGGTCTTTGATTCTTCTGAAAATGTATTTTCCTGTTAATACTTTTTCATCTTTATCCTCCGTTAATAGATTGTTTCTGTCAAATAAATATTTTAATGAGATTGTTCCGTTGAATTCAAAATTTCTATCATCAATTATTTTGATACCGCCTTTCATAGTGCAATAGTTAGTGCCACTCACTTGACTAGCTTCGATTGAAATAAGGTCATTTTGTTTTGTAATAGTTGCTTTACCATAAGGCTTGATCCAATGAGATCCGAACACCTTTTTTCCTAGCAAAACTTGTTCTGCATTATTTTGTGCAGAGGCTATAGAAACCACAAAAAGCAACAAAAAGAATAGACCTGTTTTTTTCATAGTATGGAGTTGAAAATTGATTGTTTAAATATAAAGGTATTTTATAATACCTAAAATTACCAAAAGCGATTCCAGTGTATTAAGAATCTTAGAAATAAGCCTCAATAACTTTAAAATATTATACAATAATCATATATTTACCTATCCTTCCCCCTCCCCTTAAAAGTTAAACCATAACGCGATGCCAGTTGTAAAAGAAGCCCGCCTTAGGGAGAAAATCATTGACCAGATTTTACGTAATCGTAATAGAAAATATACTGCTGAGGAAATCAAAAACAAGGTGAACAGAGACTTGGATAAAGATGTATCAATCTCTACCATTTACAATGATTTAAAGCATATTCGAGAGGAGTATGGCGCAGTGATTGCTAAAAATGAAAGAAGTCAGTTATACTATCAAGATGACACTTTCTCAATAGAGAAAGCCCCATTGGATGACGAGGATAAAAAGCTTTTAGACATGGCAACTACCATCTTTAGGATCTTTTCCTCCTCCCCCATTTTTGGCAAGTTTGAAAATACGATTAATAAGATTTTAACTGGTTCGGCCATTAGTAAGATTGAACGCAATCGTATGGATTGTATTCAACCAGAACAAAATAATAGTGTGGTGGGTGTGCAATACATTGAACCAATTTTAGATGCTATCCTAGAACACAAAGCAGTAGAGATTGAATACCAAAAAGCAGGTCAGGAGATTGAGACAAAAGTAATATCACCTTATGTTTTAAAGCAGGTAGATCAACATTGGTATTTAATTGGATACGACCATGTTAAAACGAGTCAAACAAAGAACTATGCACTTGATAAGATCTTGTCTGTAAAGCTTTCTAAAGCCCCTTATTTTGTAGATGACAGTTTTGACGCAAGTCAGTTCTTTAAATATTCCTACGGCATCTACCAAAATCATAAAGACAAACCACAGAAAATAAAATTAACCTTTAAGGATCCCTATATCAATCATGTAATGAACTATCCACTTAGTCCCTATCAAACGCATAGCTTAAGCAAAGATGGTAAGACCTTGACAGTGAACTTAGAATTGTATGAATCCTATGAAATAGTTTCTGAGATTCTTAAATACGGCGCCAGTGTGAAGGTTTTAGCACCTGCTAGTTTAGCGAAGAAGATAAAGGGAATAGCGGAGGAGATTGTGAGGGGTTATAAATAAGCATAAATGAATCATAAATTTTAAATACTAAATAATAAAATGGCTGTTTCAACTTCACACACAATAACAATAAGAAATAACATTTCAGAAAAAGAAGGGATTCAATATATATTAGATAACTATAAAGAAATGTTTAATCCAGATGCAAAAGTTAGAAAAGACCTTTTAAAACGATTTAATATTGATCAACGGTTTTCAAAAGCATTTGATTTAATACAAATTCCAGGAAGTGATAATACTATCGAAGAAATAAATATTGATGACATTGCAGTTATTAATTTTATTGAATTGAAAACTACAAAGAAAAAGTTATTGAATAACCCTAGTAAATTCTTTTTTGGGGCAACTCAAAATGAATTTGACCTTGCCGATCAACTTGGGGTTAAATATAAATTCTGCTTTGTATCACTTCATGAAGATTCAAAATCAGCAAGTTTCCTAACAAAAGAAGAATTATTTTCTATTATTCAGAATAAACGAATTCAGTTCCAAATTAATTTAAAATAAAGGGCCATAAATTATAGTTAAAATGTGTCTACTGTTTTTCAAAAATTAAAGTTCGTTTATTTTTTGGGGTCTATTTTAGGTTGATATTTATTTTATAATTAAATTTAGAACTTTATACTATCTATCACCTCTTTTGATTGATTTCTTAAATCAAAAGCTTTCTTCATTTTTGAACTTATATCGTTTATTGTCTTTTCATCAGGCAAAGAAATTAAAGTGTTTGACAAATCTATATCTGATATGTTTGGAATTGCTGCACCAGTTCTATACATATAAATTTGTTTTAAAAATGAATCAGTTTTTAAATAAAATAATAAATAATATTTATCAATTTTAAAATTCCTCAAAACTCTGAAGCCGTTAGTACATATACTTCCTTCAAAATCATTACTTACTAAAGCTGTTGCATGTTTTCTTGTTCCAATTGAATTTCCAGCAACAGCAGTAATTATATCTCCATCTAAAATTTCATAACTTGCTCTACTAGGTAGTTCATAAACTTTACATGTAGTTGAATTAATTATTTCATAAGAATGAGAGTTTATATCGGAAAGTTCCACATATTCTACTGTAGAATTTTGATCTTTTAATTTTTTACTCTTAATTTTAATTATTTCACATATATCACCAAGCCTTACATTTTTACTTAAATCTAGCTTCTTAAATAAGCTTCTATTTTCAGGAGAATAAAAATCATAATCAAATCTTCCATTTAATTCTTCATAATTTATTGTAAATGTATTTTCAGATTCAATATTTCTCCCTTTTAAAAATTCTTTATATATATTAATTAGTTCTGAAAAATTTTCATCTAAAATTTGTTTCCCAGATTTATCTTTTATTATTTGACCGTATTTATCTTTGAGATAAATCGGGGTTCCATTTTTATTTCCTTGATATCCTAATTTTGTTACTCTTCCAAAAAATATTGAATACTTATTAATTTTATTTGACGTATTTTTTTCTAAAAAAAGTAGGGAAGTTTTTACTCCGGTTCCAAATGGCACAAAAGTTTCATATGGGAGATTTACAATTGCAAGAATTTTTGATTTTGATTTAATATAGTATCTTAAATACTCCATAGATGGATTTTCAAAATTCCCATTTGGCAACACAATTGCCATTCGACCACCTTCTTTTAAAAGCTGTAAACATCTCTCAATAAATAAAATTTCAGCATTCTGATTTAAATATAAATATTTCGACATTTTAAAAATACCATCATTAAATTTCCATTTGTAACCAAGATCAAATTTTGATAAAATTGAAGGACTTGTGATTTTTGCCCCAAAAGGGGGATTTGCTAATATTAAATCAAAGCCTTTTGTATTTGATATGGACATTTTAAAATTATCAATATCTTCAAGTGAATTTGCACAAATAATATTTGTTTTATCATTTGACTCGAGTAAAAGTTTCATCTTTGCAATTCGAGCAATGCTTTTATTTATATCTGTACCATATAAATTATTAGATATTACATTTTTTATATCGATTTTTTCTTCATTTTCTTTGATGAACTTAAGTGCAGACATTAAAAAGCCTCCACTACCGCATGCTGGGTCAATAATTTTTTCATTCTTTTTTGGCTGCATCATTGCAACACAAAAATCAATTACTGGTTCAGGAGTGAAAAACTGACCTCTTCCATCTTTTTCATGATGCGTTAAAAACTTTTGAAAAGCAAGACCTTTCGCATCTTGAGATGATTTAATTAAAGAAATCCCTTGTAATTTATTAATTGAATATCCTAAGGCAATTGGACTAATTCTTATTCTATCATCAGAATCAAAAATGTCATGATATGAACGTTTTGTTTCGTCAAATAGTTTTGATATTTTCTCAACTATATAAATTGTATTTCCTTTGTTCAATTCATTCCATTCATTTGCAGAAATCGAAAATTGACTATTTTTTTGGTTTTCATCATAAATTTTAATGAAGAGAATTTTGACAAATTCTTCTAAAGTTTGCTGAGGAGATAGTCCGTCATTTGCATAAATAAAATCATGGATTTCCTCAAATTTTTTAAGTAGGTTATCTTCCTTTGTAAGGGGTAATTCAAAAAGAGTGGTCATATTTATCACATTTGTGATAAATATACATCATATATGTGTAAAAAATAAATTATCTTCTATCTAATTGACTTTCATCAAGTTTTCTATAAACGGGGTTAGTTTCCTGAATACAAAATTCTAGGTTATCATACCATGGCTTTAATAGAGAATGGCGAGAAAAGTTATCTTTTTCAACTAAAATATCTATGGTGTAATTCTGTTGAAGATGATTAGGAGATTTAGCTTGGTGATTTAGTTGAGCACTATTAACAAAAACAAACTCGTGTTTGCCTGTTTTTAGGAATAAATCAACACATAATATATTAAATTCTGATACTAGTGGCCCAGTACTTTTTATTTTAGTAACAGGGTCTATTCTAGAAGAAGGCATATGGGTTTGCAATAATCTTATAGGTGCAGTAAGATTCCAAAATGCATCATCGCAAAATAAATTTGAATCTATAGATTTAATCCAAGATTTTATTTCATCTTCATTCTTCCAAATCCCAGATAAATCAGGCACACCTGAACCAGGATTTATATTATTCCATCGAAAATCTGGAAAATCCTCTTTGCCTGATTTGTTATAATTTTCTTTTCTGCTTTTATATGCTTTTAGACCTGACTTATAAATACTTTCAATATGTTTATTTCTAATCACGGAATGTTTCTTTAAAAAATTAACACATGTAGAAACACTAGTTAATCCACATCTTTTCTCGGAATTTGACTTTACACCTTTACATTCAACAACCAACCATTCATCTTTTTTTGAATCAAATTTTCGAATATAAAAATCACCTCTTGCGTCTTCACTTTTTGAATTATTCCCACCTTCCGGCTTTTCTTTGATTCGTAATGCGTCATAGCCTAATGAATTTGCGTAATCTTTAAACTCTTCTTCAGCTAAATTGCCTAAAATATATCCTTCAGCACCTGGACTTTTCTGTAAAACTTCTAAAAAACGAGACTCGTCAACCCCAAATTTTGATTTGATATAATTGTTTAACTTTTCCATTATTAAAGTTTAATTAGTAATATAGCTAAATTTAGCATTTAGTCTAATTATTAGCAAATAATAAAATATGAAAGTAAATTTTGATAGGCAGGGAACCAGTTATAATGCTATTTGTGAATATTAATTATTATCTTAAATTTTACAACTATTATAATTAAAATAAAAAACTTGTCTAAAAGAATTAAGTAACTTATGACCATTACCCAACTCACCCGAAAACTCAAAACCTCCACCCTGCCTGAAACCCTGACAATTAGGCTTCATAGGGCTATTTCGTGGTTGAAAAGTGCAGAAAAACAGGAGGGCAATTTAGATATAAAGTTCTTATCTCTATGGATAGCATTTAATGCTTGTTATGCGGTAGATATAAATGGGTTTAACTCTAAACCGGAAAAGGCCAAATTGAGAGATTTTACCACCAGTTTAGTGCAATTTGACCGTATTAGGCTTTATAACCTCTTTTGGGAAAAATACAGTGGTCCGGTTAGGGTATTAATTGAAAACAAGTTCGTTTTTGAGAAGTTTTGGGAATATAACCGAGGCGAAGCAGAGGATTATCAACCTGCTTTTAATAAATCTATCACCACTGCCCTAAATTGCCTATCAAAGGAAAATATTGAGGGCTTGTTAGAGATTGTTTTAGAGCGTCTTTATACCCTACGTAATTCCATAGTTCATGGAGGATCTACCTTTAATTCCAAATTAAATCGAAACCAATTAAAGGATGCATGTAATATTATGCAATTACTGGTCCCAATCATCATTGACATAATGCTAGAAAACAATGATCATGACTGGGGTGAAATTGCTTATCCAGTGGTGAAATAACTGTAAATGTTAAGCAAACGGATTTTTTAAGACATCATAATCACCAAGCTCCTCCCATAATAAATATTGAAAATACCTCTTTCTCGTTTCATAAAATTGAACATAATTTTCGATTGATATAAAGGCTTTAACACCTTCTTCAGTATCATATTCATCACCATCTGGCAAGTAAATTTTGTTATCAAGAATGTAATCTTTGAAATTATCTTTCCCGTTTAAACAACTTAAATCAGTTCTCTTATTTAATATTCCTTCAATCCATTTAACAATTGGCTTTGCCCGTTTTTCATTATTACATTCAGCCTTTAATAACTGTAAATTAGGAAGATTATCATAAGTTGCTTTTATTTTTACATGATCTCCTTGATCTACTTGATATAAATCCAGTTTAGCCTTAACTCTACAAATATCAGCAGGGTGAAAATGATCTATTTCAAACCTTACATTAAAATTTGCATTGTTGTATATTAAATTTAATAATGGTCTGACCTTTTTATCTTTATACTTAGTTTCACTCAATGCGACTATTTCTGTCTCATTCAAATTGAAACTTTTCTTATCTTTCCTTCCGTTTAATGAATTATTGAGATCAATTAAACTAAACGCATAATCAGGGTTATTTGCAAATGAATTCTTCTGAGCATTTCTTAATGCTAATAACAAAGTGTCGCCATGGCTTCCAAAAACATTTGAAAATTGTGCTCTTACAATATATTTTAAAATCTCTCTCTTATCTTCAACAGATACTTGGTTATATTTTTTAAAAAAATGAAAGACAACTGGAATAAGTGAATTTACGGATGTAATTATCTTATCTAAATTTAGTTCTGTTACTAATTTTATTGTTTTGATTATAGAAATTTTAATCCTAGGCCAATCTCTTAGAATGGCAACGGCATGAGAAGGCAAGAAAGTGTCTTTCTTAAATAAAATAATATCAGTACTAGAATATAATGCAGCTCTTAAGAAGAACTCGTAAGTACCATCACCACCTTTGAAAATTGACTTAGATTCAACAAGCTCAGTTATTTCTTCAAAATCCTTCTTCAAATCAATATCTTTAAACTCGTCTAATTCAAAATACATACAAAGTAACGAGTAAAGTATCTGATTTTTTGTCAAAGGCTTATTTTCATTATTTATTCTCAAGAAAAATTCAACAATATCATGATAATCATTTCCAATAGCTTCGCCAATATCAACAAAATCAAAATAATCTTGTTTAAATCTTCGAAATAAAAATAAGATTGTATTAACTGCGTCCTCCTTAATTTGATTATTATAATACCCATATGAAAGAAAATTATATTCTTCTAACATTTTTGATAAAATATCATTATCACTCGAAATATAATACTCATCAATCTTATTATAAAGCTCTTTTACTTTAATAAAAAATGTATTTGGATGTACTTCAGTTTGTGCTTCTTTTTCAGTTAAAAATTTAAAAGTTATAATTTTTTTATCATCAACATCTAAGTCCTCTGAAATTTCAGTTTGTTTTGTTTTATGTATTCCACATAATACATTGAAATATAAAAATTTTGCCTCTTTCCCATCACTATAACTCAAGCCATTAATACCTATTAAAATAGAAGTTAGCCTTTGTTGTCCATCACAAATGGCAGTGGTTGGTATTCCATTTGGAACTTTATCGCCAGACTTTGTTCCTTTAGTATTCAAAAATTTATTTGGCAGTTGATACAAGGTTAGAGCCTTATTGGTATCATGATTCAATTCCCATACAAAAAAACGGGGTAATGGGAAATTTCTTAAAATTGAATCAAAGAATTTTTCTATTTGGGGAGGTTTCCATTGAAACATTCTTTGAAACTCAGGTATACTATAGTTATTAGGGTTTGCTTTATATCGCTTGCCAAAGTTTTGAATACTAATTTGCATAGAATTGATTGTATAAATTCAAATATATGATTTTTGTTATACTTTGAAAAGTTAAATTTTGGTATTTTATTTGTTGTAAGTTTATAATAATACAAATACATTTCATACTTAAATTAGTAAGCATGTTTACTATTTTCAAACATTGCATCTACTAGTCTTCTAAAAATATCGGTATCGCTTTTAAAGTCGACATCATTAATCATATCCTTGAAGAAATCCCAAACAGGCAATGATTTTGGCAAAAATGATTTTGCTTGTTTAAACTGATCTACTACAAATTCATTAAGCTCTTCAGTATTAATTTCTGAAAAATCTACCCCAGCTTGAGATGGCACGCTTAACAAAAAACTTGGTTTTTCAAAATGCATCCCAAATCCAGCCCACCCAAATTTTGGATAGGTAAACATTTTTCTAAAATTATGATAATGCTCATTGTGATTAGCGAACATGTTTTGATCCGCAGAAACCATGGCGAATAAACATAAGCAAAAATATTTTCTATTGGGAATATCAATATTAGCGATGTTTAAGTTATAATGCTCCCACTCTTTTCCACCAAAGAATCGAGTCTCTGAGTCTGCTCGACCATCTACTTCTAGAATTGTTGAGTTTGGGCGTTCCGATTTCAGAGTATTTAAATCAATTAGAAACTGTTGCTTTGCGTATTTATTTAGTGTCATATGTAATGATTTTAGTTTGTCATTAATTTATTTATATTTTCAATCAATTGCTCTTCGGGCTTGGTAAAATATATACCACTTTCTCCCCCTGCTCTCACGCCTCTTAAGAATAAGTAAATCACTCCACCAAAATCTCGGTCATAATCAAAATCAGGTATTCTGAGCTTCAGGTATTTGGTTAAGGCTACTGTATAAATTAAATACTGAAGGTTATAATTGTTTTCATACATCGCAGCTTTTACATGTTCAGTGTCATAAAACTCCAATGAATTACCCAAATAGTTTGACTTCCAGTCAAGAATATAGAACTTGTCATTATGCTCAAAGAATAAGTCAATTTTACCATTCATAATCCCTTCCAATTCATCAATGGACTTAATGCGGAATGGATGCGCATCACTTGATAAAGCCTGTAATTTTGCGGTGTTAAAGGGGCTTAATAGAAAATCAAACTCTAGTTCGTTTAATCGTTTTCGCTTAGGTACTTGATTTAAAGAAAATGGATTACCCCCGGGCATCTCGGCTGATAACACATTCTCCAACAATTCAATAATTTTATCTCTATATTGCTCATCAGTTGAGCCAGATAAACGTTTCATAGCTTGTTCAACTGTGTATTTCCATGCATCTGGATTAGTGAAATCAATATGCTCAAAAATATAGTGTAACAAGTTACCTGTATGAGCTCCCTTTTTTAATTCTTGAAAGGCAAACTTATCGTAAGCAGTTTCAAAAGGTGTTGCCGTTTTAGGTGCAATTACTTGATCGTGATCAGGATTTAATCCACTATAGCTTGTTTTAATCCAGTTTGTATTTTCTAAATGAAAATGATTTGCAACTGAATATACAGGTTGAGATAATGCATTCGGATTAGTATATCTAAACCCTCTTATTGCATCCGGCGCATAACCAAATTCAACATAATTCAAATTAGCAGCATTTTCAGATAGGGCTTTATAGGTGGTTCTTAAGCATGAATTATTGTAATACTTATCCATATGTGCAGTAATAAAACATTGATATCTTGCTCTTGTTACGGCTACATACATTAATCGTCGGTTTTCTTGCTCACTTTGATCTTCATATAACTTTCTTTGATCCGCATCCATTAATTTCTTTTTAACTACATAATACTCACCATCTTTTGGATCTCTGTAACTGCAGCTTGTTATATGAGTCTCATCTTTTTTCAAATCCAAATGAGGGGCAATTACTATATTATATTCTAACCCTTTGCTTTTATGAATGGTAACAATTTGAACCGCATCCTGATCATTTTCAAGTCTTTGTTCATACTCATCTCCTTCCCTAGTATCTCCTTCCATTCCTTTTTTTAACCACTGAATTAATTCCTTTGGTTCATACTTTTTACGAATAGCTATTTTGTGTAAAATCTCAATTAGCTGTTGAATATTGGAAATAACTCGTTCCGGATTCTCCGAATTTGGATCATAAAGTCGTTCATTTACTTTATGATCAGCCATGAATTTTCTTAACATCAAGTAAACCCCTTTCTCCTTCCAAGTTTCTTGGTATATTTTAAATTGAGCTAAAATAGATTCATCATCGGCTGTTAATAATGTCTTATTATCATACCCACCTAAATTGGTTAATAAGGCCCTATTCATATGTGAAGTAGAAATTTCATCTACAGCTATTAAAATGTAAAATATTTGTACAGCTTCGTCTGATGATAATATTCTTGTTTCGTCAATTGTTACAGCAGGAATTCTTAATGAAGCTAATAATGATTTCATAATCTTAGCTTGCTTATTATTTCTTACCAAAATACCAATATCTGAAGGTTTAATTGCTCTAGTATCCTCTCCATCTTTTTTTATTGTATACTTCCCTTCTGTAAATAAATCGGTAAGGGTGGTTTTGACTGCAGCAACTATCTCTTTTTTATTTAAATGGCTTGTAATTTTCAAAGGTTTTATTGGCTTTTCATTACAAAGCAATTCACCTTTGGTATTTGGATTAGGTGAACCAACTTTAATATACTCTATTGCATTAGCGATATGGGGATCATTTTGAAAACTAAATGTATCAAATTCAGGAGTAGGCAGGAAAAATTCATTTATGGCATTTATGTACGCCTCTGTTGAACGGTGATTGGTATTCATTTCATGAAGATGATCTACATTCTTTTTAGCATTGAAATATGTATAAATATCAGCTTTCCTAAAGGCATATATTGACTGCTTTGGATCACCTATGTAAAATAGAATTTTCTCCCTATTAAAGAGCTTTTCAAAAATTATATATTGCGCCTTGTCTGTATCTTGAAACTCATCAATAAATACAGCATCATATTTGTTTTGTAATGCACTTATCAACTTTTCATTACCTCCTTCAACCATAACAGCTTTATGTAAAAGCTCAATCATATCATCAAAGGTAATAATGCCTCTATTGCTCTTTATTTCAAGTATCGCCTCTTTAACCACTCGAATGGCTTCAACCGCGATATTATTAACGATAAACTGAAATTTCTTTTTTTGCTTTTCATTAAATTCACCAATCTTAATTACATCTTGTAAAATATCCTTGAATAATCTACCAACATATGCTGCTGTTTGCTTTTCGATTATCGTATTGATAACTCCATCCCAATTATTATCATTAAAATCATTCTCAAACGCCTTTTTATTAGTCTCAGTTCTTGTAATTTCAGGCATTAATTTAGCCTTATTCTCTGTTAAATAACTTTTTACTTTCTCAATTAAATTGAACAACTCGTCACTTTCTTCTTTAATTTTTTGCAATAATTGATCTTGATAACTTGCATCTAAAAAATCATTAGGAATTGGCTCATTTGATACAAGCATTTTACCTCCAAAGGCTTGTTTAACTAATTTTAAAATTTCTTCATGCTTAAGTTCGGACTGTAACATGCGCTCAAGCAACTCACTTTTGATAGTAGTAATTCGTTTTCTCCAAAATTCATTAAATGCATCTTCCGTAATTTGATTAAACTCATCTGGTGAAATAGTTTCTGCTCCAAATATTTGACTTGTTTCGAAAGAATACTCAGACAGTGTTTTTTGACAAAAACTATGTATTGTAAGTACCGAAGTTTCATCTAAAAACTCTTGCGCTGTTTTTAATTTGTCTTTTACTGATATTTTTTCATGCTGCTGTAAAATCATTTGGGCTTTAACCATATTTTCAATGGTTTTATCCTTTATCTCTTCACCTCTACTTACTTTTAAAGCCAATCGAACAAATGAACGTACTCTAGTTTCTAACTCTGCAACAGCAGCTTTAGTAAAAGTGACCATTAAAATCTTTTGAATTGGAATATTTTTTTCAATGATTAGTCTTAATGTAAGAATAGCAATTGAGTATGTTTTCCCAGTTCCGGCACTAGCTTCAATTAAATTACTCCCCTCAAGTGCTACCGTTTCTGGTATAAAATTTTTATTTACAGTTTGTGGCATTGAATATATTTTTTAGATCTACTTATTTTATTTTAAAGCCTCAAATACAGTTGGTAATAAAGCTTGAATTGGTTCAAATATTGCCTTAACGTTATTCTTTATATGCTCAAAAGCAGGTTCACTAAAAAATCCATGTTCAATGGCCTTATTTAAATAATCATCTTCAAATGTATAAGCTCGTTCATTTTCCACTTCTTTTTCGTAAGCGTCCCAAAAAGCCTCATAATCCGAACTTATCATTTCCATTTCATTTTGTCCTATTGCTGGAAAAAAATGAAAATACTGCTGATGCCCACTCTTATAATAATTCAAATATTCTGCTAATGTGTCAATTGCTTTTTGTTGACTTATAAGACCAATTGGTATAACTTGTAAACCATCAATATATTTAGAAATGAATATAAATTCCATTTTTAAACCTTGCGCAAGCATTGCTAAATATCTTGTATAACCTTGTATTAAGTATTTTAATTGATTCTTAGAATTACATACACATATAAACTTATTTCCAAAAACAGGTTCTATCTTACCAATAATCTGAGTTTCATTAATCATAAATTTAATGTCTACTGCACTTTTAGTTTCACTTCCTATTGATTTATTGATCAATTCTTGAAGATCTTTAAGGTCATCTTTAACTTCATCAATTGTAGCTTTCCCCATATTATGAAGCGGTATTCGACCTGTTTTACTTTCCTTTTTATAATAGGCATCTGTTTCATCTTTACTCATAAACATTATCTTATCCTGCACATTCCATTTAGTAAGGTGGTCAAAAGCAAACAATTCGTGCTCCTTTAGCAAAACATCATCCTCACGGTAGTATATATTAAATTGCTTTTGTAAATATACTCTTGCAGGATTATGTAAAAACTTGGCAATTTCATCAATATCAACTTTTGTAAAAGTAAACTCCTTAGGAGGCTTTTCTATTACAGCAGGGTTGATACCTGTATGATAATTAGCAGTATTTAAATAACTAACTAAGCCCTTTTCGCCTGCAGGATTGTATTCAGCACTAAAGCTATGTAAAGGATGAATTGTAACCCATTGCTTTCTTAATACATCGGTATCTATTTTCATTCCTCTTGCAACATAATCAATTAACTCATCAACCATTGAGGATGCTGGTAATGGAGCACCATCTTTTGAATTTGCGGCTAAAAAGCTTATGTATAAATACTTTTGAGCAGACATTAAAGTTTCAAGAAATAAATGCTTATCATTATTCTTTACATCTCTATCTCCCAACTTCCACTCATTTAATAAACTAAAGCTTAATGCAGTTTCTTTACGCGGAAATTTATCAAAATCCATTCCAAGCATTGCAACTACTTTAAATGGAATACTTCTCATTGGTACTAATGAACAAAAAGTGACTCCTCCTTTTGCAAAGGACCCTGCTTTTTTCTCCAGATCTAGTCTTTGCAAAAAACTATGTCTAAATACTTCAAAGCTTATTTCTACATTCGCATTCTTTTCTAATAAAGCCATTTGTTCAGTAAACTGAACCAATTTAGTATAATCCTCATCGTCCTTTTCTCCTGCCTGAAATATCATGTCTTCTACAAGAAATTGTAAATACACAGCCCATTCAGATATTGTTCTTTTTTGGCTTCGATCTTTTAACTTCTTGTACAACATTTTAACAAAATACATCAATCGAACTCTATCAATTGCTTCTGTACCCTCGGTTGTATCTAAAGGAATAAAGTCATCATGGCCATCATATACACTTGGTTCCCCACTCATACAAATTCCAAACATAATTTTCTTAAGGCCATATTCCCAACTAATATATCTTGTATCATCACTTTTCCTTCCCTCCATACTAAAAATAATACCAGCCTGTCTTGCAGCAGTTCTTAAAGCCTCTTCGTCTCTGATATTAAAACGGTTTCTGATATATGGAGACTCCAAAAGACTCAAAACATCTTCAACCTTAAATTTTTCGGCATCTAATGATAGTATCTCCTGTATGGCAGTAAACATATTATTTCCTGCAGCATAACTTTCATCAGCAATATTATAAGGGAATTTATATGGTGAATTGCTAAATACGGCATGGATGAAAGGAGCATAGGTTTCAATGTCACTTACTAATACTAGGATATCTTTTGGTGTTAACTTTTCATTTTGCTGATCAATAAGCTCAATTAAATAGTTTTGTAAAATTTCAACCTCTCTCGCTGGTGTATAAGCACCATTAATTTTAATTGATCTGTCTTTATAATCTACATCAGACAAGACTTGTCTAGTTTCACTATTTAAATTATTATAAATGTCGTACTGAATTTTTTTAAGTAACGAATCAGGATTTGATATTGGAATTGCATCTTCCTCGTTATAAACATTTATAAAATCATCATGTTTCATTAATAATGCAAATGACTGCTTTACTATAGTACCCCAGTTTAATAATAAGTCATTACCAACCATTAAAAGATCCACTTCCGCCCTTGGTTTATTTTGAATGGTTAGTAGCTTAGAAATTTGTTTTTCTGTGACATCGTCCATCCATATTTGCTCCGGGCTTGGATTCACTAGATATAAATGGATTTCCATGAACTTAGACAACTCATGAAATATATGTAAATAATAAGGTGTGATAACTGCTATACCAAATAAATGTAAAGCTGGAATCTTTCTTTTCACATCTTCCTTTACTTCCTCTCTTGACAAACCTTCAATAAGAAGCTGGGCCATTTCTACTCTATCTTGGTAGTCTTCCCCCAGCTTATTTTTTATTTTATGCCAAATCCATTCTTGCCATTCTTCTGCTTCCAACCCATTATTTAGACGGTCCGTCCATACTTTAACTGTATCATGTCTATATACTTGGTATTGATCAAATAAATCTGCTAATTCATCACTTAATGCAATTCTTTTGATATCATTATTTACATAGTAAGTTGCAATATCCTCAAATTTGATCTTGAATTCAGGGAGATCCAATATCTCATAGATACTCCAACGAATTGTTTCTGTATTTATGATTTGCTTACCAGTTGATAAACCTGAACGGTATATTTCTGCTATAATATCATTAGGCTTACAAAAATTAATATTGGCAGCTATCCCATATTCTTTAGCAATACTTTGTTTTAACCAACTATTCATCCCCTCAGTTTGGGTAACTACCCATTGCTTAACAAATGGATCTTGAATATTTGCATTCAAATCATTAGCTAATCTTAATGACAAAGGCTGCAATGAATTTGAGACGTTTAAATAAATGCTCATAGTTTCTTTTTCTTAAATTAATTATCGATTCTACCAGTAATACCAGAAATTCTATTTACACATAACTCAATGGCATGTTTAATAGTTTCAATTTCTCCTTGGATAGTAATTGTTTTTCTTGCTCTTGTAATACCCGTATAAAGTAATTCTCTTGTCAATAGTGCATTGGAAATGCCTTCGGGTAAAACAACCATCACATTTTCAAATTCAGACCCCTGACTTTTATGAATCGTCATTGCAAATGCAGTTTCGGTATAGTTTAAATAAGCTGGCAGAATTGATTTAATTCCACCTTGCCCATCTTCAAACCAAACTCTTAAAGTATTATTGGCGTCTTTTCTTATTATTCCAGTATCTCCATTTAATAACCCTAAATCATGCATGTTACGTGTTACCATTATCGGCCTATTTTCATACATCTCCACATCAGGTTTTATCAATCCCTTTTTACGTAAATGCATTTCAATAGCTTTATTGGTGGCATGTAGCCCTCTAGGACCTTGTCTAACAGCTACTAATACTCTTAATTCATTTACTTTTTTCAGGGCCTCTTTTATATCCGTCTCTTTAATGTATTTTGAAAAGCCTTCAACAAAAGTTTCTAATAATTCAGGTGAGTATTCATTATCAAGAATAACACTCTTGTCCACTGCGTTTTCAATAAGCATTTTTGTTTCTTCAAACTTACCCTCAATAACTGCCTTACTAACCTTCCCAATTGTTCCTTGGCTATTAAATCGATGACTGAATTTTAATTCAATAATATGGCCCGACATTAATTGTTTTTGATCTCCAATAAATTCAGCATTTATCTTTCTTTCAGGATCGGAAATAAACTCATTAATCCATTTTGCCTTATCATTTTCAAACATATTTAAGCTTGGTAATGTTTGGCACAAATCACCTAATAAACTTCCTGCCTCCACTGAAGCTAATTGATCCTTATCTCCTAATAATATAATTCGGCAATTATCCCCTAATGCCTCAAGCAATTTTGAGAACATAGGAACGTCAATCATGGAAGCTTCATCGACCACTACCCAATTATACGGCAAAGGCTTATTAGCATTGTGTTTAAAATTTACTGACTCTTTTTTATAACCTAACAAACTATGAATGGTGCTAGGTTTTAAATTTTCAATTTTGGCCTTAGTTGCATCCGTGAATTTTAAAGTACTCGCTTTTAAAGAATCGGCCATTCTCATTGACGCTTTTCCAGTTGGTGCTGCTAATGCAACTGATGCATTTGGGTCTAATTCATATAGTACAATCAACAACTTAGCCAAGGTGGTGGTTTTACCAGTACCTGGCCCACCTGTAATAATAGAAAAATTATTTAGTAATGATTGCAAAACAGCTACTAACTGCCAATCAACTTTTTCTTTTGACATCAAACCATCTAATGAATAGTCTGTAATTAGTGTTTTAATTAATGCAGCTTTTGATTCCAATTGCTGCATTCGTTCAGTTAAAACAGATTTCTCTGCTGCTATTAAACTTCTTAATTTTTCAATAATACTTGTTTCGTATTTAAAATAGCGTTGGAAATACAGTCTATCATTATGTAATACAAAAGGAGTTGAATTGGACCCATTATTTGTCACCAATTGACTCATTTTTAACAACTCTCTTGTTGGAACAGGCGTTACCTTGTATGGAGTTGATTTTATATTTTCAGGCATGTCCTCCATGGAGATACAAATATTCCCCTCCGTAAGTCGTTGCGACAATAAATAAGCATATGGCCATATTGCTTTTTCCTCAAAATATTCGGCAAACTGTTGGTGGATATCGTCTGTTATGTTCATAGTACTTATTTTAATTTTAAATGAACCCTAAGTTATTTTTCTAAGTTTTTCATTTTACTTCCAGTAGCATATGGCACTTTCCCAGTAGGTACTTTTTTGGATGCAGGCACCAAATGTGCTTCACTGTCATCACAGAAAAAATCCACTGCTGCAGCTTCCAATATTTTATCCTTGGACAGGCCTCCCAAAAAGTGAATTTCGTGAATGTATACTTTCCATAATTTTAAAGTATTTACCACTCTTTGAATCGCGTCTCCACTTCGAGCTGTAATAATCGCCAATTTCAAAGGCGATAATTCCTCTGGCCCCGGCAAATATTGTTGTATTTGTGAAAGCTTTAAAAGAAACTTTGCAAAAGGCCCTTCGGGTAGTGGCACATTTTCATTTTCTTTTTCATGTTGCAAAAAAGCATTTAAACCCTCCGTTTGATAACGATACTCACTACTTGTAAATAATACCTCATCAGCATCAAATCCAAATTTTACCACATTGGGATTGGTTTTGATATTTTCAGGTGCTTTTAATATAATAGCCGCTGCCGCTAATTTTGAATCAATCACCGCTTGCACATCCTCCTCATCCTTTGATAAGAATAAGTCTACACCATAACCCTGTAAATATGGACTTATAGGTTCCCCACCAGTAAATGCCATGCGGGTAATGTCTAAATGATGTGCCTTAATAGAGTTCATCACACGCATTCCCGTTTGAGGGCTATTACTGGACATTACAACAATCTCTACAATTTGCTGACTTGCAATTTTATTTAATTCTAAAAGTTTTTTAATCAAATGAAAAGAAGGGCCTGGTGTTAGCACTACATTTTCATTTTCCTCTTGGTACTTTCTAAATGCAGCTACCCCCTCTTTCTCAAATATTTCATTTTCATGTTCCAAGGAAAACAAGGAACGAGAGGAAATACCTACTACTAAAATTTTTGATAAGTCTACTGGCATGTTTAATTTAATTTTGATTATCTAGTTCCTCGTTTAATTACTTTACTACCCATAAGTTCAATTTTATTTTCATCATAATCTTTTGGAACCACTTTCCCATTTACTGAAACAAAGTTTTCTCTAAACAAACCAAGCATATCCTGATAAAATTTTTCCTTTCTCTCTTCAGCTTTTATATGAATGAAAAAGAAATCCTTCATAATTTGTAAGTCTTGCTCCTTTTGAAATTGATTTAAAGTAGCAGTTTCTTTGTTAACGAATGTTTTAACGATAGTCCATGAAACTGAATCTTTTCTAGTACCAAACAAATAACCTTCATTAGTCAAACCCATAAACATTGAATTTGGATTTTCTTCCTCAACGAAGTCGAATACGATGTTACTTGTTTTACAAAAGAAAACCTTAACAACATCAATGATAGATTCAATTTCCAACCCCATTCTCATTCGATATCTACTAAAAACATGACCATTATATACAACTATTGTATTATCCTCTAAATAACTAAATACCCTCAAGCCCTTCGAGGTATAATAATAAGTGACTAATTCATAACTTGTATCCATCACACTATTGTACTTTTCGGACTTCTCCCTTTTTCTCATTATCATTATCCAAGGATTCTTCCTATGAGACTTAAACTCTTGTGTAATAGGATATTCTTCAGTTTTAGCAATCTTAAATTTTCTTCTTTGCTTCTCATACCCTTCAACCAATCTATCAATTGTTCGTCTTTCATAAATTTCATTATAATCAGATAAAATTTCTTTGGTTACTTCCTCATCAGTCATGGTATTTACTAGCATTGTAATTAATTTATAATTATAAAAAAATTAATACTTACTTCTTTCATCTGCAAATTGACAATATGCACATTCTTTACCACTAGCCGGTGCTTGAGCTTGAGACGCACAAGCTATCATTTTATCCAATGTCGGTTCCACCCAATTATGATCACCAGTATGTGCAATTAGACGTGTACGAAACTTTAACTCATTGCTAAAATTAGGCTGTGTATTATCTCCAGTAGTATAAACAAAATAACCAGTGTTTGACACCGTAAAGCCATTTTGAGTTAGTAACCATTGATAAAATTCCATTTGACGACGGTATGAATCATGATAACTTGCAGTACTTAACGCTGTTACTACTTCCTCCTTTGCTGTTGCTTTATAATCTACAACATACAAGGTTCCAGAATCGTCTACCCATATATCATCAACCGCTCCATAATATTCATACCCTTTATACATTGTTTGTATGCCTTTAAAATTAAATCTCCAATCCTCCATTTTGGGGTGCTGAAAAGGCACCAAGTCTAAATCGTAGGCTTTTAACAATGGATGGGGTTGCTGAATAGTTCTATAGGAATCAAATTCTTTTTTCAACAAAGTATCAACTGCATTATTTAAACTAAACGGGAAACCAGCAGGTCTGCCTACTCCTTTAACTCTATCTAAATAAAAACATCTTGGGCATTCGGTAAAAAGCTCCACTTTGCTTCGGCTAAATTTAAAAGGTGCACCTGGTATAAAATATTTTTTCTCTGCCATTTCTTTTTTTTGATTTAGAACCATTAATAAGCCCAAATATTATTTATGAACCTGTATAGCAATTTTCGTTTATAGCTTTAATTTTTAAATAATGTTGATGAAAATAACTTCTCTTCCCACGCTGGTGTTGTTTCCAAATCATATCTACTATCTCCTTTCTTTTAGGTATTACTGCTTGGGGATTAATCAATTCTAAAGTGCGATAATTTATGATTTCATTATAGATATCACTCTTTACATCTTCTTTCCATTTTTTCATTCTTTCCTCAGTAACAGAAACATTCCCATTATCATAGCTAACCCCTAAAAAAATAAAGGGCGCCATGCAACTTTGCACTACAGTCTTATCTTCATTGCGGGTTAGCCCAAATTCAATTAACTTTTCGTCTAATTTCTTTTTTACATCTTCAGCATCCACACCTTCGTCAAGGAACATAATTAAGTCATCCTCATATCGGATTACATTTACTCCTTCATAAAAATGAGACAAGCCTAAATTAGAAATATAATAGTTGGCTAATAAAACTGATGTACCCATTCCTAAAGGCAATCCTGTATATGACCCAACTGACTTATTATCAACCAAGGCCTTTCTAATTAAATCCATTAATCTAGAACCAATTTGAGCACCATGACTTGCTTCAAGTAAAGTGAGCAATTTTTCGGTATTTACACTTGGATAAAAATCTTTTATATCTGTTCTAATAATTTGTCTTTTAGGATTTGAATGAATCAAGCCCTTAATTTTAGCAGTTAGTGCTGGTATACTCTGATTGGGTTTATTTTCTGCATCAACAATCCCAATTTGGTTTAATCTATTCAAAATACATCTTACCACCACCTGATCTCTTAAACAAGGAATTGACATTTTTCTTAGTTTCCCAGGCTTAGTTTCATATTCAACAGTTTTAAACTTCTTAAAAGCAAATCTTGGAGTTTGGGTTCTTTCTTTTTCAAAATCATTAAGCAACCGGTATATTTCCCACAAAAACTTTTCTTTTGTTTCCTCGGTTTCATACACGTGTATGGTGGTTTGACCATCTAGTCCAATAGGTAGTAAACTAAATTTTCTAGGATTGTAGAATAAATCAAAGTCTCTAAATGCTGTTGAACGTCTTTTATTTTTAACTTTTGCGTTTACTAAAGCCTTAAAAGCCTTGGTTATTTCATCAAACGTAAATAAAGGTACCCCCTTTTCTAATTCTAAAGCTTGTATATCCTTTTTCATAGTTTGTTAAATTTAAAAGTTGGGGGTGAATCGGTTGTTTGGTATTTGTCACCATGGTTTAAGCGCGTGTGCCTTTTATTCAGGCTGGTATGTATTTCACCCCCATTTTAAGTTTAATAATTTTTAGTTTAATTCAATTTCTTTAACACCTAATTTAGCATAAGCATCAGGATGACATGTTAACACAATCACTTGCACTCCTTTTTGCGAAGCTCTGTCTAACATTGGCTGAATTTCCAATATTCTAGTTTTATCTGAATTGGTGAATGCATCATCAAATACAATTGGCAACTTATTATCAAAGTCTGCAGATAATACCTCGGCCATCGCTAAACGAACTGCAGCTGAAAATTGCTCTTTTGTACCACCACTTAAAGCTTCAAAATTAAATGTTCCATATTTGTCTCTAGAAATTAAGAACTCCTTAAATTGACCAGCCTCTTGCTTTAAAGTAACTGAGACGGATGGCCCAAAAACTGGTTTTAAATAATACTCAATTTTCTCTGCTAACGGCTTTGTTAATTTATCTGCCAATTGCTGCTGTTCTTGATTAAATAATTCATGTAATTTTTTAATTGCTTTAGCTTTTTGTAATGCTGCACGATGTGTGTCATTAGTATAATTATACTTTTCTTCTAACTTATTTAATGTTTCATTTGGATTCTCAGTACCATTATTTGTTAAAGTAACTTCTAAAGTAATTAGTTTATTTTTAGTTTCAGTTAAGTTATTTAATGATACATCTAATGCTCTTGTAATTCTGGCTTTATCTGCATCTGCAGTATCTGGAGATAATTGCTCTAACTCTTCCACAATATTGTCTAACTTAACTTTTTCTTCATCAACTAAGGCCTGACATTCCTTAATTTTATTTTCAATGGATTGCTTATCCCCTTCCTTTCCTAAGATATACACCAAAGTGCTGTGATTGCTGTTTAGTTTTCGGTCATCTTCATCAATTTCATCTTGCAAGCTTTTGATTTCCTCGCTTAACTTATCAATTTTAGTGTTGTACCCCGAAATCATTTCATCGATGGTTTTAATTTGACTCGATACAGCCTCGCTTTTAGATTCATTTTCGGAAATTTCTGCACTTACATTTTCAGCATTATATCTTTTAATATCAACTAAGTACATTTCACCTTTTTTCACTAAAAGAGTATCCTTTATACCAATTTCATTTTCAGTATCTGCAATTTGCTTAACAATGTCATTAGCATTTAAAATCTTCAGCGATTTTTCTAAATTTTCAATATTTCTAGTATACTCTTCCCTACTTCTCAAACAATCAATTGCATCTTCTACTTTTACAAAGCCTAATTCTGTAAGTTGACTTTGCAATGATTCTTGTAAATTATGCAAATTGCTTTTTGCATCGGCCAAAGATGCCCCTCCACCTGGTGTAATTAATATGGTTGTATTTGCACCAACTTTAACTTCAAATTTTTCAGAAAAATTATTTTTGGTTCCAATAACTTGCTTTTCTCCGTCTATAAAAATATCTTCTTTTGAATTCAAAACTTCAATAGAGGTAGAAATGCCTTCTAATTTAGATAGGGCTTTCCCAATTTCAACTTCTTTATTTTGTAATTCTTGAATTTGTGAACTTGTAACAGTAACAAGTTTAGCCAAATTCGATTTAGCTGTAGCTATTTGTTCAATATAGGCATCTGCATGTTGCTTTGTTTCATTAAGTTTAACTAATGATTTTTTAAGTGCTGTAATCTCTTGGACAATTTTGCATATTTCAATCGTATGCTTAAACGAATCCTCTTCTTTTCTAAAATCAACTAATTTGTTATTATTATCTTTTGCCGAATCTTGAAACTCAGCTAATTCAGCCTTTTTCGCAATTATAATTTTTTTTAAAGGCTCTAATTTTTCTGTCAACCTTTTAATTTCCTCCTCATTATTTGTAATATCTTCTTGAATTTTCAACAAACTATCTAAACTAGTTTTCTTAATTTGAAAACTAGACTCCAGCAATTGTTTATTTGCCTCCAATTCTTTAATATTTTCCAAGCGCTTAATTAACGCTTCTTCATCTAGTTTATTTGAATTACAAATTTCTTGATTTTTTTCAAGTTGCAATTTGAATTTTTCATAGTTTTCCGAGGCTTCTTCTAAATTTTTCACCTTCTCTCTTGCTTGCTCAAGACGTTCTGTTACATCTGCTAATTCATCCTCGGCCTTTTTTAAGGCCGAACCTGCTTTAACTGTATTATTATTGTTATAATTAGCTGCATCTTTTTGTGCAAAAGCATCTGAAACATCTTTATCAAATTTTGAAGACAAGACAGTTGATGCTCCATAAGTTTGTAAACGCTGAATTAATTTTTGCTGCGAATCCTCAACAAAAGTTACAGGATTATCACCTGAAACACCCTGCCAAACCCATAGTAAAGGCCATTTTTTTGCCAAATTGTTGCCGGCAACATTGGTCTCAGTTTGAATCAATGAAGCAAGCATTGCTTCGGCTTCATCACCGTTCAATGTTGTCATACTCGCTTCTGAAAGTGAAACACCTCCCTTTGAGCCAAACTTTTTAATTAATTTGAATTCCTTCCCTCTACTCAAAAAGATAAGTTCAACTTCTGGATCATCGGGGTAAAGTGTTGACTTCATGCTTTTATGCTGCTCAGAATTCCCTTTTGCTTTAAAAAATAATGCTCTATGTATTGCTTCCGCAATGGTACTCTTCCCTTTTTCATTATCGCCTCCAATTAGAGTCAAATTTTCATTAAAATCTATAATAAGCTCCTTATGAATTCTGTAGTTCTTAATAGTTACTTTCTTAAATTCCATGTCTAATTTTTTTTAATTATTACAAGCTGCGTAAAGTTCTCTTAATGCAATTTTTGCTATTTCTGCATTTTCTGTTCCTGCTGAAATTTCAGTAAATAATTTTTCAGCAACACTTGAAATCAAAGGATCGTCGGTTCTATTTTTTAAAGTTTCTAACTCCTCCTTGGTTGGGGTAATAGCCACTTTATTATCCAACTTAATTCGTATAAGTCTTGATTCTAAAACTTCAATAAGCGATTCCAATTTTGTGAAATGAGCTAAGCCTAAATGACCCGTTAATCCTAATTTCAACAAATGACTTGAAACGCTAGTCCCAATTACTTGATTAATTTCTGACTCAAAAACAGCTAATGAATTTTCATCTATAAATTCGAAATGCATTTCATACCAGTCAATTTCAGTAGTTCTAATTTGTTCCACCTTAGGCTCTTTATTACGCTCCACTTCAACAATTAATGTATGACCTGGCTTGTTTTCGTCCCCTTTAATAAATCTATCAATTTCGGGTGTCCCTGCATACCATGCTTTATTGCCCACTTTTTTGGTACCATGCCAATCTCCCAATGCGATATAATCAAATTCATTTTCTGGCAACCTCGCTAAGTCAATAAAGTTAGCCACAGTATACTCTTCATCTAAAGCACTTACACTTGAAAAATCTTGCGTAGTACCATGTGCTAATATAATTCTAGGTTTATTTGCTGAAAATGCGTTCATATCTATATTTCTTAGCCATGCTGTCAAATCGGAACTTTCATGTCTTCTTAACAATGGACAAGGAAATAAAATAGCATGCTCCAACTCCATAGGACTAGGGTCCAATAAAACAAAAAGATTGGGTGCCAAATTTTCTTTTTCTTTTAGAAAGAAAGGTTGATCCCAAATACCTCCCTTCCCAGCATGATCATGATTACCAGGAATTACATATACCGGTATTTTCATCGCGCCAATCAAACTACAGGCTTTTGATACCGTATATTTGGTTGGCGTACTTGAATCAAACATATCTCCCGCAATAACTACAAATGCTGCATTATTTTCATTTGCTAGTTTTCCAATTTTCTCAATTACTTCTAGTCGCTTCTCTTGTAGTAAAACACGCTTTGTTTCATCTTGAATACCACCATAGGGCTTGGCCAATTGCAAATCGGCTGTATGTATAAATTTTACACTCATTTATTCTGCTTTTTAAAGTTTTGGGGGGATTTTAAATTTACGATTTTTTTAATATTTAAACCCGTTTTGATGCTAGGAACTTGTTAAATTATTAAATGAATTTAACTTAGCCTCTGTTATAGTTAATGTATTCCTATTTAAACACAATTTTATGGTATCCAATGGGCCTTCATTCTTTGCTATTATCAGATGTGCCTCACTCATTTGCTCCTCGACTGGATCAATTAATTCATAATAGTCTGGTCTAATTAAAAACAAAACCTTGGCAGCAAGATTTACCATTTTGGCATCCAAATCAGTCAATCTCGGAAATTTAGATTCCCTGTATTCCACACCTCTACCCAATGGCATGGTACATAAAATAGGCAATTCATACTCATCTGATAACAAATTCAAATCCAACATCACTTGTTCCATATCTTGAGTTCTAAATCTTAATTTATCTGCCAAAGACTGTAAAGAATCAACAAATAACATCATTGGCTTTTTACCATCTTTTTTTAATCTATGTACTAATTTTCTAATAGCAAATACCGTTGGAGAGTTTGTGTTTAAAAAAACCACCTTATTGTCTTTTAATTGTCTAGTCACCGGTTCTTCTAATAACTGATCATACTTCTCCTTATTTAATTTCCCCTTTTGAATAACTGACAAATCAATTTGCGATGCAATAGTCAACAACCTTTGCATCAATGCAGTGGAACTCTCTTTATCAGCTACATAAATAATCACCTCGTCCTCTTTTAAATTTGTCAATTGTTGATATACTTGGCTTAAAGCAAAGGAAGTCATCCCCATGCATGGTCTAGAGGACACAACACTCACACCTATTTGCCATCCAGTAATTAAATTATCTAGACCAATTATACCTGTAGATCTTGAATTTGGCAGCTTTGTATTTTCACTTGAAATGCTTTCTAGTATTGCGTTCATATGTATATTGCTTGAAGATGTTTTCATGTTGCTGTTGCTTATCTTTTTGTTTGGGTCTGCAATTTGAAGATTTTGTGTCCAGTCTATCTGGAATTGCGGGGCTATCGTTTATTTACTCTAAAATTTATGCGGCTTTATAACCTAAACGTTCAAAATTATAAGCGGCCACCGGATTTATTTTGGCCAAGTTCGCATAAGGCCCATCCTGCATTGCAGCATGTATCTCATTAGGCAACTTCAAGATATGCTCTCCCAAATTTTTGGAAAAGCACCAATTACTCTCCTCTACTTGTTCTTCGGTTGCCTCAAATCCCATCATACTACATTCCAATACCTCACTACAAAACATATTACTATAATAAGTTGTAGGTAAACCAGTTGCTTCCACAAATTGTTGAGCATAACACCAAATTGCAGTCAATTGCTTCTTTTTCATTAATAAATCTTTTAAACCACTTTCAATAATATAACCAGTATATCCTAAACCTGTAAACTGACCAACTGCAAACAACCCATATGGGCTTCCATGTCCAAGCATAATAATATGGTCATGCTCTTGGATTGCTTTTAACACTTGTTCTTTTGTCTTCCCACTTGACATCACCGTTCCATTAGGCAAATTTTTGTAAATAGGTGTAAGAAAGCTAGTACTTGGATCGGATGGATGCAAAATGAGGTGTTTCATATGGTTGTTTTTAAATTTCTACCACAAAGAAACGACACAATTTCAAAATAAACAAATTTTGTTTTTTTATTTTTTTTGTATTTTTACTATTTTTGTATAAATACTTGATTTGTAATCCAATATTTAATTAACTTTATGAAAAATATTCCTATGTTTTTCTTTTTTCTAGACGGTTTAGAGTCAAAAAAGAACCTTTTTGAACTATTTGACATCTTTGTAGGCGTAACAGAAGACAAATACAATAATCAAATTGATGGTTTAGACTCCCCTACTTTTTTACTTCGTTTAAGTTCAATTAACGAATTTGATAATACCATCAAGCATAGAGATGAACTTATTGAAATTGAAAAAAAGATAGAATTATTCCGGTCAAGAAGAGAGATGACTTTTAGGTCGGTTAGGGAAAAAACAAATATCCCTGAAAAATTCCTCTTGAAAAAAGAGGATTACATCATAACTAATAGAGGAGCAACAAGAATCATTTCAATGAGAAAAGCAATGGAATTAGATACAAAAGTTGAGAATTTTGTTGCTACACAACAGTTTTTATATCTAAGACCTAAAGAAAAAACTAAAACTTACAATTATAAATATTTGGATATTTTGATGGAAGCAATAGCTAAAGATTTAAATAAAAAACAAGAATTCACTGATAAAACGATTATCAAATTAAAAGAGGGATACACATTAAAGTTTGAAAAATTTGAAGTTGGACAATCCGTATCTATTATAGATAAAAAAGGAAGTGAAGAAAAAATTAACGATGGGAAACATTTTGCATTTATTATTGAAAACAACAAGGAAAACAGAATAAGATTTAGTACATCAAACGGGATAATTGAAGAAATCAACAAATCTCTTATAAATATTATTACTGTAAAGGAATTAGAAGCCATTGAGCTAAATCTCTCAGAGAACAACTTTGCACAGTCAAAACTCATTGAAGATTATGAGAAAGTATATTATGGGTTAGAAACAGCTAAAAGAAATTTTGAAATATTTACCGAAGAACTAACTAATAAATTTATTGCCAATAAATAAAATATGAAAACGACTCAAAAGGTATCAAATAATTTTTATAACATAAACGATGTCATTAATTTCCCATCTAATGAAATACATATAGTTTGTCCTGCATTAAAGAAAGGCTCTATTTGCAGTCATTTACTTTTTAATAATTGCAATATGGGCATTGCTGAAATTGGGAAACTTTGCGATCTTGTAAATTATAATAAAACTTCAGGTTGTTTATACCCGAAATTTAGGATTACCTTATTCCCTATTTATGATGTAATAAGGGATACCAACTTGGATGATACAATTAAAAAAATAATAGCCGATATTATTGAATCAAATGAAGTTTATTTGAAAGCAAAAAAAATTGTATTTATCGTAGACGATATGAATTGGCCTAACCCATTAGATTTGAAGGATGCTTTTGATGAAATTTCAAAAGAAAGAATAGGATTTAAATATTTAGAAGAAGTGGTGTTTTATAATTATCAATAAAAAATATTTAGTTTTCTAAATAGACTGGAAAGTGATCCTGTATCATTGCACTTCAAACATCAAGATCAGTAATAGCTGAACCAACCTAGTCGCGAGAAAAAGGTGGTGGATATTTAAGATGTGGACTTTTGTCAAATTAAAGCGCAATCTCCACTTTTATTTATGCTCTTGGCAAACAATTTTTAATTCAAACTTAAAATGTTGTCCTATGCCTAGAATCAACAAAACCCTTACTACTAAAGTATTAGGTAGTATTGAAATCAAAAACCAGACCCATTTAATCTTACAAGATTATAGCGGGTTTGAAGCTTATATGCCTGAATCATTGGTTCGTGCCAATGGATTGAAAATTGAAAGTGATGACTATTTATGTTTAACTCCAGCACTTTATGAAATGTGGTTTATTAAAGAACAGGATAATAAAATGATTGAAAACTCAAAAATATTATTTCAAAATTTTCATAAACTATATGAAAAAAAAGATTTGATATTAAGCAAGAAGGGTTACTATCAATTAAGTTTAAAATGGTTGTACTCAGGGGGATTATATTATGGAACTTTATGGTATAGTTTGGGAAGTTTGTTTAAGGAATGGGAAACCAACACGAAACTTAAAAAAGAAAATGGATATATATATAAAATAGGTGGTTCAATGTTGTCTGGTGCAAATCAATATGAAAGCTTAAACATACTAAATGGAAAATATGAGAAGGGATCTATTAAAAGAGCTAGTGGTGAACACTGGACTAACTACTTAGAAATTTATCAAAAACTAACTGAAGAACCTATAAATAAAATGACCGATAATATTATTTATTCAAACGAACTTATCTCAAGTTTAAACCTAACTTAATTATGTAATACATACTATTAGCAATTCAATAATCTAAATTAATTCCTTTTAGCTGCTGCTTTTTGCTACTACTTTTTGCATGCTGCTGTATGGCAATTAATTAAAATTAAAAAACTAATAGTTATGAAAACAATTACAATTAATGATGGGAGAAACCCATGGAACTTAACAACAGTAATTAACCCAAAGCGATATGTTTGGCATATTAGTTACCGTGGTTTAAAAAGAAGCTTTAGAGCAAAAGAAGGTGATTTTGGTTTAAGAGAAAAAATAAGGAAGGAAGGCCTTATTTACAGAAAAGACTGGGCTGTTTTTGCCCATAATGGCTTAGTTAAGCCGGAATTTGTTTTTCCGTTTTGTATTGACCATTTTAGTTTTGGTGACAGTGTTAAAGTAGTTATGAATACCATGACCAGTTATGATTTTTGGAGAATAGATACATTACAACTTAAAGAGGAATGGTATATAGACCCTTTAATGGCTAGTGATATTGAAAAAAGGTACCCAAAAATGAATAAACACTGGTTTATTTGTACCAAACAAACCATACACCCTAGTGCCTTAAAATTATTTACATTTAAAGAGGAAAACTTGGAAGATATTGGAAAACTGAAACTTAACCATTATGAGGGTGTAACTAGTGTAAACTATTTAAAATGGACCGATAATTTAATTGAACATAATTGGGAAAACCCACAAGAAATTAAAAACGTAAACACTGAGTCGCTATTGGCGGCTTAGTGTTGATTCTTAATAGATTAGAAAGCGCCCATTTAAATTGCCCCTAAATTGATTTAAATGGATAGATTTTTCATTGGATTCTTCCTTATTGGCTTCTTGGTATTATGCATCTATAAATTTATTCAGGGTGTAATTGAAGCAGTTAAAGGACCCGAACTTAAACTCAACAGCTCCTATCCAAAATTGGTACAAGAAGTGGTTTACTATTGCGGGCCAATCTTAAAAGCTCAAAACATTCGGTTTTTCCCAAAATATGAGATCTCCTATTTTAAAAGTAAAAAAAGACTTGGCTGTTACTACTCAGGTCAAAAAAAGATCGTCATTTATATTAAAAGTCACGAAGGTAATGAGTCAACAAAAGTTAGAGATATCATTCACACCACACTCCACGAGGTGCGACACAATATACAGCACCTAAAAGATCCTGACTTTAAAAATTATGATACTTATAGTAAGAAACTAACTTATCAAAAGAACCCTTTTGAAATTGACAGCAACTCTTTTGCTGATAAAGAACTGGATGGATGCATTCAATATTTAAAGTCGAAAGGTATCCTTTCCTGATTTATTTTATATAGTACAAAGTAATGCTATCGAAACTGTCATTATTGGTTGAAAATCTTAAAATACAATATGTCTTTTTGTCCATATCATATCCATTAAAATTTTCGTAATAATTTTTTGAGATTTGACCATGCTCCATGTTATAATCATAATAAGCATAGGAGGTAGCCTTTAAATACGCAGGTTGGGTTAACTTTATCGTTTCACTATAATCTACTTTGATACATTTTGACGTATCTACTCCTGCATCTTTTAATACTGTATCAAGTAGCTTCTTACCATTCTCATTCAACGCCTTAGTAAATTGATGACTTGGATTATTCCAGCTGTAGGACTTTAACTTGATGGCAACTGCTTGTGCGTTTGTCTGCATAGCTGAAAATGAGAGCAAAAAGAATAAAAAATATTTCATAGAATGATTACTAGTTATTTAATTTTATAAAAATATCTCCATTATTTAAATGAATGGAGATATAATTTAGCATGAATATACAATTGCCTATTCTATTCTATTTAGAATTTAGCAATACTTAAATTTATAAAATTAATAATACATATCTTTATTAAAATAATGGACATGAGGGAACTTTATACACAAATCGCTTCACAAATATTTACACTTGGTAAAACATACTCTTATGGAGAAATAAATGAAGAATTTTTAGGCAAAGAAGTTCAAGTCGGAAATGTTACAGCTTTAACTTATAATAGATGGAATAAGGGAATGAGTGATATTTGTCCACTATTTGAATACCTTGACCGAAATACTTATAAATATATAGGACCAATTGAGATTTCAAGATATACAGGGAATGCATGTCACTTTCCTCAAGGTCAAAACAGAATACACCAAATTGGCAGTTGGAATGATGGTTTTTTTACATTTTCGAACCCAGCCTTTCTCAATTTTATTGAATGGAAAGCATCTGAAGACAATGGAATACAAGTTATTGGAGAAAACTCAATTGTAACTTTTCAAGCAATTGATGGATCAATCACTCAAACTAAAGAACTTACAGAAGATACTGCAATAGCGGGAACACATAATGGCAGGCATTCTTATATTTTAACAAATTCCCCTTTAGGAACCTTGCTAATGAATAAGAGTTTAAAAATGAATTTCATTTTTGGTGGTAGAGAATATATTATTACTCAGATTGATTAAGAATACCTGTCTTTAAAGCAAGTAGCTTAACACAGACTCCCAATTAGGAAATCTATCACCGCCAAAGTGAATTAGCTCTCCCTTAAAGTCACCAGCCCCATTTCTATGAGGTCTGTCATCAATGAGGAAATGACCTTCGTTCAAGTGCTTGTTATGAGAAAAAATTAATCTTTTATAAATAGCATCTCCTAAGTGTTTTTTCGCCCAAGCAACCTTATCCCCTAAAGCCGTTTCATTGTGCCAAGGAGCAGTAGATAAAATGTAGGTATTGTATTTTTCGGCAAGTTGCAAATAAGCTTCAATGGCGCCCTGGATTGGATCCATTTTACTAAAAATGTGTGGTACATTTTTTTCTTGATCCTTAAACATTTCAAGCTCTTCTTTAGTTAATTTATCAATGCCAGATTGAAAATTAACCAAGACGCCATCCATGTCAATGTATAATATTTTTTTAACTGAATCCATTTAGAATTATAATTATTTGAACTCAAATTGATCGCAAGTATGTCTTCTATGTTCGATATTATGTCTTGTTAAAGCACATTTAAGCCCAAGTCCTAACCCAACCATCCATAACATATGTTTACAATTAAAACACACTTTTTCATCTGGTAGTGGATTGCCGGAATTGGAATCAGAACCTTTGCTTAAGTTAGAATTATCCTGGCTATTATTAGTTGAATGCGCTGACATAATGATTACTTTTTACCCAAATTGATATATCCAATCCCGCCTTGTACACCTGGAATCTTACCGTATTTTTTTTCCGCATCCCCCCTTGGTATCAAAGTAGCTTTTGTATGAAAAATAGACCATTTCCAAATCTTCTCTTGATGTCTAGGTATAATAGAAGCCCAGTCATGGTGCACTTTTAAATCAAACTTATCTAGTTTTAAAATCTCACCTTCCAATACAAAATTTTCGGACACTTCCAAATACTTCATGCCTGCAAAAATCTTTTTATAAGATGGACAGTTATAGGTTACTGCATAGCCACATTTTAATGACAATTCTAAGTCATTATCTGCTCTACTGCTTAATACTAAAACAAGATCACTTGATTTAGCAATAGTGCCTGTACTTGTTTTTTTAGCAGCTACCTCATCAATTTTGACAATATTCCCTGCACCATGCGCTTTGATTGCATCCCCTACAGTTTGATATAATGTAGTAGGGATCTTGCCGTCTTTTAACTGAACCTTATAAAGTTTATTCAACATAATTTATTTATTCAACTGGTTTAGGAGAAAGGATTGATAAAACAACCGAACCAACGAGAACAGATAACACAATTAATAAAGAAATTAAAGTATCAATATGATAAAATGGTGAGATCACCATTTTCAAGCCAATGAAAGATAAAATAATCGCTAAGCCATATTTTAATTTCGAGAACATATGTATGAAATTTGATAATAGAAAATACATTGATCTCAAACCTAAAATAGCAAAGATATTTGAAGTATATAAAATAAATGGATCATCTGGTGCAATTGAGAAAATAGCTGGGATTGAATCAACAGCAAATAACAAGTCTGTAAATTCAATTACACCCACAACAACCAACAATGGTGTTGCTAGTTTTACACCATTTTGAATCGTAAAAAACTTATCCTTATCAAAATGCTCACTCACATTAAATAATTTGTGGACTAGTCTAGCACCTCTACTCTTACTAAAATCTTGTTCTTCGTCATCTTCATCTGAAAACCATGATTTTATCCCAGCATAAATAAGGAATAACCCAAAAGCTGTTAAGATGAAATTTATAGACACTACTTTATTAAACAATGTCATATCAGGCAAATAGGTGTAATTAATCAATCCTACTCCGGTGAAAATGAATAGGGCACGCATAAACAATGCACCAATAATCCCCCAGAATAACACCTTATGGTGAGACTCATCAGGTACTTTGAAAAAATTAAAGACCAAAATAAAAACAAAAAGATTATCAACAGACAATGCCTTTTCGATCCAATAAGCAGATTGGAATTGCGAGAATTTCTCTACAGATGTCTGTGTTAAAACAAAGACACTAAATAACATAGACAATGATATCCATACCAAAGTCCAAATTGCTGCTTCTTTATTAGTAACTTGGTGCGCTTTTTTGTTAAAAACACCAAGATCTAAAATCAACATGCCCAATATAACAACACTAAAAACAATTAAAATAGTCGGATGGCTCCCTAAGTTTTCAATCATGATTCTAAATTTTTAACAATATATAAAATATTTTTATAATTAAACGTCTAAAATTGGATATATGATTCTACCATTTTGAAATTCATTGAATTTAGTGGCGGAAAACTTGGTATTTTATCGAACATGATTATATCTATTGCACCACATAACATTTTATAACCATTTTCCTCTGCTAAATATGAGCCTCCAGAATACCTTGGATTAACCTCTAATAAATAGGGTTTATTATTATGGTACCTTAATTGAATATTCCATAAAAAATTGATGCCAGACTTAGAAATGAAATCTGAAATCAAAGGTTTAAATAGAGGTCTATCGACAACGTAACGATTGTTTAGATCTTTTATCCTTGGGAAATAACATAAACAAGATTGATTGAAGGATAAAGTATCTAAGGTTACTTCTTCCCCACTTAAATATTCTGTTACAATTAGATTTGGGAAAGTAGCGCAATTTTTAAATAAACTAATATAATAATCAATAGAAGCTTTATGACTTGGGAATCCATAAATTAAATTACCTGTATTCACTGTATTATCCACTATTCTAAATCCCGATGCGCCTTGGGAAACATCTGGTTTAAAACAAGGAATTGACCCTATGGATTCAATTTCATTACATATATCAATAAATGCATCAAGAGAAGTCACATTCTTATACAACGGAATAGCAATATCGATTTTTTGATCTTTAAAATATTGATAAGTACTTGTTTTTGATCTTAATATGCTCAATAACTCAGCTGATGCACTGATCATTAATTTTGCACCTAACGCTTTAAATTTATTTTCATTTGTTTTAAAAAATAGCAAAGCTGATTCACCAGGAATAATTAAATCAACCTTATAGTCAATTACTACCTTTTCATAAAACATATCATTCTCATCTGCATTATAGGTAGGTTCAATTAGTTTGACATCCCCTGCATGAAGTGTTAATGAATTTTGATCTGGATGAGATACGATAATAGTCGTCTCTATACGTCTATCTTTAAAATATTGCTTTACAACATTCATCATGTTGTAAGAAGATCCAAAGGTTCTTGGAAAATAGATGATCATAAAATTACGAGTTAAGTTTATTATCCAGCATGCCTATATGAGAGATGATTTTAAAATCACAATAGTTTAAAAAATCAATATCACTTATGCTATTACCGATACCTAAAGTCATTTTGGGCTTGAACTTTTTTGTAAGATATTTAACCACTGAGCTCTTATTGTAAATTTTGGGCAAAATAGTAATATACTTTTCTTCAACATACGCTTCAAGATCAGCATATTTTTTATTGATAAGATCAGTGATAAACTTTTTTGACAAATCATTATTAACATCAGATACAACATACTTCCCATCTACGTCTACAAACTCAATAGAAGGATATTTTTGTAAAACTTTTTTCTTTAATTCATTTAACTGTCTAAAAGAATTGTCAACATTGGATTTTACAACTTTAGAATATGGCTTGTATTCTGCACCATCTATATATAAAGTTGAACCATAATAGATGGCGTAGATAGATGCTTGTTTAGTTTTAAATATTTTAGTTCTCTCGAACTGCTCTTTAGTTCTTGCTGTTAAAGGAATAAACACTATTTCATTATTAGCTAAAATAAAATTCAATAAATTAAACTGTGCTTTGGTGTAAAACGATGTCTTTAATATATTTTTGGGATAAGTTGCCTTATATTTCCCATTCTTATCCTTTCTAATTGTTTGAAACATAGAATCATCTAAGTCAGCAAAAAAGAATATCTTATTTCTATACTGTTCCATAACTATCAGCTCTTTTAATAATACTTTGCGCCCATTTTAAATGTGTGGCGATTTCTTGCATGACCAATTTGTGCCCAAAAACAGAGCTAGATTTCGAAATAAGCATTTTAGCAGATTCAAAGTCTATTTTATTAACCCTATATTGCTGCTCAATATGTTTTATTTGATCTGGATGGATGGTGCTTTTAGTATATATACCCATTGTCACCTCCGCTTTCACTTCCTCCATCAAAACAGCTTTAGATTTAGTGGAATAAGATTCGAAGACTGGACCAGAAAGTCTGAGATTTAAAGAATTTGACCTAATTAATAAATCAGTAATCACTCTTGCCCCTATTGGATGGCTATAAATAGTACTTTCTTTAGGCCTTCTAAGTGAAAAGAGATTAAAAATATCTGTAATTCCTACCCTAACACATAAAGTAGATTCCTTAATTTGATCAATGTAACCAAAAGTACTGTCTAATTTCCCTGTATCAAATAACTCATTCTCAATAATTGGCATGATAACATCATCCTGATTAATGTGTTTATTGTATTTAGGTGCAGTTAGATAATTGTATTTGGGTAAGACATAGCCATCTATTAATTGAGCGATAGGATGGTTTTTGATTTTTTTAAAATGCATATTATCTTTTACTCTTAAAAAGATAAAAGGCTTCTTATATTTCAGTTTACTCAGCCTGTTCAATTCTGTTTCAATATTTTTCTCAGCCATTGGTATATCAATGGCATGAATTGAATCCTCGGTATCTATTATTATTGATCTAATATGCTTGTTTTTCTCTAAAAAAGAAGAGAAATCAGGCTTTGTACCTGGAATATATAAAGTAGCACCTAAATCTAATACATCTATCATGATTGAAATTTATTAATTATACCTACACAAGGCACTGGCATATCGTTTTGAATTAATATTTTAACATTTTTAATCTTACATAACAACAATATATGATCCAAAGAATTCATATAATGTTCATTTATAATTATGAAATCCGGATTTCTTCTGATCAACATTCTTGTCGTTTCTCCTAAACCAGGTTTGAAATAATTTCTATTTGAAATATGGTACTTCCCTAACATACTATCTATAAAACGTATATAAATATCTTTTGATGCTTGATTAAAAAAATGAACAGGTAGATTTTTAAAATCTAACACATGTTCTGTAATATACTTATCAACTCTATCCACATAATTTAGTGACAAGTCTTTATGTTGATATTGGTTATAAAATTTAGCACGATGAAAAGAAGCGGGGTCACTATTAATTAATGTTCTACTTATTAATCCAGATATAGTTGAATTTAACAAACAAGATGGTATAATGTAGTCATCCCTTCTTGCTGCCACGTCTGCTACGCCTGCTATATCTGATAATACAATAAATTTATAATCAACAGACGGGCTATAAATACGCATTGATTTCTCCAACTGATCTGCTATAGCACCTTTGCCAGTCCACCCATCCACAAATAAAAATGTGGCATCCGCTCCATGTAAAGTTACAATGTGATTTAAGGCATTATAATCAATCCCTTTATCTCTAATGATTGAGACAGAATAATGTGAAGCCTCTATATCAAAACAATTTAATAAAGTGCGTTTAATCAGCACACCATATGGTGTTCCAGCTCTTGCAAGTGATATTATTACAGGTTTATGAATTGTTGAGATATACTTAGACAAGGCATAAACATCACTTGACACATGATGTATAAATTTATCAAAAATTTTATTGTATAAATCTAGATATTCCTCTGGGAAATCCATTTCTTCGGTTAACACTTCACTATAGTGCTTCTCACCAGTTTGAATTAATCTTTCTTTCTCAAGAATCGAAATTTCTTGAAAATCTTTGATCTCTAATAAGAAATCAACATCAGAAGGTAAATAGGATCCGCTGAAACTCATTAGACGTATATTGGTATTATTTTATTGAATTTAGCCTTTAATTGATCATGTAACATATGATCAAATTTAGATTTAGTTTCAGAAAATATAATAATGACATCATATTTCTTATCAATAACATTATATAGATAATTATTAATCTCTGGATAATAGTTGTCTTTGAAGCTGATTTTAGATTTTATGTTCCCGCCTATTGACACAGGAGACCTTGTTGTTGATTGAATTTTAAGTGTATTGCTTTCATGAAAATACCTAGACGCCACTTGAGCATAAAACATAAACTCTCCTGTGCCTAAAAGCAAGATTTTACTATCTCTAAATTTTTTATATAATTTGATATTTTCTTGACTGATTGCAGGAAATGAAAAAGAACCAACTCTGCCATATCCATTTGAAAGCTTTTTCAAAATAGGCTTTTTAAAATCGACATTGTTTGAAAGAGTATTTTCTACAGTTAAAGATGATTTTTCTTTGACAGAAAATGACCCTTCGTACAATGCATGTATTTTATAATCTTTCTTATAATTTGACCAGTTTAATAAAGTCACAACAGAAATCTTAGGTTTGTTAAACACTTCATTCAATTGACCAATTAAGTTTTTTATTGTTTTACCCGTAGTAATTTCATCGTCTACAATAACGATATGATTTATCTTATTTAGATTAAATTTTGAACTTTTCGGTGCATACAAATACTGTTCAGTAGCATGAGAATGCTCCTCTTCAAAATCAATCAAATGCTTTTGTTCAAGCATTACTCTTGTGGTATGTATATAAATTTTTGACTTAGAAATTATTTGCTCAAAGAGGCCCCAACCAAGTCCAGTAGCTGTTTCAGCCAATCCAATTAATAAAACATTATCCTCTTTAATTTCCGGATTAATGAGTTTAGCTAATTTTGAATGAGTGGTATTTAATTTTTTAGGAGATACTGGTATATGCTTGCCTAATATTTTACTTATAAATAAAAAGCTTCTTTTATTATTTATTCTAGAGCCATATCCTAGAACTGGATCTAGGTTTGATTCAGATTGAATCTTTAATTCACAATTAGGAAGATTTACCACCTTTTTATACATAATCAGAGCACTTTCTTTGTCTTTATAAAAGTAAAATAGGGTATACATGATACCCTATTTTACTTTTATAAAGAATTATATTTTTAGAATTTTATTTCAACTCTTCTATTTTGAGACCTTCCAGCTTCATCATCATTTGAAGCAATAGGATTTTCGATACCCTTGCCTACTGTTTTTAAATTATCTTTATTTACACCCTTAGAAATTAAGAATTTTGCAAAATTTGCTGCTCTTAATTCAGAAAGATTCATGTTGAAATTCAACTCGCCTTCACTACTAGCATACCCTTCGATAGTTACTGTAGCTGATGCGTTTGATTTCAAATAATCTAATACTTGGTTCAACTTAGCATCGTCAACATTATTTACGTCAGCAGAAGCTTTTTCAAAAGTTACTGGTGCACTTACTTGTGGAGCAACACTTGTAGCTTCAGTTGTTGCGCTAGGTGCAGGTTGAGTAGCAGATGCTGTATCAGCAGAAGCAACTACTGAAGTTGAATCTGTTGTTGCTAATGAAGCATCTTCGGTTTTTGCATCTTTTTTAGTGAAAAAATACACACCAAAAACAACCACTGCAAGGGCTACAACAATTAAGATTGTTTTATTACTTTTTTTAGGCTCCTGGAAATCAGGAGTAGACTCGTCAGATTTTGATAAGTCAAATTTGCTTTTTGATGGTGCATCATTTTTGTTTAAATCGAATGCCATAATTGTAATTTTTTATAATTTTTATTTAGGTATATAAGTCAACAAGTGCTTGCAAGCTTCCATTGTGACCTCTTCCCATTGCTTCAAATTGCCATTCATTTTCGATTCTATATAATCTTCCAAATTCTATAGCATCTTGATTGCTGTATTGCTCAGTTAATTCATATTTAGCAATTTCAACTCCATTTGATTCATTGATGATTCTTATATAACAATCTGAAACTTGACCAAAATTTAACGCCAATGTTCTTTTATCTTTGAAATTATCATGAGGGTATTTGCTGATTGAAGCACAAATAATAATTTGTTCAACTTGAGGATGTACTTTTAAAAGATCAATAATTACATCTTCATCATCACCGCCATCGGAATTAGATCCAGTAGGATCATCAATAGCTCCTAATATTGAAGCATCATTTGTAGCTGGTCTGTAAAATCCTTTTCTTACAGTGTCCTCTACAGCATTACCAGCCTTCACTTGTCCATAAAAGATGAAATATGTGTCATTGATAATTTTATAGCTACTATCAATACCAAAAGCACTAACATCTAAGTCAAATGCAGGGCCATTAGGAGTCTCATTGGGATCCCATCCTAGACCAATTCTAACTTTAGAAAAGCCAATTGACTTGGATAAGTTAAACTTACTTCCTTTGGTTAAATTAAATGATGACATATCGAATGAATTTTTTAGCTATAAACTTGTAAACATGCTGCTAAACCGCCATTGAAAGAATTAACCATTGCCTCGAATTTCCACTCACCTTGTTCTCCTCTAAAGAAGCTACCAATGATAATAGAATCCGCATTTGGATGTTCTTCCATTAGCTTGAACTCGCAAATTTGTTCACCATTATCTTGATTGAATAATCGGATTTTAGCATTTCTTGTATTACCAAAATTGAATCCTTCATTTGAATTGTGAATAGATACCGCTAATAAGATAAAGCTGATTTCAGGAGAGATTTTAGACAAAGTAATGTTAATTGACTCATCATCACCATCTGCATCACCTGTTCTTGCATCTCCATTGTGCACCACAGCACCATCAACACTCTTAAGGTTATTATAAAAAACAAAGAACCCTTCATTAGGTATTTTTGAATCTTCGTTCAACATAAAAACAGAAACGTCCGCATCTGCTTCTTTCCCATTAATAGTCTGTGAATCCCAGCTTAAACCTGCTCTTACATTGTTTAATCCTGGAACTTGTTTAGTTAAACTAATTGAAGTTTTTTTCTCTAAATTTATCATAATTGGGGTTTTATTAACAAAGTTGTCTTGATATGGTTATAAAGATATATATATTATTTTTATTCAATAAATTTTAGATTCAAAAAACCATCAAAACTTTACTTTTTACCTGGAACTGGAGGGATTTTAGGTAAATTAACTTTATTATTTGCTGGAGTTGGTGGCAAATTTGGCGTTTGAGGTAATTTTGGCCCAGGGTTACTAGCTTTTGCTCCCGGAGGCATACCAGGCAATTTAGGCTTGGATGGATCTGCTTCCACTTTTATAGTTGGCTGAGGAGGCAAACCAGGCAATTTTGGCCCCACAGGTTTAGGACCATTACTGATTGGACTTTGTACAACCTCAGTGGGTCTAGTAGGCAATTTAGGAACAACCGGTGCCGTATTTACTTGCTTCGGTGCTTCTGGAATAACTGTAGAAGCAACATTCGGAGGAGGCGTTACAGATTTAGCTGCAGCAGGTTCCACTTTAGGAACTTCTGGAGCAATCTTAAATAGATGATTCACAAAGAATAAAAAATACTCTCTCATCCCTGGCTCATCTGGCGGTGTTAAATTTGTAAATTTTTGATCTACTGGGTCATAATTTAATACAATATGCTTTGTAGACTTATATAATTTTAAGAGAAAGGTAGAACTGATACTTTCGATTTCAACAAGTTTGTCATTTGCTTTTTCAATATAACTTTCATTGTTAGAATTTTGGTAAGCAACAATGAAATAAAGTGCTTCAGAAAGTACTATCTCATCTCTTTTATTTTCATACTTTGAATGGTTTTGTCTAAAACTTCCAAAACCTTTTCTTTGCTTATCGCCATTTGTTAGTTGGGCTAAAAAATACCAGTAATTTTCCCAATAATCTTCAAATGACTTAGCCTCATAATTAGTAATATATGTAGTCGGACTCTTTAGAGCCTTAATTAAAAAGTAAAGACAAGATACTTCATCATTGGTTTGAACCTGATCATAAATCTGTTTTAATTTTAATAAAGCAGATGACAAGTCGTTCTTTATAAGAATTTCTTTTTTAGCATCCATGAAATCTAACTCATACAAATCATCCAATTCAGAAAAATCACTATTAGATTTAGTTGTATAGCTGTTTTTAATTTCTTGTTCAATTTGTAGCTTTTCATTTTCAGAAATCTGCAAAGTGGTTGAAAGAATATCTAACTGTGCTCTTTCATGTCTATCAATCCCACCCGTAGACATTGATTGGCTAAAAGCATCTCGGTATTGATTCAAGTATCCTTTATGACAATTCTCACATCTTCTTGTAGTTTCATTGTAATACTCTAAAGAAACATCTTTGTCACAACCTCTACAACATACACTTTCAATATACAACACCCTCTTTCCAGAAACAGCACATACAATCGATTTTTTGGTATCATCCTCGATTGTCGTATTATTAACGGTTGTAGTGGTGGTCGTATTAGTTGTATTGATTTGGCTATTAGATAAAATAGAATTTTTCCCTATTGCAGTACTTGGACTAGTACCCGCAGCAGGCAGCTCATCGTCATTGGCAGGTGCTGCTTTTGGTGGAACAGCTTCAGCTGCTACCATTGGCAATTCCATTCCACAACCTTCACAAAATTTATTTTCACCCGGAACAAAACTAGTTCCACACATCTTACATTTCATTTGAGCCAAATTTATTCTTCTTCATTTTTAACCTCCTCTTCGTCCGTTGACAAAAAAGGATCTATCGCTATTTCAATTGTTTCAACATTAATAGAATTGAATTGCGGATTCAATACCCCATTTACTTGAACATATTTCAAGTGAAATTCATTGAAATAAGTATCAAAAGCTGGCAGGACATCTTCTCTATATAATTTATAAACTTTTTGGGGGCTGATATATAAATTTGCCACATACCCATCAGATTTTGATCCTGATGTGTATTCTTTCATTATTATATATCCGTTATAGTTTTCCATAAATTATAATTCTCTACCGCAATTAAAACAAAACTTAGTGCCTACTGTATTCTCAACAGACTGACAACCCATACATTTGATATACCCTGGTGCAGGTGCTTGATTTTTATTATTATTTGAAACAACTGCATCAATTGAATTATTTCTTGTCGTGTAATCCAAAGATTTATCCTGTGTATGATCAAGTCTTTCTTCAGTTCTATTTAATCTATCTTCTGTTTTTTGAGCTTGTTGCTGTTGTGTTTGCAATAAATTACCAGACATTGTAGCAGATGTATCCATCATCTTATTCATCATTTGCATTTGCATTTCCATTTGCTTTTGCATGAATGATTCCATCTTAGCCTGATTCTCTTTAGCATCAGCAGCTGCAGTACTTGATGATGATGCAGCAGCATCAGCTTCAAACTTCTTAGCTAAAGCCGCAGCCGCAGCTGGAGAAATATTTGGATTAGCGGCCATAATTTGCTCAAATGACATTCCTTTATAAGTCTCAGCCATTTGAACTTCTTGATCAAGCTTTTGTTTTTCTGCTAAAATTGCATGTTCATTAGCTTGCTTTTGCTCAGCCATTTCCATCTCTTTCAACTTAGCCATCCTAGCCATTTGAGCATCCATCTCTTTATTATCTAAATCAATGTCTGTTTCTCTAGCTTTTGCTCTTAAATCAATTTCAGCTTCTGCAGCAGTTCTATTTCTCTTTAACTCTTGGTAGAACTTGCTATCCTCATAATCATCGATCTTCTTCCATTGTTCAATCTCAAGCTCAGTAAATCCTATTTCAGCTTGTAATTGTTTTCTACGACGATCAATTTCTAATTGAATTCGCTTATCTCCAATTTCATACTCCCACTCTAAATTTTTTCTATCAATTTCAAGCGTGTTGCTCAACTGCATAATTTCCACAGAATGGAACCTTGCCATGTCATGATCTTCACTGCGCTCCGTAATTGATCTCTTTAAATTCTCTAAATCTTCGTCTTTTAATAAACCTGTTTTTTCGATATCAATTAATGCTGCGCGAATTTCTTCTTCATTGCTTGCTTCACGTATTCTCTTTTCTCTAGAAAGAACCATTCTGAATTTCTCAAGCTCATCTTCTTGTAATAAGCCATCATTATTAATCTTGCCTAATTCAAAAGCCTGATCCTTATCAGTCCTAGCTTCGATTAAAGCTTGAGTATTATTTTGATTCGTCAATCTATTTCTAAACTCTTGAGTACGCGCAAGAAGGTCTAATTCTTTTTCACTTACTGCCAACTCCCCTTCTTTCTTTCTAATTCTATCTAAAGCCTCATTACTTGTTGAGATTGTTATTACTTTTTCTAGAACAATGCCAAAGAAATTATTGTTTGTATCAACTGCAATTTTTTCTTTTATCTTTTGGATTTGATCATCCGATAAATTTGTTGAATTCAAGTCTACATCTTGTAAAACACTTTGGATGCAAGCTTTAAGTTGTGGTCTAATTTCATTTGCAATATCAGAATAAGTTACTTTTTCTTTATCACCTAAATAATGCTCAGAAAACTTCTTGAAATCATCGATTTTGAAATACGCTTCAAATCCAACATTGGTATCTAATACTTTTGTTTTGATAGCATATTGTCCTTCAAAACTAATTGGCAACATGAAACTCTTATCCAACTTTAAGGTAACAGAGAATATTTTATTATCCTTTGCTGCATCTTCAATTTTATTAGCTTCAGCGTTAGCTTTGTTTGGATCTTTTTCATTTTCTTTTTTATCTGCCTTATCCTTTACTGGCTCTCCAAAAACTAAATTGGTTAAAAAAGTGATTCCTTTTTTAAAGAAAGAAGCAGTCTCTTTAACAATGCCACCTTCTCTTTTATTTGCTTCTTTTGGATTTTTTTCAGGTCTAAACTCATATGCACCACCATGAATCTCAGCAACAAATTCACCACCTGCTTTAATATAAGCAGTTGTGCCATCGTTGATAATTATACCTTTTGCTTTATCGTAAGTATCTTCAGCTAATTGCGCTTCTGTAAATCTGCGTGCTAATTCACCTGGTTGAATATTCCAGAATATTTTACTTTTCACAGTGCCTATTGCATTTTCATCCTGCACTGGAGCATTATTTTGAACTGGTGATTGAGGCATCACTGGCTGTGGTGCTGGTGGCACATTAGAAACTTGAGGTGTTCCACATTTACCACAGAATTTAGCACCTTCTTTTAAATCTGCATTACACTTAATACAATTCATAAAAATTTATTTTGTCGTTATTACTTTTTTTATTGACCCACTTTTTGAACAATTAATGAAATAGAGTTTATTATTTTTTAGATCTTTTTGTTTCTTACTATATACGTACATATAGGCTTCCTTCGAGCTAGTCTTTGATTTACGCAAACTAATACTTTGTAATTCATCTGAGGTAAGCTCATACTTATTGTACAATTCAGTTTGTATTATTCTAGATATTTTTTCGAATTCTAAGTCTACTGAAGCTCTAACAGCATCTAAAATATTCTGATTTCTACCTTTACTATATATTTCTTCCTTTAAAGTTTTTTCAGGAATTCGATTGGCTTTATTAACCCTTTGATTTGGTTTGTTACGTGCTCTATTATTCATTGCACATAAAGTTGGTTCCCCAAACAAATTAAATTCTAATGCTGTAATTAACGAATAATCGTCATACATCTCATTATAGAAATAAAATCCATCATCGTCATAATCATCATCATCGTCATAGCCTGAATCAGAAATTTCTAAACTATTTATCCTAGCCCTACTTAATGCATAACCCAATGAACACCCACTTGATAAGGAACGTAACACAGATTGAGCAATTACATCTGCAGAAGCTATATATCTATCAGACGAACCAAATGCAATTCTTGAAGAACCAATATAGGCTAAAGTATTTTTACTTAATGAATTCAACAACATCGATTCATGACTCCTATAACCTATAAACTTTGCACCATAACAGGCTTCTGTAATGATGATATTGTACTTTTCTAAATTAGAGATTTGAACTGGGGAAATAGCCTTGTATCCATAATCACCAAAAAACTGAGGCTGCTCATATGCATCGCTACCATGCAAGTTAAAATATAAAATATCTGAGCCTGTGTCAAATATATCATCTACATCGTTTAAAGTAACAGTAGGTGAAAAATCAATGAACTTTTGATTTAATTCCAACCCATCTAATACTTCCTCTGATGCTTCTTGCCAGCTTTGCGCGCTTAAACTAAAGCAATTGCTTATTTTAAAATCACTTTCAAGTGCATGTATAACTTTATTGAAATAAGATGTTAAATGGCTTTTTTCAAAGTCTGCACCAAATGGTAAACGTCCAACATACAATTTAACTTCTTCTTGGTACAATGTACCATCCCAAATAGCATATTCAATACCATCTGATTGTAAATAAGAATAAGGAACATCAGATTCATAGTCACTATCTGGTACATCTACATCTGAAAGATTGTCGAATACTGGCATTGGAATAATGTCATCTCCGCCTATAATGAAAAGGTATTCAGGTACTATAGATTGCTTATCATAAAACTTAGAAAGTTCATCTACACAATTCTCCCAACCATGATTATGATACCTTGTAGAATCGTAATCAAAAATAATATATTGATGACCGAACCTGCTTAAATTATATGTGTAGTCCTTAATGATATTAAAAATATCATTTGACGTAGACCTACAAAGTTTTGCTATTTTTCTGGTATCAGTAAGTATGATACCATATGAATCGTGCCCGTTTTGAAAAATATCAGGTCTCTTTGACGACAAGTCTTTTGATTCAATATCTTGTGCAGTTTCTTGTTCTACCTTCTGACCTGGCATTGGAGGCATTTGAGGTATCCTCGGCAAAGTCGGACCATCTTTTTTCACAGATGAAGCACCTGGAGGCATAAGAGGCACTTTTGGAAGAGATGGAGTGGGGCTTGTTTTTTGTACAGGACTCTCCTCAGAAACTATATCATCATCAAATGACAACTTAGCTCCGCAATTAAAGCAAAATAATTCCTTACTTGCTTCTTTATCCAACCCAGTTCCACATTCAGTACAAAACCTCATCTATAAAAAATTATAATTAAACTAAGGAATTATATATTATAAAATAATATAATCTATTAACTTGAAATATGATAAATTTAAAGAATTTATTATTTACCATATATATATATTTTTAAAAAAATAAAAAACAAGCAAAGATTAATATTAAAACATTGATTATCAATATTTTAAAAAATTATTAAGCCTTTAAGTTCTTGTATTTTATTTCTTTTGGTTCTCTTTTGCAGGTTTTTTAGTTGTAAATTTTTGATAGATCGCATAAAAAGACCAAACTATTAAAAGGGCATTGTTAATTAAAAATTGAATTTTCATGTTACTAATTTGTGCGCTCATAGCTGGATATTCTTGTAAAATAAAAAAGACAGCATGTTGAATTGCAAATTGTACAAGTAAAATATTTCTTAACAGGGGCTTAAACGTTAAAGGGAATTTTGAGAAAAGGATCTCTTTTAAGGTTATTAATCTTGTTGCAAGTAATTGTATAATGAATGGGAATACGAACCATGTTGCAGTAAAGTAAGTCTCATAATAATGAGTCACACCAATGAAATTAAGTAAGAAACAAACAAAACTTACTGTATAAAAAATAATAAATACTAAATCAATAAATCTAAGTTTAGTTGTTTCAGTTCTATTTATAACGGTTGTATTATTGCTGTTATTTTCCGAAGCCATGTTCTTATTTGTTAAGGTTGATAATTAAATTTTAATTGACAAAATCAATAACAAATTAATCCTTTTTTATATATATCGTATATTTTTAATACAAAAAATTGCAGACATTTTAGATTGTTGAATAAAATCTTGTATAAATCGAATAAATCCAATGTAGTTATGTAAAAAAAATAAAATATATTTTTAATTATATTTAAATAATATCTAAATTTAAATGCTCAGATAAACATCTCTTTTTTGAAAATTAAAAAATATAAATATGAAACAATTAGTTAATCTATTTGGATGGGTTCCTGTTTTAGGAACAACTTTAAAAGTTAGTTACTTGACAAAATGTGCTCATGACGTATTAAATCAAGTTAGTTTACCAGAAGATGCGGCCGTTGCTAATGCTGCCGACATGGAAAAAGTGCTACATGATTTAGCTGAAAAAATTTATGACGATCATCTTAATGGCGAAGTGGCATCAATTGGCTTGCCAGATTTTTTAACTTCAAAAATTAGAAAACAGTTAGTTGATATCGTAACTACAAAGTTAAAAAGCAAATACATTAAACACACTACATTATAAATCAATTACATGAGCATCAATTTACAAAAAGAACAAAAATTTAATTTCAACTTAGTTAAATCAGAACTAATTAATAAAGTATACATGGGTATTGGATGGGACCCTGCAGACGAAGATGATGATGTTGACTTAGATGCATCTTGTGTTTTGTTGGATGCAGAGAATGAAGTTATTGAAGTGATTGATTTTGGAAATTTAATTAGCGAAGATGAATCTGTCGAACACCTTGGAGATAACTTAACAGGCGATGGCGATGGGGATGATGAAGTAATAAATGTAAATCTAAAAGAATTGAGCGATGATGTACATTCACTAGTGTTTACTATTACCTCTTTTAGTGGACAAAGTTTCGAAGAAATAAATAATTGTGTTGCAAGATTGGTAAACGCAGATACAGGCAAGGAAATGTGTAAATATGAATTAAACTCTATTGGAGACCATACAGCAGTTATTATGTGTAGATTGTCTAGACAAAATGGAGGATGGGAATTTAAAGCACTTGGTATTGGTACTGAAGGAGAATCTGCCGATGATCTTATCGATGAAATAGAAGACTTAGGATAATACTTATTCATTAGTATAATTCAAGATATTCATTTAACAGAAAAGGCCGAGTAAATACTCGGCCTTTTCTGTTAAATAGCCTGTAGCTCAGGCTCGTATGAAGCTCTAGTAATCCGATCGTTTAAAGACTTACCAATACCGACTTCAGGAAATTTTTTGATAACAATATAATCTAGATTCAAAGTATCCATATAATACATGGACTGATATAAATTCATACTTGCCTCTTCTAAATCATTTGATAAAGTCAATGATACAAACTCAAGACTTGGATGTTCTATTTGTTTTTCACCCATTCCTAAAAAACCAATTTTGCCATATGGGTGATCATTTATGAACTCTAATACATCCTCTACAATAATAAATTTAGTTTTTGGTGCATAATGCATCGGAGCCATACCAGGCGTAGTTACCCTTTCTCTTACTGTTGCTAAAACTTTTGTTTTACCAACAATGAATTCAATTGCATCAATACTAATTGCCCCTTGTCTATAAACAATAGTGGTATTACCATCAAAGCCAACGATAGTTGATTCTATCCCTTTTTCACAATCCCCTCCATCTAAAATACATGGCAAGTCCTCTCCAAAATAATCGTCTACCATCTGAGCCGAAGTAGGACTAATTCTAGTGTAAGGATTTGCACTTGGTGCAACTAATGGGAAATCTATACTGCGTAATAAATTTAATGCTAAAGGATGTTGGGGTATTCTTATTGCAACCAAATGACTTCCAGCCGTTACAGCATGTGAAATGAGCTTGTTTTTTGGCAACAATAAAGTCAGTGGTCCAGGCCAAAAAGCCTTAGCAAGTTTAAATGCGGCTGGAGGAATATGTGTCACATATTTCGTCGCCTCTTCTAATGAGTGCGTATGTACAATTAAGGGATTAGACGAAGGTCTGTTCTTTAGTATATATATTTTATCTATTGCAAATTCATTCAAAGCATTTGCTGCCAATCCATAGACAGTTTCAGTAGGAAAGCCGATTAGACCTCCACTTCTTAAAACATCTGCCGCTATAGAAATGTCTTGATGAATCATAAAAATTAATTAATTATTCCTGCCTTTTGGTTCAATTTTCAATTGTGCCGATAATTTAAAATGACTACTGGTAGTATCATCCAACAGCTCTTTAATGGCCTCCCTGGATGCCGTTAACTTTTCTAGTCTATACTTAGAATCTTCATCTTCCTCACCAAACTTAACTTGGTTTGAAAAAATTTTTCTTGAATGAACGTCAATCTTATAGTCAATCAAACCAAGAATGAGTTCAGTTGCCTCTTCCTTAGAGAACAAACTATTAACCAGGTCTATTTCATATATATTTTTCATTGAATTCAGGATTGAGGCCGCTTTAATGATTTGATTCCGCCTTCGAGAACTACAAATTTCGGACTTATTATTAATAAATTTTATTTATTAATTTAATGATATTGATTAATTTTATTTATGAATTATACTTTAAACCAATTAAGGATATACCTTAAAATCACCCAAACCCTTAGTATTACAAAAGCAGCAAATGAATTGAATCTAACTCAACCTGCTTTGTCCATACAATTGAAAAATTTTCAGCAGCAATTTGAATACCCGCTGATCGAAGTCATTCAAAAGAAAATACATGTAACAGGGCTCGGTAAAGAAATTGCAAAAGCAGCAGAAAGTATCATCAACGAAGTCGACAATATAAATTATACCTCTCAAAATTATAAGAACAAATTAGCTGGTCATTTAAAAATTTCGATCATATCAACAGGCAAATACATCATGCCCTTTTTCTTGAACAGTTTTTTAAAAGAAAACGAAAAGATTGATTTAACGATGGATGTGACGAATAAGTCAAAAGTTTTAAAAAGCTTAGCCGAAAATGAAATTGATTTTGCACTTGTATCCGATATGCCTGAGAATATAAATGTGGCGCAATATAAGTTGATTGAAAATACACTTTATCTATTTGGTAATAAAGAAATTGATGTCAAAAAACCAATCGATCAAATTTTAGAAAAAACTTCAATAATATTTAGAGAATTTGGCTCAGACACGAATCAGGTAATGGATAAATTTTTTAAGAAATTGAAAATTCAACCTAGAAAGAAACTAGAATTAACTTCAAATGAAGCGGTAAAACAGGCTGTAATTGCAGGATTAGGTATATCCATTATGCCATTGATTGGGAGTAGAAATGAAATTGAAACAGGTGATCTCAAAATCATACCTGCCGCTGGCCTTCCCATAAAAACTACTTGGCGCTTAATTTGGTTGAAGGAAAAGAAACTTTCACCTATAGCAGCAAGTTATCTTAAATACCTAGAAACAAATAAAGAGACAATTATAGAATCCTACTTCAGTAAAAGAAATTTATAAAGTAAACTTAATAAATACTACTTAAAAATTAAATGAAAAATGACGCAACTTTATGATGCAAAATAGATTTTGCATGGGTCATGGTGTATTTTAAGCTATGTTTTGAACTTAATAATTGTACCATTTCATATTTGTTTAATATAGACCCTGGTGTTAGTTCTGACATACCAGCTACTAATAATACCTTTGTCTTACGCTCCTTTGTTAATTTAATCAAACTGCCAACCACCTTACCACTTAATGATTGATTATCTATTTTACCTTCTCCAGTAATTAATAGATTCGCCTTTTTTAGCTTATTCTTTATCCCACTATATTTTAAAATCAAATCAATCCCATTCATCATCTCCACTCTTTGGTATGAAATCAGAAACGCAGATACCCCTCCTGCAGCGCCAATACCTGGTTTTGCTGCAACTTTTACACCAGTTTCCTTAAATAAAACTTTGGATAGATTTATCAAACCATCATCAAGCATTTTCACTTGTTGTGAATTAGCTCCTTTTTGAGGTGCATAAATGTATGCTGCTCCATTTTTCCCATATAGTGGATTAATTACATCACAAGCAATTGTAATTGCAACTTTAAATGGAGTGGAAGGTGCTTGAATTGTTTTAATAAGATTTAAGCTTGCTCCACAGGGTTTTAATTCATTGCCTGAAGCATCTCTAAATATATACCCTAAAGCGCAAGCAATACCCATTCCTCCATCATTTGTAGCACTTCCACCAAGTCCTAAAATAATCTTTTTAGCCCCTCTTTTTATTGCATGAAGCATTAATAATCCTGTTCCATATGTAGAAGTTGACAATGGATCTAGTTCTTGCTTATTAAGCAATACAATACCAGAAGCGACTGCTAATTCAATGATTGCTGTTTTACGCTCACCATCCCACTCATAATGCCCCTTTATTTTTCTGTGTAGTGGATCAACCGTATTTAATGAAACAGTTTTTGTTTTAAGATAAAATTTTAGCACTTTAGAAAACCCATCACCCCCATCCGCCATCGGAAAATTCATTACATTATAATTCGGCTTTACTTTAAGTATCGCAGTTTTAATAATACTGCTAGCTTCGAAAGTAGTTAAACTTCCCTTGAATTTATCAACGGCTATAATAACATTCATTTTACTTTATTAAACTAAACTGGTTAAGTAATAACAAAATGAAAATATTAAAATAAAGTATACAAATAGAATACCGCTTTCTTTAGTAAACAATGCAGTCTTGAAAGATGGATTTACAACCACATAAGTATTTTGTACAGAAACAGTTTTATATACAAAATAATGGCAAAATACTGCAACAAATAATGTTGTAACAGCACCAATAACATTCCACCAGAACCAAAATATGTTTTTAAAGAAAATCCATAATATTAGATTTAGTAAAACACCAAATATAACTCCCGTGTTTGCACTTTTTGCTTGTATGTTTTTTGTAAAAATTGCCAGCAAGAACATACAAACAACAGGTCCATAAAATACAGAACCAATTTTATTGATTGCTTCAATAACTGTCTTGGCAATATCGCCCATAAAAAATGCTAAAACCAATGTAATTAAGCCCCATAATAAAGCAGCAAGCTTTGAATAAGTAACATATTTTTCAGCTGGCACAGTCACTTTTTTTGAAACAAAATCCTCCATCGTTACAGCCGCTAATGAGTTTATATTTGAACTGTATGCAGACATGGCCGCAGCTATTATTGCAACTATAATTACACCAATAACCCCATGTGGCAAATAATTAGTAATAAATACAGGTATCATTAAATCTGGTTTCTCAACTGGTATTTTTGATGCGAAATCCCCATTTAAGCTTACCAATGTTCCCAAAATTAATCCACCAAAACAATAACTTAAAGTGATTGGAAACCTGAACAATCCATTGAATAGTAATAATTTTTTTACGGTTTTTTCATCTTTCGCAGACAAGATTCTTTGAACTTGAGACTGATCTGTTCCATAGTAAGCGCAGTATAAGAATATACCACCAAAAAGCATTGGCCAAAATCCGAACTCTTGATTATCAAAGCCGCTATTTCTAAATCTTAGCACTTCTAGTCTTTTAGTGTCTACATTTTGAAGAAAAATATCCCAACCTCCAATCTGTTTTAGCCCATAATATATGATTATAAAAATACCTAGTACTTTAATTATCATTTGTGCAACCTCACTATAGACAATTGCTTTCATACCCCCTTCTAATGAATATAAAATAGTAACAAGAGATATAATTAAGATTGTTTGCATAAAACTGAGCTTAAGTATTGACATTAAGATCAGCGATACCGCATAAACTGTTACTGAAGTGGCAAATGCACGGCTAATTAAAAAAACAGAACTCAACAACAACCTAGACGAACTATTAAACCTTTTTTCTAAAAAAGCATAAGCGCTAACTACCGAAGATTTATATAAAGCTGGAGCAATAAAGGCAATTAAAATAATCATGGCAAGTGGCACACCAAATTCAAATGTAAGCCATTGCATACCTCCACCAGCTCTTAATCCGACAAAGGCAGGGGCCGAAACAAAACTAATTACAGATAATTGTGTTGCCATTGTAGACATGCATAAGGAGAACCATCCAAATCCTTTCCCGCCTAAAAAGTATTCTGTATTTTTTTCACTTTTTTTAAACTTAAAGCCTAGCCAAATCATTAAAACAAAGTAAAGCAATACAATTCCGTAATCTAGTAAGTTCATTTTTAAAAAATTTCATTGTTATAAACAAAATCTAAATATAAAGCTGCAGACCAAGAAAATAAATCTGCGCCAATACCTCTTTTTTCCTGCGCTTCTCCCAATGGTCTTGGATCAAAATATTCATAACAACCATGGTTTTCAACCAATTCTAAGGAGTCTTTTTTTATTCTACCTGCCAATTCTGAGAATCCATATTGTTCTAGTCCATGATATAACATCCAATTTACATTAATCCAAACAGGTCCTCTCCAGTATTTTAGAGGATTAAAGGATGGTTCATCAAATGCACATGATGCACACACAAACCAATCCTTATTCTTCATGAAAGAGCTAGTCAAGTTTCTTACCAAAGATTCAGCTTGGTGTTTAGAAGTAACTCCAGCAAATAAAGGCATAAATCCTGATGATACTTTAATTGGGATTCTTTTGTTTGACCTCAAGTCAAATGCATAATAGAAACCTGTACTTTCATCCCAAAATTTATCGTTAATTGCCTTAATACTCTTGGTATTCCAGTTTTCTATTTCAGCAATATCCACATTCAAGTATTTGCCTAATTCAATTAATCCAAAATTGGATTTTACCAACATTGAATTAAATAAAACGTCTTGAACTAAAAAAGGCGAAGTTGCTGAGATAGTAGCATCGTCATAACCGCATGCCACAAAAAGATCAATTAAATGGATATACCTTTTATAGTTTTCATCCGTAGGTCTTTCAGAAGCATCCACTAATTTATTGTCTTTTCTTAAATGTGATACATCTCTTGCATTACTTACATCCATTGTCTCAAAAATATGGTCCCAAAGGGGTGAGTTGTCCGTACCACTTTCCCAATTGTGCTGAATGTAAACCAAACCTTCATTATTGGGGTCTCTATGATTGTATAAATAACGATGAAATGAAACCACTTTTGGAAATATCTCCTCTAGAAATTTATGCCATTTTGGATTATGCTGCATATGTTGGTGCATCCTATACAAAATAAATCCAAAAACAGGCGGCTGGGTTATTCCCGTAGAAGAAACCAATTTTGAACTTCTTTCTAATTCATATGTCTTCCAGATTTCTGGGCCTGGGAAATAGTTGTCATTTTGCTGATGGAATGCAATATGCGGAAGCATCCCATTAGCCCATTGACTTTTAAACATGAAATCTATTTCTTCCATTGCCCGCTCCTCATTCAAATAACTTAAGGCTAAAGCTATAAAACCTGCATCCCAATTCCATTGGAATGGATATAATCTAGCACTAGGTATGGTATAACCATCTCTCCAGTTATTATTTAAAACATCTTTTAAATCTTCTATGGTCGTTTTATGTATAATTTCTTCGATCATTTTATAATAAATTATAATTGTATTTAAAATCTAAGTATATAGCTGCAGTCCAAGAAAAGTCCTCCCCTCCTAGACCTTTATTATTTTCAAGTAATGAATTTTTGTCTTCTGGCATTGGATTAAAATACTCATACATGCCATAATGTTCAATTAAATAAATTGTTTGTTCTTTTATTTTGTCTGCTAATTCATTGTATCCATATCTTTTTAAGCCATGATACATTAGCCAATTCACATTTGGCCATAGCGGTCCTCTCCAATATCTCTTTTCATCAAAATCAATAGCCTCTGAACTATAGGATGGGCAAAGAAACCATTGATCATTCTTAATAAATTTGCGCTCTAATTTGTTAACTAAGCTTTTTGCTTGTTCTATTGTAGGTATTCCGGCAAACAAGGCCATCATTCCTCCAATTATATCCTTTTTAATTAACGCTTTAGTGTTTAAATCAAACGGATAATACATTTGATTTTCATTGTCCCAAAACTTTGAAGCAAAATTACTTTTAGACAAATTCTGCCATTGAACTAACTCTTCTGTATCTAAATTGTATTTTTTACCGATTTTGATTAATGACTCATTTGATCGAATTAAAAAAGAAATAAACATATTCTCTTGAATCAAGAAAGGATAAGACTTCATAATATGCTCTTCATTAAACTCATTTTTATTCAACAAGTCGATTAAGTGGACATATCTTTTATAATCCAAGTCTGTAGGACGCATTGAAGCGTCTACTTTTTTATTGTCTTTTCTAAATGCTGCAACATCTCTTGCCTGCGATAAATCCATTCGCTCCCAAACGGCATCCCATATTGGCGCATTGTCTGTAGATTCCCAATTATGAAACAAACATGGTAAACCTTCACTTTGTGGATCCCTTTTTTGATACAAATAGCGATGGGTGTTTACTATCTTAGGGAATAGCTCATGTACAAAGGCATCCATATTAATATTCTGCGCTTCCGCAATTTGCAACATTCGCTCTAAAACAAATCCAAAAACTGGCAATTGAGTTATTCCTGTTGTAAAAATACCCTCAGGTGAAGCAGCTGATTTTTGAATATTCCAAACACTTGGTCCTGGAAAATATTGATCATTCATCTCATGAAAAACAACATGCGGTAACATTCCATTCTTCCACTGACCTTTGAAAATACTTCTTACTTCCTCTAATGCTTTGTTATGATCCACATACATCCAACCTATTGCATGAAACCCTGCATCCCAGTTCCATTGGAACGGGTATAAAGAAGAACATGGAACGGTGTAACCATTTCTCCAGTTCTTATTTAAAACAGATTTTGCTTTTGCAATATTTTCCATAAAGTAAAAATAATTGTACCCTTGCCGAAGCAAGGGTACTTATTATTTATTTGCTTAATAAACCAATCATTAGAAAGTAAATGTTACTCTCAAGTAGTAAGATCTAGGAAGGATAGGACGACCTACAAAGAAGTCACCACTATTCGTTTGAGCATCCCCTGCTCTTGGATTACCTTCAGTAATTCCTTCAGAATTAAATACATTAAAGATTCCACCGCTAAATCTCAATGTAGATTTAGCATCTAAAATCATATTGTATCCAGCTGTCAATCTTGCGATTGAATATTCGTCTAATGAAACTAAATTACTCGCGTTTCCGAATCTTTTACCTTGATAGTTATTGCTGAAACCTAAATCAAATGTCTTATTTGCATAATAAACTCCTGCATCATACATAAATTGAGGTTGACGCTCTACCCATTTGCCCACGTTAGTAGGAGTAGTCTCGTCTTTAGTGTACGTCGCTTTTTGTGAAGTAATTGAAGAGATTAAATGTAAGTTTTTAGCAAATTCGAAATCAGCAGTACCTTCAAATCCAGAAGATTTTGTACTAATAAATTTAGATACTTCTTGAATTGCACCACCAACATTTAAGTATTGTACCAATAAACGATCATTTAAAGTTGCAGAGAAATATGCTGCAGTCAATGTCAATTTAGTATAATTTAATTTGATACCAGTCTCATATTGATTAATCTTCTCTGGTTGATAAATTGGGTAAGCTGGTATGCCACTGTTATATTTAACACTCAACCCTCTTAACTCTGGGAAGAAGTACCCTTTTGAGAAATTCGCATAAGCATTAACATGATCAGTTACTGGATAGCTTGCTGCCATTGCCAAAGCCCAATCACTTGTGCTAACATTGAATCTATCAAAAGCACCAGTACCAAATGCTACGTTAATACCATCTGTATTTTTAGCGGTTGCAGTCTTTTCGATACTTCCATTTGCAGAAATAGTCTCAAAACGTAAACCCGCATCTAATTTCAACTTGCCAACTTGCATTTCATCAGAAAAATAGAAAGCTTGTTTTTTACTAGTAATTGTTTTATTTGTGTAACCTGGCACTGAAGCAACACCATTCACAGTAAATTTAGTAGCAACATTACTTGCATCTGTCGTTGTTAAGTTTAACAATCTTGGTTGATCTTTAAACTCACTTAAAAATCTTAATTGTAAATTAAAATCACCAGCTTCTGTTCTAGAACCAAATGTACCCATTGTAAAACTGTGGTCAATAGCACCAGTTTTAAATTCTTTTGACAATGTCATTAATGCTGACATTTCTGTTAATGGTCTATTTCTGTCTGTAATATTATTTTGTAATACTAAAGCAGATGGATTAACAACTGTATTGTCATTGGCATAAGTATAAGCTCCCGTAACCGCACCAGTAATTGTCTTTAAGAAATTAGCTTGAGTTAATGGATTTCTTCCACTTCCATCAGTACCGAAGAAGTTAAATTGATGTTGATACTTAGCTGAACGAACTTTAGCGTTCAATCTCCATCCATTTTCAAAATCTTTTTGGAAATCAGCCATTACATAGCCCCCTTTTGTCCATGCTCCATTAGCCGCTTGACTTTGATACAAGCCATTTGGCGTTCTTGCTGTTAATAATGTTGCTGATGCTGTTTGAAGGCTATAAATTGTTTGTCCATCCCAGCCAACTGGTCTTTCTCTTTTCCCTGTTAATGGATAAGGCAATAAGAATTGCGCCTTATCATCAATTAATTGGAAGTGTAAAGTAAAGAAACCGTTATTTAAAACTTTTCTAACATTACCACGAACTTGATAGCCGTTTGACGTTAAACCTGTTTTAATAGGACCTTCGTCATAACGGTAAGTACCACTTACATTATAGAACAATGAATTTTCTGTAATTGCACCGCTTGTATTAAAATCAAATCTTGTCTTACCTGGAGTAGCTACCTCAGTTTCTAAAATAGTCTTAGATTGGTTTGATCCATATTTGCTCGCATAGTTGATAATACCAGCAACAGAACCAGCACCATACAAGGTAGAAGATCCACCTCTTACAAATTCAACATTATTAAAACCTAAATCATTTCTAAAGTATACATCTGGCGCAGATGAGTTTAAACCCATAGTACCTACAACAGGCATACCATCAATCTGTAATGGCGTAAACTGATATTGACCGCCAGAAGGAAGACCACGAACAAAAATGTTTGCAGCAACATCACCACCACCACCTTCTGCAGTAATACCTGGCACTACTCTTAAGATATCAGCATTGCTGTTAAATCTCAATCCAGCTAATTTAGAAGCACTAAAAGTAGTCACAGAAATTGGCATCTCCATTTGACTTCTTCTACTGTTATTTGCTGTAACTACAATAGAACTCAAAGAGCTACCTGCTTCTTTTAAAATAACAACAAGGTCTTTAGAATTTTCAGTTACAGGAACTAAAGCATTATCATAACCTACAAATGATACCACTAAAGTTTGTTTAGTCGCCGAGTTAAGTGATAATACGAAACTTCCATCATCACCAGAAACAACACCGCCTTTACTGTCTTTTAATTTCACTGAAGCGCCAGCAATAACTGCACCTTTCGCATCAACTACTTTACCTGAAACCGAAGTTTTTTGGGCAAATGATAATTGAGCAGTGAATAAGGCGAATAAAAGCAATAAGAAACTTTTATTCCCTGAAATAAATTTTTTCATAAGCAAACGTTTGAATTTTTAACAATTTTATAAACCAAAGATGTAGGTTTAGACAATATAAAAATCAATAATTTGGCTCATGAGAAGTTTAAAAGTACCGTAATCGATTACGTAAACGATTACGGTGGAAAATAATTTTTATTATCCCAAAAACTATGGTATTTTAAGTTTTGAATCTGTGAATATGATCAAAAAGCGTACAACATTAAAGGATATAGCCGAAAAACTGGGTATTTCAGTGGCTACTGTTTCTAGAGCCTTAAAAGACCATCCTGAAATTAGTCAAAGAATTAAGGATCAAGTGGCTTTATTGGTAGAAAGTATGCATTACAGACCTAACTCTTTTGCAGTTCATCTGAAAAATCAACACTCCAATATGATTGGAGTAATTATACCAAAAATTGTACATTTTCATTCTTCCACAATTCTTAGCGGAATCATTGCTAAAGCACAAGAACTGAATTACCAGGTACTTATATGTGAATCAGGTAAGGATGCTGAGTCGGAAAGAGTCAATACAACCGCCTTAATTAATACAGGAATTGACGGCTTATTGGTATCACTTTCAAATAATAACTTTAGTGAGGATTTTTTTAGTGAACTGCATGCAGAGGGATTTCCAATGGTCTTTTTTGACAAAGTGCCTACAACAATTGCTAGTCATAAAGTCTTAACCAATGATTACACAGGCGCATTTTTAGCCACAGAACATCTAATTAAAAATAATTATAAAAAAATTGCTCATTTCAAAGGACAAAAAGGGGCAAGAAATACCCAGCCTAGATTTAATGGCTATATAGCTGCTCTTGAAAAATACAATTTGCATTTTGACAAGAATTTTGTGATTGAATGTGAAAAATGTACCGAAGAAGAAGGTTACAATGTAACAATGAATATAATGCAACAAGAAGAAAAACCAGATGCCATTTTTTGCGTGAATGATGAAATGGCTATAGGTACACTAAGTGCATTAAAAAAACTCAATATAAACGTACCTGATCAAGTAGGTGTAATTGGATTTAGTGACCTAACTGCTGGAAAATACATGACTCCTTCCTTAAGTACAATTGCACAATCAGGTATTGATATTGGCCATAAAGCTGCGGAATTATTGATCAAAGAAATTCACAATAAGCTAAAAAATGATAAAGTTTTTCAACAACACATTATTGAGCCAATTTTAGTTGTTCGAGACTCTTCAAGCAGACCTTCCACTATTGAATAACTACTTTCTTCCTAACCAAAAATACACTGGCAAACCTGAAGCAATAAGCACTATTCCCATTATGGCTTCAAAAGGTTGATTAAGTATGGTCATTACACATATTGTAATACAAAAAAATAAAAACAGGATAGGTACAACAGGGTAACCAATCACTTTATACCCTCTTTCTTGACTAGGCGCTTTAAAACGTAAATACATTAAACCAACTGCAGTAGCTGCGTAAAAAAGAAATGCTGCAAACACAAGCATGTCCGTTAATTGATCAAAGCTTCCGGAGAAGACCAAAAGGATTGCCCAAATAGCTTGAATAAACAATGCTTTGTCCGGTGTGTTGTATTTTGGATGTACAGATTCCGCTTGCTTAAAAAATGTTTTATCCCTAGCCATCGCATATAGCATTCTTGCCGACATTAATATGCTACTATTCGTTGAGTTTAATGTAGTGACTAAGATTAAACATGCCACTAAAACCATGCCTATAGTGCCACTAATTTGTCCAGCAACTTCAACAGCTGCAATTTTATTGGGCGTGTCATTTAATTGAATGAAATAGTCAATTGGCATTACATATAAAAACACAAAATTAATTAACACATAAACCGCCATCACACTTAACGTACCTAAGCCTAAAGCCAATGGTAGGTTTCGTTTAGGATTTTTTATTTCTTCTCCTATAAAAGCAATATTATTCCAACCATCATAGCCCCAAAATGCCCCTAAACTAGCCAAGAACATCGCTTTCATCAAAGTCCATCCATTCAAGTCTGTGGTCGTCCCTTTAGTTGAACTTGTGAGATTAGAAATTGATCCATTCTCAGCATTCAATCCCACAATCAAAAAGAATGCTATCGCAATTAGCATCGCATAAGTTAAAACACTACTTAATTTTTCTGCAAATTGAACCCCTCTATAGTTAAGCAAGGTTAACAATAGAATTAGCAAGGAAGCCAATAACTTAATTGACAAATTTTCAAATAGATGTAGCCCTAAAAATGTAGCATCTGAATCAAGGGCTGGCAGAGGGAATAAACTATTTAAAGACTGCGCAAAAATATACGCCAATGCGCTAATTGAAGCTGTCTTGATCACAGCAAAACTTGCCCATCCATATAAGAAAGAAAAAAATCGTCCATAAATTTTTTGAAAGTAATTGTACTCGCCACCTGAGTTCGGATACATGCTAACCAACTCTGCCGTACATAAGGCGCCTGCTAAACTAACTATACCCGCAAGCAACCAACAAAGTAGAATCAACCAAGGAGACCCCAATTGTTCAGCCATTGGTGCAATTTTTTTAAATACACCCGATCCAATAATCACACTGATGACTAAAAAACTTGCAGCTCTTAATCCTAATTTTGGTTGCAAACTATTTGTAGAAGTTTCCTGCACGTTTTATTTTTTAAATTTTAGTAAAACCAAAACCTGGATCATTATTAATAACTAAACAACCCTCTCTTACATCAAATCCACCAGTCACTAGGTCTTCCATTAAGTCAAAGCTTCCGTCTAAGTCAATATATTTTGTATTGGGACAAGCATAAGCCATATGGAGTGCTGCAGTGATACTAATGATACTTTCATCATTGCAACCCCAAAATAAATTGATTCCTGCGTTTTGAGCAATCGTGGCAATTTCTTTAGCGCCAACTAATCCTCCGCATTTCATTAACTTAATATTAAAAATACCAAAAGGCTTATAGGCACCTGCAAAATTCAATGCAGCTTTTGGATCTTTCAAAGATTCATCCGCTGTTAAAATTTTTCTATCAGCAGTAGAAAAAGCCAGTAATGCATTTTCTTGTCCAACTGGCAATGGCTGTTCAATCAATTCTAAAGGATAGTCAGCTGTGGCTTTTAAAAATAAATTCAAGGCATTTAAATCATAGCCTTGATTTGCGTCCACTCTGATTGTGTAACCCGCTCCCATTGTTTTATACAAAGCATCAATGCGCTCAATATCTTCCTTTACATCCATTCCAGTTTTTACCTTAAAAACTTTAAAACCCATTGCTGCATATTCTTTGGCTTCCTCAAGCGTTTCATCTACCCCTTTAATTCCAATCGTCATTGAGGTTGGCAATGCATTCATTTTTTGGCCATAATAGGAAGCGACCGATACCCCGATGAATTTGCCAAATGCATCATGCAAAGCAATATCAATTGCAGCAACTGTTCCCGGCAAATTTGGAAAATACAAATTGGTTTCAAAAATGATTTGTTGAAAATGACGAATATCTCTTCCAACAAAATTGGCAACAAATTCTGTATTTAAATTTAATACTGTTTGTTCTGTTGTTTCACCTACCACTTCCTCGGCTGGACTTGCAGAACCAATACCAACTAGACCATTGGCCAATTCAATTTCAAGAAAACCTATGCTTACATCCGAGAAGGTATTGTAGGCGATGGTATAAGGCTTTTTTAAAGCCATTTTTTGAATGTACGCTCTTACTGCTACTATTTTCATGTTATGAATTCATTAAAGCTTTAAGCACTGGCATAATTGGTGCTACTCCTTCTTGAATTGGTAACAAAACAGGGAGGTTTAAAATAGCTGCATATTCTTTTTGATATGCATAAGCTTCTTCTGTAGTGCAATGCTCTGTATTCACAGCAACAGCAATTACTTTTGATCCAAGCTTCTCAATAATTTCTATTTCCGAAGCGACCGATGGTATCTCGCCCCAATGCGCTTCATTGTCGAAATATTTACGTTTAGGTGCGAATATCAAAACAACATGCTTCGCATTTCCTGATATTAATAATTCAAGACCACAAGGGCCACTTGGATTTCTTAATGATGATTGCCCTTCTAAAAAGATCATAGACGGATTTGTTGCTTTCCAACAACTTACAATAGCATGTTCTAATTCACCTGAAACAAAATCATTCAAGGTTGAATCAAAGATGAAGCCATATTGCCCCCCTTGTAACCATCCTGTTTGTCCTGTATAAATCATTTCTGCTTTCAAACCTTCTGCTACACAAGCTTGTTTTAACATACGAGCTGTTGTTCTTTTTCCCATTGCGCAATCCATGCCAATTACTGCAATGATTGGCGCAGTGACATTGAAAATAGCGCCATCCCAAAAATGTAAATCAGCTCTTGATTTAGGTTTGCGAACATCAATTAGTTGAGCCCCTGTATTTAAAGCCAAGGCTACTAAATCTGCTTTGTCATTTAAATACTCATGTAAGCCATTTACTACAGATATCCCTTTTTTAACGGCGTCATAAATTAAGGATAACATATTAGCCGGTAAAACACCACCAACAGTTGCCACACCTATTATTAAGTAATTCACTTCCTTTATTTGTTGCATAGCCGTCTCCATTGTGGCGAATACAGGTATGCCTCTATTGTTACCATCTAATAATTCACCTGCATCTTTCCCGGCAGTTGCTTCGCAATCAACCACAGCAATGATATCAAATCGCTCTGTACCTCTTATCAATCCATGTGCTGTTTTCGCATCCGAGGTCATCAATAAACCATCCGTTAATACAATCGCATTTTTCATTCTTTCTATTTTTACTACTTATTTTCTTTTAATCAAAACACCAGGTTGTTTACCAGTAGATTTCATTGACTGATAAACCAATTCACCATTTACCCAAACCATTTCAATCCCTGTAGATAAAGCTTTGCTATTTTTAAGATTAGCTTGATCTACTACAGTTACAGGATCCAATAAAACCAAATCTGCATAATTGCCAACTGCAACGGTTCCTCTATTTTTAAATCCAAAGAAAGCTGCAGACTGACCTGTCATTTTATGAATTGCTTTTTCGAATGGCATTAATTTTTCTTCTCTAACATATTTACCCAATACTCTTGTAAAAGCACCGTATCCTCTTGGGTGACCTCCCGCATTTCCATCAGAACAAATAATTGCTTCTGGCCAAGCTAGAAAGACTTTTACATCTTCCTCACTCATTGCTTTTCCCGCAATTGCTTCAATACTTCCTGCATAATTTGGATGCGCCTTTTTGAATTCTTCTGCAATTTTGATTAAACTCATTAGAGCCTGAGCTGGTGTTTCACTTCTTTCAACACCAATTGCAGTGATTGTCTTGCCGACATAAGATGGATTGGGCGCAAACTGAACCAAAACAGATTCGTTCGGATCAAACAATTGTTTAGTCGCCATTTGAGCACTTGCTAAATTGTCAAAATCCTTGCCCGGAAATAAAACCCTTAATGTTGAATTCCAATAAGTGTATGGATAAACATCTGCTGTGATATTAATGCCCGATGCCCTAGCTTGATTTAATTTATCTAATATTTTATTTGCAGTGCCCCAATTTAATTTATTAGCAATCTTGATATGTGAAACTTGAACAGGCATTTTAGTCTGTCTCCCAATTTCAATAATCTCTTCTATTGCTTCATCCATATGCAAGTCCTCGCTTCTAATATGGCTTGTATACAAGCCATTATGTGCTGCAGTCACTTTTGCAAGATCAATTACTTCTTGTTTACTTGAATAAAAAGAAGCTTCATATTCTAAACCTGTTGACAATCCAAATGAGCCTTTCTCTAATTCTGTAGCAAGGATCGATTTCATTTTTTCTATTTCTACAGGCGTTGCAGTTCTATACAAATCATTCTCCCCCATTGCGATTTCTCTTAAACTAGACTGACCAGTATAGGAAGCCACATTCGAAACCACAGGATTTTCTTTCATCCATTGAGTTAGACTATCCATTGGATAACCATTCCCGTCTTGTCCAATGACAATGGTTGTAATCCCCTGACTTGATGTTGATAAACCATCGCGATTTTTATTTAAATCCCCAAAATGATGGCTATGCGAATCAATAAATCCTGGTGCTAAAATTTTCCCTTTACCATCTACTACATTATCTGTTTTTTCAGGTTTTAAAAGCCCTATCGCCACAATTTTTTGACCTACCAATCTAACAGCTGATTTAAATGCTGGCTTCCCTGTGCCATCAATCAACTGAATATTCGTAATTAAAGTACTGGTTTGAGCTTGAGCAACAATTGCATAGACGCAAAGCGTAGTTGATAAAAAAAGGTGCTTGATACTAGCCATAAAAAATGCTATTTGCTCAAATTTACCCATTTTAGCTAGTTTTTAAGCGCCTAATTTTAATTTATCTTTGGACTATAATTTAAGATATGTGTTACGTAGTAGGAGTTAAAGTGCCCAAAAAGCAAAAGATTAAAATAGGCGAAAAAAATATTGAAATTGACCCAATTGAACTACCTGCTCAATCTGGATTCAGCTACCAACAATGGCCAGTTATCTATAACGAAACGCGAGGAACAGAAATTATCCTGAGGCCAGGCTTAATGCATTGGGAACTCATACCCAATTGGGTGAGGAATCAAAAAGAACTCAATGAATCCAGAAAAAAATATACCACTCTTAATATTAAATCAGAAGGTATTTTACAAAATAAAGTCGCACAAGCATTAGTGCATACAAATAGATGCCTTGTCTTAGCGTCTCATTTTTTTGAATGGCAGGAAGTAAATAAAGAGAAATTCCCACACTGTATAAAATTAAAAGAGCAGGAATTATTTTATATGGCTGGGGTTTGGAATACGTGGACAGATTATTCAACTGGAGAAACTAAAAATAGCTTTGGCATTATCACAACCGAAGCAAATAAATTCATGGCTAAGATACATAATGTAAAAAAACGAATGCCCACCATCCTGGATGATGCTTTAGCAAAAGCATGGGTTGCTGAAAATTTAAATAGCAATGAGATTCAAGAAATTGCAGGAACAAGAATCAATGATCATGCGATGCAAGCATACACGGTAGCAAAAAATTTTTTACAATCAAATAATCCCTGCGCTCCACAAGCTTATCAAATATTTACGCCTCAAAGTCTTTTTTAAAAAAGACAATCTTGGGTATGCGCATAAGGAACTTAAGAACAAATTACTTCAATTCATGCGTTTCATGCAATTCAGGTACAATCACATCTTTGAATCCTTTCTTTCTTAGTCTCTCTGCAAAATGATCTTGCACTTCTGGCTCACCGTGTACAATATACACCTGCTTTACCGCGAGTGGATTTTGACAAGCTAAAAATTGCATTAGATCCTCGTAATCTCCATGCGCACTCATGCTTTTGATAGAACCAATTTTACTTCTTACTTCAAAAGGTTCTCCATAGATGCGTACTTCTTTTGCGCCATTCATTAATCGACCTCCTAATGAACGTGGTTCACAATAACCAACCATTAAAATAGTGTTTTTCTCGCCGCCAATATTGTTTTTGATATGGTGCTTCACCCTTCCTGCATCAGCCATGCCAGAAGCAGAGATAATCACTTTAGGATGCATGTCCTCATTCAATGCCTTACTCTCTTCCACCGTCTTTATATACCTCAATCCTTCAAAATCAAACGGATCATCATCTACCTCCAATATTCTTTGGATTTTTTTATTATAATACTTTGGAAATTTTTTCAGCATTTCGGTTGCTTCAATACTCAATGGACTATCAACATAGATTGGTATATGAGGCAATCTTTTCTCTAAAGAAAGCTGATTCAATTCAAATAAAATTTCTTGAGTTCTTCCAACACTAAAAGCTGGAATAATTAAATTTCCTTTTTGCTCTACACAAGTATCTTCAATCCATTTTAATAGATCGTCGGGGGTAGAATATACTAAATCATGTAATTTATCACCATAGGTACTTTCAATAATGATAAAATCAGCCGGCGGAAATTTAGCAGGTGACCTTAAAATCATATCTCTATACCTACCAACATCACCGCTGAAAGTAAGTGTCTTAGTTTCTTTATTTTCTTTGATCGTTAAATTCACTGCAGCACTGCCAATAATATGTCCAGCATCCGTGTACATTAACTCTACATGTTCAGAAATTTTATAGGGTTTTTCATATTCAACAGATTGCAACATTGGCAAGACTAGATTTACATCATCCATGGTATATAAAGGTTCTACCAATGGCAAACCTTCTCTTGTTAATCTCTTATTTTTATACTTAGCGTCATCCCTTTGAATCATTGCAGAATCCTCTAATAAAATTTCAGTTAATGCTTTTGTAGCGGGGGTGCAATATATTTTTCCATTAAAGCCTTCAGCTGCAAGCTTAGGTAATAAACCTGTATGGTCTATATGAGCGTGCGAAAGAATAACATAATCTAAAGTCTTAGCATCAAATCCAAAACTAGCATTGTAAGCATCGGTGTCTCTCCCTAGTCCTTGAAACAAGCCGCAGTCTAATAAAAATGTTTCGCCGTGGGCTAATTGTACTAAATGTTTTGAACCAGTCACTGTACGTGCAGCTCCGTGAAAACTTATTTTCATTCGTTGAAATTTGAACTAAAGTTACAACTATAAAGCGATGGCTGCAACGATATAGTCTGCAATTAAAATTAGGATACAACTTACTACAACAGACTTGGTGCCCGCTTTCCCAATTTCTAGTGCACCTCCTTTTACATAATAGCCATAAAATGCAGGAACAGTACTAATAATAATGGCAAAAATAAAGGACTTATAAAAACCAATTAGAACATAATTAATCATGAAGCCTTTTCGGATGCCAGTGATGAAAATTTCTGCTGGAACTACATTGGTCCAGCTACCCACTAAATACCCTCCCCATATACCAATCACTGCAGAAATACCAACCAATAAAGGAACAGTTGTAATCGCTCCTAAAATCTTAGGAAGAATTAAATAGCTCTTTGTGTTTACACCCATAATTTCCAAGGCATCTATCTGCTCGCTAACACGCATATTGCCTAGTTCACTTGCAATTTTACTTCCAACTACACCGGCTAAAACAATACTTAAAAAAGTGGGTGCAAATTCCAATAAAATACTATCTCTAACTACGATACCTATGGTCGCCAAAGGAACCAGAGGACTTACTAATTGTGATGCAGTTTGTACTGTGGTAACTGCACCTAAGAAAAAAGAGATAATGACCACAATCGGCAAGGAACCAATACCAATATCCACGCATTGCCTAATATACTCCTTCCAAAACATTCTTTTGTTTTCGGTTGCAGTAAACATGCCTTTGAGCATGAGCAAATACTTGCCAAAAAGGGTGAAAAAATTCATGGATATGTTTTATAAATTCTATTTCTTTTTCTTCTTCAATTTCTTCCACCAACTTGTTCTTTCAACTTCCACAGCTGTATCAATTCTTGTTTTCAGTTGCGCATCCACTACAGCCACTGTAGCCATATTAATAATATTACGGACACTAGATCCTAATTGTAACACATTCACAGGTTTTTTCATACCTAATAAAACTGGGCCAATGACATCTATGCCCCCTATTTCTTTTAATAAATGGTAGGCGATATTACCCGCTGTTAAATTAGGGAAGATTAAGACATTCACATCTGCATCTACTAAATCACTGAATGGATAATTTTCCTTTAATATCTCTTTATTAAAAGCAAGCATCCCTTGCATCTCCCCATCTACAATTAGAGATGGATTCTTTTGCTTTACAATTCTTGTTGCTTCTGCGACCATCTTAGCTTCTGGCGTATCACTACTTCCAAAATTAGAATAACTCAACATGGCTACTCTTGGCTCCATATTGAAATTACGTACTTCCTTTGCAACTAATAATGTAATGTCTGCTAATTCCTCGGCTGTAGGACTCACATTTACAGTGGTATCCGCCAAGAACAAAGGACCTTTTTTAGTTAAAAGAATATACATCCCTGCAATCTTTTTCACCCCTTCGTCTACACCAATAATTTGCAAGGCTGGTTTGATGCCGTCTGCATAATTACGAGTCAAACCAGATAACATTGAATCTGCTTCTCCAGTTTCTACCATCATGGCACCAAAATAATTTTGAGTGCGCATTAACTTCAAACTCTCATATTTATTAATCCCTTTACGTTGTCTTTTTTGGAACAATAATGAACCAAAGAATTCACGCTTCGCTTCCATCTCGTCGCTTCTAACATCAATGATTGGTAAATCGTCAATGTCAATATTATTTGCTGCTGCGATATTTCTAATTCTAGTTTCGTTACCCAATAAAATAGGATAAGCAATACCATCATCATATACAATACTAGCCGCTTTCAATACTTTAGTATTTTCTGCATCAGCAAAAACCAAACGCTTTGGATCACGTCGAGCTTTATTACTAATTAAACGCATCATTTGATTGTCTAAACCAAGACGCTTATTTAATTGCAATTTATATTCTGCCCAATTGGTAATTTGTAATTGCGCTACACCAGAAGCAACAGCCGCTTTCGCAACTGCAGGCGCTACCGTACTTAACAACCTCGGGTCTAATGGTTTTGGAATAATATATTCTGGACCAAATGATAAATTAGTTTGGTTATATGCCATGTTCACTAAATCCGGCACAGCTGTTTTAGCTAGTTCTGCCAATGCTTTTACAGCAGCTAACTTCATTGCCTCATTAATTGCAGATGCACGTACATCCAATGCGCCTCTAAAGATATAAGGGAAACCTAATACATTATTTACTTGATTCGGATAATCGGTTCTGCCCGTTGCCATGATAATATCCTTTCTTACAGAAGTCGCATCTTCATATCCAATTTCAGGATCAGGATTCGCCAATGCAAAAACAATAGGATTCTTTGGCATAGATACAATCATCTCCTTTGTAACCACATTGCCTACGCTCAATCCCAAAAACACATCGGCAGATTTAATCGCTTCTGGCAAAGTCATTTTATCCGACTTGATTGCAAATGGCTTTCTATCCTCTCCTAAATCCGTTCTGCCTTGATGCAATACACCATCTTTATCAAACAAAGTAAAGTTCTCATATCGAGCACCCAATGCAACATATAATTTAATACATGCCATTGCCGCGGCACCAGCACCATTTACCACAAACCTAGCTTTATCAATTTTCTTTTTTTGTAATTCTAATGCATTCAACAAAGCGGCACTACTAATTATTGCAGTTCCATGTTGATCGTCATGCATTACAGGAATATTCATCTCCTCTCTTAATCGCTGTTCAATGTAAAAACATTCTGGTGCTTTAATATCTTCCAAATTGATCCCTCCAAAAGTGGGCTCTAATGATTTTACAATTTGTACAAATTTCTCTGGATCCGTTTCGTTGATCTCAATATCAAACACATCAATGTCTGCAAATATTTTGAATAATACCCCCTTTCCTTCCATCACTGGTTTACTCGCTAATGGACCAATATTACCTAAGCCTAAAACAGCAGTACCATTTGTAATTACACCCACTAAATTTCCTTTTGCTGTATACTTATATACATCAGAAGGGTTGTTTTTAATTTCTGTACAAGGAATAGCGACACCCGGACTATACGCAAGGGATAAATCCTTTTGGGTTTTTGCCTCTTTGGTTGGTACCACTTCTATTTTACCAGGTCTTCCACCAGCATGGTATTCAAGCGCTTGTTCTCTTCTTAAATTTTCTTTATTGGTAGTGTCTGCCATGTATTTGATTTAAAACGAATGTTAGTTTATATACCCCACAAAGCTAAGGAATTTTAAAATAGTGGCTTAAGCGTGTAGTTGAACCCCCAGCCAGGCCATCATGCCCACACCTTGTTCAATTGCAGCTTCATCTATATTAAAATGTGGTGTATGTACATTATGAATAATCCCTTCCTGCTCATTTCTTACGCCTAAACGGAAAAAGCAACCAGGGATCACTTGAGAATAGTATCCAAAATCCTCTGCGCCCATCCTTTTTTCAGTCTCTTCTACATTTTCTGCGCCCATATATTGGTCTGCTAATCTCCAGGCGGCTTCTGTAATGATTGGCTCATTGTCTACAGTAGGATAACCTACATCCACTCTAAAATCAATCTCGGCTCCTGTAGCTATTGCTAACCCCTTGGCTTGTTGTAACATTAATTCATGTGCTTGAAAACGCCATGACTCATCCATTGCTCTAAAGGTTCCCATCAATTTCACTTCACTAGGAATGACATTGGTTGTATTTCCGCCATGAATTGAGCAGATAGATAATACAGAAGGATTTTGAGGATTTCTATTTCTAGAAATAATCGTTTGCAAACTTTGAATTAATTGTGCCGCTACTAAAATGGTATCTACTGTTTGATGTGGCGTAGCAGCATGTCCACCTGGACCTTTGATACTAATGTACAATTCATCGGCGCTTGCCATCACACGCCCCTTTCTAAAACTTAATTTCCCTTCGTTCAAACCCGGATGCACATGCAATCCTACAATACCTTGTGGCTTTGGATTTTCCAATGCACCATCACGAATCATATAGCTTGCACCACCTGGATTTTTTTCTTCACCTGGTTGAAATAATAATTTAATCGTTCCTTCAAACTCCTCCTTTAATTTCCATAACACTTTTGCTGCACCCAATAAAATAGTGGTGTGTACATCATGGCCGCATGCATGCATCACCCCTTCATTGGTCGATTTATAATCGATATTATTTTCTTCAACAATTGGAAGAGCATCCATATCGGCACGCAATGCAATCACACGCTTACTTGGATTTTTTCCTTCAATAATTCCTAAAACCCCTGTTGTCGCAATCACAGTAAATGGAATTCCAATCGCTGTTAATTGCGCTTGAACATATTTACTAGTTTCAAATTCTTGGTAACTCAATTCAGGATGTGCATGCAAATGTCTTCTGATTGCAATGTTCTCTTTTTGATATTGCGCTGCTAAGGTTTTAATTTTCTCTAGTAACATAAATTAGTAATTACTTTTTGTTTGATCAATCTGCGCGCCAGTAACAATCGCTACTCCTGCGCTACAACCAATACGAGTGGCACCAGCTTGAATCATTGCCTTCGTGGTTTCGTAATCTCGAATACCACCAGAAGCTTTTATTTGCACATTTTCTGGCAAATATTTTCTGAATAATTTAACCGCTTCGATACTAGCCCCTTTTTCGGCATAGCCAGTAGATGTTTTTAAATAATCAATTCCCGCGATACCATAGATGTCGCAACATTTTATAATTTCTTCGTCTGTCAAAACACCTGACTCAATAATAATTTTAACTACTTTGCCTTTTGAACGAATCACCGGCATAATATGGTTGATCTCATCTGCAATTGCCATCCAATCTCCATTTTTAATTGCCGAGATATTTGCGACTACATCTAATTCGTCCGCACCATCCACCATAGCTAATATAATTTCTGCAATCTTAGCTTCAGTGGCACTATAACCAAAAGGGAAGCCAATCACTGTAGCTACTTTCACATTTGAACCAGCAGTTAATTCCTTTGCTAATTTTACAAAATTAGGAGGCACACATACTGCAGCAAATGCATGTTGCTTTGCTTCTTCACAAACCTTTTGAATATCTGATACCAAACAAGTTGGCTTCAAAATTGTATGGTCGATGTATTGATTAACTGGCAACATAAAATTATTTTTAAGCCACGTCTCTACCGTGACATGCTTTGTATTTTTTTCCACTTCCACAAGGGCAAGGATCATTTCGACCAATCTTTGGACCTACCGTGATAGGCGCTTGCTTTGGCGTAGATGGGTCATGGTATTCGTTTTCTGTTGGCGTACCATCTTCTGTTCTATTGGCACTTAACTTGCTCAAATCTGTTTTTTGTTGACGTCCTTCTTTTACCTCTCTTGCTTCAGAAGGAATATGTGCATGACATAAAAATTGAACCATCTTATAGTTAATTTCTACATCCATTTTTCTGAATAATTCAAACGCTTCCATTTTGTAAATCACCAATGGATCTTTTTGTTCGTAAGTAGCAGTTTGAACAGATTGTTTCAAGTCATCCATTGCACGTAAATGTTCTTTCCATGCATCATCAATCAAACTTAACGCAATTGACTTTTCAAATTCAGTTGCCAATGTAGCGCCATTTGTTTCAATATTCTTGTCTAGATTCACTAGTACATTAAATACCATTTTACCATCACTCACTGGCACAATCACATTTTCGATATGCTTTCCTTCCTGTGTTCTGATATTTTTAAAGACAGGGATGCTGTTTTGCATCATGTCTTTTTTCTTGTACTCGTAATGTGCAACTGCTTCTTGGTATAATAACTCTGCTAAATCATTTTCTTTTTGAGCAGCAAATTGTTCTTTCGTGATTTGAGTATCTAAACCAACTTGAACAATCAATGCCAATCTCAATGCATCAAAATCATTCGATGTTTTGTGCGCAAAAGTCAAGTTTTCAATTACTTGGTAAAAAGCATTGTCTACATCTAACGCCAAACGCTCTCCAAACAAAGCATGATTACGTTTTTTGTAAATCACTGTTCTTTGCTTGTTCATAACATCATCATATTCCAACAAGCGCTTTCTTACACCAAAGTTATTTTCTTCTACTTTTTTCTGCGCGCGTTCGATTGATTTAGTGATCATGCTATGTTGAATTACTTCACCTTCTTTGTATCCAGCAAAGTCCATCACCTTAGCAATACGCTCACTACCGAACATACGCATTAGGTCATCTTCTAAAGAAACAAAGAACTGAGAAGAACCTGGATCACCTTGTCTTCCCGCACGACCTCTTAACTGTCTGTCTACACGACGAGAGTCATGACGTTCTGTACCTAATATTGCTAAACCGCCTACCGCTTTTACTTCGGGGCTTAATTTGATATCTGTTCCACGGCCAGCCATGTTGGTCGCAATAGTTACTGCACCCGTTAAACCAGCTTCAGCAACTACCTGTGCTTCTCGCGCATGTTGCTTTGCGTTCAATACATTGTGTGGAATATTTTTTTGACGCAACATTCTACTCAACAACTCACTCACTTCTACTGAAGTAGTGCCTACTAAAACAGGTCTTCCTTCTGCCCTTAATGCTTCGATGGATTCAATCACAGCGCCAAATTTTTCACGCTTTGTTTTGAATACTAAATCTTGCTCGTCTTTTCGAACAGCAGGAATATTTGTTGGAATAGAAACCACATCTAATTTGTAAATACTCCAGAACTCTGATGCTTCAGTTTCTGCCGTACCCGTCATACCGCCTAATTTGTGGTACATTCTAAAAAAGTTCTGCAATGTAATGGTTGCATAGGTCTGTGTAGCCGCTTCGATTTTTACATTTTCTTTCGCTTCAATCGCTTGGTGCAAGCCGTCTGAATAACGACGACCTTCCATGATACGACCTGTTTGCTCATCTACAATTTTAACTTGACCATCAATTACCACATACTCAATATCCTTATCAAATAAAGTGTATGATTTTAATAATTGATTGACAGTATGAATACGGTCTGCTTTAATGCTGTACTCAGAAATGATTGCTTCTTTTTGTTGCATCTTTTGCTCAGGTGCTAAGCTCGTATCAAGATCAATTGCATTCAATGCAACGCTGATGTCTGGTAATAAAAAGAAGTTTGGATCTTCTCCTGCACCAGTGATCAATGCTAATCCTTTATCTGTTAATTCAACTGAATTATTTTTTTCGTCAATGTGGAAATACAATGCTTCGTCTACTATCGGCATCTCTCTTTGTTGGTCTGCTAAATAATAGTTTTCCGCCTTTTGTAATTTCACGCGAATACCTGGCTCACTTAAGTATTTAATTAATGCGCCATTCTTAGGTAATGCTCTGAATGCACGGTATAAAGCCAATCCGCCATCTTTAGGGTCGTCATTGCCTTCGCTAATTTTTTTCTTTGCTTCTATCAAAAATTGATTCGCAACTTTCTTTTGTACTTCCACCAATTGCTCAATCCTTGGCTTCAATTGAAAATATTGTTGCTCTCCTGTTTGATGTCCAATAGGGCCTGAGATAATCAAAGGCGTACGAGCATCATCAATTAAAACACTATCCACCTCATCCACCATCGCATAATGATGCTTACGTTGCACCATTTCGTTTGGTGTATGCACCATATTGTCTCTCAAATAATCAAATCCAAATTCATTGTTTGTTCCGTAAGTAATCCCTGCGCGATAAGCTTTTCTTCTATCTTCTGAATTTGGCTGATGTTTGTCGATACAATCTACTGTAATGCCCAACCACTCGAATAAAGTACCATTCCACTCACTATCTCTTTTAGCCAAATAATCATTCACGGTTACAATATGCACCCCTTCGCCTGCAAGTGCATTCAAGTATGCTGGCAAAGTAGACACCAAGGTTTTACCTTCTCCCGTAGACATCTCGGCAATTTTACCCTGATGCAATACGATACCTCCAATTAACTGTACATCATAATGTACCATATTCCAACGCACCGGAGTTCCTGCGGCTTTCCAAGTGGTTTGGAAAACAGACTGCTCGCCCTGGATGGTCACATATTCTTTCTTCACGGACAACTCACGATCTAAGTCGGTCGCAGTAGCAGTTAAAGCCTCATTTTCTGTAAAACGACGCGCCGCTTCTTTTACCACCGCAAAAGCTTCAGGTAAAATGGTCCATAAAATTTGTTCTAAAGCCTGGTCGCGGTCTTTTTTTAACTTATCAATCTCTTGGTAAATAGCGTCTTTGCCCAGTAAGTCGGCGATATCCAAAGCCTCTGCTCTGTTTTGAGCCTCGGCAATCACCTGATCAATCGAGGTTAAATGCTCTTTAATGCGAAATTTAAACTCCTCAGTTTTGTTCCTCAATTGGTCATGGCTAAGGGTTTTATAAGCCTCAAAATGTCCATTGATGACTGGAACTAAATACTGTATTTTCTTGACGTCTTTCTCACTTTTCGATCCGCCAAATAGTTTACTTATAATCTGCAACATATTCTTGCTAAAATTGGGTGTTTGTCCTTGTTAATCAAGGGGCTTCAAAGATAAGTAATTGGGGTGGAATTGGTGATTTTAAGGCCTATTGGATCAAAAATTTAAGTTGGAGGGGGTTTGAAGGGAAAATTGGCTAAAAAATGATACCTTTGCTCGCCTAATAAACAAGCACTATGGCTGGTCAATTAAAAGAAGTTAGAAATAGAATTAAAAGTACCCAAAGTACACAGCAAATCACTAAAGCAATGAAGATGGTGAGTGCTGCAAAATTACGTCGTGCACAAGATGCCATTACCCAAATGAGACCTTACGCTCGTAAATTACAAGATATGCTAAGCAATATCATTAGTAGTTTAGAAGGAGATATGAATTTGGCCCTTGCAGAGCAACGAACAGTAAACAATGTGTTGTTTATTGTAGTTACTTCTGATCGTGGATTATGTGGTGGCTACAATGCCAACTTAGTGAAAATGACACGCGCGACAATTGCAGAAAAATATCCTACTCAAAAGGTAACTATCTGGAACATTGGTAAAAAGGGATACGAAAGCTTAAGCAAATTGGGTTATAACACAAACGCAGATTTTAAAGATATCTTTTTAAACTTAAAGTTCGAGACTGTTCAAGCCGCTGCTAAGGCTGCGATGAAAGCCTTTGAAAACAAGGAGTTTGATGCAATTGAGATTGTATATAGCGAATTCAAAAACGCTGCAACGCAAGTGTACAAATCAGAACCTTTCTTGCCAATTCCTAAAATGGAAAAGAAAGTAAATACTAAAAAAACAGATTTCATTTTTGAACCACAGAAGGAAGCTTTGGTGGCAGAATTGATGCCTAAAATTTTAAACACTCAATTATTCAAAGCTGTTTTAGATGCCAATGCAAGTGAGCATGGCGCTAGAATGACTGCCATGGATAAAGCGAGTGAGAACGCAAACGAATTGTTGAAATCATTGAAAATATCTTATAACCGTGCAAGACAAGCTGCAATTACGACTGAATTAACAGAGATAGTAAGTGGTGCTGCTGCATTAAACGGATAAGCAAAAGAATTATGGAAATAAGTCAAATCATTCCGCATATTGAAGCCTTGGTTTTTGCAAGTGATAAAGCATTAAATGCGAATGATATCACTGAATTAATCAATAATGCCTTTGGATTCCTTGAAGAGCGCATTACGCTTGAGCAAATTGAAGCTGCTTTAGAAGGTATACAAGAAAAATACAGCACAGAATTCTACCCTTTTGAATTAAAGCAAAGTGGTGGCGGATGGCAGTTTTTAACGAAACCTACCTTCCACACGACAATTGCTCAATTGAATGGCGACAAGTTCTTAAAGCGTCTTTCTAATGCTGCATTAGAGTCATTAGCGATCATTGCTTACAAGCAGCCAATTACGAAAGGCGAAGTGGAAGCAATTAGAGGTGTAAACAGTGACTATTCTATTCAGAAATTATTAGAAAAGGAATTAATTGTAATAAGTGGGCGTAACGAATTATTACCTGGTAAGCCATTGGTGTATTCTACTTCTAGAAACTTCATGGATTACTTTGGCATCAATTCTACAGAAGACTTACCTAAGATCAAAGAAGTATTAGCAGATCAGATTGTAGAGGCAACAGTGATTAAGCCAGAAGACTTTACAGACAATAGTGTATTCGAGCAAACAACAGATGCCATTGCCGAAGAAAATGAACAAGCAGAGACACCTAATACAGAAGAAGAGACTGGAGATTTCACTCCTGAAACAGACAATGAAGATTTTGCACCCGAAAATCCAGTAGATAACAATTAGTAGTTTTCCTTTCCTGGATTTTTCGAAAAATATTGAACCAAGATACGGCCAGAACATAGTTCTGGCCGTATCTTTATAGCATGAATGCAAGCCTTTCCTACGCAGAATTAAATGCTGCAGCGCAAAAATTTGGAACACCTCTTTATGTGTACCACGCAGAAAAAATTGAACAGCAATATCAAAATTTATTGACCCATTTTTCTGCTACTCAAACGCGCTTTTTCTATGCATGTAAAGCATTAACCAATATCCATATTTTAAAAGTGGTGAAGGATATGGGTTGTAATATTGATTGCAGTTCTATCAACGAAGTAAAATTGGCTTTGCACGTTGGCTTTATTCCAACGAATATTTTATACACTAGCAATAGTGTTGGATTTGACGAAATAGCCACTGCGGTTGAATTAGGCGTGCATGTAAATATTGACAGCTTATCTAATTTAGAAAAATTTGGCGCAAAATTTGGATCAACAAAAGCTATTGGCGTCCGAATCAGACCCGATGTGATGGCAGGTGGTAATTTGAAAATTTCTACAGGGCACGATAAGAGTAAATTTGGTATTCCAGTTGGACAATTAGCCGAACTAAAAAACTTACAAGAAAAATTTCAAATCAATATTCATACACTTCATATCCATACTGGAAGTGAAATTAAAGATGTAGCTGTATTTATAAAATCTGCAGAAGTGTTTGATACACTATTACCGCATTTTCCTACTGTAGAAGTATTGGATTTTGGTGGCGGATTCAAAGTGCCTTATCAACCAGGCGAAAAAGGGACTGATATTGAAAACCTTGGCGTAGAAGTAAATAAGGCTGTACAAAATTTATCGCAAAAATTTGGTCGTAAATTAAGTGCTTGGTTTGAACCAGGAAAATACATGGTGAGTGAAGCGGGCTTTTTTATTGCAAAAGTGAATGTGTTAAAAGAATCAGGTGGGCAAAAATTTGCAGGCATTAACACAGGATTAAATCATTTGATTCGTCCTATGTTTTACGATGCTTACCACCATATAGATAATATAACCCATCCGGAAAAACCTACTCAAGAATATGCAGTAGTAGGCAATATCTGCGAAACAGATACTTTTGCCTGGGATAGAACCTTGCCTACTATTGAGGAAGATGACTTATTAGTTTTTTACAACGCAGGTGCTTATGGCTATGAGATGGCGAGCAATTACAATGCAAGATTTAAACCTGCACAAGTATTGTATCAAAACGGCAAAGCAAAACTAATTAGTAGAGCAGATCAGTTTGAAGATCTCTTATCTTTACAAGTCCCTTTATAATATAACATGATCGAAATACAACATATCCGAAAAGCCTTTGGCGATAAAACAATTATCGACGATGTGTCCGTTCAATTTAAACCGGGTATCTGTAATTTAATCATTGGAGCAAGCGGTAGTGGTAAAACTGTTTTATTGAAATGCATTGTAGATTTAATACAAGCAGATCAAGGGAAAGTTTTATTCGACAACCAAGACTTTTCTGCACTATCAAAGGATCAAAAAAAGGAATTAAGAAATAGCATTGGTATGTTGTTCCAAGGCAATGCCTTGTTTGACTCTATGACAGTGGAGGAAAATGTGAAGTTTCCTTTGGATATGTTTAGCAACTTAACTGAAACTGAAAAGTTAGCTAAAGTAAATAAAATATTAGCACGTGTTCAATTGACTGGTGTGAATGAAAAATACCCAGCTGAAATAAGTGGGGGTATGAAAAAGCGTGTTGCACTTGCGCGCGCATTAGTGCTAGAACCAAAATATTTATTTTGCGATGAGCCTAATTCAGGCCTAGATCCTCAGACATCTTTAGTGATTGATAAATTGATTGAGGACTTAACAAAAGAGTTTAATATTACAACCCTTGTGGTGACCCATGACATGAACAGTGTTATGGAGATAGGTAAATATATTATATACTTGCACAAAGGCAAGAAAGAATGGGAAGGCAGCAACCAAGACATCATTTTTAGTCAAAATAAATTACTAAACGATTTCATTTTCGCTTCTGAATTTTTACAAGACGCTAAAGCCATGCGTATGATGGCTCAAAAATAAATTAATATGAAAAAATCAATCGCAATTCTTAGTCTATTATTTGTTGGGCTTTTTGCTACAGTGAATTTATCTGCTCAGTCAAATATTGATCCAAACGCACCTTTTTTAAAGGATAAGAATATCCCAAAATTCACTTTAAACCTTACTACAGGAAAGTCTTTTAGCAATACACAGATTCCAAAAACTAGGTTTACTTGTATTATCATTTTTAGTCCAGATTGTTCGCATTGCCAAGAAGAAGCAGCTGAATTAACTAAGAATGCAGACAAGTTCAAAAACGTCTTCTTTATATGGAATAGCTACAAGGAAATGAAGGATATTAAAGATTTCGCTGTTAAGTATGGCTTAGATAAGCAATCTAATGTGGTAGTGGGCCGAGATCCCGAGTTTTCCATCCCAGTTTTCTACAGACCCCGCATGACCCCTTTTGTGGCAATTTATGATAAGGGTCAGTTCTTAAAAGTATATGAACAAGGCGTTAAAGTTCCCGAATTAGTTAAAATTATAGGTGGCAAATAACTAACTTTGCCCCGAAATAATCAAGTTCAAAATTTAAAATAAAAGATATGAAAATTACTGTTGTTGGTGCTGGTGCTGTAGGAGCAACATGTGCAGATAATATTGCACGTAAAGAATTAGCTTCTGAATTAGTATTATTAGACATTAAAGAAGGTTTTGCAGAAGGTAAGGCACAAGACATGATGCAGACTGCTGCATTATTAGGTTTTGATACACGCATTACAGGTAGCACGAATGATTATTCAAAAACTGCCAATTCAGATGTAGTTGTAATTACTTCTGGATTGCCACGTAAACCAGGAATGACAAGAGAAGAATTGATTGGTACGAATGCAGGTATCGTAAAAGGTGTTTGTGAAAATATCTTAAAGCATTCTCCAAATGCAATCATTATTGTAGTTAGTAACCCAATGGATACAATGACTTATTTAGCATTGCAATCTACTGGTTTACCTAAAAATAGAATCATTGGTATGGGCGGCACCTTAGATAGCGCGCGTTTCAAATACCAATTGAGCAATCACTTGAACTGCAGTCCTGCAGATTTAAATGCAATTGTTGTAGGTGGTCACGGAGACACAACAATGATTCCTTTAGTTAAGCATGCTACTTGGAATAGTATTCCAGTAACGAAGTTCTTGACAGAAGAACAACAACAACAAATCATCAACGATACGATGGTAGGTGGAGCAACTTTAACTAAATTATTAGGCACTTCTGCATGGTATGCGCCAGGTGCAGCAGGAGCGGCATTGGTTGAGAGCATTGTACGTGACGAAAAGAAATTATTCACTTGTTGCGTTAGCTTAAACGGCGAATACGGTCAAAACGATATCTGTTTAGGCGTACCAGTTGTAATTGGCAAAAACGGATGGGAGAAGATTGTAGAAATGGACTTATCTGCAGACGAGCAAGCAGCATTCAATAAGAGTGCAGATGCAGTGAGAAACATGAATGATGTATTGAAGACTTTATAATAGCTAACTCGATTATAAAACAATAAAGCCTCGCAATGCGGGGCTTTATTGTTTTATACTAATTGCAATGCGCTTAAAAGAGTTAAGACTCAACGGTTTAAATTTCATTAAAAAAGGCAATTGCCTTATCTGCTATCAATTGTAAATCATGTTTTTTCATACATGCAAAATGACCTTGTGGACATTGCTTTGTGCCGTAATTAGAGCAAGGCTGGCACGAAAGTTTAGGCACAATTGCGTTATAATACATTCCATTGTTCATTGATGTTGGATAATAAGGCTCCACCTGTAATGCTGGCGAAGTAGCCCCCCAAATAGCAACCGTCTTTTTATGAAATGCACAAGCAATATATAAGAAGCCAGTATCATGTGAGATGACTGTTCTTGCATTTTTTACTAACAAAGCAGATTCCTGCAAGTTGAATTGCCCACATGCATTGTGAATTTTAATTGGATTCACAGCAGCGACTGCATCCCCTTCTAATTGATCCTCCTTACCTCCCACTAAAACAATTGGATAAGGGAGCTTATGGCAAAGTTTTTGCAATTCAGAAATGGGCAATTTTTTTGTCGCATAGGACGCACCAATCACCAATGCGATATAGCCGGACTGAAAAGCCGCAGGTAATGCATTTGATTTTAAGGAAGCCGTCTCTGGAATAAAATAATCCAATCCCTTTTCGTCGTTCACTACCCCTAAACTTGCTAAAGCATCTAAAGATCTTTCTGCGATATGCCTAGATGGCATCAGATTCAAATGCAACTTAGTGAGTAAGAATTTCTGAAAGCTTAATTTTTTATAAGAGAGGACCGGAACACCTAATGCTTTTTGAATTTTATAAGTTCTAAAATTCTTATGCAGGTCAATAATATAGTCAAATTTATACGCTTTCAATTCTTTGATAGTCGCATTTAAATCCTTTTCGAAATAATGAAACTGGTCAATATAGGGATTAGCAATAGTGACGGCTTTCATAGAAGCCTTAGTCAAAAAATGGATCGATGCACCAGGAATCTGTTCCTTTGCACAACGTATTGCTGGCGTTGTGAATACGATATCACCTATGGAAGAAAAACGGATGAATAATAAACGCATAGGTTATAAATATTGGATATATTTTTAAAAAATATAGATTAGGGCATTGGATGCTCTTGTTCAAAATAATCCAAGTCCTTATGATATGTTTCTTCAGTGAAAACAAAAGCAATCAAAGTGACGCCCATTACAATCGCACCCGTCACAATACCGCTTTGTACAATAGTCCACCCCATTGATTTTTGTAGAATATCTAAAAATAAAAAATTAATTAAAGGTAAAGCACCACGAACCATGTTTGGAATTGTAGTTGCAGCTGTTGCTCTTAAATTAGTGCCAAACTGTTCTGCAGCCATTTGATTAAAGATGGCCCAATAACCTGTACTAAATCCTAAGAAAGTACAAATGGCATACATTCTATTATCACTGTTATTAAATGTGCTAAAAAACAAAACCATTCCAATAACACTAATCATATAAAATAAGAATAAAGCCTTTTTTCTACTTTTAAAATATTGACTTACCCATCCTATCAGCAAATCACCCACTGCAATTCCTATATAAGCAAACATCACAGACCTGCCTGAATCAATCAAATTTTCTCCATATAAGCCGCTTGCAAACTTATTACTATAGTTGACCATTACGCCAATTACAAACCAGGTTGGCAGACCAATTAAAATGGCTTTGATATACTTTGAAAATCTTTTATAAGAATTAAAGAACATGAAAAAATTGCCCTTATTGATACTAGATAATTTAGCAGACTCAAACATAAAGGACTCTGCAACGCGCACTCGCAATACCAATAAAAAGAAACCTAGTCCACCTCCAATTTTATAACATAACCTCCAGTCCTGCGTATACTTAAATGTAAAGTAAGCAAATACTGCGCCAAACAAACCAATACCGGCCACCATCGAAGTACCCAAGCCTCTTTTATTTTTTGGCAACATCTCAGAAACCAAAGTAATGCCTGCACCTAATTCACCTGCCAAGCCAATGCCTCCAATAAATCTACAGTAGGCATATTGGTCAACGGTTTGAACATATCCAGTTACAATATTTGCGACAGAGTATAATAAAATAGACCCGAATAAAACTTTCAGTCTGCCAAGCTTATCACCAATCACACCCCATAAAATTCCGCCAATTAACAAACCTGACATTTGCCAATTTATAATATGCGCACTGTCCACAATGATTGAATCCATTGTGGCTCCAACTGCAAGCACACTTGGCTGGCGAACAATTGTAAATAATAGTAAATCATACACATCTACAAAATACCCTAATGCCGCTACAAAAACTGGCAAAGAAAAAAGTCCAATTTGCTTATTGTTCATGCAAGAAAATTTATGCTTACGCTTTTTTAGTGCGGTGTGTAATTACTTTTATAATAACTGGCAATGTCGTTATACCAACAATACCTAAGACAATCACTTCTAAGTGGTTCTTTAAATCAAAATTAAAATGCGTCAATATCCAAGCTTGTAAAAAATAACCAGCACATAACATACTACCCACCCAAGCCAAACAGCCAATTACATTGTAATACATGAATCTCGCTTTATCCATCTTCACAATGCCAGCAACAATTGGACCAAATGTTCTTATAATAGGAATGAACCTTGCGATCACTATTGCTCTTCCTCCATGTTTTTGATAAAACTCCTCTGCTTGAATTAAATACTTTTTCTTAAAGAATAAATTTTCTTTCCAATCAAACATCGTTGGCCCCACTTTGTTGCCAAACATATAACCTACATAGTTACCAATAATTCCAGCAGTAGAAATGAAAACAAAGAGTATGAATAAATTTACCCATTCATTATTCGAAGCATAGACTTCTGCAGCTAAAGGTCCACAATAAATGCCCGCCACAAATAGCAAACTATCTCCTGGCAAAAAGAAGCCAGCAAATAAACCTGTCTCTGCAAAGACCACCAATAAGATAAGCCAAAGTCCACCATGCTCAATATAAAACTGTGGCTGCAACAATTGACTCCAATGAAAAGCTTCTAATAATGTGATCATGCTAAATATATAATTAAACTTCTTGCGCTTCGGTTAATTCTCCCTCCCATTTGCTCACTGCTGTTGTAGCTAAACTATTTCCCAGTACATTAGTTGCAGTTCTGAACATATCGCAAAAATGGTCAATTGGTAAGATCAAGGCAATTCCTTCTGGAGGAATGTTAAACATTGCGCAAGTTGCAGTTACAACAACTAAAGAAGCTCTTGGCACACCTGCGATACCTTTACTTGTTAGCATTAACACCACTAACATCGTTAATTGTGTTCCTAGGTCTAAATGAATGCCATAAGCTTGTGCAATCGCCATGCTCGCAAAAGTCATATACATCATACTACCATCTAAATTAAATGAATAGCCCAATGGCAAGATGAATGAAACTATTTTATCCTTACAACCAAATCGCTCCAATTCTTCTGTCAATTTTGGGAAAACTGCTTCAGAACTTGTCGTGCTAAATGCAATCACTAATGGAGTAGAAATATGTTTTAATAATGAGGGCACGCGTTTTCTTAAAATCAAATAGCCAACCCCTAAAAGCACTGCCCATAATGTGCCAATTCCAATTAAAAAGTACAATAGATATTTACCATAAAAAATGAATACGGTCAAGCCCTTAGTTGCAATCACAGCAGCAATAGCACCAAAAACCCCTAATGGTGCAAAGTTCATTACATAACCAACCATTTTTAAAATGATATGAGCGACTGTATCTAATGCTTTAATAAAACCTTTTGCAGGTTCGCCAATTGCAGCCGCAGCAACGCCAAAGAAAATACTAAAAATAACTATCTGTAAAATTTCGTTGGTCGCCATCGCTTCAAACATGCTCTTAGGAAATACATGCTCCACAAAATTGATGATGCTAAAAGATTGTGTTTTGCCCATCAAATCTTTCACGCCCGAGCTGTCTCCCACTGTCAAATCCAATCCTGCTCCTGGCTTTAATAAATTCACCAATATCAAGCCAATTAAAAGACTAATCAAGGAAGCAGATAAAAACCATAAAAGCGCTTTTCCGCCCACACGACCTACCGTCTTGATATCTCCTAATTTAGCAATACCCACCACCAAGGTTGAAAAAACCAATGGGGCGATAATCATTTGAACCAATCTTAAAAAGATGGTCGTCAAAAGTTTTACATTTTTAGCAAAACTATCAATGGTTGCCTGATCTTTACCTTCGTGGATAAAATAGCCCAGAACGGCACCTGCCACCATTGCGATGACAATATAAATTGTGAGTTTGTTAGATTTTTTCATAAGCAGCTTAGTCCTGCAATATACCACATAACTTGTAAAAAAATAGGGGGGCTAAAAAAATGGCTCATGCCTCTTTTTTTCATAAAAAACTACGCAGTAATTGCAAAAAAAATGCTATTTTTCAACCTAAATCGAAACCTATTATTATGAGTTTATTCAGAAAGAAAGATTTGACTGCGATGCTAGCCCAATCTGAGGAGGGTGGCAAAGGGTTAAAAAGAACACTAGGTGCTGGTAATTTAATCGCTCTAGGAATTGGTGCCATTATTGGTGCTGGTTTATTTGTTAGAACAGCTGCAGCAGCTGGACAAGCCGCTGGACCTGCTGTTACTATCTCCTTTATTATTGCAGCGGTAGGTTGTGCTTTTGCAGGATTATGTTATGCTGAATTTGCAGCGATGATTCCAATTGCAGGTAGTGCATACGCTTACTCTTATGTTACAATGGGTGAATTAGTCGCATGGATTATTGGATGGGCATTGATCATGGAATATGCACTTGGTGCTGCCACTGTATCTATTGCTTGGAGCGAATACCTTAATAAACTTACGGGAGGCGCTATTCCATATGAATGGAGTCATAGCCCTTTTGAAAGCTTTACCGATAGTTTAGGAGTTGCACATTCTGGTATCATGAATGCGCCTGCCTTGATTATCCTGTTAGCTTTAACCTTATTATTAATCAAAGGTTCTCAAGAATCAGCAATCGTAAACGCAATTATTGTATTTATCAAAGTTGCGATTGTAATTATTTTCATCGCAATTGGATGGCAGTTCATCAAGCCTGAAAACCATACTCCATATATGATTCCTGCTGGTCAAGCAGCTGTTACAGACAGTGCTGGCAAAGTAATTGCAGATTATTCTGGCGCCTTTAAGCACGGATGGGGTGGTGTTCTTGGTGGTGCAGCAATTGTATTCTTTGCCTTCATTGGTTTTGATGCAGTTTCTACAGCAGCGCAAGAAGCTAAGAATCCAAAAAGAGACATGCCAATTGGTATCTTAGGATCATTAGTGGTTTGTACGATTCTTTATATTTTATTTGGTCACGTTTTAACTGGTGTGGCTAACTGGAAAGATTTTGTTGATCCAGAAAAAGGAAGAGAAGCTTCTGTTGCATATGCAATCTCTACTTATATGACAGGATATGGTTGGTTAGCAACTGCAGTGACTGTTGCTATTCTAGCTGGTTTCTCTTCTGTAATATTAGTGATGTTGATGGGACAAAGCCGTATATTCTACTCAATGAGTAAGGATGGTTTATTACCAAAAGCATTTGGTGATTTACACCCTAAATACCAAACTCCATACAAGTCTAACTGGATCTTATTTGTGTTTGTTGGTTTATTTGCCGCTTTCGTTCCAGGAAGTGTTGCAGGTGATTTAACAAGCTTTGGTACCCTATTTGCCTTTGTATTAGTGAGCTTAGGTGTTTGGATTTTAAGACGTAAGTCTCCAGAAATGGAGCGTCCATTCAAAACGCCATTAGTACCATTGGTTCCAATTTTAGGAGCAGTTATCTGTTTAGCAATGATCTTTGCTTTAGATATGCAAACGCTTAAAGTTGCCTTTATTTGGATGATCTTAGGCTTATTTGTTTACTTCTTCTATAGTAAGAAAACTAGTAAATTGAATAAATAGTCCTTTTGGACCTAAATTATAATAGTCCCGATTTTCGGGACTATTTTTTTTGTGTTATTTTTGCTCACCTTAAATCATGAAACTATGGGTAGGATATTTGAAGTAAGAAAAGCAACCATGTTTGCTCGTTGGGATAAAATGGCAAAACAATTTACCCGTATTGGTAAAGAGATTGTCATTGCAGTAAAAGCGTCTGGTCCAGATATGGCAACCAATCCAGCTTTACGTAGATGTTATCAGAACGCGAAGAGTGTGGGTATGCCTAAGGATCGTGTAGAGGCTGCAATCAAAAGAGCGCTTGGAAAAGATACTTCAAACTATGAAGAGATCTTATATGAAGGTTATGCTCCTCATGGTGTTGCATTATTAGTTGAAACTGCAACCGATAACCATGTAAGAACTGTAGCCAATGTAAAAAGCATTTTTAATAAAGGCGGTGGCGCTTTAGGAAATAGTGGTAGCGTAAGTTTTCAATTCAAGAAAATGGGCGTATTTAAATTAAACCCAGAAGGATTGATCATGGATGATTTAGAATTAGAATTAATCGATCATGGATTAGATGAACTTGGAGAAAGTAATGACGATAATGACAATCCAATCATCGTTTTAAGATGTGCTTTCACCGACTTTGGCAACTTACAAAAAGCCTTAGAGGACAAGAACATTACACCAATTAGTGCTGAATTGGAATGGATTCCAACAACAACCGTTCCAGTAACAGATGAACAAGCAGAAGATATTAGTAAATTGATTGAGAAATTAGAACAAGACGAAGACGTGAACAAAGTGTTTCACAATATGGCATAAACTTACCGTTACGAAATATTTTAACCTGATATTATTTTTAATTTTTGCGCAGTCTATTGCTGCGCAAAAATTAATTTCTAAAAATGCAAAGCAGTATTGGGAAGTTTCAAAAACAACACCTACCCCAAGCGCTAAAACCTTAGCTACTTCAAATTTGAACACTGTTTCGCTTTATAAAATGCAGAACGGCATTTCGCCAAATTATTACACTACACAGACAGGATTTTTTTGTAATCAAGAAAGGGCTTTTGAAAAAAAGACAAAGATTCCTTTAAGATTTAGACTAGGCTCTTTGAGTTATACTGAACAACTGGAAGGATACTAATTGCATCTATTCTGCCATCATCTCTTTTACAACTGCAATCACTTCTTCTGTATTTGGCTTTGAGAAGTAATCTCCATCACTTGCATATGCTGGACGATGGGCTTTCGCAGAGAGTGTTCTTGCACTTGCGTCCAACCATTTATAGCCACCTTGCTCCTCGATTACTTGTTGGTACATGTAAGCAGTTGCGCCACCAGGCACATCTTCGTCCACAAATAAAATTCGATTCGTCTTTTTAAGGGATGCTAAAATCTGATGATTGATATCAAATGGTAATAAAGTTTGTATGTCAATCACTTCGCAGTCAATACCCATTGCTGCTAAACGAATTGCTGCATCTTCTACAATTCTTAAAGTAGATCCGTAAGATACAATCGTAATATCTTCGCCCGTTCTTAGCGTTTCTATCATCCCTAATGGAACAGTAAATTCATTGATATTTGCTGGAACAGTTTCTTTTAATCGATAACCATTTAAACATTCAATTAAGATAGCTGGATCATTCGCTTTTAGTAAGGTATTATACATCCCCACTGCTTGTACCATATTCCTTGGCACACAAACAAACATGCCTCTTAAAGAATGAATGATCATGCCCATTGGAGAACCACTATGGAAAATACCTTCTAAACGATGGCCTCTAGTTCTAATAATTACTGGGCTACTTTGCTTACCAACAGTACGATAATGTAAAGTTGCCACATCATCGCTTAAAGTTTGAATGCCGTATAATAAATAATCCAAGTATTGAATTTCTGCAATTGGTCTCAATCCTCTCATCGCAAGACCATGGGCTTGACCCATAATAGTTTGCTCTCTAATTCCTGTATCAAAAATTCTATTAACTCCATATTTTGCTTGTAATCCGGCAAAGCCCTGATTCACATCTCCAATATTGCCTAAGTCTTCGCCAAAGGCAACCACTTTAGGATTGTTTGCAAATAAATAATCAAAATATTGATTGAGCACTTCGTATCCATTTAGTTGTTTTGGATTTGCATCCATCACTGCAGGAACTACTGAAACATTTAGTGCACTTTGTTGACCTTCATTGTATAAATACTTGCTATAAAATGGTGCTTGAACTTTATAATATTCGTCTACCAATTTTTTAATTGCAGCAGCATTTTGGTGTTGAGGCACTTGCTCTAAAACAATATTTAGAATTCTGAAAAGTTCTCTTTTTAATGGCTCTTTATTGGCAACCAATTCTTGCATCATACGATACAATGGCGATGCTTGATCTAATCCTGCATAAACCAATGTTGCTGCTTCTTGAATTTTTGATTTGATTGGACCAATATATTTTTCCCAAGCAATTTGTTTCTGATCACGCACTTCTTGTTTTACATCAGATTCAAATTGGTCTAAGAATTCTGCTGTCGCTAATTCATTTTGAATTAACCAATGTCTCATTTGCTTATTGCAATCCCAAGTTCTTTCCCACTCTAATCTTTCTGCAGACTTATACCTTTCATGACTTCCACTTGTTGAATGTCCTTGTGGTTGAGTCACTTCTTTTACATGAAATAAAACCGGCGTATGGGTTGCGCGTGTATAGGCGATACCTTCTTCAAAGGTTTCACAAAGTGCAGCATAATCCCAACCATTGACAGTATAAATTTTGATACCATTGGTGCCTGGCTTTTTTTCGAACCCAGCTAGTGCTTCTGAAATAGATGCTTTGGTTGTTTGTAATGAAGTAGGTACAGAAATACCATATCCATCGTCATAAACAATGACAGCTAATGGCACTTGTAAAACTCCTGCAGCATTGATGGTTTCCCAAAAATGCCCTTCGGAGGTACTCGCATCTCCTATCGTACAAAAGCAAACTTCATTGCCCTCATTTGTTAAACCTTTGAAAGCCTCTTTTTCATTTGAATTTCTAAAAAATTTAGAGGCAAATGCAAGCCCTAGTCCACGAACCATTTGACCTGCTGTAGGCGCTATATCAGCTGATATATTATAACTATCAACCAAAGGAAGCCACTCGCCTTTCTCATTGACAAACGGTGTACTAAAATGAGAATTCATGTTTCTTCCGCCACTATATGGGTCATGCTCTACATCGGCATACAATTGTGCAAAATAATCTTCGACATTGGATACCCCTATAGAAAACATCCATGTTTGATCTCTATAATAACCACTTCTAAAATCTCCTTTTTGAAAAAATTTTGCAAGGGCAACCTGTGCGACTTCCTTGCCATCACCGAAAATGCCAAATTTGGCCTTGCCAGTCAATACCTCACGTCTTCCTAACAAACTCACTTCTCTACTAACTAGTGCTGTTCGATAGTCCTCCAATACAGTTTTTTGAAATGCTTCAAAAGAAAGCATGTCATGATTAGATACGGCTTCTAAGTTGGATTCCATAGGACAAAAATAGGGGTCAAAATGCAATAAAAATCAAGAAACACATAAAATCAGTTAATTACCGAAATTTCAATAATTTAGAGTAATATTTTCTTTTAAACCAATTGGTTTTAAACCCATTAGACAAAGAATTCACACATTAAATTAACGACAATATGAAGTACATTTTAACAGTAGGATTTTCACTTGCTGCCTTGTTTTGTTCAGCGCAAACAGGCGTAAAATTCGATAAGGCTGCACATAGTTTTGGAAAAATACCAAAAGGGGTACACAAGTCGGTTGTTTTCACCTATACTAACAACGATCCACGACCTGTAGTCATCGAATTTGCCAATGCAGAATGTGGCTGTACACAACCTGAATACAACCAAAATCCAGTCTTAAAAGGACAAAGAGGCACTATCAAAGTTACCTATACTGCCCCAGCTGTTGGTGCTTTTAGAAAGAAAGTAAATGTGAAGTTTGCAGGACAGAAATTACCTACTGAGTTGATAATCGAAGGCGAGGTAGTTAAATAAATAAGTTAGATTTAAAAATATGAAGCATTAAAAAGGGGGATCGTTTTCACGATCCCCCTTTTTTTATTAGGACTCAATTAATGAGGCTAATTATTTAGACCACCACATTTTAGCATAGTTATCATCTGTACCACCCATAGCAGTAACAGCAGCTTTGTAATTTGTAGGGTTTAAAGAAGCTTCAGTTGGAGGGTAACCCAAACGGTAAGGAATACCTCTTGAATCAACTCTATCTGCAGCAGCAGTTAAAACTGGGAATCCAGTTCTTCTCCAGTCACACCAAATTTCCCAAGCACTTAAGTAGTTATGTACCCACTTCTCAGTTAAAATTTGTTTGTGTGCATTTGCACTTGAATAAGCTACATCCGCATTTGCAATATAAGTTGCGTATTTAGTTGCATCATAAACGCCATACATTTCCCAAGAAGCTTTGATAGCTGCTTTGTACTTTGTTTCAGCTTCAGTATCACCACCTGTAGTATAACCTAATTTAGCAGCTTCAGCTTGTAAGAATAAAACTTCGGCATAGTTATAGATAGACAATGGAGAACCTTGACTTCTGAATGCAGTTCCAATACGGCTATAAGCAGCAGGAATGTTTACAGCAGCGTTTCTGCCATATGGTAAACCTTTAACTAAACCACTCGCTAATACTTCAGCATAAACTGGCAAACGTGGATCTGCTTTTGGATCCATGTAATCAGTCATTGTTTTACTGATCGCGTAGTCATTACGGTTACTTACAGAATAGTTATCATACCATGGATTGTAGTTGTTAGGATCACCAGCTATAAACTTATACATGATATTTTGAGCATTACTTGAAATTACACCAGCAGCGATTGCAGCAGCGTATTCAGTTTTACCCTTTGTTGGATTTACTTTCGATAATCTAACAGACATTGCTAAACGAATTGTGTTTGCAAAACGCTTCCAAGCTGCCATATCACCAGCAAAAAGAATATCACCTACAACACCAGCTTCGTTCTCTTTAATTTGAGCAACTGCTTCAGTCAACTCTTTGAACAAATCTGTGTAGATAGATTCTTGCGTATCATATTTTGGTGAATAAGCTGCACTTCCTTTTAATGCTTCAGAATAAGGGATATCACCCCATATATCTGTCATTCTTAAGAAGTAGAATGCTTTCATGATTCTTGCTACTGCAATTTGGTTGGCTTTAGAACCATTACCAATTGTTGTAGCTGCACCTTCATTGTTGTAGTTGATGATTGTTTGTAAATCATACAATGGTCCAACATACCATGATGCGAAACTTGCGTTACGATCACTGTATAATGAAGAACCAGGATAAGGTCCTTCAGATAAATGTTGCACATATAAATTAGCCAATCTGTTATTAAACATAACAGTTTTCATCGCTTGTTGCGAATTGGTAAGCAATGCACTTGTAGATGCTTTTGTAAGAAGTGTTGGAGATACGTTTGTATCGCCGAACTTATTACAACTTTGCATGGTAGCAAGGACTGCGATAAGAATTAATATTTTTTTCATCATTATTATTTTTAAAATTTTTGTACTAATTATTCATTAGAACGTTACACGTAAGTTAACACCAAGTTGACGTGTAGAAGAAAGCTGACCACCTTCTCTGTAGAACACTTCTAACTCAGATGGATCAATACCCCATTGCTTAGTTGTAGCCCAGATTAACCATGCGTTTTGAACGATGAATCCAAGATTTGCAGTTTTAGCAAAAGGCACTTTCTTCAACAAAGAAGCTGGGAAATTGTAACCCAATCTAACTTCACGTAATTTAATATATGATGCATCTAATAATACATTGCTTGCGTCACGTTGGCGAGCAGTGTACCAATAAGCACGAGCAGAAATGTATCTGTTGTTCTCTTGACCAGCTAATGCGCCATTTGCAAATACACCTGGGATACGGATACCACCATTACCAGCGTTACCGCCTGTTGTAGTATAAGTTCCTGGGTAATCTCTCCAATCATAACCTTTATCATTCACACCTACTGTTTCTTGAGAAAGACCAGCACCTGTGTTAAAGTTTCTTGTTTCAGAGTAGAATAAACCACCGCTTTGGAAGTCGATAGAGAATGCTAAATCAATGTTCTTATAACGGAATGTGTTGAATAAACCACCAGTCCATTTTGGTAATACTGTTCCAATTTCTTTGTTGATATCATATAATGGTTGACCAGTTGCATCAATCAAAGTTCTTCCAGTAGTTGGATCTTTTCTCCATTTTCTACCGTAGTAAGTACCCCATTGACCACCTACTCTATGCTCTAAACGTGTATCATATCTGTTTGTAGCATATAAATAAGTATTGATACCTGGAGCCAATTCTTTGATTTCGTTACGGTTCTTAGCCCAGTTGATGCTAGTTTCCCAAACGAAGTTCTTAGTTTCTACTGGCTTACCATTTAAAGAAAGCTCAATACCCTGACTCACGATGTTACCAGCGTTGATCTGAGCAGTAGAGAAACCACTTGATGGAGAAACGTCTACACCTAAGATTTGATCAGTGTTGTTGTTTTGGTAAACAGTCGCATCAAATCCAATCTTCTTGAACAATTTCAATTCAATACCCACCTCGTAAGCCTTTGTTAAAGCTGGACGGATACCGCCACCTTTAAATTGGTTACCGATTGTTACAGAAGCATTACTTCCGTAAAAAGAACCGTTATTGATTGCTAAATCCAAAGAGTGTGCTCCTAAATCAGAACCCACGCTCGCATATGAAGCACGTAACTTACCGTAAGTTAACCAGTTTGTCTTCAACAATTCAGTGAAGATGAAACTTGAACTCACAGAAGGGTATAAATAAGAATTGTTTGCAGCAGGTAATGCAGAAGACCAGTCGTTACGGATAGTTCCATCTACGTATAAGAAATCCTTATAACCAAATGAAGCCTTACCGTAAACTGAATTAACAATTTTCTTTTCATAGCTTCTTGAGAATGAAGGACGAGAAACGGACGCAGCAATATCAAAGTAATTAGGCGAACTTAAACCACCTTCTGTTGCTAATGACATTTGACTGTAACTGTTTCTTCTGATGTTACCTCCAGCTAATCCATCTACAGAGAAATCACCAAACTTATTTTTGTAAACGATGTTTGTCTCATAGTTCATCTCTTTGTATTGGTTTTGCAATTGCTTGTAATAAGGTAATGTCAAAGAACCAGTAGCCATTCTTGCATCATTCTCATTTGTATAAGAGTTCATTCTCGCATTTGATTGAATGCTCAAGTGGCTGTTTATTTTATAGTTTAAACCTATGTTACCAACAATTCTGTTATGTTTTTGAGTTGTGAAATTTTCAGCAACTACGAAATAAGGGTTGTCCCAATATTGAGGAATACCATAAGTAGCAAAATCTCCAGTAGCATTAGGATCACCAATGTTCCAGGAATTTAAACTTCCGTCTGGCTCACGATATTGCTTCATACGATCCATATCCAATTGTCTTTGGAACCATTGGTTGAAATTTTGAGTTACGTTTAATCCAGTTAAATCATAACCTTCAGTTGGAGCACCTTTAGTATAAGAAGTTGTATAAGTGATATCAGTTGATACAGTTAATTTTTTACCTACATCAAAAGAACCATTCACACCTAATTGGTGTTGATCTCTATTTGCGTTAGGTACCACCAATGTTCTTTGTTGGTTACCATAAGTCAATCTAAAGTTATGAGATTCTCCACCAGATGTGAAAGCAACAGAGTTGTTCAAATTCAAACCTGTTTGGAAGAAATTCTTCACGTTGTTTGGTTGAGCAACCATTGGTGTTAATTTACCAAAGTCAGCACCAGGATACCAGCTCCAATAAGCACGGTATAAAGAGCCGTCTATTTTTGGACCCCAGCTTTCATCCGCACCATACTCCAACATTCTTTGACCTTGAAACGCAGCCCAAGATGCAGGATGTGCAGCAGGATCATAATTGAAGATGTAATATCCTTGGTCATCTAAATAACCAGCGCCCAAAGAGTTTTTGCTCGTGTAAGATGAAGAATAACCACCCGCATACTGATTTTGGTATGGAGGTAACAATGCAATGTTCTCAAAAGTTGCACCTAAGTTTAATTCAACACCGCTGTACTTTTTACGTGTACCTTTTTTTGTTGTGATTACAACCGCACCATTTGCAGCACGTTGACCGTACAATGCAGTTGCAGCAGGTCCTTTTAAAACAGATAAGTTTTCAACGTTATCCATTAAAACCGCTGATTGGTTTGTGATTGTTCCATCAACAACAAAGATTGGCTCCTGTGGTCCTAAACCAGTAACACCACGGATTAAGATACTACCGTTGTCAAAAGCAGAACTTGGAGAACCTACTAATTGCACACCGGCAACCTTTCCTGCTAATGAAGTACTTACGTCAGTAGCTTTTGCGATTGTTAAGTTTTCTCCTTTCACCTCTTGAACAGCATATCCAAGGGCTTTTTTCTCTCTTTTAACACCTAAGGCAGTAACGATAACTTCTGTTAAATTATCTACTGTTTCTTTAAGTGTAATTCTGCTAGCATTTGCTGCAGATACTTCTAAGTTAGCAAAACCTGTTGCAGAAACCTGCAATACAGCATTTTGTTTAACTGTAATAGAAAAAGCGCCATTCGCATCTGCTTTAGTAGCATTGCTTGTGCCTTTTTCTCTAACTGTAGCGGCTTCAACCGGTGCACCTTTTGCATCCGTAATCTTTCCGTTTACAGTTGTAGTTTGAGCTAGTGCAATGTTCAAAGAAAAGAACATAGCCAGCATCATGTACAAATTTTTCTTCATGTGATTAAATTTTAGAATACATACCCCTAGAATTAGTCCTAAGGATTTGTTAATGAATTGTGAATTTAAGCCAAATCTTGCTTTTAAAAACCATTTTTGTTAAATATTTTATACCTATTTACATATAAAAGTATAACTTATATAAATTTTTAAATATATATGACCTTTATCATGTTTTTTTCTTAGTTGCTGGCCAATAAATAAATGGAAAAATGGTTTGAGCACAAAAAAAGGAAGGCATTCAATGCCTTCCTTCTAATATATTAAAAATCAACTAGTTCCGTGGATCAACTACCTCTAGAACCACCGGTTTTAATTGGTTTTTTACTAGCTCCAGAGGACTTCGTGTTCGCTTTCGCGATAAACTTAGAACTTCCTCCCGCCTGAACATTCGTCTTAGTGTTAGACGCAGCTTTCTTATCAGCTACTTTTTTATTGATTGCAAATCCCATAATGATATATTTAATGTAATCGAATGAGGTTCAAAAATAGGATTATTATTTTATACACAACTAAATTGCTTGTTTACTTTCTTACTAAATCGTAAGAATGTACAATTAACTCCTGAACAAGTGCTGCACTAAGTCTTGCATTTAAAACAAGTGTGTTCCAATGTTTTTTATTCATATGATACCCTGGTAAGATATTGTCGGGATAAGCTTCTCTTAATTCAACCGATCTGTCTGGATCTGTCTTAACATTGACTCTTGGGGGTTGTTCATCTAAAGAAAGTAATAGAAACATTTTGCCTTTTATCTTATATACAAGATTTTCTGGTCCGAATGGTTGGCATTCTTCTACCGAATCAAAGGTCAAACAGAAATCTCTTACCCATTCTACGTTCATCTGGTTATAATTATTTTTAGCGATTAGATTCTTAACAAACCAACCTTGTGTAAAGTATTCACTGGTTTATTATCCCAAAATAAATCAAAGCCCTCTAAACCAGCAGCCGCATAATCTGCTTTAATATCCGTCAAAGACATGCCGTTTGAATTGTTTGCATTTAATTTTGGTAACAATTGAATTAACCATGCTCCTTTTGCAGGTTCTAAATTAATAGAGATGGTATTTTTATTAGTTTCAAAACGGAGGTTCATCTCCTCCCACTTACTCCCTTTCTTCGATCGTTGTATAATCGTAGACACAGGTTCTAATCCAATCCAAATTGCCTTATAATTGGTTGCCCCAATTTCAACAGCATCAATTTGTGTTTGAATATAATCTGGCGCAACTGTTGTTTTAGGGATTTTAAACTCAAACCATTTCTGCAATGGATAATCAAAACATGCACCATGCATATAATTCAATAAAGCCTTTTTTAACCCATACCCAAAAATCTCATGATTAGCGCCTGTAGGATCTGTATGTGCAATATCATTGTTTGCAAAACTACCTACTGCATCTGAAACTTTTTTAACCTTATATTTGTCAGGGGCTAATCCAACAGGACTATGTGCTGTCATCGTAAACAAATGCCAGAAGGCAGATTTTAAAATACCTGTTTCAAAAAATTGTCGAATCATTTCCAAAGAATCCACTGTTTCTTGCACCGTCTGTGTTGGGAAACCATACATCAAATAGGCATGCACCATAATACCTGCGTCATTAAAATGCTGACTAACTTTTGCCACCTGCGCAACGGTAATTCCTTTTTGTATTAAGTCTAATAATCTATCGGATGCCACTTCTAAACCACCACTCACTGCAATACATCCCGATGCTTTTAATAAAAGACATAAGTCGGCAGTAAAACTTTTTTCGAAACGTACATTCGCCCACCAACTCACCACTAACTTTCTACGAATGATTTCAATTGCAAGCGCTTTCATTAATGCTGGCGGAGCTGCTTCATCTACAAAGTGAAAACCATTTTGACCTGTTTGGGCAATCATTCTTTCCATTCTGTCTGCTAATAAACTTGCAGTCGCCGGCTCATACGTTTTTATATAATCTAATGAGATATCACAGAAAGTGCATTTCCCCCAATAACATCCGTGTGCCATGGTTAATTTATTCCATCTTCCATCACTCCATAAACTATGCATTGGATTCACTAACTCAATAACAGAAATGTATTGATCTAATAATAAACCATCGTAATCAGGTGTGCCCAATTGATGCTGTTTGTAATCTGGGTAAATAGATTCATTTATATAAGTAACCACCCCATTTAATAAAGTAAAGCAACGTTTTAAATCATGTACTTCCTTTTTACCATCAATATGATCAATCAATATTTCTATTGGCGCTTCCCCATCATCTAGCGTGATAAAATCATAAAATTCAAATACCCTTGAATCAGACAAAGAGCGCAATTCCGTATTTGCAAATCCGCCACCCATCGCCACTTTTATGGAAGGATGATGTTGTTTGATCCATTGTCCGCATCTTAAGGAGGTATACAAGTTGCCCGGAAAAGGAACAGAGATACAAACTAATTTTGGTTGTACGCTTTGAATATGTTTCTCAAAGATGTCTAACAAAACACAGTCTAAATAAGTTGCTGGTGCATTTAAAGCTGCATATAACTCATCAAAAGTATTCGCAGATCTGCCTAGGCTTTCCGCATAGCGACTAAATCCAAAATGAGGATCAATTGTATCTTTAATTAAATTGCCAAGATCTTCTAAATACATGGTGGCAATATGCTTGGCTTTATCTTGCTTGCCCATTGCTCCAAAAGCCCAATGCAAATCATCCATTTGTTCGAAGGCACTTGCTTCTGGTAAAAAATTTCTGGTACAAATCAAATGTGCGATCGTATCCAACTTTCCTTGTAGAAAAAGTATTACTTGATCAATCGTATTGATGTAGTTGTTTTTTAAAGCAAGTATTCTTTGCGCATTTGCATTCAATTCAGGTGCCTGAGACTCAATCTTATTAAATAAATTGGTTAATCCAGTTTTACTAAAGACAGCCAAAGTTACCTCTATTCCTAAATCTGCTTGCACACTTGGTATTCCTTTTGTATTCAAAAATCCTTTAAGGTATGCAGTTGCTGGATAGGGCGTATTCAGCTGAGTAAATGGGGGCGTAATTAAGAATACAGGTGACTCCATTCGTTTATTTTACCGTCTTCATTTGAATAATATCAACTACAAATGCAAAAGCCATCGCAAAATAAATATAGCCTTTAGGGATCGCTAAATGAAACCCTTCTGCAATCAGAGAAATGCCTATCATCATTAAAAATGTTAAAGCCAATATCTTAAATGATGGATGCTTTTTTATAAAATGACTAATAGGTTGAGACGCGAAAATCATGATGCCCACTGCGACAATAACTGATGTATACATTACCCATAATTCCTGAGCCATTCCAATCGCTGTAATGATTGAGTCAATTGAAAAAACGATGTCTAATAAAATAATTTCTAGTAATAATCTTTGAAAACTACTTTTCTTCGGCACTACTGGCACTTCACTTTGATTCGCTAATTCAGTTTTATGATGAATTTCAACTGTACTCTTATAGATTAAGAAAAGTCCTCCTGCAATTAAGATTAATCCTTTACCTGAAAATGTAATATCAGACAGTGTAAATAAGGTCTGATCTAGTTTTAAAATCCAAGATATTAATGTCAATAAAATCAAGCGCATAATCATAGCTAAGCCAAGACCCCAATACCTTAATTTATCTCTTTGGCTATCTGGTAGTTTATCTGATAAGATTGAAATGAAAATTACATTATCGATACCTAAAATGACTTCTAACAAGATTAAAGAAATCAATGGAATAATTGCATCTAACATATTTGTGTTTTTTTCAACTACAAATATAGGTATAGATTAGGTTTAAGGACATGAATGTGCCCTATTATATAATCATAAAAACTTAATTAGTTGGCGCTACTGGGCCCATTCGAATTGCTTTTACTTGTGTTGGCCATTTTATGGCTTGACCATTGTTCATTAATGACTTATCTCTTGGAAATGTTTCATTGTCTTCACATGCCATATACACCATAATTGCTGTAAGGATGACGTTGTTTTTTACATCATCAAAAATTACTTTATCATAGGTATCTCTATTCGTATGCCATGTGTAGTTAAAATAAGACCAATTTAAAGCACCTAATGAAAAACCTGGCGCGCCTACTCCTATAAATGATGCATGATCACTGCCACCACCACCTGGTGTTCCAGGAAAAGTTGTCTTGATTGAATCTTTGATATAGCTTGGCGCTGCAGCTAACCAACGGGTTATGAAATCACCAGCATGTTGAAATCCTTGTCCAGAAATATTGACAATCCTTCCCGTACCATTATCTTGATTAAATAATGCTTGCAATTTGCTAACTACTTCTGGATGATCTTCTACAAATGCTCTAGAACCATTTAAACCCTGCTCCTCACTACCCCAATGTCCTACTAAAATTGTACGTTTAGGATTAGGATAAAACATTTTTAAAAGACGCATTGCTTCCATCATTGTTAAAGTTCCTGTGCCATTATCAGTAGCACCTTGTCCACCATCCCAAGAATCAAAATGCGCAGACAGCATCACATATTCATCCGGCTTTTCTGTGCCTTTAATTTCTGCAATGGTATTGAAAGATGGGACTACGCCTAAGTCTTTAGAATCTGTTTGAATACTAATAATTGGATTGTCTCCAGATTCAACTAAACGATACAATGTGCCATAATCTTCTAAAGCAATATCAACAGTAGGAATTTTAGAAGTATAGGCGTTAAAAATTTTATCTACCCCAAAACCACTAGACCAGTTATTCGTTAATATACCAACAGCACCCGCTTTCTCTAATACAATTGTTAGCATTCTTGTTGAAAAGCCCGTTTTAGTGATTCGATTACGCCAAGCTTCTGTTTGTGCTGTTCTATCTTTTTTTAGTTGGTCAAAAGATGCTTTTGTAGCAAACTGTTGCCAATTATCATCTGGTCTTCCTGTTGGCTGATTCATAGAAATCATTACAAACTTACCTTTTACAGTAGGCAACCAATTTGCAAAAGCAATTGAATCCTTTACATCAGGAATAATTACAATCTCTGCTTTTACACTTTTCCCTTTAGTAGAAGGGCTCCATGACAACTGCGTACCTTCTAAACTCTTTACCCTTGGCGATAGCATGTCTATATGTGTGATGCCACGCTCCCATCCTTTCCAATCACCCCATTTTTCGTTACGGGCTGTAATACCCCAGTTTGTATATTTATCAACTGCCCAGTCATTCGCTTTTTTCATTTGAGGCGTACCAACTAATCTTGGTCCAATCCCGTCAAACAATTCATGCGCTAATGTTTGAAGTTGAGAATGGTTATTTTCTTCTTGAATGATTTTTTCGATCACTGTTTGTGCGAACAAGTTTTGGGCACTTAATAAACAGATAACAATAAATATTTTAGCTTTACTAACTAAATTACTAAAATGAAGGGATTGATTTGCTTTCATAAAGTTAAATGTAAGAAAAACAGTAAGCAATAACAACAAAGTTTTATAAATAATATCATGACTGACAAAGCAACCATTATAAAATCATTGACGGATGGAGTAGCTCAATTTAACGAGTTGATAAACAACCTAAACGAGGAAAATTTTGAAGCCAATTATAATAATAAATGGTCTGCAGGTCAAGATTTAGTCCATTTAATTAAAGTGTTAGGCATCGTCAATATTGGCTTTACCCTACCTAAGATCTTATTGAGCCTACTTTATGGTCTTAATAAAAAAGAAACAAGAGGCTTTGATGAACTTCAAACCTTGTATAAAAAATCATTAGAAGGAGGAGCAAAATCACCGACTATCTATATACCAAAACCAGTTATGTTTAAAGACAAAAAGGATTTAATCAATAAGCATAACGCTTTGAATAAGGCATTTATCAAAAAAATTGAAGCACACTCAGAGGAGGCATTAGAAAGTTATAGATTACCGCATCCATTATTAGGAAAAGTAAGCTTAAGAGAATTGATCATATTCACATCCTTGCACACAACGCATCATTTGGAGTTATTAAAACAGAAATTAAACCATACCTGATTTAATTTCTGTTATTATTACTTTATGTCAAGCAATTCAAAATAAGAAGCCGCGAATTTACCATTTACTACTTCCCCTTGAACTTTTGTTTTTCTAATTGCATTGCAGAACCCCATTTCGTCGTGCGCATCTCCATAGTCGTCGATTTTTGCTTTGTCAACAAAATAGGATTTGCCTTTTATTCTTACAGCTAGCGTACAACCTTTGCCGTCCATCTTGAATTGGCATTGACCGCAAGAAGCTTCCACAGTTAGGATTTTTTTATTCGGATCTGGAAGGGATTTATTTTGTTTTTGCGCCATTAAGTTGATGCTTAATAAAAGCATAATAACCACGGTGATGATTTTGTTCATGATTTATTCCTATTTAAAACACTAAATTAAGAAAGATCATCCATATATATATATATATATATATGAGTGTTTATTCAGTAGATTGTTTAAAAAGAACTTTATCTGCATAAAAAGTTCCAAAAGGTATTAGTGAAGCTAAGAATGCTAAAAACATTTTGAATATACCCCATCGTTGTAAAAATGAAACCTGAAGTAGCAAAAGAACATACAGCACAAAAAGAAAACCATGAGCCGAACCAACTATGTAATTGGGCAATGGTATAGAAAATTTATATTTTAGGATCATTGTAAAACCTAAAAGTAAAAAAGAACATCCCTCGACAAATGCTACAATTCTTAGTCTCCCCAATGCCGTTTTTAATAGTTCTTTTATCATTTTAATGTGTCTTAATAACGTTTGAATAAATTAAAGTCAAAGCTATATTAAAATACTGTTCCTAAAAAGTACAAATAACTATGAAATTGAAAACTCCACTTTTTAATATACTTTAGTCTTAGGATTAACAACATAATCATTTACAAACTTATGACGGAATTAAAAGCAGGATTATATATCAAAAGTACCGCCACCTTGAATGATAGCATCTTTGAAAATACAACCATACTGATTGTTGAACATAATGAAACCGGCAGTGTAGGATTTGTAACCAATAAACCCCTTAAGAAGTCCCTGCATGAACTCATTGAATTCAATAATAGTAAGCCGTTTCCTCTGATGGATGGCGGTCCAGTTGATAGGGATCACCTATTTGTATTGCATAAGCGACCAGATCTCATAGAGGGAGGTGAACTAAAAACGGATGGTCTTTATTTAGGTGGCAATATGGAGCAAGTGATCAAAGCCATCAAGACCAATGGTCCTAATCAGCAAGAAATTCAACTTTTTGTCGGCTACTGTGGATGGGATGCGGGAGAATTAGAAGCAGAAATTGAAGAAGGAAGTTGGTCAATATACGCTTGAATTCATTAAATTAAACAAATGAAAATCAAAGCGATGTATCAGTTTTAATTGAAGCAGATATAATGTCAAATTAAAACTCAACTTATTCTTAAACTGATTTGTTTATTTATAGCTCTTTCAAGTTTTTAGCTTTAATTTTTTTAATAGCTGACTCAATTGATTTTTCAGGTTCTATGATATTATAATTACCCCAGAAATCCACGTCTGTGACATCAGAAATTTTATCAGACATAATAACATAGGGACTCAATTTTTGATTATTAAATTGAGACTTTCCTTCTTTACTTTCCCAGTTAGTGTTCACCAATTCAAAAGTTGTATTATAGATGGTGTTAAAAATTCTTTTATCCCAATTTAATTTAAATGAAAGGTCTCCACGTGAATAAGAAAAAATCCACTTACCATTTTGCAGTCGATAATCCACCTTGTAGGTAACTTCTGTTGGATAAATAACAACTCCATTGGGTTTTTTACGTGTAAAAATTAATCCAGCTTTATTTTTATTTTCAACATTCAGTTGAAATTTTGCACTTACTATAGCTAAGCTTTTAGCGTCAATAAATAATTTACCACTATAGAGGGGATCGGGATCTTCTATATTTGACTTTTGTTTAAAAGAGATAATCAAAACCTGCCTGTCATTTATTTGGGTTATATCCTCAAAACGGAAATTATACAATTCAAATACATCATCTGAGAATATAACACTTGGATCTTTTACCAAGTCAATATATAAGGCTGAAAAAACTCCCCCTTCTAATTTAAAATTAACCGTATCTATTTTAGTATAATCCGCATTTTTTCTGCCTTTTAATATATTAACCTGATCTTGCGCACCAGATAAATATGGCATTTTTTGAATATCGATAACAGATTCTAGAACCGAGACATAAGAACGTCTTTTCTTGATAGATTCTCTATAAAAGCCAACCATTTGAATAGCACTATCTCCGTAATTTTTTGAACGATTATTGAGTACATTTAAAAATAATTTATTTGCATCAAACACATTTACAACTACTTCTTTGAGCAGCATATTGATCGGGTCTAAATACAATATATTTTTTTCCTGCTTTAAATCCTTAATAGAAACCACTTTATCCTTATACCCCAAAAAAGAAATTGTCAAACTTGCATCTTTTTTATCTAAAGGTATTTTTATCAAAAATTTTCCTTCACTATTGCTGATTGTAGAAATGTTTGATCCAGAAACTGAAATGCTTGCAAAAGCCAATTCATTCTTTGTTTTACTATCCAAAATAGTCCCATTGAAATAACTAAAAGAACTAGAATCTGAATTATTTATTAAATTAATTTGCGCGTTTGATTCCATTAAAAAAACAAAAAAGAAAATTATTGCCAGTTTGCCTCTTGTATAAATTTGGTAAAATTTCATTTTATTAATGTATGTAGATTTAAAAATATTAATATCTCTACTAAAGTTAACCAATTTATAAGAATACAAATAGCTATATATAGGAATAGGCTCGAACAAAAGGACCGATTTTAATCGAATTTAGGGGGTGTTTTCCTCACGCAGGAGTATATAAAAAATAAGCCTCGTAATTGAGGCTTATTTTTTATACTAACTGAAATTAATTTTACCATATTGAATGTAATGGAGTGTATACCATCTTATTTATTAATATTTTTTTAGATGACGTTAGTTTTATTTTTATAAAATCTTCATTAGGGAAGATCACACTAGTTAGTAATGATAAACCATTATCAGCAAACATTTCAAATGATGACTTATCAATAAATAATGTCATATTTCCTTCTTCATTATTCACTAACCTTGGCGCAAAGTTGATTCTTGCAAAATCTTTTTCAAAGTTTATTACTCCAGATTTAGTTCTATCTAAAAAAAAACTATTTTTTTCCTTGTCATATCCGATAATTACTTTTTCATTTAAGGTATTTGAAAATTCAATTGCAAAGCTTTGTTGATTGTTAAAATTAAATTCAAACTTACTTGGAGTGCTAATTTTTCCAATTAGTGTAGTTAACTCTAAACTATCATTTACCAAAATATCTTGTAAAATTTTAGAAGGTTTTTCTATAGATTTCAACTCATTTATTGGCAAACTCGTTAGATATAACTCATCTTCAACTTTTGTTAAACCCAATTCTCTAGGTAAAGTGAATGCATTTCTGAACTTTTCAGTTGGAACGACATTAGCATACTGCCAATTACTCATCCAGCCAATTAATATTCTTCTTGTTCCTGTATTACTCCAAGTTACACCAGCATATTCATCTGGTCCATAATCTGCCCATTTTGTTGTCTTAGAATTAGCTTTGAATTCTTTTCCATCAAAATCACCGATAAAATATTGAGTTGCCGATCCTGTATTTGGACCACCTGGATTTAGATTAACCAATAAAACCCAATAGGTTTGGTTATTGTATTTCATTGGAAATAAATCTGGACATTCCCAAACTCCACCATGAGCACCTTCAGTTTTACCAAAATCACTCAACTTTACCCAATCCATTAAATTCGATGAAGCATAAAATGAAATCTGATCCTGCGCTGCAATTGCTGCAATCCATTTTTTTGAAGATTCATGCCAAATGATTTTTGGATCCCTAAAGTCTCTTACGCCAGGGTTTTTTAAGACAGGATTTTTTTCATATTTAACCCAAGTTTTACCCTCGTCTAAGCTATAAGCAAGACTTTGAGTTTCCACGTCTATAGCGCCAGCTTTTTCTTTAACCATATCATGACTGGTATACATGGCCACTAATGGAATACTACCATTTTTCCCCAATCCTGTTGTGTTGTTTTTATCAACGACAGCACTACCAGAGAAAATCAATCCTAAACTATCTGGATAAATTGCGATTGGCTTTCTATCCCAATGTACTAAGTCTTTACTAGTAGCATGCCCCCAGCTCATATTACTCCAAACTGTCGTATCTGGACTATGTTGAAAAAATAAATGATAGGTGCCTTTGAAAAACACCATACCATTAGGATCATTCACCCAATTTTTTTCAGGTGTAAAGTGAATTTGTGGTCTATATTTTTCATTATTTACAAGACTATTTTTTTGTGCTATAGAATCTTGATAAAAAAATAATAAATTAAGACTTAATAAATATTTAAAAAAATGCATAATGTTTAGTTTAAATGAGCAAATAAGGAGAGTATTACCTCCCCTTATTTTTACCTATTACAAATGATTTGTGCTTATTAAATCAATAAACTACCTAATATCCTGGATTTTGCTTATAAAGTCCGTTCGTAAAAGTAATTTCTGATTGTGGAATAGGTAAATACTCATCTCTACCTGCAGTAAATTTAGCGGTAGATAAAAATGTTCTTCTTACTTTCTCAATATTTAAATAATCATTTAATACTTTTTCAGCAATACCCCATCTTACTAAATCGAAAAATCTCTCTCCTTCAGTAGCAAATTCAAGTCTACGTTCCCATTGTAGTGCCTTAAATGCATATGCAGCAGTCCAATTTGTAGCAGGATAATTTTTAAGATTGTAATTAGACGGGAAACTTCCATCTAATTTCTTTAATCTATTCGTACTATTGGCAGCTCTAGTTCTAATTTGATTAATAATTGGAAGTGCTTTATCCTGCTGACCTAATTGGATATAAGCTTCAGCTTGAATAAGTAATAAATCGTCATAACGTAAAACATCATAATTTTTAGCCGTACCCATAAATGGCCCAAGCTTAAAATAAGAAGCACTACTAGCTAATTGTTGGTTACGCATAGTATGGAAATTACCATAAACACCAGCGTCTCTAACCCAACTATTGCTGAAAGGTTTTGTATTATCATACTTATAAGGATGTCCGTCAATACCAACAGTATGGTCAATTCTAACATCTACTGTAGCAGTATTTAAATTTGCAATGCTATTATTAAAAGTATCAAAGTTTGGTAAACCATTAGCATCAGTTGTAAACGCATTCACCATGTTTTGGCTAGCAGCGTTAAATCCACAACATCCATACTGAGGTGCACCGTGTGGATAATTTAATCCATCTTCATAACTTAAACGACCAGCTGTTGTTCCATCATTTATCGTAAATTGAATAGCAAAAATTGATTCTGGTCCATTTTCTGTTTCAGGAAGAAAATTATTTGCTATATCACTACTTAAAGCATATTTGCCAGAACTAATTACTGCTTGAGCTAAATCAACTACTTCTTGTAATCTTTGTTTGTTAATGGAAGTAACTTGATGGTTTGGTCCTTGCTCATAGGCTTGGTATAATCTTAATTTGGCAAGATAAGCTTGTGCAGCATATTTATTTGCTCTGCCAATTTCGGATTGACTAGTTGGTAGATTTTCTATTGCGTATTGAAAATCAGATGCAATTTTATTCCATGATTCATCATTACTTAATGTATTTGATGTTTTTAAAATAGCAGTATCTGCAACTGTTTCGTCAAAAATTGGAATATTCTTATATAATCTTTTCAATGTAAAGTAACTATGAGCTCTTAGAAATCTCAATTCTGCAATTCTTATTTTTTTATTTGGAAACTGCCCTTCAGATAGTGAATTAACTGCCCTCAATGCTACATTAGCTCTTGAAATTGATTTATACAAATTTTGCCAGCTTCTAGAAACAAAAGCCCCCATACTTGGTGTGACTAAATTATATTTTTCCATAGCATCAATTTCCCAAACATCACCAGTTCCTCCGCCACCTTTATAGGCATCATCCGATCTAACACTTCCGTATGCCCAATTACTATAAATTGGGCCTATCATATCGCCATTTCCAATGGCTGCATAGGCAGAAGTAACCAATCCGTCAATCGCAGTAGTTGAAGTAAGGTCTGCAGATGACAAAACTCCTTTTGGACTATAATCTAATACTTTTGAACAAGCACTTATCAATAAAAGCATAATAAATGATGTAGTATATAATAATTTATTTTTCATTTGTATTTTTTTTAAAGTATTTAAAATGACGCGTTAATACCTATTGTAAAGGTTCTTGGAATAGGCACTGGATCTAAATCAATTCTTTCAGGATCAGGACTTGTGTATTTTTTACTTTTAATCCAAAAGATATTTTCAGCCATACCGAAGATTCTTACCTTATTAAATATTTTATTTCCATTCAATGAGTAACCCAACTGTACATTTCTTAGTTTAAAATAAGAGGCATTTACAAAGAAATAATCTGAACCTCTGCCTTCGTTATTATTATCTGTAAGCGTCAAAGCAGGGACAGTAGTATTTTTATTAGTGTTTGTCCAAGCGTTAAAGACTCCTGGTCCTACATTCTCTCTACTGCGCATTAAACTATTAAATAATGTATATACATCAAATCCAGTCTTGCCAGCAACACCAGAACCGAAAATGGATAGATCAAACTTTTTGTAACTAAGATCAACTCTTAAACCATACTCAAGTTTTGGTAAAGAACTACCAATCCATGTTCTATCTAAATCATCAATTTT
>CAZOHD010000005.1:0-83123 GCA_964579885.1 uncultured Sediminibacterium sp.
TTGAAAAGTTTTGTTCAATAAACATAGACAATAATGCAATTTCTTTTTCGTTCTTTAATTAATCCTATTTCTTTAATTCCTTCAAAAGTATACATTCCTATGGAAAGAGTTGCCGCTTTGGTCGAAAAATTAACCAATCAATTGGCTCAAAAGGCAGATAAAAGTCAATTAAAACAGACTGCTGTTCAACTACTAGCGGAATTATCAGAAACGGATCAATTCAACAACCTTCCAAATAATGTATCCGTGATGATTCCTGGGGGAGTGGATTTTCAACCCAATCCGATTGATGAGCCGGTTGAAGTTAGAATTCCAAGTTTACCTAAATTAGAACCTGTTAATCCAGAAAATCATAATACAATACCAACATCTATTGCTCAAAATGTTCCTAGTAGTAAAGAATCAACATCGATCAATACGCTTGAAATTAATGCTACTGTGACAACTTCGGAATTACAGGAAAAATTAGCTTTAGACCCAATTAAGGATCTAAAATCAGCTATTGGAATTAATGACAAATTTCAATTTATTGAAATGCTATTTGGAGGGGATGAAAAGGCATTCGATCATGCGGTTAAATCTATCAACGGATTTAAAATTTATGCAGAAGCACAATTTTGGGTAAAATCCAATTTAAGAGAACAATATAAATGGGACGATTCAACTACGGTTGTAAAATCTTTTGATTTATTGGTTAAGCGAAGATTTGCTTAATCTTTTCAATCGTTTTTTGAGTGGCACCTGCATTTTTTTGAACAAATTCTTTTGCAGCTTCACATCTTTTATGATAAATTTTACTATTTGACAATAAGGATTCAATTGCATTATTAAGTGAATTCTCGTCTTCTATTTTTATTCCCCCATCTGCACTGCGTAATCCAATTGCTTCCTGAAATTTCGAATCATTTGGTCCCCAAATAACTGGCTTGCCAAATGCAGCAGCTTCTAATACATTATGAACACCATCTTTGGTGAATCCACCACCTATGTAGGCAATTTTAGCGTATTGATAGAGGTTTCTTAACAAACCAATTTGATCTACAATTAATACGATTGGTTTTCCCATTTTTGATTCGGATTTGTTGACCCAATCTGACAATCTGATAGCATTTGGAAAATACTGAAGACAATCATTTATAGAAGCAATTTCAACATGATGTGGAACAATTATCCAATTTAATTCATTCCATTTATTTGCCACAGTGCCAAGAAGTTTATGGTCTTTTGACCAAGTGCTACCAGCCACTAGGATTTCCTTATCTGCTAATTTATTCACCCAATCAATTGTCTCTTTTGCTGCAATAATCTCTATTACACGATCAAAACGCGTATCACCACTAATACTTAATTGAGTGGGAGTTAATAATGGACTAACTAATTCAGCTGAAGCTTTATCTTGAACTAATATAGTTGTAAATAATTGAAGCATTTTACGATAAAATCCCCCATAAAATTTAAAGAAAACTTGATTAGGCCTAAAAATAGCAGACGTTAATATGGTAGGGATGTTTTTTGCTGCAGCCATCTTTAAATAAAAATACCAAAATTCGTATTTAATAAAAACAATACATTTTGGTTGAACCAATTTCAACCATCTATCTGCTGCCTTCGGGCCGTCTAAAGGGAGGTAGCTTACAAAATCCACCTCCGCATCTTGTTTTCTATGAAGGTATCCAGAAGGCGAGAAAAAACTTACCCAAATTTGGTGCGAAGGGTAGTTTACTTTAAGGGATTTGATAATAGGAAGACCTTGTTCAAATTCACCATAAGAAGCACAATGTACCCAAATAATGGGGCCCTTAATTTGAGTACTTAAAGTCTCAATTTCTCCCCAAACTGCTGCTTGTCCATTGACCCAATGTTTAGCCTTCTCATTAAATGGGCTAATGAGCTTTGCAATAACTGGATAGAGCCATAAAAATAGTCTGTATAGTATCATAAAAACGGGCTATTGCAAAGATGGGATACTATGAGGGGATTTCCACCTTTTTGGGCATTTTATTGTAATTTTGGCAAAATTCATTGGATGCGAAAAATACAAATGGTCGATACTAAAAATCAGTATTTAGCCATCAAAGAAGAAGTAGATCAGGCGATTCAGTCTGTCTTGGATAGCGCTGCCTATATTAATGGTAAAGCAGTGCAGGATTTTACAAAAAGCTTAGCCGATTATTTAGGGGTTCAACATGTGATTCCTTGCGCAAATGGAACAGATGCACTTCAGATAGCAATGATGGCTTTGGACTTGCAACCAGGTGATGAAGTAATTACACCATCCTTTACTTATATAGCTACAACTGAAGTGGTAGCGTTGTTAAAATTAACACCTGTTTTTGTTGATGTAGATCCTGTGACTTATTGCATGGATATCGAAAGCTTGAAAAAAGCAATCACTCCTAAAACAAAAGCAATTGTACCAGTGCATTTATATGGGCAAGCGGCACCTATGGAAGCAATTTTAGAGATTGCCAAGCAACATAATTTATTTGTGATTGAAGATAATGCACAAGCGATTGGAGCAGATTATACTTTCTCAGATGGGACTGTTAAAAAAACGGGTACCATGGGGCATATAGGTGCGACCTCTTTTTACCCAAGTAAAAATTTAGGTGCATTTGGAGATGGCGGTGCTTTGTTTACAAATGATAAAGCATTGGCAGATAAAATGGCAATGATTGCCAATCACGGACAATCTGCACGTTATTATCATGATGTAGTAGGTTGTAATTCAAGATTGGATTCTATTCAGGCAGCTATATTAAATATCAAATTAGCAAAATTGGATAGTTATAATAAAGCTAGACAAACTGTTGCCAATTTTTATACCAATGCCTTTAGTGGAATAGATGAGATTGTAACTCCTGCTATTGCAAATTATAGTACACATGTATTTCATCAATATACGATGCAGTTAAAGCATGTTGATAGAGAAAAATTCATTGCACATTTAGCTGCTAAAGAAATTCCGTGTATGATTTATTATCCTGTTCCAGGTCATTTGCAAAAAATGTTTGCAACAGGTGCGCAAAGTCATTGGGATTTAAAAGTGACAGACCAATTAACACCATGTGTTTGTTCTTTACCAATTCATACAGAGATGGACGAGGAGCAATTAAATTATATTACAGAAGGTGTAAAATCTTTTTTTAATTAATCGTGCTTAAAAATATATAGATGAAAATAGCAGTTGTAGGCACAGGATATGTTGGATTAGTAACAGGTACTTGTTTCGCGGAGACGGGGAACAAAGTGACTTGTGTGGATATTGATAAAGCGAAGGTGGAAAAATTAAGTGCTGGTCAAATCACGATTTACGAACCAGGACTTGAGAAAATCTTTTTAAGAAATATCAAAGAGGAGCGTTTAAAATTTACGACGCAGTTAGAGGAAGCGGTGGAAGATGCAGAGATTATATTTTTAGCATTACCAACTCCTCCGGGTGCAGATGGTAGTGCGGACTTAAAATATGTCTTGGGTGTAGCGGATCATTTAGGAAAGATTTTAAAGGGCTATAAAGTAATCGTAAACAAGAGCACAGTGCCGGTGGGTACAGCGGATAAAGTAAGTGCTGCGATTGCCAAAAACTACACAGGTGAATATGATGTAGTAAGCAACCCTGAGTTTTTAAGAGAGGGCGTGGCGGTGGATGATTTTATGAAGCCAGATAGAGTGGTGGTAGGAACAAGATCGGAAAGAGCTAAGAAATTAATGAGTGATTTATATGCGCCATTTGTAAGACAGGGTAATCCAGTTATATTTATGGATGAGCGTAGTTCGGAATTAACTAAATACGCAGCCAACTCCTTCCTTGCGACAAAGATTTCTTTCATGAATGAGATTGCACAATTATGTGAGCGCATGGGTGCAGACGTGGACATGGTAAGAAGAGGAATAGGTTCTGATGAGCGTATAGGTAAAAGATTTTTATTCCCAGGTATTGGATATGGAGGATCTTGTTTTCCTAAAGACGTACAAGCTTTAATCATGTCGTCTGACGAGGTGAACTATAGTTTTGAGATTTTAAAAGCAGTGGAGAAAGTAAACGCCAATCAAAAACTACATTTAGTAGAAAAGATCAAGGCTTATTATAACGGCAACTTATCTGGCAAACATTTTGCATTGTGGGGACTAGCGTTTAAGCCAAATACAGACGATATTAGAGAGGCGCCAGCATTGAGTATCATTGACGCACTAACAAGTGCAGGTGCAACGGTAACGGCTTATGACCCAGAAGCGATGCCGAATGTAAAAGCACAGATAGGTGATAAAATCAAATATGCTGAGAATCAGTATCAAGCTTTAGCAGGTGCAGAAGCTTTGATTATTGCGACAGAGTGGAGTGAGTTTAGAACACCTGATTTTGAGCGCATGGAAAAAGAGATCAAACACAAAATCATCTTTGACGGCAGAAATTTATTTGATGTATATAAGATGAGAGACCTAGGATACCATTATGAGAGTATTGGTAGAGCCGAATCTAACAAAGCATAATAAGACTCTAATTAAAAAGCACGAATCAACAAGAAACAAAATGAGTCAAAAAAGAATATTAATTACTGGAGCAGCTGGATTTTTAGGATCGCATTTATGTGATCGTTTTATTAAAGAAGGCTACTATGTAATAGCGATGGATAATTTGATCACGGGCGACTTGATGAATATCGAGCACTTGCGATCGAATCCGAATTTTGAATTCATTCATCACGATGTTACGACGTTTATTGATATTAAAGGAGACTTGGATTATATTTTACATTTTGCATCACCAGCGAGCCCGATAGATTATTTAAAAATCCCGATTCAAACTTTGAAAGTAGGTGCGATGGGTACGCATAATTGTTTGGGCTTAGCGAAAGCAAAGGGAGCAAGGATATTAGTGGCAAGTACGAGTGAGGTATATGGAGATCCATTAGTACATCCGCAAACCGAAGAATACTGGGGTAATGTAAATCCAGTAGGGCCAAGAGGGGTGTATGACGAAGCAAAACGCTATATGGAATCAATCACGATGGCTTATCATACCTTCCATCATGTAGAGACAAGAATTATAAGAATCTTCAATACTTACGGTCCAAGAATGCGCCTGAATGATGGCCGTGCATTACCAGCATTTATTGGTCAAGCATTAAGAGGCGAGGATATGACGGTTTTTGGAGATGGCTCACAGACAAGAAGCTTCTGCTATGTAGATGATTTAGTAGAAGGTATTTACCGATTATTATTAAGTGACTATGCAAGTCCTGTGAATATTGGTAATCCGAATGAAATAAGCTTAAAGGATTTTGCGGAGGAGGTATTGAAATTAACAGGCTCTACTGTGAAGATTGTTTACAAGCCATTGCCGGTGGACGATCCTAAGCAAAGACAACCCGATATTACGAAAGCAAAAACCATCTTGGGATGGGAGCCAAAAGTAGATCGTGCAGAAGGGTTAAAGAAAACCTACGATTACTTTAAAGCATTACCACCAAGCGAGTGGACTAAATTACCAAAGGAATTTATCTCAAAATAGATACGAAACATGTCGATTCATAAAATACTTGTTACTGGAGCCAATGGACAATTGGGTTGGGAGTTAAGTCAACTTGTTGCATCCTATCCAGCTTTTGAATTTGTATTGATGGATCGTAGTCAATTGGATTTGTCACAACCTGACTCATTTGAACAAATTGTACAGACTATTGCGCCAGATTGTATCATCAACACCGCAGCCTATACTGCAGTAGATAAATCTGAAACAGAAAAAGATTTGGCCTATACAGTGAATGCAGTTGCTGTAGAAAAAATAGCAAGCATTTGTAAAGAACGCGCAATTCCATTTATTACGTATTCAACAGATTATGTATTTAATGGAACAGCTACTGAACCTTATTTAACTGATACAATGATAGATCCTGTGAACTACTATGGGTCAACAAAAGCGGCTGGAGAGTCATTGGCTATAAGTGCAAATGACGAGACAATTGTCATTCGAACATCATGGGTATTTAGTACGCATGGGAATAATTTCGTGAAAACGATGTTGCGTTTAATGAAGGAAAGAGAAAGTTTAAATATAGTAGCGGATCAAAAAGGCAGGCCTACTTATGCAAAAGATTTAGCTTTAGCCACAATGCAAATTGTTGAATCACTGAATAATGGCAAGTCAATTACAGGTATCTTTCATTACGCAAATACCGGTGAGACCACCTGGTTCGATTTTGCGGCTAAAATAAAGCAAATTGCAGGCCTTTCTTGTACCTTGAACCCAATTGATTCTGCCGCTTTTCCGACGCCTGCTAAGCGCCCTAATTACTCAGTTTTAAATACCAATAAAATTGAATCTGTTTTAGCTTCTCCAATTCGAAATTGGGAAGAAGCATTAATTGAATGCATGGGTTCTTTAGTATAAAAGGCCGGCACATTATTTATAAATATTAGATAGCCTTTTACCCAATTTGTTTTCTATAAAATATTGAGTGCCCCAAGAATAGCCAATTAAGATTATTAACAGGATAGAAATAGCAATTGTCTTCTTTACTTCTCCATTAATGCAATGAATCCATCTAAAAAGTTTAGGGATAAAAAAGCCAATGACAAACGCATGGTTTAAATAAACCGAATAAGAGATTTTACCCAGAAATAATAAGGGTTTTGTTTGTAAAAAGCGACTCAATAGGCCATTAGTATTTATCAATAAAAAGATACTAGTGGCAAAAGTTAAAGGGATTAAAAATTGAATTAGAACCATTTGTATAGAAGAGGTCAAGTTTGCATGATTGTAGTAATACATAATTGCTACAATAAATAAAGGGATCGTCCATTCTAGAACATTGGGAGTATTGATTTTTCTATCAGCAAAAAAACAAATAAAATACCCAAGGTTGAAGCAAGCTAAGCCTCTCAGAAAGCCAAATTCGCCAGTTTGAAAATAGTTTCTATGTAAAGCTAAAATTAAAAAGCAGCAAATAGTAATGAATCCAATTATAGATGGCTTTCTTTTTTTAATTGCAATGATTGAACTAATTCCAAATACAACATAGGAGATCATCTCGCTTGATATTGACCAAGAAGGGTAGTTCATTCCAATATCTGATCCAAGAAGGGGGGTTGCGTTTGTTAATAATAACGTATCCAATGCAAGTAATATGTTTTTACTATTTAGTTGAGGATGAACAAACCCCCAATACATCAAGGTAGAAAAAAACAAAAGGGGATACAAACGAATAAGTCTCTTTTTAATGAATGGCCATAAATCTTTTATATAATTCAGCCTATTTTTATAGGTTAATGTAATCACATATCCGCTTAGTATAAAGAAAAAATCTACAAAAATATAAGACTCGCGTACAAAAAAGTTATTTACAATAAACTGTGGTGCATTGTTTCTGTTGAAATGGAATAAAACAACAAATAGCGCGAATAGCCCACGGAGACCATCTAGTTTATGAATGCGGTTCATGGGCTTATTAAATCCACTTTTTTAGAAGAAGTAATCTTAGTCCATAGGTAAATGCAACCAATCCAACTCCCAATCCCCAAATTAAAATAGACATAATTAAAATGTCTATAACCAAAGATAAATAGCTATAAATTGGATCGCTATCTAATATTGCCAATGAAATACTAATACATAATGCAATTAAATAACTAGATAATAGTTTAAAAGAAGTCTTCATATTTTAAAGATATATAAAAATGGATTGACCTCGCTTTGCTCGGTCTTCCAATTTTTTTGGAAAATCCCAACATAAAAATGGATTGACCTCGCTTTGCTCGGTCTTCCAATTTTTTTGGAAAATCCCAACATAAAAAGTCCTTTGAAATTTCGGTTGTTTTATGCCCAATTTTAAATTCTTGTATTGTACTTCGAGCAAGTTGCGTTGCAACTTTTTCAATGTCGTTCCAATCCAAAATTCAAGCAAGCTTGATTTTGTTTTGTCGCTCCATTGATTTCGCTTCGCTCAGTGCTCTTCGTACTATACTTCACCTAAGAACATGAAAAAGGCCTCAACTTTCGTTAAGGCCTTTTCTTTGGTTGCCTGACCTGGATTCGAACCAAGACAAACTGCACCAAAAACAGTCGTGCTACCGTTACACAATCAGGCAATCCTCTAGCCATTCTTAGAATGGATTGCAAAAATAGGGGTAGACACAAAAACTTCCAAATTTTTGTTGGCTTAACTTAGCAATATCTTCAAATTGGCTTAACTTAAACCTAGATTTTTTATATAAAAATTAAACAACCGTCCTATGCGTTTTAAAATCATCCCATATCTAGTGATTATTGCCAGTTTTGTTTTTTTGTCATTTATCCAAGAAGGCAAAAAAAGGATTGTTTTTTTTGGGGATTCAATCACTGAATTAGGCATCAAAAAAGGAGGGTATATCGATCTATTAAATAGTAAGATTACCAATAATGGCCAAGCGAATCAATATGAATTAATAGGGGCAGGAATTGGAGGGAATAAAATTTATGACCTCTTTTTAAGAATGGATAAAGATGTGCTTAATAAGGAGCCCAATGTGGTGGTCATTTGGGTCGGGGTGAACGATGTGTGGCACAAATCTATGATGGGTACAGGGACAGACTATGATAAATTTGGGTTATTCTATGATGCAGTTGTCAAAAAAATTCAATCCAAAGGTGCTAAAGTAGTCTTGGTTACACCAGCGGTCATAGGAGAGCGATTTGACCAGTCCAATCCTCAAGATGGGGAGTTGAACTTGTACTCTAATTGGATCCGAAAATACGCTGCAGAAAAGCAGATTGCCTTAGTTGATTGCAGAAAATTATTCTTGGACTACAGCACAAAAAATAATGCTAAAAATGCAGATAAAGGAATCCTTACTTATGATCGAGTGCATTTGAATGATGCAGGCAATCAGTTAGTGGCAGATGCGGTTTGGGGAGCAATCAAATAAAAAGGATGCGCTTATTCAGCAATCACTAAGTAGTAATTCTTCTTTCCTTTTTGAATTAATAAGTACTTTCCTTGCAATAAATTAGCAGCTGTAAGTTGTGTAGTTTCAGGACTTATCTTTTCTTTATTCAATCCTAAACCACCTCCTTGCCACATCTTACGTGCTTCTCCCTTGCTTGGGAAAATAGCCGTATCTGCTAATAAATTAATTAAATCATATCCATCTTTAAGTGCAGATAAAGCAATTGTTACTTTAGGAACACCTTCCATTACTTGTAATAGTTGTGCTTCGTTTAAAGATTGTAATACTTCGGTTGTAGCGTTGCCAAATAAAATTTCTGTTGCTTCAATTGCAAATTTTAAATCTGCTTCACTATGTACAAATTTAGTTAACGCTGCAGCTAATGCTTTTTGTAAAATTCTTTGTTGAGGTGCAACTGCATGTTCTGCAATCAAGGCATCAATTTTTGAAGGCTCTAATAAAGTGAAAATCTTAATCCAACTTGTAGCATCTTCGTCACTTGCATTTAACCAGAATTGATAAAACTGATAAGGTGAAGTTTTTGTCGCGTCTAACCAGATATTTCCTTTCTCTGTTTTTCCGAATTTACCACCATCCGCTTTTTTAATCAAAGGACAGGTAAATGCATAAGCTTCTCCGCCAATTTTTCGACGAATTAATTCAGTACCAGTGGTGATATTACCCCATTGGTCACTACCACCCATCTGTACTTTACAGTTTTTGTTTTTATATAACCAGTAGAAATCGTATCCTTGAATTAATTGATAAGTAAATTCCGTAAAACTCATTCCAGTATCACCTTCAATTCTTTTTTTCACACTGTCTTTAGCCATCATATAGTTGACAGTGATATGTTTCCCAACTTCTCTAATGAATGTTAAAAAATTAAAATCTTTAAACCAATCATAGTTATTAACCATCTCGGCAGCATTAGATTGCTTGCCGTCAAAGTTTAAGAAATGTGCTAATTGCTTTTGAACACCAGCAATATTATGGGCTAAAGTCTCCTCACTTAATAAATTACGTTCTTCACTTTTTCCACTAGGATCGCCCACCATACCTGTTGCGCCACCTACTAATGCATAAGGTTTGTGTCCCGCTTTTTGTAGATGAACCAATAATAAAATAGGCACAAGGCTTCCAATATGTAAGCTATCAGAAGTAGGGTCAAAGCCAATATAGCCGGATACCTGCTCTTTTTCGAACAATTCTTCAGTACCTGGCATAATATCTTGAATCATACCTCTCCATCTTAATTCTTGGATCAATGTCATAGTGGGTCACTTTCGGCAAAAATAACTAACAAAAAGCAATAATTTTGCATCATGCAGCCAACAAATCAAATTCAAGGGGAGGGAACTAGGATTGCCCACTTCTTTTTAGACAGCTTATTTATCTTTATTGGAAGCTTTATAGCATATCGATGGTACAATTTTAATGTGTTTTTTTACGGGTATCCGCCTATTCGATTTGGTGAATTTTTCTTTCTTTTTTACCTAGCTTATATTTTTCTTTTTGAATTTTTATTTCAACGTACTCCTGCAAAATGGATGACCAAAACAAAAGTGGTGAATTTGGAAGGTCGTCGTCCATCCTTATGGCAATTCATTATCAGGGCAATGGTTCGAACAAGTATGGTGTCCATGTTTGGTATGGCATGGAACGGCAAACCCTTACATGATACTTTCTCTAAGACAAATTTGGTATCCTCAACAAAGACAAATCATTCCTAAAATCGCAACCCTATAACTAGGGATAGCTTGTACATTTGTAAAATTTTTTAAATGGCTAAGATCGGCATCAATATTGCAACAGGTAGTTTACAACAACCCGAAATGATTGTGGGGATTGACCTTGGGACAACAAATAGTTTGGTCGCAATCATTCATCCTGAAACCAAGTTACCTACAGCACTTAAAGAATTTGATGGAAGTAGCATTGTGCCAAGTGTGGTGCATTTTGATAGTTTTGGCAATGTAGAAGTAGGCGCAGCTGCAAAACCATATTTAGAAACAGATCCAGCGAATACAATTTTTAGCGCAAAGCGATTGATGGGGAAGAGTTATAAAGACATTCAAACCCATCAGGATTTTTTTGCTTATAAAGTAATTGATGACAACACAGATAGCTTAGTTAAAGTTCAAGTAGGCAATCAGTTTTATTCTCCCATTGAATTAAGTGGACATATTTTAACCGCTTTAAAAAATCGTGCAGAACATATTTTAAAAACGCCGGTAACAAAAGCAGTTATTACAGTGCCAGCGTATTTTAATGACACACAAAGACAAGCAACTAGAGATGCGGGGAAACTTGCAGGATTAGATGTCTTAAGAATTATCAATGAACCTACTGCTGCTAGTTTGGCGTATGGTTTAGGTTTAGATCCAGCGGAAGAAAAAACAATCGCTGTGTATGATTTAGGAGGGGGCACATTTGATATATCTATTTTAAAAATTAGTGGAGGTGTATTCGAAGTATTGAGCACGAATGGAGATACTTATTTAGGAGGAGATGATTTAGATAGAGCCATCATTGAATACTGGATGGGTCAGATGAAAATAGATTCTTTAGAGAATCAAAAATCATTAAAACAACAGTTAAGATTAGCTGCAGAAAAAGCAAAAATTGCGTTGTCAAATGCTGCAAGTTTTGAAGCAGATTTTGCTGGAGAAAAATTAATGATTACAAAAGAAATATTTGAAAAATTAATTGCTCCAATTGTTGATAGGACAATGGACTGTTGTGCAAAAGCAATGAAGGATGCGGGTTTGAAGGTGTCTGATATTAATACGGTTTTAATGGTTGGAGGAAGTACTAGAGTACCTTATGTAAAAAATACAGTGTCTACTTATTTCAATCAAGCAGTAAATGATTCAGTGAATCCAGATGAAGTTGTTGCTCTAGGTGCTGCAGTTCAAGCAGATATTTTAGCAGGGAATAATCAATCCATGTTATTATTGGATATTACGCCCTTGAGTTTAGGAATTGAAACAATGGGCGGTTTGATGGATGTATTGTTGCCAAGAAATTCAAAAATTCCAACACAAGCTGGAAGACAATATACCACACAAAAAGATGGTCAATCAGGTATTCAAATAGCCATTTATCAAGGTGAAAGAGATTTAGTGAAGAATAACAGAAAACTAGGGGAGTTTACTTTGTCGGGCATACCCTCAATGCCTGCAGGTTTGCCAAAAGTAGATGTCCAGTTTTTAATTAATGCAGATGGTATACTACAAGTGCGTGCAAAAGAATTAAGAACTGGTTTAACACAAAGTATCGAGATCAAGCCTCAGTATGGTTTAACAGACGAGGAAGTGGAACAAAGATTATTAGATAGTATCACTCATGCAAAAGAAGATATAGCGTCAAGGGCATTGGTAGAAGCAAGAACTGAGGCAGAACAAATATTGTCTGTTACTGAAAAGTTTATGTCTAAAAATATTTCTTTGCTATCTAAAGAGGAATTAATGCAAACCGCAGAAGCAATGCAGGCTTTACAGTTGGCTATCACAATGGAGGACAAGGATTTGATCCAAAACAAAACAGCCGATTTAAATGAATTAACGAGACCTTTTGCAGAGCGTGTGATGGATCAAGCCATTTCTGGTGCCCTAAAAGGGAAGGGGATTATGGATTAAACCAGGTTAAATCGAGCAAAAAATAGATTTCTACCCACAAATAGGGGCAAAAATTTGGAATTTTAAATTCTACCCTTATCTTTGCCATCCAATTTTCCTTCACCTTTTATAAAATATAAAGGTTTGGAAAATTCATTTTAATTTTTTTAAAAACGCCTGAGGAGGTATATATTATGTTAATTATTGATTCAAAAGACTGCGAGAACATTGACAAGGCCCTTAAGAAGTACAAGAAGAAGTTTGAAAAAAGCAAGACTTTAGTAAACTTACGTGCTCGTCAAGCATTTGTAAAGCCATCTGTAAAACGTCGTTTCGAGGTATTGAAAGCGATTTACAAGCAACAAATCTTCTCTGGTAAAATCGAAGGATAGTTTCTAAAGAAACTCTATAATAAATTTAAAGCCCCTTTTTTAGGGGCTTTTTGCTTTTATAAGTAATTTTAACCATGACCATTCAAACAAGATATGCGCCTTTAAATGCTTTCCTGGCTTATCTCCAGTTTGAAAAAAGGTATTCTAAACATACCACTACGTCTTATGCAAATGATTTAACCCAGTTTTTTGATTTTATTGAAACGCAGTACGAAGGGATTGCCTTTCAACAAATAACTGGAACCCTAGTCCGCTCATGGCTTGCAAGTATGAAAGAGCAAGACATTTCAAGTAAAACATTGAATCGAAAAATATCTTCCTTAAAATCTTTTTTTAAATACCATATCCAACAAGGCGCGTTGACTAAAAGCCCTATGGAGACAGTGATTAGTCCCAAAGTAAACAAGCGATTACCAAGTTTTGTAACCGAACAAGATATGGAACAATTGTTTTTAAATTTATCCTTTGCTGAGGGATGGAAAGGGTTTACAGAAAAGTTAGTTATTCATGTTTTTTATGCAACTGGCATGCGTTTGAGCGAATTGATTTTATGTAAGGAAACACAATTAGATTTATCAAAAAGAATTATCAAAGTACTAGGGAAAGGGAATAAAGAAAGAATATTACCAATTAGTCCTGAACTCGCAACTGAATTAAAATTATATATCGACCAAAAGCCAACCGAAGCACAAGGGAATCCCTATTTGTTTGTGACAGAAAGAGGGAAGGCATTACAACCTAGAGCGGTCTATACTTTTGTTAAATCTTATTTAGCACAGGTAACTACTTTACAAAAGAAAAGTCCCCATATTTTAAGGCATAGTTTTGCCACCCATTTAATGAATAATGGGGCAGATTTAAATGCAGTAAAAGAGCTGCTTGGGCACAGTAGTTTAGCTGCTACTCAGGTGTACACACATAATACGATAGACCAATTAAAGGAGGTCTTTGCAAAGGCCCATCCTAAAGCATAAAGTTTTCTTAAAAAAACAAATAAATCATTGTTTGGATTTTGAATTTGTTGTAACTTACTATTGCAGCGCGATGGCATGCTACGCTGATCAGTTCTTAATTTTTTTACATTTTTAAAAATTAATTCCATGAACATCAACATTCAGACAGTGCACTTTGATGCAGACGAAAAGCTTTTAGATTTTGTGCAAAAAAAAGTTGAAAAACTTGCTACTTTTCATGATCGAATAACTAGTGTAGAGGTCTTCTTAAAATTAGATAATTTAGTACACGCAATTAAGGATAAAGTTGTGGAGATTAAGATACATATACCAAAACAAGATTGCTTTGTTAAATCCACTTCAAAATCATTTGAAAGTTCATTTGACCATGCTTTTGAATCCGTAATCAATCAATTGAAAAAGAAAAAAGAAAAACTCGCAGCATAATATTCCATTTTTATAGAACAGAGAGAGGCCCAAAAGGGCCTTTTTTTGTGCCTTTGGGCATCTATTTCCACGATTTCTAAACATTTTTTGAATTTCGGGATAAAAATTTCCTCTAAAATTTTGATAAATAAAGATTTCCATTACCTTTGCCATCCCAAAATTGGGGAGTGTTCTTTTATGTATTGGAATGAATAAGCCGGAATAGCTCAGTTGGTAGAGCAGCTGATTTGTAATCAGCAGGTCGCGGGTTCGAGTCCCATTTCCGGCTCTAAAAGGTTTTCGGGCAGATGGCCGAGTGGTTAAAGGCGACAGACTGTAAATCTGTTCTCTCACGAGTACGTAGGTTCGAACCCTACTCTGCCCACAGAAAAAGTAATAGCTTTAAAAGCTGTTACATAGTTCTTTAAGATTTGATGTGAATCGAAAACGCGGGAGTAGCTCATTTGGTAGAGCGATAGCCTTCCAAGCTATAGGTGGCGAGTTCGAGCCTCGTCTCCCGCTCCAATTGAGCAGATGAGAAAGGCCGTTGTGGCTCAGTGGTAGAGCACTTCCTTGGTAAGGAAGAGGTCGTGAGTTCAATTCTCATCAACGGCTCAAAATATAAATCCATAAAAAAGGTTTATATTCGGCAATTGAAAAAAGAAAGCTATGGTTGATGGACTAGGTGGTCTATTAACGGCAATTATAAAAAAAACAAAAACTAATAAAGATGTCTAAAGAGACCTTTAAGAGGGAGAAACCTCACGTAAACGTTGGTACCATTGGCCACGTTGACCATGGTAAAACAACATTAACAGCTGCTATCACAGACGTATTGTCTAAGAGAGGTTTAGCTGCAAAGAAAAACTACGATGAAATTGATGGTGCGCCAGAAGAAAAAGAGCGTGGTATCACTATCAATACTGCACACGTAGAATACCAAACTGACACTCGTCACTATGCGCACGTTGACTGTCCAGGTCACGCTGACTATGTGAAGAACATGATCACTGGTGCTGCTCAAATGGACGGTGCTATCTTAGTAGTTGCTTCTACTGATGGTCCTATGCCACAAACAAAAGAGCACATCTTGTTAGCTCGTCAGGTAGGTGTACCTCAAATCGTTGTATTCATGAACAAAGTAGACTTAGTTGACGATCCAGAATTGTTAGACTTAGTTGAAATGGAAATCCGCGATTTATTAACTTCTTATGGCTTTGATGGTGATAACACACCAATCATCCGTGGTTCTGCAACTGGCGCTTTAGCTGGTGAGCAACAATGGGTAGACAAAGTAACTGAGTTAATGGATGCTGTAGATTCTTACATTCCATTGCCTCCACGTCCAATTGATCAACCATTCTTGATGTCTGTAGAAGATGTATTCTCTATCACTGGTCGTGGTACAGTTGCTACAGGTCGTATCGAGAGAGGTATCATCAAAGTGGGTGAAGCTGTAGAAATCGTAGGTTTGATGGATGCTCCAATGAGCTCAACTGTAACAGGTGTTGAGATGTTCAAAAAATTATTGGATCAAGGTCAAGCTGGTGATAACGCAGGTTTATTATTACGTGGTATCGAGAAAAAAGATATCCGTCGTGGTATGGTAATCTGTGCTCCAAAATCAATCACTCCTCACACAGAATTCAAAGCTGAGGTGTATGTATTATCAAAAGAAGAAGGTGGACGTCATACTCCATTCTTTAACAAATACCGTCCTCAATTCTACTTCCGTACTACGGATGTAACAGGTGAGTGTGCTTTACCAGCTGGAACTGAGATGGTAATGCCAGGCGATAACGTTAGTATCACTGTTAAGTTGATCCAACCAATCGCGATGGAAAAAGGTCTTAAGTTTGCGATCCGTGAGGGTGGTAGAACTGTAGGCGCTGGTCAAGTTACTGAAATCATTAAGTAATTTTACTGAATATATAACTGAAAGTCTTTGGTGAAGCGTAAGCTATTACCAGAGACTTTTGGTTCATACGGGCATGGTGCAACGGTAGCATACGGGTCTCCAAAACCTTTGATCTGGGTTCGAATCCTAGTGCCCGTGCGAAGAAAATTTGCTATCTTTAGCAAAATTTATCGGCGAAAAACAGAAATATTATGAACAAAATAGGCAACTACTTCAAAGAAAGTTACTTAGAGTTACAAGAGAAAGTAACTTGGCCTACATGGGCTAATTTACAGCAAAGTACAGTGATAGTATTGGTAGCTACTGTTATTATAACTGCTTTGGTTTGGGTGATGGATTTTTCAAGCAACCAATTATTAAAGTTGATATACTCATTATTTAAGTAAACAATGGAAACAGAAGTAGTAACATCCCCAGTAACCGCAACTGCTCCAGATACTAAATGGTATGTGTTGCGTGTAGTGAGTGGGAAAGAGAAGAAAATTAAGGAATACCTAGATAAGGATATTGTTAGAAATGGTTGGACCAACATCATTAAGCAAGTATTCTTACCAATGGAGAAAGTTTACAAAGTGCAAAACGGTAAGAAAGTGATGCGCGAAAAGAACTATTTCCCAGGGTATGTTATGATGGAAGTATTAGATACAAAAGGGCCAATCTCTGATGATATCGTAATGCACATCAGCAATATTTCAAATGTAATGCACTTTTTAACCGACGGTAAAGGTTCTAAGGGCAATATTATATCATTAAGAAAGTCTGAAGTCAACAAAATGTTGGGTAAGGTGGATGAGATGAACGACATGGGCGGATCTATCAGCGAACCATTCATTTTAGGCGAGACAATCAAAATTATAGAGGGACCTTTCAATGACTTCAATGGTGTCATAGAAGAGGTGAATGAAGAAAAGAAGAAATTGAAAGTGACCGTAAAAATATTCGGTCGATCTACTCCTGTGGAGTTAAACTACATGCAAGTAGAGAAACTGAGTTAGAAGGAAAAAGGTAAAGAGTCCCCCAATGCAAATTGGGGGATTTTTTTTGCCCCAAAATTCAAAAAAATAGGTGATTTTACTGAAAATAGGGGGAAATAATCTTGCATTTATTTGGCTAAAAGTCAATCAAAGCGTACCTTTGCCATCCAATTCACAGTTTTCGAATTGTGGGTATTTGGGAGTCGAGGCTATATTGGTCCGACGCTTAACCAAAAAAAACATAACAAAATGGCTAAAGAAATCTCTGGCTACGTTAAGTTGCAAGTGAAAGGTGGTGCTGCGAATCCAGCTCCTCCAGTAGGTCCAGCACTTGGTTCTAAGGGTGTTAACATCATGGAGTTTTGTAAGCAATTCAATGCTAGAACTCAAGACAAACAAGGAAAAGTTGTTCCTGTTTTAATTACAGTTTACTCTGACAAGTCTTTTGACTTCGTTATCAAAACTGCACCAGCTCCAGTTCAATTAATGGAAGCTGCGAAAATTCAAAAAGGTTCTAAGGAAAGCAACCGTGACAAAGTAGGTAAAGTAACATGGGCGCAAGTTGAAGCTATCGCAAAAGATAAGATGGAAGACTTGAACGCATTTACTATAAACAGCGCTATGAAGATGGTTGCTGGTACTGCTCGTTCAATGGGTATTACTGTTGATGGACAAGCACCTTGGGAAAACTAATTTTATTCACCTTAAATATTAATGAACATGTCATTGACTAAAAAAAGAAAAGACGCTGCAGCAAAGGTGGATAAGAATAAATTTTATTCCCTTAAAGAAGCTTCACAATTAGTAAAAGAAATTAACTGTACAAAGTTTGATAGCTCTGTAGATTTACATATTCGTTTAGGAGTAGATCCTAAAAAAGCAGACCAACAAGTTCGTGGTACTGTTTCTTTACCTCACGGTACTGGTCGTACAAAAAAAGTATTAGTACTTTGTACTCCAGATAAAGAAGCAGCAGCAAGAGAAGCAGGTGCTGACTATGTAGGTTTAGATGAGTTTGTAACTAAAATCGAAGGCGGTTGGGTAGATATGGATGTAATCATCGCAACTCCAGCTGTAATGCCTAAGATTGGTAAATTAGGTAAAGTTTTAGGACCACGTAACTTAATGCCAAACCCAAAAACTGGTACTGTAACAAATGATGTTGCAGCTGCAGTGAATGAAGTTAAAGGTGGTAAGATTGCGTTCAAAGTAGACAAAGCGGGTATCGTTCACGCGTCTATTGGTCGTATCTCTTTCAGTCCAGAAAAAATTGCTGAGAACAGTGCTGAGTTAATTAATGCGATCGTTAAGTTAAAACCATCTGCAGCAAAAGGTACTTATGTAAAAGGTGTTAGCATGGCTACAACAATGAGCCCTGGTATCACTTTAGAAACAAAATCATTAATCAACTAGTCCTGGTGATCCGCAAGGAAATGACCTGGGTAAAAAAATAATTTAGTTATGACCAAAGATCAAAAAAATGAAGTGATTGAAATCCTTAAAGGAAAATTCAGTCAATACAATAACTTCTACATTACAGATACAGAATCTTTGAGCGTTGAACAAATTTCTAATTTACGTCGTTCTTGTTTTAACAAGGAAGTAGAAATGAAAGTGGCTAAAAACACTTTGATTCGTAAAGCATTAGAAAGTTTGGATAGCGAGAAGTATGCTGGTCTATTCGATTCGTTAAATAATGTTACTGCGTTAATGTTCTCTGAAAATCCAAAAGATCCAGCTGTGATCTTAAGTGCATTCAGAAAAGCAAACCCAGGTGACAGACCAACATTGAAAGCTGCATTTATCAATGGAGATATTTTTGTAGGTGACAACGCATTAGTTGCATTAACAAATATCAAAACTAAGAATGAGCTTATCGGTGAAGTTCTTGGATTGTTACAATCTCCTGCTAAGCGCGTAATCGCTGCTTTATTAAACCATGCTGAAAACGGATCTTCTGCAACAGAAACAGAAGTGGTTGCAGCAGCGGTAGAAGTAGCAGTTGAAGAAGCATCAGCTCCAGTAGCAGAGGCACCAGCAGAAGCTCCAGCAGCAGAAGCAGCGCCAGAAGCAACTCCAGAAGCTTAATTGCTCACCCGTGATGAAAGGGAACAATTTTTCATCAAACAAACAGAGTTAATTTCAGAAGACTCGAATGAGTTTCTGTTTTTATATTGTTACATAATTTTTTTAAACCTTCCGCTGGAGCAATTGCTTTGAAAGCGGAAAAAATTGAAACAACATGGCAGACGTAAAAAAACTAGCTGAAGAATTAGTAAGCTTAACAGTAAAGCAAGTACAAGAATTAGCTGATGTATTAAAAGCTGATTACGGTATCGAACCAGCAGCAGCAGCAGTAGTAGTTGCAGCAGGTGGTGGTGGTGCTGAAGCAGCAGCAGAAAAGACAGCATTTGATGTTATCTTAGTAAGCGGTGGTGCTAGCAAATTAAATGTAGTTAAAGTTGTAAAAGACTTAACTGGTCTTGGCTTGAAAGAAGCGAAGGATTTAGTTGATGGTGCTCCAAAAGCAGTTAAAGAAGGTGTATCTAAAGCAGAAGCTGATGATATCGCTGGTAAATTGAAAGAAGCAGGTGCTGAAGTTGAAGTAAAGTAATTTACTCGACCTAGGTCGCTTTAAAATATAGCCTCGGACTCGTCCGGGGCTTTTTTATTGATGCCCTTTTCTTCGATTTTTTTAATTTTAATCAAAGAAGGGTAGACATAGAAAATATACCGAAATCTTCTTCTCTCAGCTCGCTTTGCTCGAATGTTCGAAGAAGATTTGTATATTTTCTATGTTTCTTTCTTGTTATCTAAACTATAATTTTGCCAAAGTGGGGATAAAAGGGCATGACATATAAAATTATCGTTATATTAAAATGCATTTAATAGGAGTGTTTTAAATATATAAATTAATTATATTTAAAATTTTGACCGAATTTGGCACTTTTTTTAAAAAAACTTTCAAAATCGGGGTTTTTGGTACAAAATTTGTTTTTATGTCTGCCCTTCTTTACTTAACTTTGCCATCCTTTATTTTGGGCGTGTAGTCTATTGGAAAAGTAGTGCAGTTTTCTGTCTATTTTATATTAGAACACACTCGAGCACAATGCTACCAAAAATTTAATTCGCAATAAAACTGGTTTATACCGTATGTCTACAACAATCTTGAACAACAGAGTCAACTTTGGTAAGATAAAACACATCGCCGAAGCACCAGACTTACTTGACATTCAGTTAGAATCTTTCAAAGAATTCTTTCAGTTAGAAACAACACCAGACCGCAGAGATGTGGAAGGTTTGTTCCGTGTATTCAAGGAAAATTTTCCTATCACTGATACGCGTAACATCTTCGTGTTAGAATTTTTGGATTATTTTATCGATCCGCCACGTTACACTATTGATGAGTGTATGGAGCGTGGATTAACATATGCTGTTCCATTAAAAGCTAAATTACGTTTGAGCTGTAATGATGAAGAGCACGTTGATTTCCAAACAATCGTACAGGATGTATTCTTAGGAAACATTCCTTATATGACTCCAAGAGGAACCTTTGTGATTAATGGTGCTGAGCGCGTTGTCGTTTCTCAGTTACATCGTTCACCAGGTGTATTCTTTGGTCAATCAATTCATCCAAACGGAACAAAGATTTATTCTGCTCGTGTAATTCCTTTCAAAGGTGCATGGATGGAATTTGCTACAGATATTAACAACGTGATGTATGCGTACATCGATCGTAAGAAAAAATTCCCTGTAACAACTTTATTACGTTCAATTGGTTTTGAAACAGATAAAGATATCTTGGAATTATTCGGCATGGCTGATGAAGTTGCTGCTGATAAGAAAACTTTAGCTAAGCATGCTGGTAAAAAATTAGCTGCTCGTGTTTTAAGAACATGGGTAGAAGATTTTGTGGATGAAGACACTGGTGAAGTAGTGAGCATTGAAAGAAATGAAATCGTATTAGAGCGTGATGTGATCTTAGATGATGACGCTATTGCTTTAATCGTTGAAATGGGTGCGAAGAGTGTATTCATTCAAAAAGAAGATGTAGGTGGTGATTATGCAATTATCTACAACACATTAAATAAGGATACTTCTAATTCTGAATTAGAAGCAGTTCAACATATTTACCGTCAATTACGTGGAGCAGATGCGCCAGATAATGAAACGGCTCGTGGTATTATTGACAAATTATTTTTCTCTGACAAGCGTTATGATTTAGGTGAAGTTGGTCGTTACAAAATCAACAAGAAGTTAGGTCATGATTTAACTCAAGATAAGAAAGTATTAACAAAGCAAGATATCATTGAAATCATTAAGTACCTAGTACGTTTAACCAATGCGAAAGCAGAGATTGATGATATCGATCACTTAAGCAATCGTCGTATTCGTACAGTAGGAGAGCAATTGTATGCGCAGTTCGGTGTAGGTTTAGCGCGTATGGCGCGTACTATCCGTGAGCGTATGAACGTGCGTGATAATGAAGTATTTACTCCAGTTGATTTGATCAATGCGAGAACTTTATCTTCTGTGATCAATTCATTCTTCGGAACTTCTCAGTTATCTCAATTCTTAGACCAAACCAATCCGTTGAGTGAAATCACGCATAAGCGTCGTGTTTCCGCATTAGGACCCGGCGGTTTAAGTAGAGAGCGTGCTGGTTTCGAGGTGCGTGACGTACACTATTCTCACTACGGTCGTCTTTGTACTATTGAAACACCAGAAGGACCAAACATTGGTTTGATTTCTACTTTGTGTGTACACGCAAAAATCAACGATATGGGCTTTATTGAAACGCCATACCGTAAAGTAGAAAATGGTAAAGTAAACTTAAAGACATTAACTTATTTAAGTGCAGAAGAAGAGGACAGTGCAAGAATTGCACAGTCTAATGCTCCATTAAATGAGAAAGGTGAATTTGCTCAAGATAAAGTTGTCTCTCGTGAAACGGGTGACTTCCCAATTTTAGATAAAGCAGATGTGCAATATATGGATGTGGCGCCAAACCAAATCGTTGGATTGAGTGCTTCTTTAATTCCATTCTTAGAGCATGATGATGCGAACCGTGCGTTGATGGGATCAAACATGCAACGTCAAGCAGTACCATTGCTTCGTCCAGAAGTACCTATCGTAGGAACTGGATTAGAAGGTAAAGCTGCACGTGATGCGAGAATTCAAATTCACGCAGACGGTGATGGTGTTATTGAGTTTGTAGATGCAAATGAAATCCACGTACGTTACAACAGAAACGATTTAGATCGTTTAGTTAGTTTCAACGAAGATTTAATTGTTTATAAATTAACCAAGTTCATCAAAACGAATCAATCTACTTGTATCAACTTACGTCCTGCTGTAAAGAAAGGACAGAAAGTGAAGAAGGGAGATTTCTTAACTGAAGGTTATGCAACTAAAGACGGTGAAATTGCATTGGGTAGAAACTTACAAGTGGCATTCATGCCATGGAAGGGTTACAACTTTGAGGATGCGATCGTAATTAGTGAAAGAGTTGTACGCGAAGATTTATTTACTTCTATTCACATTGATGAATACGAATTAGAAGTTCGTGATACAAAATTAGGAGAAGAAGAATTGACTTCTGATATTCCAAACGTATCTGAAGAAGCAACAAAAGATTTAGACGAACACGGTATCATCAGAATTGGTGCTGCAGTAAAAGAAGGAGATATCTTAATTGGTAAAATCACACCAAAAGGTGAATCAGATCCAACTCCAGAAGAAAAATTATTGCGTGCTATCTTCGGTGATAAAGCTGGTGATGCTAAAGATGCTTCTTTAAAAGCGTCTAACGGAACAGAAGGTGTGGTGATTGATAAAAAATTATTCCAACGCGCAAAGAAAGATAAGAATGGTAAAGTGCGTGAGAAATCAATGTTGGATAAAGTAGAAAAAGACCACGAACAAAAGTCTGCAATGATCAAAGATTTGTTAATTGAAAAATTACAAACTTTATTAAAAGATCATACAACTCCAGGTGTGGTGAACAATTTTGGTGAAACATTGATTCCAAAAGGAAGCAAGTTCAATGCGAAGAATTTATCTACCATTGATTTCCAAAATGTAAACCCATTAGGATGGACAGGCGATAAAAAGACAGATGATTTATTAAACACTTTGTTACATAACTACAACATTAAGTACAACGAAGAGTTAGGTCGTTACAAGCGTGAGAAATTCAATATCTCTATTGGAGATGAATTACCTGCAGGCGTATTGAAATTAGCGAAGGTTTACTTAGCGGTTAAGCGTAAATTAAAAGTGGGTGATAAGATGGCGGGACGTCACGGTAACAAAGGTATCGTTGCTAAGATTGTTCGTGCAGAAGATATGCCATTCATGGAAGACGGAACTCCAGTAGATATCGTATTGAATCCATTGGGTGTACCTTCTCGTATGAACTTAGGTCAGATCTATGAAACAATCTTAGGATGGACTGGTAAGAAATTGGGTGTGAAATTCGCTACTCCAATTTTTGACGGTGCTAGCACAACACAAATCGAAGATTTATGTGTTGAAGCAGGCATTCCTAATAACGGACATACTTATTTATTTGATGGAGAAACTGGAGAGCGTTTCCACCAAAAAACATCTGTGGGTGTGATCTACATGATCAAGTTACACCACATGGTGGATGATAAGATGCACGCGCGTTCTATCGGACCATACAGTTTGATTACACAACAACCATTGGGTGGTAAAGCTCAGTTTGGTGGTCAGCGTTTTGGTGAGATGGAGGTATGGGCATTGGAAGCATATGGTGCATCTAACATTCTTCAAGAGTTATTGACACTTAAATCTGATGATATCATCGGTAGAGCTAAGACATATGAAGCCATTGTAAAAGGCGAGAATATTCCTAAAGCTGGTATCCCTGAATCATTCAATGTATTAGTACATGAGTTGAGAGGTTTAGGTCTTGATTTAAAATTTGATTAATCCTTTTTAAAAGAAAAAATTAATCATCGAATAACACCAAATTCTTAAATAGGTTCCGGTGTAAAAGCCGGAACTAAAATGAATAAATAATATGGCATTCAAAAAAGAGAATAGACAACGTCCAGCTTTTTCTCAAATCACTATTAGTTTGGCTTCACCAGACAATATCTTAGAGAGAAGTTTTGGAGAAGTTTTGAAACCAGAAACGATCAACTACCGTACTTATAAGCCGGAGCGTGATGGTCTTTTCTGTGAGCGTATTTTTGGTCCAGTAAAGGATTACGAATGTGCTTGTGGAAAGTATAAAAGAATTCGTTACAAGGGTATCGTTTGTGACCGTTGTGGCGTTGAAGTAACAGAAAAGAAAGTACGTCGTGAGCGTATGGGTCACATCAAATTGGTGGTGCCTGTAGTGCATATCTGGTACTTTAAATCTTTACCAAACAAAATTGGTTACTTGTTAGGAATGAGTTCTAAGAAATTAGAAACTATCATTTACTATGAGCGTTATGTTGTAATCCAACCAGGTATCAAAGACAACTTAAAAGTTGCTGATTTATTAACGGAGGAAGAGTATTTAGATTTATTAGATACTTTACCAAAAGAGAATCAATATTTACCTGATGATGATCCACAAAAGTTCATCGCTAAAATGGGTGCGGAAGCAGTTCATGATTTATTAGGTTTATTAGATTTAGATACTTTAAGTTTCACTTTACGTGATGCTGCTGCAAACGAAACTTCTCAACAAAGAAAAGCGGATGCGTTAAAGCGTTTAAGCGTTGTTGAATCTTTCCGTGAAGCTAAAACACATATCACTAACCAACCAGAGTGGATGGTGATGAAATATATTCCAGTTATTCCACCAGAATTAAGACCATTGGTGCCATTAGATGGTGGCCGTTTTGCTTCTTCTGATTTGAATGACTTATATCGTCGTGTAATTATCCGTAACAACCGTTTAAAGCGTTTGTTAGAAATTAAAGCACCTGAAGTAATCTTGCGTAACGAAAAGCGTATGTTACAAGAGGCGATCGATTCTTTATTCGATAACTCTCGTAAGTCTAACGCTGTTAAAGCTGAAGGTGGTCGTGCTTTAAAATCTTTATCTGATGTATTGAAAGGTAAACAAGGTCGTTTCCGTCAAAACTTATTAGGTAAGCGTGTGGATTATTCTGGTCGTTCTGTAATCGTTGTAGGACCTGAGTTAAAAATGCACGAGTGCGGATTACCAAAAGATATGGCAGCTGAATTATTCAAGCCATTTATTATTCGTAAATTAATTGAAAGAGGTATCGTTAAAACTGTGAAGTCTGCTAAGAAATTAGTTGACAAAAAAGAAGCAGTGATTTGGGATATCTTAGAAAATATTTTGAAAGGACATCCAGTAATGTTAAACCGTGCCCCAACATTGCACCGTTTATCTATTCAGGCTTTCCAACCAAAATTAGTAGAAGGTAAAGCAATTCAATTACACCCATTAGTTACCTCAGCGTTCAACGCCGATTTCGATGGTGACCAAATGGCGGTGCACGTTCCATTAAGCCATGCGGCTATCTTGGAAGCACAATTATTGATGTTGTCTTCTCACAATATCTTGAACCCACAAAACGGTACGCCTATCACGCTTCCTTCTCAGGACATGGTGTTAGGTTTATACTATATCACAAAAGGAAAAGTAACGAACGAAACAGAGACTATCAAAGGTCAAGGTAAAGCGTTCTATAGCTTAGACGAAGTAGTGATTGCATACAATGAAAACCAAGTTGATTTACACGCTAACATTAAGGTAAGAGCGAATGTGCGTGAGAACAACGGTACGATCGTTAAGAAATTAATTGATACTACAGTTGGTAGAGTTTTATTTAACCAACATGTTCCAGCAGCAGTAGGTTATGTAAACGCATTGTTGACTAAAAAATCTTTAAGAGAAATCATTGGTGATATTATTAAAATCACAGATGTTCCAACTACTGCTAAATTCTTGGATGATATCAAGACTTTAGGATTTAGAATGGCATTCCGTGGTGGTTTATCATTCAATGTAAACGACTTAGTTATCCCAGCGTTAAGAAGTGAGTTATTAGAAAGCGCTAAGCAAGAAGTAGAAGAAGTTTGGGAAAACTACAATATGGGTTTAATCACTAACAACGAGCGTTATAACCAAGTTATTGATATCTGGGGTAGAGTAGATACTCGTATCACTGATACTTTAATTCGTGAAATGGCTACTGATAAGCAAGGTTTCAACTCTGTATACATGATGTTGGATTCTGGAGCGAGAGGTAGTAAGACACAGGTTAAGCAGTTGGTAGGTATTCGTGGATTGATGGCTAAACCTCGTAAGAGTGGTAGCACAGGATCTGAGGTAATTGAAAACCCAATCTTATCTAACTTTAAAGGTGGATTGAACGTCTTAGATTACTTTATCTCTACACACGGTGCTCGTAAGGGTCTTGCCGATACAGCCTTGAAAACTGCGGATGCGGGTTACTTAACTCGTCGTTTAGTGGATGTTTCTCAAGATGTGGTAATCTCTGAAGAAGATTGTGGTACATTAAGAGGTACAGCAACAAGTGCATTAAAAGACAACGAAGATTTAATCGAACCATTAGCAGATAGAATTGAAGGTCGTACATCTTTACATGATGTATTCAACCCAATCACTAACGAATTGTTAGTAGCTGCTGGTGATGAAATAACTATCGACACTGCAAGAGCTATTGAAGATGCTGGTATTGAAACGGTTGAAATCCGTTCTGTATTAACATGTGAGAGCAAGCGTGGTGTTTGTGTGAAATGTTATGGTAGAAACTTAGCTACAGGTTATATCACTCAAAAAGGTGATGCAGTAGGTATTATCGCTGCACAATCAATTGGTGAGCCTGGTACTCAGTTGACATTGCGTACTTTCCACGTGGGTGGTGTTGCTGGATCTTCTTCTGTTGAATCTAGCTTAAACGCGAAGTTTGATGGTACAATCCAGTTTGACGGTCTTCGTACTGTGGATACAATCAATAATGACGGAAACAAAGTGAAAGTGGTTATTGGTCGTACAGGTGAAGTAAGAATTATGGATGTTAAGAATGATCGTTTAATGATCACGAATAACGTTCCTTACGGAGCTATCCTTGCAGTAAAAGATGGTGCGCAAGTGAAGAAAGGAGATGTGATTTGTACTTGGGATCCATTCAACAACGTGATTGTTGCGGAGCAAAATGGTAAGATCTCATTTGAAAATATTATAGAAGGATTCACTTATCGTGATGAAGCGGATGAGCAAACAGGTCACCGTGAAAAAGTGGTTATTGAATCTAAGGATAAAACAAAAATTCCAACGATCATCTTATCTGGCGCTAAAGACAATAAGATGTACAACTTGCCAGTAGGTTCTCATATCGTTATCGAAGAAGGTGTAGAAGTGAAAGCAGGACATATCTTGGTGAAAATTCCAAGAGTCTTAGGTAAGTTAAGAGATATCACTGGAGGTCTCCCACGTGTAACTGAATTATTCGAGGCAAGAAATCCAGGAAATCCTGCGATTGTTTGTGAGATTGATGGTATAGTTACATTTGGTAACATCAAACGTGGTAACAGAGAGATTATTGTTGAATCTAAAGATGGTATGGTGAAGAAGTACTTAGTGCCACTAACACGTCAGATCTTAGTTCAAGATAGTGACTTCGTTAAAGCCGGTTCTCCTTTATCAGACGGTCAAATTGCACCAGCAGATATCCTAGCTATCAGAGGTCCTTATGCTGTACAAGAGTACGTTGTAAATGAGATCCAAGAAGTATATCGTTTACAGGGTGTAAAAATCAATGATAAGCACATTGAAGTTATTGTACGTCAGATGATGAAGAAGGTAGAGATCGTGGATGCAGGGGATACTAAATTCTTAGAAGAAGATTTAGAAGATCGCTTTGACTTTATCGAAGAGAATGATCGTATTTATGATAAGAAAGTAGTTACTGATGGTGGTGATAGTGCGACTTTCAAGCCTGGTAAAATTGTAACTGTTCGTGAATTAAGAGAAGAGAATTCTATCTTGAAGCGTGCAGACAAGAAAGTGGTAGAAGTGCGCGATGCGAAACCTGCTACAGCTCGTCCAGTATTGTTAGGTATTACTAAAGCTTCATTGGGTGTACAAAGCTGGATTTCAGCTGCGTCATTCCAAGAGACTACTAAAGTATTGAGTCAGGCGGCAATTCAAGGTAAGGTTGACTTAATGCTTGGATTGAAAGAGAACGTAATTACAGGTCACTTAATTCCTGCAGGTACTGGTCAAAAAGAATTTGAAAAATTGATCGTAGGAAGTAAGGAAGAATATGAAGTGTTGGCTACAACTCGTGAAGCGATGAGCTTTGACGAAGAAGAATAAGCACTTTAATTGATTTTGTTAAAAAGCAGGAAATAGTACTATTTCCTGCTTTTTTTATGACTTAAATAGACGTTTGATTTATATATTTTACTTATTTTTATAGGGTAAGGCGAAAAGCTTACAATCAAAAAAAACAAATAAAGATGAAGTCGACAAATTGGATAATTAATGGTGTATTAGCATTGGCAATAGTAGTATTGTATGTATTGCATTTTAGTGGTGGTGAATCTGCAAGTAAACATGCTGCAATGCAGTCGCCTAATGGTACCAAAGTAGCTTATTTTGAAATTGATTCTATTCAAAATAATTATACTTTTTTCAAGGATGTAAAAGACGCTTTGCAATTAAAAGATATGGAGAATGCAAAACAATTAACTGCGCTTAAAAATTCTTTTGCAGCAAAATACCAAGACCTTCAAAAGAATGGTCAATATTTATCACAAGGTGAAGTAGTTGCAAGACAACAAGAACTACAACAATTAGAGAAAAATTACGCAAATACAGAGCAACAATTAACGCAAGCTTTACAAGAGGAGAGTTATAGAAAGTTGCAAGAAGTTAAAAAGAAAATCGAAGCTTATATTTTGAAGTACAATAAAGACAAACAATTTGCTTATGTATTTTCTAGCAATGCAGATTTAATGTATTACAAAGATACGACTTATGATATCACCGCAGATATTGTAAAAGGCCTAAACGCGGAATACAAAAAATAAACAATTTCAATCCCGTTTTTTCAACGGGATTTTTTTTAATTTATAGTTTAACAATATGTCAGAAACAAATACAGGATTTAAACCAAGTTTATCTGCATTCGATGCAACAATGATTGTTGCTGGAAGTATGATTGGTTCAGGTATCTTTATTGTGAGTGCAGACATCACCAGAAATGTAGGCTCTGCCGGTTGGTTAGTTGCAGTTTGGTTGCTTACTGGTTTCATGACTTTAACTGCAGCGTTAAGTTATGGTGAGTTAAGTGCCATGTTCCCAAAAGCAGGAGGTCAATATGTTTATTTAAAAGAGTCTTATAATCCATTATTAGGGTTTTTATATGGATGGAGTTTTTTTTCTGTTATACAAACAGGAACGATAGCAGCAGTGGGTGTAGCCTTTAGTAAATTTGCAGGTTATTTTTTCCCTTCCTTAGAAATGACAGATGCCAATATTTTATTTCAAATGGGTTTCTTGAAAATTTATCCAGCACAGTTATTATCGATAGCCATTATTGTATTGCTTACTTATATCAATACAAAGGGTGTGCAAGGTGGTAAAATGATTCAGTCTACATTCACCATCACAAAGTTGGCTTCTTTATTTGGCTTAATCGGATTCGGTTTTTTATTGGCTTCTAAAGCAAGTATTTGGGATGCCAATTGGACCAATGCATGGGATATGAAAACAATTGCATCAGATGGAACTGCTACTCCAATTTTCGGAGTTGCTATTTTAGGTGCCATCGCTGCCTCGATGGTCGGGTCTATTTTTAGCAGTGATGCATGGAATAATGTGACTTTTATTGCGGGTGAAATCAAAAACCCACAACGTAATATTGGACTAAGTCTTTTCTTAGGTACATTGATTGTAACAGTTATTTATATTTCTGCAAACTTGATGTACTTAAGTGTATTGCCTTTGAATGAAATTGCGAACGCACCTGCAGATCGTGTTGCGGTAGCAGCGTCTAATGTAATTTTTGGTAATATTGGTACTTATGTTATTGCTGTTATGATCATGGTTTCTACATTTGGTTGTAATAATGGCTTAATTCTTGCCGGTGCAAGAGTGTATTATACGATGGCACAGGACGGGTTGTTCTTTAAAAAAGCGGGTACTTTAAATAAGAATGCAGTTCCTGCTTGGGCACTATGGGCGCAATGTATTGTGGCTGCTTTACTTTGTTTAAGCGGTAGATATGGCGATTTGTTAGATATGGTTTCTTTCATAGTTGTGATATTTTATATTTTAACAATCATTGGTATTTTTATTCTTCGTAAAAAAAGACCTGAACTAGAGAGACCTTATAAAGCATTTGGATATCCAGTATTGCCAGCAATTTATATTTTGATGGGTACTTGTTTTTGTGTTTTGTTGATTATCTACAAGCCTAATTTTACTTGGCCTGGATTAATCATTACTTTATTAGGAGTGCCATTGTACTACATGGCATTGCGTAATCAAAAATCGGCAGCGTAAATGATGGATCATAAAAGATTTAAAGAATTATTTGAAGGATTTGCTACCACAAAAATTGGGGTAGTAGGTGATATCATGTTGGATACCTATTGGTGGGGAGGTGTAGACCGTATTTCTCCAGAAGCACCGGTGCCCATTGTTTCGCTACAAAGAAAGGAGACAAGGGTAGGCGGAGCAGCTAATGTAGCTCTTAATTTAAGGGCCCTAGGAGCCCCAACAACGCTTTTTGCAATTGTTGGCAAGGATATAGAGGCAAATGACTTAAATGCGCTTTTAAAAGCCGAAGGAATAGATACGCAATACATCTACTCAAGCGCTTCAAGGGTCACAACAAATAAAGTGAGAATCATGGGGCGAAATCAACAAATGATGCGCTTAGACCATGAAAACACACATGATATAGATGCTCAGGAAACAAAAGCATTGTTAGCTAATTTTTATGCGTATGTAGAAAAAGAACAACCAGCATTAATCATCTTAGAGGACTACAATAAAGGCGTTTTAACGGCCGAAGTAATTGAGGCAATTATTTCTTATTGTAACCAAAAAGGGATTCCTACTGCAGTGGATCCAAAACAAAAGAATTTCTTAGCGTATAAAAATTGCACCCTCTTTAAACCCAATTTAAAAGAAGTAAAAGAAGGTTTAAAGATAGAGATACCCAATATCGATCTTGCTAATATGCAACAAGTGCATACTGCTTTGTATAAGGCTTTAAGTCATTCTATTTCCTTTATTACCTTGTCAGAACATGGTGTTTATTTTGCGGAAGCAAATAAGCAACAATTGATCCCAACACATATCCGAAATATTGCAGATGTTAGTGGAGCAGGGGACACTGTAATAGCTGTGGCATCTTTGGTTTTTGCTTGTTCAAAAGACATGGAATTAGCTGCAGAAATGGCCAATATTGCAGGAGGATTGGTTTGTGAATTAGTAGGTACAGCTCCTATAGATAAAGCAGTATTAGCAAAAGAGGTAGAAAAATTATTAGTAAGGTAAGTCCTTATAGTTACACGTTAAGGTAGGTATAAAAATAGTACATGAAAAAAACAGCGATCATCGTAGCAGGAGGAACAGGTCAAAGAATGGGAACGGTTGTGCCTAAGCAATTCTTAGAAATTGAAGGAAAGTCAATTTTGTTACACACGATCGATCAATTTGTGGCTGCTTTTTCTGACATTAATTTTATAATTGTTTTACCCTCAGGTTATATCGAAGAGGGGCAAAAGATCATTGCATCTAGTGGGTTATCACAAGAATTTCAATTTGTGGCTGGAGGAGATACTAGATTTCAATCTGTAAAAAATGGCTTAGCAGAAGTAGACCAAGATGCAGTGGTATTCGTGCATGATGCCGTACGTTGCTTATTAACACCAGCTTTGATTCAACGCTGTTTTCAGCAAGCTGTAGAAAAAGGCTCTGCGATACCTGCTGTTAGTTCAACAGATACCATAAGATTAATCGACGGTGCTTCGCATCATGTAGTTAATAGAGAAAATGTGATGATGATACAAACCCCTCAAACATTCAATGCTGCATTATTAATAAAGGCTTTTGAGCAAGTTTATAAGCCATCCTTTACAGATGAAGCCAATGTTGTTGAGTCAGCTGGTACACCAGTTTTTTTGGTAGATGGTGAATTTGAAAATATTAAAATCACAAGACCATTAGATTTAGCCATTGCTGAATATATCTTGGCAAAAAGATTTTCGAATTAAACTATGGAAGATCCAATATTGTTTGAGTCGAAGAATCGTTTATTAATATTAAGGATCATAAATTATTCAGCGGACTGACTCACTACAGAAGTTGATTTGCTTATTTTTTCTAAAATTTGATGTGCTACTTCCATCGCTAAATAGCCATCAATCTCATTCACAACAGTAGGTTCATCATTTTGGATTGCTTGAACAAAGCTTGTAAGCTCACTTAAAATAGCATTACCTTCTTCTACTATTGGATTAGAGATAGAAATGGTTTTAGTGCCTTGATGCGTTTCAATATCAAAAGAGAACGCATCTGATTCTTCCGGAAGTTTTAGCTTAATTATTTCAGTATTTTTTTCAAGGAAGTCAATACCGATATAGGCATCTTTTTGGAAGAGTCTAATCTTTCGCATCTTCTTCATACTGATTCTGCTGCTAGTTAAGTTCGCCACACAGCCATTGTTGAATTCTATACGCACATTGGCAATATCTGGTGTGTCTGTTAATACAGCAACACCACTTGCAGATATATTTTTAACATCACTTTTTACGATGCTTAAAATAATATCAATATCATGAATCATTAAATCTAAGATCACACTTACTTCGGTGCCTCTTGGATTAAATTGCGCCAAGCGGTGAACTTCAATAAATAATGGCTTTAGCGTTTCGTTTTTTAGAGCGGTAAATGCAGGGTTGAATCTTTCTACATGTCCAACTTGTAATTTAACATTGGCTTCCTTTACCATATGCATGATTGCTTTACCTTCTTCAATGGTATTGGCCATCGGTTTTTCTACAAAAACATGTTTACCCATCTTAATTGCCATTTCACAAACAGGAAAATGCAAATGCGTAGGGGTGACAACATCAATGGCATCAACAGCTGCAATTAATTCGGCTTCATCCATATATCTTTTGATGCCATAAGTCTTTTCCACTTCTGCAGCTTGTTCATTATTGGGGTCAAAAAAGCCAACTAATTCAACAGTTGGAATCTGTTTCCAGTTATTCAAATGAAATTTTCCTAAATGACCTACACCAAATACACCAACTTTAAGCATACAAATAATTTATGGTGCAAAGTTAAGTGGATTATGGGGTATAAATGGTTGAGTTCCAGGAGTGTGAAAAACTTTTAACTACTTTGATTTAAGCGGTCACTTTAGTATCTTGAGGAAGTTAAATACATCTTTTTTATGCATCAGAATATTCAAAATTTATTACAGGTCGCAGAAAAGCAGGAGCGCTTAGTCATTGGTTTGATGAGTGGCACTTCAATGGATGGTTTAGATATTGCTTTATGTGCTATCAAGGGTGCAGGAAAAGAAACTAAATTTGAATTAAAGGCTTTCAAGACTATAGATTATTCAGTTGATTTTAAAGAAAAGATATTAAGTATTTTTTCAAAAGAAATGGTGTCACTAGAAACCTTGACTTTGTTGAATGCTTGGATAGGGCAGCAACATGGAAAGATGATTTTGTCTGCACTTGCATCTTGGAATATACCATCAAGTCAAGTTGATATGATTGCAAGCCATGGACAAACAATTTATCATGCGCCAAAATCATTGCATCCCAATTCTGAATATGGGCCAGCTACTTTACAGATTGGAGATGGAGACCATATTGCTGTCACAACTGGCATATTGACTTTAAGCGATTTTAGACAAAAGCATGTGGCAGCTGGCGGAGAGGGGGCACCATTAGCTGTGTATGGAGATTATTTATTGTGTAGTCATTCCACAGAAAATAGGTTGTTGTTAAATATGGGCGGCATAGCCAATTTTACTTATTTAGCTGCTGGTTGTAGTTTAGATCAAGTTTTTTCAACGGATACAGGCACTGGGAATACTTTAATGGACACCTACGTTAGAACTTATTTTGCACCATTGGCTTATGATAAAGGAGGTGCAATCGCAGCAGTAGGAGAAATTAATTCTAACTTATTAAAAGCTTTAAAAGCCCATTCCTTTTTTGCTTTAGGATTACCTAAAACCATTGGACCTGAATTATTTAATTTAGACTTCTTAGCAAACGCACAAAAAGCAAGTCAAACTGAAAATATTTCACCTCAAGATGTGATGGCGACTTTGAATCGTTTTTCTGCAGAGACTATTGCAGATTGTATCCATTCGAGTTTAGCTCCTGGCACGACATTCAATATGTATAGCAGTGGAGGTGGTATGCATAATCCTGTTTTAATGGGACATTTAAAATCATTATTACCTAATGCTACATTGTATTCATCAGATGTATTAGGTATCAATCCAGATGCAAAGGAAGCGATTTTGTTTGCTTTATTAGCAAATGAAGCAGTAGCAGGAACACCTTTGTTTGCAGGTGGTCATGCAACTAGAATACCCATCACTATGGGGAAGTTTAGTTTTCCTTTGTAATTATTTTCGATTGTATGCTTCCACTGATTTTTTAACTGAACCATGTTGAGATAAAAGTTCAGTTGCAGCTGTTACATCAACGGTTTTTAATTCATCCATGATCATTTTTACACCACGATCAAATAATTTTTGATTTGTTAATTGCATATTGACCATTTTATTTCCTTTGATGCGTCCAAGTTTTACCATGACTGCAGTTGAAATCATATTGAGCACCATTTTTTGTGCAGTGCCACTTTTCATTCTAGTACTTCCAGTAATAAATTCTGGACCCACTACCACTTCGATAGGGAAGTCGGCATGTTCAGAAACGGGACTATTTAAATTACAGCTAATGCTACCTGTGGTAATTTGATTTTTTCTGCAGGTTTCAAGTCCACTAATTACATAGGGAGTTGTCCCACTTGCGGCAATACCTACGACCACATCTTGGCTGCTAATATTAAATTCCTTTAAATCTTTCCATGCTTGTTCAATATCATCTTCGGCATTTTCAACCGCTTGGAACATGGCTTCATGTCCTCCTGCGATAATGCCAATGACTAGTTCATTAGGTACTCCAAATGTTGGCGGACATTCACTTGCATCAACTAAACCTAATCTGCCACTTGTCCCTGCCCCAATATAAAATAGGCGACCACCATTTGATAATTTTTCAACTATGGAGTCTACTAAAGCTTGAATTGAAGGAATGGCATTTTCAACAGCATAAGCCACTTTTTTATCTTCTGTATTGATATTTTGTAAAATCTCAGCAGTACTAAAATTTTCGATATGATTGTAGTTAGAATCAGATTCTGTAATGCGTATAAAATTTGAACTCATAATAATGGTAAAGCGTTAATCCTTTTGATAGAATATTACCTAAAGTTATAATATTTCTTGCAGTTCATTGTCAAGCACTATGTAATAAAAATGGACATTACATGGGAATTATTACAAATACCTAATAATAGTGCTATAAAACATAAAAAAAGGTGATATTAGGCTTTACTTAATGTTTTTAAGGCCTGTACAAATACATCAAGTTCTTTAGTTGTTGTATAGAGATTAGGGGTTATTCTGCAACCATGCACATTGGCATAATCGATAGCAACTGTAAATATTTTGAATTCTTTCATTAGACGTTCCGCTAAAACAACAGGTTTGATTCCTTTAATGCCCACATTGCTAATTGCACATGCTCTTTGATCCTCTGTTGGGGTATTCAAAATAATGTTTGGATTATCTTTTACCTGACTGGTCCAATATTGTTGTAGGTACCTCAATCTTGCTTCTTTTTTTGCAGGACCAATCATTTGATAATAAGCTATGGAATCTGGAATAGTTAAGTCGGTATATACAGGATGTGTTCCCGTATGGTTCAGCCTTTTTATTTTATTTGGATCCTTTTCACCATCTGCAATTAGAGGCCAAATAGTTTTGATATGCTCTTTTTTTACAAAAAGAATTCCAGCACCAAGAGGTACACTTAACCATTTGTGTAGGGATGCCGCATAATAATCACAACCTAAATCAGCTATACTAAATTGTATATGTGCAAAAGCATGCGCGCCATCTACAATCACCTGAACGTTATGCTGGTGTGCCATTTCAGCTATTTTTTTAATGGGCAATATTTGACCTGTAATATTGATCATGTGACTTACTAAAATCACTTTAGTTTTAGATGTTATTGCGTTTTTATAGAGGTCAACAATTTCATTATCGTCTTTTGGATGATTAGGTACAGAGATGATTTTATTAACAACGCCATGTCTTTCTCCTACTAATTTAAACATATCCAACATGGCACCATAATCTTGTTCAGCCATAATTGCCTCATCACCTGGTTGCCAATGAATACCGCCAATAATGGTGTCTAAGGATTCAGTGGTGTTGCGTGTAATAATTAATTCATCTGGGGCACAACCTGCAATTTCAGCTAAAGCAACAACGGATTTTTGCTTATTCTCCCATTGCACCGTGCGCATATAATAAGAACCCTGATAATTAATTTCTTTTATGTGATCGATATATTTATTGAGGATAGGTTGGGGAAGGAAATTATAATAGCCATTTTCTAAATTGATATAATCTGGTTTTAAAATATATTGTTTGCGAATGCTATCCCAAAATGCATTGTCTTGAGCTAGCTCAAGAGGGGATTTAGTTACGTTAACCGCAAATGCTTTAGCCATCCCATTAAGACCCATAGGCAGCGCTAAACCTGTTAATGCAAGGTCTTTTAAAAATTGTCTTTTTTTCATACGGGTCTGTTTTGAACCTTAAATTCCATAAAATTCTGAAGCTTTCAAAATAAAAATCATGCAACTCGGTTAAATTGGGATAAACGGCTTTTTAAACTCCCATCTTTTACTTAATTTGATTGTTCAATAAATACCAAAATCCATTTTATGAAAAAATTAATAGTCAAAGGATGTTTGTTTATGGCTTTTTTGCCAATAACTGCTATGGCTCAATTGGATCCTGCTAGTATTCAAAAAATAAGAACAGAAGGATTAGAAAAATCCCAAGTAATGGATATTGCTTTTAACTTAACTGATAAAAGTGGAAACAGACTTGCGAATTCAGAAGGCTATACAAGAGCATCGAATTATGCAAAAGAGGTCTTAACCAAAAATGGGGCCGAAAATGCAGTGATTGCACCTTGGGGTGAGTTTGGCAAAGGGTGGGATTTAGAGAAAATGTATTTTGCAATGACAGCACCTTATTATAAACCATTATTAGCATGGCCAAAAACTTGGACAGCTGGAACGGGTGGGTTAAAAAATGCAACAGTACTTGTTGTGGATGCGAAAGATTCAATTGCTTTAATGGCTTATAAAGGTCAATTTAAAGGCAAAATTATTATTTTAGATCAAGATAATACTTATAAGCAAAGCTTTAAAGCAGATGCTGCAAGGTATACAGACGAAGCCTTGGCTGCGATGGAAGCGGCGGCAGCTCCAGTAGTTACAAAAACACCAGATACAGCGCAACAAAGACGTATGCGTGAAATGCAAGCACAAAGAGCAGGTCCACAAAGAGTTCTTAATTTATTAAAAGCAATGGCAGTTGAAGAAGGAGCAGTTGCTATGTTAACTACGAGCACAAGAAATCATGATGGAACTATTTTTGCACAAGGTGGAGGATCTTATAAAGGAACTGATCCTGCAAATTTTTTAGATATGGCGATGTCTATAGAAGATTACAATACAATCTTAAGATTAGTAAAATCAGGTACGATTGTAAAGGCTGATCTAGAGGTTAAAACGAAATTTCATACAAAAGATTTACAGGGCTATAATGTAATTGCAGAAATTAAGGGAACAGATCCATTATTGAAAGATGAAGTAGTAATGATTGGTGCACATTTAGATTCATGGCAGTCTGGCACAGGTGCTACAGATAATGCATCTGGTTCTGCAGTGATGATCGAGGCAATGCGCATTATTAAAGCAGTAGGTATTGCTCCAAAAAGAACAATTCGTATTGGTTTATGGAGTGCAGAAGAGGAAGGTTTATTGGGGTCTAGAGCTTATGTAAAAAACACTTTTATGGATGCGAATAATAAACCTAATGCAGCACATCAAAAGTTCTCTACCTACTTTAACATTGACAATGGAACAGGTAAAATCCGTGGTATTTATGCACAAGGAAATACGGCAGCTGCAGAAATTTTCAAAACATGGTTTACGCCTTTCCATGATTTAGGAGCTAAAACAGTGACACTAAGCAATACAGGAAGCACGGACCATATTGCATTTGATGGAGTTGGCTTGCCTGGTTTCCAATTCATTCAAGATCCTATTGAATACAGTACAAGAACACACCATAGCAATATGGATGTGTATGATCATTTAATGCAGGACGATTTGAAGCAAATAGCTACAATTGTTGCTACTTTTGTATTAAATGCAGCGCAGCAATCAAGCTTGATGCCAAGGAAAGAATCAAAATAAAATGGAACTAATAGAAGAAAAAATTTATGACCGAGTGGACTTTGCAAAAAGTCCACTCGGCATTTGTGAGTTTGACAATTGCACTTTCAAACATTGCACATTTGCTCTTAACAGTTTGGCAGGTAGTATTTTTATTGATTGTACTTTTGAAAATTGTGATCTTAGTAATTTAAAGCTTGCTCAGACCTCATTTAGAAAAGTACAATTTAATGGCTGTAAAATGATTGGGCTTCGTTTTGACGAATGTAATCCATCCTTGCTTGATATTAATTTTAAAGAGTGTAATTTAAGTCATAGTGTGCTTGTTGGTTTGAAATTAAAAGGTACACAAATAATACATTCTGTTGCAGAAGGTGTTGACTTTACGGATTCAGATTTGACAAGTGCCGTATTCACTCACACCAATTTTTTAGATGCTCGTTTTGTACAATCTAATTTAGAAAAATCGGATTTTAGACAAGCAATTAATTATGCTATTGATCCTACTCAAAACAAATTAAAAAAAGCGCAGTTTAGTCCAGAAGGTTTAGATGGCTTGTTAACTGTTTTTGGAATTATCGTAAAATAAATAGTGCCCATCATGTCCTTTCTTTTTGACCCTGAAAATTTATTACCTAAAGATGGTATTGCCATTTACCATGGAATTATATATCCAGAAAAGGAGGCAATGGCGCTATGTGATTTATTATTTGATACCATTCCATGGAAGCAGGATGAAGTACTCATGTTTGGCAAGTTGATTACCACAAAACGAAAAGTGGCTTGGTTTGCAGACGCTGGAATCACCTATACTTATGCTGGCGTTAAGAAACATGGTTTAACATGGACGCCTGAATTGCTTCAAATTAAAGAAAAAATAGAGGGCTTATCTGGCGCAAAATACAATGCATGTTTGCTTAATTTATACCATGAAGGAGAAGAGGGAATGGGTTGGCATCAAGACAATGAAGTGGAGATGGTTGCTGAATCTTCCATTGCTTCATTAAGTTTAGGAGCAGTAAGAAAATTTGCATTTAAACATGCAACAAGCAATGAACGGTTAGATATTGAATTAGAAAATGGTTCCTTGCTTGAAATGAAAGGCACGATTCAAAACAATTGGTATCATTCTTTGCCCAAAACAAAAAAGGTAAAACAAATGCGCATCAATTTGACCTTTCGATTGATGCACGAAAATCTTTAATTTTTAAAGAGTTGAATTGTGTAATCCAATAAGGCTGTATCCCCAATTTCACCATGACCAGGTACGACAATTTTTAAATTAGGGAAAGCTTTCTTTATTTTCAAAACGGTATTTGACCAAGTATTCGTGTTTGCGTCACCCAAATAACCCTTGCTTGCATCTAATTCTTTTATTAAACATCCACCAAAAAGCAGTTCTTCACTTGGGAAGTAAGCAACTACATTATCGGTAGTATGTCCTTCTCCAAAATGCTTAAGAACTACACTTTGCTTTCCAACTTTTAATATAGTTGAGTCCTTAAATCCATTATTAGGAACCACATAATTATTTGACTTTGCTAAATCAATTGTTTTAGTATTTGCAAAGGATGGGATATGATTTTCATGAAATGCTTTTAAACCCCCTAAACAATCATTGTGAAAATGTGTTGGAACTATGGCATTGATTTTTGATTGCAGGGTGGTTTTGATCCATGCGATCAATTGATTCGAACTACTATCGTTTACTGGGGTGTCGAAAACTACTGCTTCATTATTATTGGTAACAATGAGTCCATTGCAGGGTACATTTCCATAATCATTAGTTTGTAAATAGGAGATATGTTGATAGGTATTTGGAGTAATCTGAATGATCTTTAATTGATTGGATTCGAACACTGTTTTGGGTTCGATCTTCAATAGATTTTGAGTGTTTCCATTTAAACTATATATTAAAATGATGCCAAAAAAGAGTTGTTTCATAATCAATCGATTAATTTGAATTGTCATTGTAAATTGGTGAATTTGGTTCATAAATAAAAAAATCTATCCTTTTTTTAAAGATTTAATCAGAAAAATGTTCCAAAATCATATTCCGGAACATTTTTCTCATTAAAAGGCTTTTAACTCATTTTTTTAAGATTAATATTTGATGCTTAAAACCAATCAAACATGAAAAAAACAATTTTAATCGCTCTTTTTGCAGTGGCTTTATTTTCTTGTAAAAATGCAAGCGAAACAGCTTCAACTGAAGCAACTACATCATCATCTAGCTGTGTGAAAGAAGGTCCAGAAGTTGATTTAATGAAAAAAGCGATTACTGCATACAGTTCTGGTGACTTTGCAACGATGGCTTCTTGCTTTAGTGATACTGCGAAATCTTGGCATAACGGCGATACAGTTGCCATGAAAATGTCAGATAGAATTGAAATGTTTAAAAAATTTAGAGAAGGTGTTGAAAGTATCGATCCAGGTACACCAAATTTAGAAGTAGTTACCGTGGATACAGATGACGAAAGATACAAGGGGTACAAATGGGGACATGCTTGGGTTAACTTTACAAATAAGTCTAAGACAGGTGAAATAACTAAGACTTTAACTTTTGCTTCATTTGCAATTAAAGATGGCAAAATTCTTTGGGAGCAGGTGATCTATGATGCTAAATAGGTTGCATCTTTAATATCTTACAGAAAAGAAATGAATAGGCCTCTAGGAATAGGGGCCTATTCATTTGGCTAAAAGTCTTTAATTAAAACAGTTTGAATAATTTATTAGGGCAGATTAGTCAAATTTCAATTTTATTTTAATCATATTGTAAATCAGCATTTTTTTTATATAATTTTGTGTAATTATTTGTACTTAAAATTAATTTTTTATGTTAAGAAGATATCTATTATTGTTTGTTTCTTTAATTACTTTATCTAATTTAAATGCACAATTTGAAACGAGTAAACAAATTTATGTTGGGAGCACTTTGCCTGAACTTGTAAGGACAGCAAAGACAGTTGCAATTCTTCCATTTAAAGCAAAGGTTGTTTATAAAAGAATGCCAAAAGGAACTACAGTTGAAAGCATTAAAGAAGAAGAAAAGGGCTTAACAACATCTATGCAGCAAGGCATGCTTACTTATTTACTTAGGAAATCAGACGACTATACTGTAAAATTTCAAGATGTAGATAGAACCAATGCCCTACTGAAAAAAGCAGGTGTCTATGACGATATTGATGCTGTATTAGCTGATACTTTATGTAAAATACTTGGGGTTGATGCAATTATAAAATCAACATGGACATATGAGAAAACTGGAAGTGAAGCAGGCGCAATAATTATGGCACTTGCTGTAGGTGTAAATAAAAATGTAGGTAGTGGAGGATTAACTTTACAAATATACGGTGCCAAAGATGGTGAACTGGCTTGGAGATTTTATAAAGAGATGAACGAACAGGCATGGTCAAATGCTGGAGAAATGATGGAAAGAATTATGAGAAAAATAGGAAGGAATTTCCCATTCGAAAAGAAGTAATTTAAATTTCTGCTGTAGTATTATCTTCTAAACTTCCAAGTAAAACTATAACTAATTTGACTCTTGTCTCCATAAGTGAATTTAAGTTCAAGTTCACTATTGGTAGCTTTAATTGGAATTAAATTTAATCCACCCCATACAATTACTTTTGATGATTCATCATAATACCAAAACCCATTAGTTGTCATTGGAATAGGAGCTCCAAAATTTAAACTTCCAAGATTAGTGCCGCCGTCTAAAGCATCTTTTGCTTTCGCACCACCAAGTGCTGAAGTTTTTGATTTTGTAGAATAGAGCTCTATGTAGGGTGAGCCTTGGAATTTAGAATAAACACCTGTCAAATCTGTAAGTTTATTATTAGCATAAGCAGAATCAGACTTGCTCATTAAAAACCATTTTCCTTTTATTGTATTTTCAATATTATTTAAACTTGAGCTATTCTCATTATTTTTAGTACAAGAACTTAATAAAACAATCAACGATATATACCAATAGATACTTTTTGTCATAACATATATTATTAATCAAATATATGAATAATATGGCATAAATTACCGCTCACAAGAAAGCCCCTAACTCATTAAAAAGTTAAGGGCTTTTTTGTAGACTTTGAAGGAATAAATCAATCGTCTCATCAGACAATATGAAAGTTAAAGTCGAAAAATTTAGTTTAGTAATACTGAGCTAAATCAATAGTAGTGCCATTTAAGTCACTATAAATTTTAGTGATTACTCTTCTTGTTTTTCCATCATAAACAACTTCGCCCACATTGCCAGTAAAACTAGCAGTGGTATTTGGACTCACGCCTGAACAACATGCGCCACTTCCGGGTTGTGAACCAATACCAATAGTAACCATGATATTTTTAGAACCAGTTCCTTTAATCTTGAAACTAACGCGTTCCGCAATTGGTTTTGGGACATTGTTGCTTGCATCTGATTTACCTATTGGAGTAGCATAGATCACACTTACTGCAGACATGAACAGAACTAGGAATAAAGTTGTCTTTTTCATAAAATTAATTTTATTGTTAATGAATAAATTGCTCCATTAACTTATGCCATATCTTATTTACTTTGAAATTTTTAGACATTATAAAGTGTCAATAAAAATCGGATAGTTTAGCAGAGCGGTTTGTCTCTTAAATATAATATATTTTTTATATAGATTATATTATGTTTATGTCTTTTAGTGAATATAGTGCGCTTAATTGGAGAATGCAAGTAAATAGGTATATAACGAAAAAGCCCCTAACTCATTAAAAGTTAAGGGCTTTTGCGGACCGGACGGGACTCGAACCCGCGACCTCCGCCGTGACAGGGCGGCATTCTAACCAACTGAACTACCGATCCAAGAACTCAGAAACCAGTTTACTGTTTTCCGGGTTGCAAAGATAAGGGGAAAGAAGTTTTTTAAACAAATCTTTTATTAAAAAATGATGTATTATTTTTACAACCCAAACTAAGATTATGCCAGAATACCCAAATAGACAGTTTTTAGAATTTGAGCAGCCCATTAAGGACTTATATGAGCAGATTGATGCAACCAAGAAATTGGCCGAAAAGAACCCTAAAATCGATCTTTCTGCCACAATAAAACAATTAGAACAATCCATTGTAGAAAAGCGTAAGGCAATCACAGAAAGCTTATCCCCGTGGCAACGTGTGCAATTAAGCCGCCATCCAGATAGACCATATACTTTAAAGTATATCCAATTAATGTGTGATAAATTCATTGAATTACATGGCGACAGAAATGTAAAGGATGATAAGGCCATGGTGGGTGGATTTACTGAATTTAATGGCCAAACAGTGATGATGATTGGTCAGCAAAAAGGGATTAATACCAAGGCTAGACAGATGCGTAATTTCGGGATGGCGAACCCAGAAGGGTACAGAAAAGCCCTTAGATTGATGAAAATGGCCGAAAAATTCAACAAGCCAGTGGTATGTCTAATTGATACTCCAGGTGCATTTCCGGGGCTAGAAGCCGAAGAAAGGGGCCAAGGAGAGGCTATTGCACGTAATATCTATGAAATGATTCGCTTAAAAGTACCAATTGTCATAGTAATTATTGGTGAAGGGGCTAGTGGTGGTGCATTAGGTATTGGAGTGGGTGATAAGACTCTAATGATGGAAAATACCTGGTATACGGTAATTTCTCCTGAAAGTTGTAGTTCAATTCTTTGGAGAAGTTGGGATAAAAAAGAATTAGCCGCAGAGCAATTGAAATTGACTGCAAATGATATGAAAGGTTTTGGTTTGGTAGATGAAATTGTACAAGAACCATTAGGTGGAGCGCATTGGGATTATGAAGCTGCCGCAGTCATGTTGAAAACACAAATAATTAAAGCTTTAGATGAAATTAAGGATATTGATCCAGCAACTAGAGTAGAAAATAGAATTGAAAAATATAGCAAAATGGGCTTCTGGGAAGAAGCTTAAAGATAATACCCCATGTTAAGACAAACACTCAAAGGAACAGGTGTAGCATTAGTTACGCCCTTCAAAAAAGACAAATCAATTGATTTTGAAGCATTAGAAAATTTAATAGAGATACAAATAGCAGGTGGAGTAGACTATGTTGTGAGTCTAGGCACTACTGGAGAATCAGTTGTGCTAAGCTTTGATGAAAAATTAGCAGTATTAAATTGTACTTATAATAAAGTGAATGGTAGAGTGCCGGTTGTAGTTGGAATTGGAGGTAATGATACAACATCATTGATTGAATCATTTAAGAAATATCCATTAGACAAAGCAGTCGCAATATTAAGTGTGACTCCTTATTATAACAAACCATCACAAGAAGGATTGTTTCAGCATTATATAGCAATAGCTGATGCAGCACCTTTGCCAATCATACTTTACAATGTACCAGGTCGTACAGGAATTAATATGAAGGCATCTACTACACTGCGTTTAGCCAATCATCCAAATATTGCAGGCATTAAAGAGGCAGGACCAGAAATGGCCCAGACAATTGATATTTTAAAAGATCGCCCTAATGATTTTTTAGTAGTAAGTGGGGATGATGAAATTGTAATGGCACAGATTGCATGTGGTATGGATGGTGTAATTAGTGTTGCCGCAAATGCCTTTCCTAAACCCTTTGCAGATATGATCAAGTTCTCGATGGCTGGTGATTTTTCAATGGCTAAGAGAATCAATGATTTAATGGTTGAAGGATATTCTTATATGTACGAAGAGAATAATCCCGCTGGTATCAAGGCTTTCATGGCTGAGCAAGGTTTGATTCAAAATGAATTAAGATTGCCTTTGGTTCCAGTTAGCGCAGGTTTACAAGAACGAATTAAAAATTATATTCAAAGATTTATGCAACATAATTAATTGCATTAATAAAAAAGGAGTTTATATAAAAAAGAAGCGTCTCGATTGAGACGCTTCTTTTTTATTGCTAGTTTAGTTTTTGCTTGATGGCTTGTAATTTCATTAAAGCCTCTACAGGTGTGAGGTTATTGATATCGATACTGTCTAGTTCTTTTCGGATGGATTCAAATGTTTCTGTGTGTGCATCGAAAATAGATAGTTGAAATTTTTCAGTTGGGGCTTGAACGGTAGGGCTTGCTTGTTGGTGGTCTTTATTCTTTAATTCCATTTCATGTAAAATGGTGTTTGCACGGTCTACTAATTCATTTGGCATACCCGCCATCTTTGCTACATGAATACCAAAGCTATGGGTACTTCCACCTTTAGCTAGCTTACGAAGGAATATAATTTTATTACCCACTTCCTTATGGCTCACATGGAAATTATGAACACGGGTTAATTGCCCTTCCAAATCATTTAACTCATGATAATGGGTTGCAAATAAAGTTTTAGGACGATGAGAAGATTTTTGTAAATATTCAACAATACTCCAAGCGATTGAGATACCATCATAAGTAGATGTGCCTCTTCCTATTTCATCCAACAAAATTAAACTTCTTGAACTGAGGTTATTTAAAATACTAGCAGTTTCAATCATTTCGACCATAAAAGTAGACTCACCTGCATTTAAATTATCACTCGCTCCAACACGGGTAAAAATCTTATCAGTCAATGGAATAGTGGCAGCGGTAGCAGGCACAAAGGAGCCCATATGGGCCATCAATGTAATCAATGCTGTTTGTCTTAACACTGCGCTTTTACCACTCATATTCGGTCCTGTAAGAATAATTATCTGTTGATCTTTGGGATCCAATAATGTGTTGTTGGAAATATAGGGTGTGTCAATAGGTAGGGTTTGTTCAATCACAGGATGTCTACCTTCGGTGATGGACAAAACGCCATCATCAGTCATGGTTGGTTGACAATATTTATTTTGCTTTGCTATATGTGCAAAACACAATAAACAATCAATGATCCCTATAAACTGGCCATTGGTTTGAATCGAATTTAAGTCGGATAGAATTTGGTCCAACAATGATTGATACAATTGTTGTTCTAAAGCAAAAATTTTATCCTCTGCACCTAATATTTTTTCTTCGTATACTTTTAATTCAGGTGTGATATAGCGTTCTGCAGTCGTTAATGTTTGTTTACGGATCCAATCGGCTGGTACTTTGTTTTTGTGCACATGTGTTACTTCTAGATAATAACCATACACATTGTTATAGCCAATCTTTAAGGAGCTAATGCCTGTAATCTCTGCTTCTTTATTTTGTAATTGGGTCAGGTATTCCTTGCCGCCACTTGAAATATTTCTAAGTTCATCTAATTCAGCAGATACGCCATCTTTGATAAAGCCTCCTTTCATAATCGTTGCAGGAGGCTGCTCCATAATATGATGTTGTATCGCTTCAATGGTATTGGAGCATAACACTAAATTGTCGGCCAATGATTTAAGATAAGCGTTTGTAGCGGGTGCTAGTTCAGATTTAATCTTTGCAACTGCAGTCAATGATTTCTCTAATTGCACCAATTCTCTTGGTTGAATTTTTCTGCTTGCCAACTTACTTGTTAATCTTTCTAAGTCTCCACAAGATTCAATCGTGTCTTGTAATGAAACAGCGGTTTCTTTAGTTTCAATAAAATGCGCAACAGCAGACAATCTTTGGTTTATTTGTTCTACCGATTGTAAGGGGAAAATCAACCAACGCTTTAATAACCTTGCACCCATTGGGCTTTTAGTGGCATCAATGATATCAATCAAGCCTTTTTGCCCTGCACCATTTCCGATTAATTCTAAATTACGAATGGTGAATTTATCCATCCATAAAATTTCATTTCGATCAATACGACCAATAGTATGAATATGTTGTAAATGTGGATGCTCTGTTTCTTTTAAGTAATGAAGAATTGCGCCAGCAGCAATAATACCTAATTTTTGAGCGTCCACTCCAAAACCTTTTAAGTTCTGTGTTTGAAATTGTTTCAATAACAATTCAGTTGCAAAAGCCTCGTCAAAAATCCAACTGTCTAATCCATAGGTATAAAAGCTAGTACCAAAACTTTCTTTAAATGCTGCCTGGTAATTTTTTGGGTAAAGGATTTCTGCCGGTTGCAAACTTTGTAATAATTTATCCAAATATTCTACATTACCTTCTGCAATTAAGAATTCCCCAGTGGTGATATCTAAAAATGCAATACCTCCTTTATCGTTTTCTACAAATAAAGCGGCCAAGAAATTATTCTGTTTATGCTCTAATAATTTATCATTCGTTGCAATGCCTGGAGTTAACATATCTGTCACACCTCTTTTCACAATACCTTTTACCGTTTTAGGATCTTCTAATTGATCGCAGATGGCAACACGATGCCCCGCTTTTACCAATTTATGTAAATAGGTATCTAAGGAGTGGTGGGGAAAGCCAGCAAGCTCACTTGAGGATGCGGAGCCATTATTTCGCTTTGTTAAAGTAATGCCTAAAACCTTAGATGCGATGACTGCATCTTCTCCAAATGTTTCGTAAAAATCACCCACTCTAAAGAGTAAAATAGCGTCCGGGTATTTTTGTTTAATAGCCCGATGCTGTTGCATTAGAGGAGTTTCTGAACTAGATTTTGCCATGGGTGACAAACCTACATAATTTTTTAATATTTGAAAAGCTTACTTTTGCACTATGCGTAAATTAAGCATGGAAGAGTTGGGGAGAAAGTCGGTCGAAGACTTTAAGTTAGCCGATAAAAAGCCATTGGTGGTGGTGATGGATAATATCCGAAGCATGCACAATGTTGGAAGCGTATTTAGAACTGCAGATGCTTTCCTGATTAGTGGTATTTGTCTTTGTGGATTTACGCCTCAACCACCTCATCGTGATATTCATAAAACAGCACTAGGTGCCACAGATTCTGTGGATTGGATGTATTATGAGGATACGGTGGATGCAGTTGGGGACTTAAAAGCGAGAGGTTATAAAGTACTTGCCATTGAACAAACTGAGGGTAGTATTTTATTAAATCAATATGAACATTACAATACACCAACCGCTTTTGTTTTTGGGAATGAGGTTGATGGGGTGAGTGACGCGGTCATTCAAGTTTGTGATGGGGTGATTGAAATTCCTCAATGGGGGATGAAGCATTCTTTGAACATTTCTGTCGCCGCTGCTGTTGTATTATGGGAATTTGTAAGGGAAGTGAAATAGCATAAAAAGATTAAATGAGTACAGTTAAAAATTATTTTAGTTTAGTGAAATTTTCACATACCATTTTTGCATTACCATTTGCATTTATTGGTTTTACACTAGGTGTGCAATATATGGGAATGAATCATCTTCCTTTTGAAAACATTGGGTTGAAATTTTTCTTGGTTCTAATATGTATGGTTACCGCAAGATCCACTGCCATGGCTTTCAATAGGTACTTGGATCGACACTTTGATCAACTCAATCCAAGAACAGCAATAAGAGAAATCCCTGCGGGTATAATTAAAGCAGAAAAGGCTTTATTATTTATTATTATCAATCTTGTACTTTTTATTTTTGCAACTTATTTCATCAATACCATTTGTTTCTATTTGTCTCCCGTCGCTTTATTTGTCATTATGTTTTATAGTTATACAAAAAGGTTTACTTTTTTGTGTCATTTGGTATTGGGTATTGGATTAGCATTAGCACCAATAGGCGCTTATTTAGCAGTAACTGGTGTATTTAATATTGTACCCTTATTGTTTTCTTTTGCAGTGGTATTTTGGGTAAGTGGTTTTGATGTTATTTATGCTTTACAAGACATAGAGTTTGATCAATCACAGCAACTATACTCCATCCCAAGTTATTGGGGTTTAGGTAAAGCTTTAAATATTGCTAGAGGCTTGCACATCATTTCTTCGTGTTTTATAATTACAGCTTATTTTATAGGCGACTTCCATCTTATTTATCTTGCAGGGGCTTTGGTGTTTGTTGGTATGTTAATATACCAACACAGTATAGTTAAGCCAAATGATTTGAGTAAGGTGAACATCGCTTTTATGACGGCTAATGGTATTGCAAGTATTGTTTTTAGTACTTTTGTCATCTCAGCAATTTTGTTGACTACTTTTTATTAACGTAAACTTTTATTTTGGCAAGAATCATTTGTATAGATTATGGTGGAAAGCGATGTGGATTGGCTGTAACCGATCCCTTTCAAATGATTGCGACTTCATTGGTAACAGTGGATACTAAAAGTTTATTTACTTTTTTAGCAGATTATATTGCCAAAGAGCCGGTGGAATTAATCTTAATAGGTGAGCCATTGAATTTAGATGCATCTCCAACCCATGCCACTCCCATGGTTAAAAAAGCGATTATTGATTTAACCCAAAAGTTCCCATCTATTCCTGTGAAGACCGTAGATGAGCGTTACAGCTCAAAAACAGCTGTAAGGGCAATGATTGAGATGGGTATGAAGAAAAAAGACCGTCAAGTGAAGCAGAATGTTGATTTGATTGCAGCAACTATTCTACTGCAAGAATACCTAAATAACAAGGATTTAATGCTTTAATGCAGTATCTAAAGGCTTTTAAGCTTGAATTATTGTAACTTTGCACCCATAATTGAACTACTATGACCTTACCAATTGTAGCCTATGGTGCTGCTGTTTTAAGAAAAGTGAGTGAGCCAATCAGTCCCGACTATCCAAACTTAGCGAAGCTAATTGAAGATATGTGGGAAACCATGTACGATAGCAATGGTGTTGGACTTGCAGCGCCTCAAATAAATCGTGCAATTCGTTTATTCGTTATGGATAGCCAACAGATTTTTGAAAATGCAGAACCTGAAGATGCATCATTCCCAGATGCGCCAGGAATTAAGCGTGTTTTTATCAATGCTGAAATCGTTGAATTAAGTGGGAAGGAGTGGGTGTATAATGAAGGTTGTTTGAGTATCCCAAAAATCAGGGAAGATGTTTTAAGGCACGAAAAAGTGACACTTAAATACATGGATGAAAGTTTTGTAGAAAAAATAGAAACTTTTGACGGCATGACAGCGCGTATTATACTGCATGAATATGATCATATTGAAGGGAAATTATTCATTGATTATATCAAGCCTTTAAAAAAGAAGATGTTACAAGGAAAGTTAAATGATATCCATAAAGGTAAAGTGAGGGTGGACTATAAAATGACTAATATTAAATAAACATGCGTCGATTCCTACTTTTATTTTCTTTATTCATTGTAAGTCAATCCTGGGCGCAGGATACGAGCTTTCAGGTAGCGAATCAATCTTTTACACTTGCTGATGCAATTGTTCGAAACAACTTTGATTATAAAGATATTTTAGAAAAAATAAAAAGGGATACAAGTTTTTACAAAGCCTTTAAAACCCTTAGGACAATAGGTTATAGCTCTTTTAATCATATAGAAATGTATGATAAAAACCAAAAAATGGTTGCTTCTTTAGATAGCAGAACCCGTCAAAATAAAATTGGTGCTTGTAGAACGATGGATGTATTGGAAGAAAAAACTTTCGGTAATTTAAGAAATAGCAACGGTGAATATAATTACTTAACACCATCCTTGTATGCAAGTTTATTTTTCACAAAAGGTCAGATTTGTGGAGAGACAAATATTGTCAAAGGGAAAAAAAGAACCATTCAAGGCTCGGGGATAGACAAAGCAAAAGAGCAATTAAAAATGTTGTTTTTTAATCCAGGTGAAAAAATCCCGGGTATCCCAATGATTGGTAATAAATTAGATTTATACGACGAGAATGCACATGAACTATATACCTATCGATTAGATTATGTAGACTATCATGGGAAGTTGGCCTATGTTTTTGAGATTAAGCCAAAAGAGGACCTTGGTTTTTTTGCAAAAGATAGAGTGGTCGTAGATCAAATGATCACTTGGTTTAATCCCAATACTTTAGAAGTACTTGGTCGTAATTATTCTTTGAGTTATAAGGCTGGTGTATATGATTTTAATGTTCAGATGGAAGTAGAGATGACCTATACAAAAAATGGACTCTTAGTTCCTAAGATTTTAAGGTACAAAGGAGATTGGGATGTGGTCTTTAAAAAGAGAGAGCGCGGACTTTTTACGGCAACCTTATTCGATTTCAAAATTGCAGATTAGTTTATCTAATGTTCAAGAAAGCTATGCTCAATATATTTTACAACTTCAATTAAGCTACCAGTTTCTTTAAAGACTTTTAATTGTCGATCTGCTCCTGTGCCAGACGCAAAGATATTTTGTACTTTTTCAATGTGCTTTCTACTACCTAAATCATCTACCACACCATCTACGAATTCAAGTAGTTCATCAATCAATTCTTTTACGGGCATTTCTTTTTCTTTACCAAAGTCAATTAACATGCCTTCAATGCCATATCGACTAGCACGCCATTTATTTTCATTGATCAAAGCGCGTTGATAATTAATGAAGTTGATATTCTGTCTTCTTAAAGTATAAATTTTAGCACATAAAGCCTGGAACAATGCAGCGATGGTTGCCGTTTCTTGAACGGTCATTGGCACATCACAAATTCTAAATTCAATGGTATTGTAAACTGGGTGTACCCTTAAGTCCCACCATATTTTTTTAGCATTGTCTATACAGTTTGTTTTTATCAATAATTGAATAAAACTGTCATAAGCTTCGATACTTTCAAAATAGTCAGGGATACCTGTTCTTGGGAATTTGTCAAAAATTTTAGAACGGTAAGATTTATACCCTGTATTGCTAGATTCCCAAAAAGGGGAGTTCGTGCTTAATGCATAAATATGTGGCAAGAAATACCTTGCTGTATTCGCAATATGAATGGCCATACGGCGATCTTCTATTCCGATGTGTACATGTAATCCAAAAATCAAATTACTCCTTGCAGCCTGCTGTAATTCGTTTAAAAGGGCTTGATACCTGCTTTGATCTGAGATAAGTTGTTTTTCCCATAAGCTAAAAGGGTGGGTGCCCGATGCGCCAATGCTGTAACCAAGTTCATTTGCAATTTTAGAGACATGTGTTCTTAATTCAAAAACCTCTTGATAGGCTGTTTCTACATCATGACAAATTCCAGTGCCTACTTCTACGACTGCCTGGTGCATTTCAGCCTTTATCTTTTCTTTGAATAGTTTTTCTCCTTCGTTGACAATAGATTGCTGATGGCTTTTTAATTCCTTCGAAGCAGGATCTAATACCATGTATTCTTCCTCTATCCCAATTGTAAACTGTGTTAAATTTTGACCCATACAGCTTGAAATTACTAATTTTTTTAAGATGAGCTACATATAAGCAAAAAAAAGCCCTCCAAGTGGAGGGCTTTTTCTATTCATCTAAGTGTAGACTAGAATTTGAAACGTAAACCTAATTGGCTTACCCAACGAGCACTGTAGCTAGGAGATGTGCTTGAACTGATACCCCATGGAGTATTGTTCGCGATTGGAGAGAAGCTATAGCTAGGTGTAGTTGAACCAGTAGCACCTTGGTACTTTATGATTGAGAACTGATCGTTCGACATAAAGTAAGTTCTACCCCAATTTCTATTCAACATATTTGTGAAGTTAAATACGTCATAAGTTAATTGGAATTGGTATTTCTTATTGTTCAATTTCACGTTGAAATCTTGTACAAATTTCACATCAATGATGTTTGTGAAAGGTAATCTTGCACCATTTCTTTCAGCATATTTACCTCTGTTTTTGCTTAAGTAGTTGTCATTAGAGATATAGTCTTCTAAAGCTTGTGCTTGAGCAGCAGCAGATAAAGGGAAAGAGCTATTTGTTACAAATGTCATTGCCTTAATTTGAGCAGCTGTAGGGATAAAGATTAAGTCGTTCGTTTCAGAAGTTCCTTGATCTCTAACAGGACCAGTTGCATATACATAACTGAATGGGTTACCAGACTGTCCATTGTATACTAAGCTAAATGTAGAAGCTAAAGCACCTTTTGCATAAGTAAATTTCTTAGCAATAAATGCACTCACTCTATGTCCTAAATCAAAATCAGATCTTGATCTTTGAACATCGTTTCTACCATTTACAGTCTCCATATATCTCCATTGAGAGTTATTTTGACTTGAAGTTGGTTCATGTGTTACAAATGATGTACCATAGGTATAGAATGCATTGAATGAGAATCCATCAGTCCAAGATTTGTCGATAGAAGCTGTAAAGTTGTATGCAAATCCAGAACGGCCATAATAACGTTGGTTTTCTAACAAGAATACACCAGTGTATGGATTAGATCCAGCAGTAATTCCTGGAGAAGCTGGGTAACCAATACGCTTTAAATCGTAGATATATCTGTTATCTGGACCTTGTAATTGACCTACAGGCTTTTGAATATCTAATCTTCTGTAATAGATCTCGTTAATATTTTTACTTACACTACCTTCTACAGTGATTGACCAATTGTCTTTTAATTTCTTGTCAAAAGCCAATGAAGCACGGAAGATTTTTGGTAATCTGAAGTCTTTAGAGATTAAATCCATTTGACCTTTAGCAGCAGCAGTACTTAATCCTAAGTCAGCGGCTGTGTATTGTTTAAACGGATCAGGTCTGAATTTGATACCATATTTAGCAATATCAGAAGCAGTGAAGATAGATAAGCCACCAACACTTTGACCATTATTGTTAAACACACCACCAGGCCATACCAACGGCACACGTCCTGTGAACATACCAAATCCTCCACGTATTGTCATATTTTCTTCTGGCATTTTATAAGTAAATCCAACTCTTGGAGAGATTGAAATTTTTGGATCAGGAATTGCGCCTGATCTTGCGCCATTGAAATCATAAATTCTAGAAGTATAGAAGTTGAAATACATATCTTCTAATGGAGTAGACAAGAACTTCGTATAATCAGCTCTAACACCATAGTTCAATGTTAAATTGTCAGAATACCTGAATTCATCATTGATAAATGCACTTCCTCTACCAGTGTAGAAGCTTGCAGCTGCTTTCGTGTTATCTCCTGTAGTTTGATCTAACAAAGAGAATGAACGATCATAACGTGTAGGCGCTTTTTCTGCTAAGAAATCAGCAAGAGAAGCGAACTGGTATGATCCAAAGTTTTGACGAATAAATACGTTGTAAGACTTACTTAATTCATAGTCAACACCTACTGTGAAAGCATGCTTGTTCACGTTGAACTTAAAGTAGTCTAAGAAGTTTACGTTTCTTTGCTTTAATAAGTTTGAAGTAGAGAATTCTTCTGAACCAAATACCAATGAACCAGCTGAACCATCAAAAATTGTAACACGAGGGAATGGATCACCAATTTGGCTTCTATCATCCATCACATCTGTGTATGTATACAAGAACTTATTACTTGCACCATTCTTAAATGTTGTCTTTAATTCAGCAGATAAAGAGTTTGTTTTGTTTGGATATAAAACTCCGTTGTTGAAAAAGTTTACTCTAGAAGAACTAGAAGCAGAAGTTGCATAAGAATTTGTTTCGTTGTAACGGTAAGAGAAACTGAACTTGTTCATTTTATTGATGTTCCAGTCAAGCTTAGTTGCTAATCTCTTTGCACTTGTAGATGCTGCATTATCTTGGTAGCCACCAGTGTTATAACCATATTTAGTTTTAACAAAGTCTACTAATTTATCGATATCTGCTTTACCACTTGCACCTCTGTAACCACTGATATCAAAAGGTTGTGGTCTTTCGTTCTCAATTGATTCAAAGTTTACAAAGTAGAATAATTTATTCTTGATGAATGCGCCACCGATGCTTCCACCAACAGTTTTAGCTGTAAATGGATTTAATTTTTTCGCTTTATCTTTTGGACCTGTTGGTGTTTTACCAGTCAAGTTTTCATTTTGCATGAAAGAATAAACAGTTCCAGATACTTTGTTAGTTCCACCTTTTGTAGTTGCGTTGATACCACCACCAGTAAAGTTACCGATAGATGCATCGAAAGGAGAAACCATTACTTGGAATTGATCAACCGCATCAATAGAGATTGGACCAACTCCAGTTTGACCACCGTTGGTACCACTTGCACTTAAACCAAATTGGTCGTTGTTCACAGCACCATCAATGTATAATGAGTTAAAACGGTTGTTTTGTCCAGCGATAGATACACCAGCTAAATCACCATTACCACCTACAAATTTAGCAGTAGGAGAGAAACGTAAGAAATCTTGAACGTTTCTTCCAACTGTAGGTAAGTTGTCTAATTTATCACGACCGATGATGGTTTGAGTTCCACCCCTTACTGATAAATCTGTACCTCTCTTAGTTGTAGATACAGTTACTTCTTTTAATTTGTCAATTTTAGAAGAAAGGATCACATCCACTCTTACTACATCTCCTAAGGAAACATAGATATCTTCTTTCTTTTCTGACTGATAGTTTATATAAGATACAGTAATTGCATAAGGACCACCCGGCTGCACGTTACTTACATCAAATAAACCTGATTTTCTTGATTGAGCATTATACACTGTACCAGTAGGAACGTGCAATACTGTAATAGTAGCACCGACAAGGATTTCACCGTTGTCAGCTTTTACAGAACCACTAATGTTACCAGTTGTATTTTGAGCAAAACTCAAAACCGGTAATAATAGCATGGCAACTGCAAAATGTAGTAATTTTTTACTAAGCATAGTTGTTGTTTTATTTAGTGATGCAAAGAAAGTAATATTCCTTCAAAACGTTTTGTGTTTTTCTTAACATTTTAGGACAAATTCACATATCAGCACATTATATATTAAATAAGTTTATAATGTATAAGCAATTTCTTTAATATTATATTAAAATCAATATTTTATTGAATTTAATTATCGATGATAAGCGTTTTCTGACTCGTTTTCTCTTTCCTTATCATAGGCCTTGATAATTGCTTTTACCAATTTATGACGCACCACATCTTCCTCATCTAATTGAATATGCGAGATCCCTTCGATATTTTGTAAAATTCGTACTGCTTTTTCTAATCCACTTCTTTGGTTTCGCGGTAAATCTACTTGTGTAGGGTCACCCGTGATGATGGCTTTTGCATTTGCTCCAATACGTGTTAAAAACATTTTGATTTGTAAATCGTTCGCATTTTGTGATTCATCTAATATAATAAATGCATTGTCTAAAGTTCGTCCACGCATGTAGGCAAGTGGTGCAATTTCGATGGTTCTTGTAGACATATAGTATCCTAATTTATCCGCAGGAATCATATCGTCAAGTGCATCATATAAAGGGCGTAAATAAGGATCAATTTTTTCTTTTAAATCGCCAGGTAAAAAACCTAAACTTTCTCCAGCTTCAACTGCTGGACGCGTAAGAATAATTTTTTTAACTAATTTATTTTTTAATGCACGCACAGCTAAAGCAACAGCAGTATAGGTTTTACCGGTTCCTGCTGGTCCAATTGCAAATACAATATCATTTTTATCTGCTGCCTGAACCATTTTTTTCTGATTTGCAGTTCTCGCTCTAACTGATTTTCCGTTTGGTCCAAATACCAATACTTCATTTGGGTTTTGATCTACAAAATTGTCAATTACTTCTGCGTCGTCTCCGCCTAAAATTTGTTCAAAATAGTTTTCACTTAAATGACCATTGCGTTCCATGTATTGAATAATTAATTCAATTTTTTCTTTCGCAATATCTATTTGTTCTGGGGCACCACTTAATTTAATTTGTGTGCCTCTTGATAAAATTTTTAGGAGGGGGAATTTCTTTTTTAAAAGATCGAATTTGTTATTGTTAACGCCAAAAAAATCAATTGGATTAACCGATGCTAGGTTGATGATTGTTTCTGTCAAGGTGTTAGTTTTTAGGGTTATGTAGGTGGTTCTATCTGCCTAACACAATTTAACACCCACTTGTTCAAAAACAAGCCAAACATTTACACAATATGTGGATTTCTTAATGCCTTAAAGAGGGCTTAACAATTTCTTAAACTAGCAATCATTTGAATTGGATCTGCTGCTTTGAATACAGTGGTGCCTGCTACTAAAACATCTGCACCAGCTGCAACTAATTTTGAAGCATTATCTAAGGTAACACCACCATCAATTTCAATTAAGGTAGCAGCGTTATTTTGAACGATTAATTGCTTTAAGGCTTTAACTTTTTCGTAAGTATGTTCAATAAATTTTTGTCCACCAAAACCAGGATTCACACTCATGATACATACTACATCAATATCAAAAATAATATCCTTTAAAACATCTACCGGTGTGTGAGGATTCAATGCAACACCTGCTTTCATGCCTTGTGCTTTAATTTGTTGTAAGGTACTATGTAAGTGAGGGCAGGCTTCGTAATGCACTGTTAAGATAGTAGCACCCGCTTGTTTAAATGCAGTAATATATTTTTCTGGTTGAACAATCATTAAGTGCACATCCATCTCTTTGTTGGATGTTTTTTTGATTTGTTCAATAATAGGTAAACCATAACTAATGTTGGGAACAAAAACGCCATCCATCACATCCAAGTGAAACCATGCTGCTTCTGAATTATTTAGCATAGTACATGCTTTTCCAAGTTCTAAAAAATCAGCAGCTAAAAGGGAGGGTGCAATGATGGCCATGTTTTGTATTTGTACAAAGTTCTTGATTTTTTAGACAACTGTCATTTTTTGGTCAAAAAATATCTCAATTAAACCGATTTTCTTGGATTGCATGCATTTATAAATGATATGAACTATTTTTGCAGCCAATTAAAACGCTATGAAAAAATACATCTACCTCATAATTGCAATGCTGACAGGTTCCCAAGCTTTTGCTCAACAAGATACTGTTCAATTTGAAGGGGAGACACATTTTAAGAATGTACAACAATTAACTTTCGGGGGAGACAATGCAGAAGCATACTGGAGTTTTGATAGCAAAAAAATTATTTTCCAAAAAACAAATCCTAAAGAAGGGATTGTTTGTGATCAAATATTCATGGGTAATCTTCCATTGAATGGACTAGATCCATTTAAATATAAATTAGTTAGTACTGGAAAGGGTAGAACGACTTGTGCTTATTTTATGAAAGATGGCAAACATATTATATATGCATCAACGCATGAAGGTAGTGCAGATTGTCCTCCACCAGTGGATCGCGCGAAGTATGGCAATAAATATATCTGGCCACTGTATAATACTTATGACATTTTTATGGCAGACACCAATGGTAATGTGGTTAAAAAATTAACTACAGCAAAAGGGTATGATGCAGAAGCGACTTTGTCATATGATGGAAAGAAAATGATTTATTGCAGTGACAAAGACGGTGATTTGGATTTATATGTAATGGATATTGCAAGCGGCAAGGAAAAGAAAGTAACCAACGCATTAGGATATGATGGCGGTGCATGGTTTAGTCCAGATGGGAAGAAAATTGTGTGGAGAGCAAGTCGTCCAAAAACACCAACTGAAATCGAAGAGTATTCAAGCCTGTTAAAAGAAGGTTTAGTTGCACCAACCAATATGGAAGTATGGGTAGCGAATGTAGATGGTTCCGATGCAAAGCAAATCACTAATTTAGGTCAAGCAAATTGGGCACCTAATTTTACTCCAGACGGCAAGCAAATTATTTTCTGTAGTAACCATGAATACAAAAGAGGATTCCCTTTTAATATGTACTTAATTAATTTAGATGGTAGCGGTTTGGTTAAAATAAGTAGAGATAAAGGTTTTGATGCTTTCCCAATGTTTAGCCCAGATGGTAAAAAAATCATCTTTGCATCCAATAGAAATAATAAGGGGACAAGAGACACCAATTTATTTGTGGCTGACTGGGTGTATTAAGCGGTTTAAATTTAATTGATTACTTTAGCTCCAAAACATAGACTATGTATAACGGACTTTTACATTTACACAGTACTTTAAGATGGGTGGTTCTGATTGCCTTACTTATTAGTATTTACAAGTTATTTACCCAAAAAGACGCCTTAAAATCAAGTAAAACCTTGTTAATGAGTGCACATGCAAGTTTATTGGTGGGACTTTACCAATACATTGCTGGTCCTTTGGGAATTAAAATGATTCAATCTGCAGGAATGGGCGCAACCATGAAAGACGCAGTAAGTCGTTTTTGGGCTGTTGAGCATATCTTCTCTATGATTTTAGCAATTGTGTTAATCACGATTGGTCATGTAAAATATAAGAAGACATTAAATCCAAGTCCTACCCGTGTTTTATACGTTATTGCTTTGATTTTGATACTTTTAGCAATGCCTTGGCCATTTAGAGCTGGAATTGGTCGCCCTCTTTTCCCAGGAATGGGTTAGGAGTAAAAAATAAAACATTGATTTTCAATATATTAGAAAGGAGAAGTCCAACTTCTCCTTTTATTTTAGCCTTTTTAGAAGAATTAATCGGGATTTTTTCATAATTCCATTCATTTCCATATCTTTGCAACCCCAAAATAAGTATGTCAAAACAACCGCTGATTAAACAAGATGGAGTAATTATTGAAGCACTGAGCAATGCTATGTTCAGAGTTAAGCTTGAAAATGGTCACGAAATCTTAGCAACAATTTCTGGAAAGATGCGTATGCACTACATCAGAATTTTGCCTGGTGATAAAGTAGGTGTGGAGATGAGTCCATATGACTTAACTAGGGGAAGAATTATTTTCAGACATAAATAAGTTGAAAGTTTTTCTAAAAAAAACGAGTTTAAAAACATTAGGAATAAATATTTAAAAACAAAAAGATGAAAGTTAGAGCATCTATCAAAAAACGTAGTGCAGATTGCAAGATCGTTAAGCGTAAAGGCGTATTATTTGTGATCAACAAAAAGAATCCTCGCTTTAAGCAAAGACAAGGATAGTAAGGCTTTCAGCGGAGACGCTAAAGTTTTAAACAAAAACAAAAATTAAACAAAAAACAAGTTTTAGCATATGGCTCGTATTGCCGGTATAGACTTACCAAAAAACAAAAGAGGAGAAATTGGATTACAATACATATTCGGTATTGGTCATTCAACTGCTCGTTACATCTTAGATAAAGCAAACATCAGTTACGATAAAAAAGTAAATGAGTGGAATGACGAAGAGCAAACTGCAATTCGTAATATCATCAATGCTGAATTCAAAGTAGAAGGTGCTTTACGTAGTGAAGTTTCTATGAGCATCAAGCGTTTGTTAGATATCGCTTGTTATCGTGGTTTACGTCACAGAAAAGGTTTACCTGTTCGTGGTCAAAGAACTAAGACTAACTCACGTACTCGTAAGGGTAAGCGTAAGACAGTTGCTGGTAAGAAGAAAGTAGCTAAGAAATAATAATACATAGGTAGTCACTTCGGTGACTACCTTTTGTTATATAAATCCGAATAAAATTAGATCCTAAGCATCAAGTTTAGGGGAGATTTACTCGGTTTCCGCTTCGGCGGAATTTCAATTTAAATAACCCGCTCTTTTTACGCGTAATTATTACAAGTAAATTGGGCACACCTCAAACAAAATGGCAAAACCAAACAAGGCACAGAACAGTGCGAAAGCCGCTGCAAAGAAGAGAGTCGTTAAAGTAGACGCTTCTGGTGAAGTACGTATCAGCGCAACATTCAACAATTTAATTATCGCTTTCACTAACAAAGCTGGTCAAGTTATCAGCTGGAGTAGTGCAGGTAAAATGGGCTTCAGAGGTTCTAAAAAGAACACTCCATATGCAGCTCAAATGGCAGCAGCAGACGCAGCGAAAGTTGCATTAGATGCTGGTGTTAAAAGAGTAGAAGTATTTGTTAAAGGACCAGGTTCTGGTAGAGAAGGTGCTATTCGTTCTATCTCTCAATCAGGTATCGAAGTAATTTCTATCCGTGACGTAACACCTATGCCGCACAACGGATGTCGTCCTCCAAAACAAAGAAGAGTATAATTACTGCAATTTATTTTAACTATTTATAAACCAGGATGCATCATTGATTTTAGATTTTTACTGATGATGCGTCGACACTAAAAAATCAAAAAAAAAGAAAGATTATGGCACGTTACACAGGCCCCAAAACAAAAATTTCCCGCATTTTCGGCGAACCAATTTTAGGTAACGCAAAATGGTTGGGCAAAAACAGCAATCCTCCAGGACAACATGGTGCACAACGCAAGCGTAAGCAATTAGGCGAGTATGCATTACAATTAAGAGAGAAGCAAAAAGCAAAGTATACTTATGGCGTTTTAGAGCGTCAATTCCGTAAGACTTTCGAAGAAGCATCTCGTTTAAAAGGTGTAACTGGTGAAAACTTGATCAAATTATTAGAAGCTCGTTTAGACAATACAATTTTCAGAATGGGATTGGCAGCTAGCCGTCCTGAAGCACGTCAATTGGTTGCACACAAGCATATCGCTGTAAACGGTGATGTTACCAATGTGCCTTCTTATACATGTCGTCCAGGTGATATCATCACTTACCGTCCTAAGAGTGCTCATAATTCTTCTATCGTTAGCAAGCAACGTGCTAGAAACACTAAGTTTAGCTGGGTAGATTGGAATGAGAACGAGAACAAAGGTACTTTCATTGCAATGCCAGAGCGCGAAGCAGTTCCTGAAAACATTAAGGAGCAATTGATTGTAGAATTGTATTCTAAATAGTAGGTAGCACTTAACAAAATTTCTTTCTAAGGAAAGAATCAAATAAAAAAAAGTAGTAACATGGCTATATTAAGTTTTCAAAAACCGGATAAAATTGTTTTACAAAAAGCAAATGATTTCGAAGGACAATTCGAGTTCCGTCCATTGGAGCCAGGCTTTGGTTTAACATTAGGTAATGCTTTAAGAAGAGTTTTATTAAGCTCTCTAGAAGGTTTTGCTATTGTAGGTATTAAAATCGAAGGAGTTGATCACGAGTTTGCTACGATCAAAGGAATTACTGAAGACGTAACAGAAATGATCTTAAACTTAAAGCAAGTTCGTTTTAAGCGTAAGGCAGATCAAGATGTTAGTTCTGAAAAAATTACTTTATCTATCAAAGGTGGTAGCGAATTTAACGCTGGTCATATCGGTGAAGCTTCTCAACAATTCCAGGTGATGAACCCAGAATTAGTGATCTGTTTCATGGATCCTACAGCTAAATTAGATATTGAATTAACGATCCAAAAAGGTCGTGGATATATTCCTGCAGAAGAGAATAAATTAAAAGATATGCCATTTGGTTATATCGCAATTGATTCTATTCACACTCCAATCAAGAACGTTAAATACTTAATGGAGAATTATCGTGTGGAGCAAAGAACAGATTACGAGAAATTAATCTTGGAAGTTGCTACAGATGGTACAATTCACCCAGAAGATGCTGTAAAGCAAGCTTCTAGAATCTTGATCCAACACTTCATGATCATCACTGACGAGAACATTACCTTCGACAACAAAGAAGATAAGAAAGAAGATGTGGTGGATGAGCAAGTATTACAATTAAGAAAAGTATTAAAGACTCCTTTAGAAGATTTAGATCTTTCTGTACGTGCATTCAATTGCTTGAAAGCTGCTAAGATTAACAGCTTGAGCGAATTGGTACAATACGAGCAAGAAGATTTAATGAAGTTCAGAAACTTTGGTCAAAAGTCTTTATCTGAAATCGAGCAAGTATTGATCGAAAGAGGATTGAGCTTTGGAATGGATTTAGGTAAATTAGGATTAGACAAATTAGATTTACAATAGTCTATAGAGATTAAAGTAAGTCACTATTTATAAACGAGCGAAAGCTCAAACCTTACAATTCCTGACACGGTGTAAGGATAAAACTTAAATGTCATGCGTCACGGAGACAAAAACAACAACCTTGGAAGAAAGAAGGCTCACAGAGAAGCCTTATTGATGAACTTAGCTTGTCAAATTATTACGCACAAGCGTATCGTTACTACTTTAGCTAAAGCTAAAGCTTTAAGAAAATACGTTGAGCCATTAATTACGAAAACTAAGAAAGCAGGTTCTAAAGAGGAAATTAGTCACAATCACAGAATTGTGTTTAGCTATTTAAACGATAAAGCTGCTGTTAAAGAATTATTTACAGTAGTAGCTCCTAAAATTGCTACACGTCCAGGTGGATACACTCGTATTATTAAATTAGGCATTCGTCCAGGTGACAATGCTGAAAAAGCAATGATTGAATTGGTAGACTTCAACGAAATTTATGGCAATTCAATAGCTTCTGCTACTGAACCAGCTAAAAAGACACGTAGAAGTAAATCAACAGCCGCTCCTAAGAAAGAAGCTGCACCTGCGGAAGCTGCTGCACCAGCAGAAGAAGCTCCAGCTGAGCCAACTGCAACTACTGAAGAAACTCCATCAGCTGAATAATGAATTAATTCATTTTACATATAAGGCAAGACTTTGGTCTTGCCTTTTTTTTGCCTAATTTTGAATCATAAACATAGACACCTAACTATATGACCACACAACCAGCAATTTTAGTTTTAGCCGATGGGAATGTTTTTCATGGTCAAGCCTTTGGGAAAATTGGAACGACTACAGGCGAGATTTGTTTTAATACAGGAATGACTGGTTACCAAGAAGTATTCACAGATCCGAGTTATACAGGGCAAATTATCATTATGAGCAATGTTCATATTGGTAACTATGGTGTAAAAGCAACGGATGTTGAAAGTAAATCTGTAAAAATTCACGGTCTAATAGGAAGGAATTTAGAAGAAAAATTTAGTCGTGCACAAGCAGATGGAAACTTAAATGATTATTTAATTGAAAATAACATTGTTTCGATTGAAGGTTTAGATACGAGAGCATTAGTTACGCACGTTCGTCAATCAGGTGCAATGAACTGTATTATATCTTCTGATAATATAGATGTAGATGCTTTGAAAGCGCAACTGGCTAAGGTTCCTAGCATGGATGGCTTGGAATTAGCAAGTTCAGTAAGTACAAAAGAAGTATATGAATTGGGAGATGTAAATTCTCCAATTAAAGTTTCTGTTTTAGATTTTGGTGTTAAGCAAAATATTTTACAATGCTTAATCGATAGAGGAGCACATGTAAGGGTGCATCCTGCTAAAACAGATTTCGCAACTTTAAAAGCGTTTAATCCAACAGGATATTTTTTATCTAATGGTCCTGGAGACCCTGCGCCAATGGATTATGCTGTAAAAACAATCAAAGAAATATTAGCAGAGAAAAAGCCATTATTTGGAATATGTTTAGGTCATCAATTATTAGCAAGAGCAAATGATATTCCAACCTTTAAAATGCACCATGGTCATAGAGGCTTAAATCATCCTGTTAAGAATATTATTACTGGTAGATCAGAAATTACTACTCAAAATCATGGATTTGGAGTAGATCCAGATGCAGTTAAAAACCATCCTAATGTGGAAGTGTCACATGTGAATTTGAATGATGATTCAATAGAGGGAATTCGTTTAAAAGATCGACCTGCATTCAGTGTCCAGTATCACCCAGAAGCAACGCCTGGTCCACATGATAGTCGTTATTTATTCGATGATTTTATTGCTTTAATGAAGTCAAATTAATTGTTATTATAAATCACACCTATGCTAAACCTTACAATCATCAATGGGCCTAATTTAAATTTATTAGGGAAGCGTGAGCCGGGTGTTTATGGTTCTGAAACCTTTGAAGACTTTTTAGTGCAATTAAAAAAAGCATACCCCCAAGTTAACTTCACCTATTATCAGTCAAATATAGAAGGGGAGTTGGTGAATGCAATTCAGCAATATGGGTTTAATCAAGACGGGATCATATTAAATCCTGCAGCATATACCCATACATCGGTAGCAATTGGCGATGCAATTGCATCTATACAAACACCAGTGATCGAAGTACACATCAGTAATGTGCATGCTAGAGAAGATTTTAGAAAAATTTCACATGTATCCGCAAAGGCGACTGGGTCAATTGTTGGTTTAGGTTTAAATGGATACCGTTTAGCAACAGCATGGTTTGTAGATCAAGCTGCAAATAAATAATTAAAATTCATTAATACCTGGTCCATGCAGTCTATAAGGATGGATTATTCCCAAAAAGTAAAATGGTTAATCGGACTTTCGATCATTGTAAAATTGGCTTTGTCTTTTTTACTTGAACTTGGAAATGATGAAGTCTATTATTTTACGTATGCAGTTCAACCAGATTGGAACCATTTTGACCATCCTCCAGTTGTTGGATGGATGATTCAATTATCTACATTGAATTTAAATTGGGTTTCGACACTTTCTATGCGTCTTGGAAGTATTGTTGCTGCTGCAATTTCTACATGGTTTGTATTTCGAACTGGAACTCTAATAAAATCAGAGCGAGCAGGATGGATTGCCGCTTTGTTATATTCCTTTTCAATTTACACAAGTATCATAGCCGGTTTATTCATTATGCCAGATAGTCCTCAAGTCTTGTTTGTTACTTGGAGCATCTATTTAATGTCTAAATGGATTGTTAGGCCACATTTATTTAGCATTCTTAATTGGCTTGGATTAGGTTGCTTAATTGGTTTAGCTACATTGAGTAAAGTACATGGTTTGTATTTATGGGCTGGGTTCGGCGGTTTTATTTTATTCCATCAGATAAAAACATTTAAACAGCCTTATCTTTATTTAGCCGCATTGATTACATTAATTATGATTCTTCCAATTGTTTATTGGAATATTGATAATGACTTTATTACTTATAAATTTCACTCGAAACGCGTTTTACATTCGGGTATTCAACTTGGTAGTTTTTTGCAACAAATTCTTGGAGAAGTCCTTTACCAAAATCCATTTGTTTATTTAAGCTGTTTGATTCCATTGATTCGGTTTAAAAAACTACAAACCCTATTTCAAACTCAAAATAATAATCAGCAACTTTCTTCCTCTATATTGCCTTTACTTTTATGGCTTAGTGTGCCTTTAATCGTTTTGTTTTGGGGCGTTTCTTTATTTAATCCCACCTTACCACATTGGACTGGTCCAGGTTATATTGCTTTGTTTGTAATAGCTGGGATCTATTGGTCTGAAACTTCAATTTTGTTAATTCCTACATTCATCAAATGGGCAATGGGCTTTGTCGGATGCTTGGTCATTGGATTTGTCCTATTGGTACATGTTTTTCCAATCCAATTAGGGGCCAAAACACCAGAAAATTTAGGAGAGTACAACCCAATCAATGATGTAACGGGCTGGACACAGTTTAGCGCCGAATTTAAGGACTTAGTTGTAAAGGATGTAAAAGTGAATACAATGAAGGCTAAGTCGCCAATTTTGGTCTCTAAATGGTTCCCAGCAGGGCATATATTATTTTATACAGCTAGGCCAATTCAAAAACAAGTTGTAGCTATAGGGGCACTTGAAGATGTACATAAGTTCGCATGGATAAATGAAATGCAAAAGGGTTTAGAAATAGGGCAGGATGCCTATTTTATTCAACCATCCAATTTGCCTTATAATCCTACTAATTTGGTCTTGCCCTATTTTGAAAAAAAGGGTAAGACGGACACAATAAGAGTACAAAAACGAGGTGTTTTGTTAAGGGAATTTTATGTGTATCGATTCAAAAATTGTCAGCATTTGCCAGCACCGATCTTGCCTAAAAAATAAAGTTTTCAAAGTCTTTTCTGTAAGATATGCTTACTCCTTGACGGTTTCTTCTGCCCATACTGCCTCCAATAATATCAAGGCTATTCCTATTAAATATAATTGCGCGTAGTTTTTTATCTTTTGTTAAAACGAATTCTATATTCAAGTCAGGCAACCATTGGAAATTATTATTTTCAATAGTTGATGCCGATCTTAAATTAAAGTCAAAATCACCTCCAAGGTTGACAATTACTTTGTCATTGAAAAAGCTTCTTCCTAATTTCAGATTTACTCTTTGACGATCTATCTTATTAGAATTGATCGCAATTCCTGATCCTGTTGGGTCTAATAGATTGCCACTATTGTAGACTTTAGATCCAATATCAAAACGCATGCTTTGGTCGCCAGTAACTTTATTCAATAAATTTGTAACAGACTTATTTATTTCTCTAGTCAATAATTGTGAAATAGAATTGATACCAATAGTGGTGACACTATACGCGTTATTGGTATTGCCAGTATTGAAACCTACTGGGGCAAAAGAGTTAAAAACAATTAAGAAAGAAACCTGTTTGATAATTTCATTGTCATCACGCTCTAGCCTTGATATAAACTGAGAAAATTCATTGTCCGTACTAATTGGATTGCCAGGAGAGAAGGCCAATGTAAATTTAATATCTGGTCTAGCTAATTTATTTCTTAATGCGGCAATCACAAATACATTGCCCCTATATGATTTAACAGCAGTGCTAAAATTAGCATTACCTACTAATTCGTTCAAACTAACTCTTTCAGCGGTGTATCTTGCATCTACATGAATGTCTGCTTCATAAGGATTGCCAGTCCACTCAATAAAATTACCAGCCTCTGGTATCAATTCAAAAGGCTTTCTAATGAAAGATTGGAAGTTAAAGTCATATTTTCCTCTTTCAATATTATATTTACCACGCATTGTTAATGGTTCAATATTACCCGCTCTAATTTTAATCCGACCATTTCCTACTGCTTTAATTACATCACCAGTGAGTTCGTCTAAAATAACATCAATTTGTGTTTTATTGTCAGCACTAACATCTAAGTCTACTACTAAATTGTAAGTGGGTATTTCTGTATTGCTAATGACAGACTTTCCAATTTTTTTAAACACAATGAACTCAGACTTGCCTGTTTCTTTACTTGTTGAATTGGGTAAATAGATATGTGAGCTGTCATTTACATCCGCATTGATGGTCATTTTGATATTTTCTTCTGGACCACGTATTGTCATGGATGCTCTGCCAACAGCTTGTCCATAGAAATAACTATTATCAATAATGTCCATATTTACAAGTTCTATCTTTGGACTCTGCATCTCCATATCGTATACTAAGTGCTTGAATCTTTGATGCAAGATTTTTCCTTTGAATTGAGCTGTTCTATTTAATTTGTCTTTTACTTGAATTGTGCCAAAATCAATTCCTCGATCATTGAATTCAATAGACGCACTATCTATAAAATAAGGCACTTTTGTATAATCAACCTTGAATGAGGCATTGTTAATTTTAGCTAACCCACTTAAGTCGGGGTTTTCGATTCGACCACCAAAATGAATTTGTCCTGATGCTTTACCTTTTAAATCGGTTAGAACACCACCAATAAATTCTTGAACAAGACCAAAATTAGACTGATTTAATGTCAAGGTAGCATCCAATGGATTTAAACTATCATTGATACTATAACTACCTTTTGCTGTTAAATTGTATTCATTATTTGGGCAATTCAAATCAAATGGTACAATGCCTGTTTTGGAATCGTAGGATGCTTTAAGACTTGTATTGCCCAAAGGGGTGGAATTAAAGCTTAGTTGATTAATTGCGCCTTTTAAATTAAAAGAAAAAGCCTCGTTTAGTTGATTCAAATCGATGGTCGCATTGGTGACGCCTTCTAATTTTGGATAACTGAAAAACACATTGGTTATGTCCCCTAAAATGACATTTTCTAATTTAACCTGTAATCCGTTTTTATCAGTAGGGTGATTTTGGAATTCTAATTTTTGCAATCCTTGTGTAATCTTGAATTGTTTTGCAAAAGTGTTATTCTTTCTTATAGAGATTTCTCCTCCATTTTGGATATCCCATTGTTTTTCATTTAAGATAAAATAGGAGGGCGTCCATTTAATGCTTAAACCATCTGTGAAGGTGTTGATTTTTCCATTTAATGTTAGATAAGATAGAGCAGATTTACTTTCAGCTTTTAATTTAAAGACGGAAACATCTTTAGAAGTAGTTACCTGTAATGTGGGGTTACTTAATTTAAAACTATCTGTTAAATTAAATTGAGTACCTGTAAGGTCTAGCTTTAAACTATCTTTATTACCAATGCCATTAATATTGCCGTTTGAAATAGCAAATTCATTCCATTGTGCATAGGGCATTTGAGCTTTTAATTGCAAAGTTTGCTTGTCGGTATCAATTCTTCCATTGATTGACATATTGTTGAAACCAGAGAATTCATTTCTAAATATGCGAATATATGGCTCGAAATAATTGGTCTTTATTTGAAAAGAGAAGTCTTGATTTACAGGGGTCTCTTTTAAATTTTTGATATAATTTGGTATATAACCCTGTAAAAAATATTGAACACTATTTGGTAATTGATTGATATTAAATTTCCCAATGATGCTTGCTTGTATATCGTCACTTGAAAGCGTGATTCTTTTTTTACCTTCAGCAATACTTGATTTTACAGCAATAGAGTCAAAATTGATTGTAGTGGCATTACTTTTTAATTTTCCGTTGTAAAATTTAGCAAAACCTATAAAATTATCAATAGTGGATCCTGCAAAATTCACATCCAATAAACCAGTAAGTTGAATCTGGTTTTTAGAAAATTGCAAAGCACTCAAATTAGCGTTGGTTAAATCGCCAACAGCATTAAAGCTAGGTGTTGCATTTGTAAAGTCTACTTCTAAATTACTTATGAAGTTAATGTTTGGATCTTTTATTTTGATTGATCCGTTGTATGCTTGCTTTTGTAGGACGCCATTTGTTTGTATTTGAGCATAAGTATAACCATTGAATTGAATTGAATCAATTTGACCGTCAATATTCGTTTTAATTTTATTTAAATTGAATGAACTTCCAGCAATTTTTCCTGTGAAGTTCAAGAGACCTAAAGAAGGAATTTTCAATAGTTTTCCAGCATTAAATCTTTTAGCAGTTAAATTGCCTTCATAGATTGGTTCTTTATCAGTAGGGAATTGTAATCTGATAGAAGTAGCGGCAGTACCAATATCTGTTGCCAGATTCCCCTTGGCTATGAAATCATAAATGGTGCCATTAAGTATGCCATTGTAATAGAAATTACCAAATGCATCTAGTGGAATTTCCTTTAGGTCTTTAATTTCAGGTATCCAATTACTAAGATCTTGGATATTTGTTTTTGCAATAAACTGATTCAATTGAATGAAAGTATTTTTCATTTCAGGAATTCCAGTCATTGTCAAATCTCCTCTAAGGAATGATTGACCATATTGCGCTGATAAATTAGAAGCTTTAAAATCGTCTACGGTACCATTGAAGTTGAAACTAGTTGTAATTTTTTGATTGATATTTCTCAGTTCTGGTGCGAAATAAGCAATGTCATCGAATGCTACAATGGATTTATTAATCCGTCCTTTCATGTTTACTTTGTGCATATATTCCTTAAAATCAGGAATAAATTCCTTGTATTCCATGGCGTAATAGTTGCCAATTGTGCTATTATTTGTCTTTAATTCTAATGACGCTAGTTCCATTATCTGGGGCGTCATCTTAAACTGGGTTGCTAATTTTTTAATTATAAAACCAGATCTTTCTTTCAATGATAAATTAACATTTGCACGAATGGTGTCTGCAATAAAACTTGCATTTTCAATTTTGGCATTTAAATCATTCATGCGAATATGTTCCCCATCAAAATAGGGTACAGGCTTGCCAAATCCGTATTCAATCCATATTTTACCTTGGAGTATTTCAATTTGTTTAGCAACAATATTTAAGTTGCCTTCGTTGAAATATAGTTGATTTTTAATCGAGGGCTTTTTCTTCTTTTTTGAAACCGGTGCTAATCCTGGTTTATCTAAGATGTAATAAAATGGCTTATCTAAAACCAATTTTTCAATTTCAATTTGTTTGTCTTTAAACTGGTTAAAATTGACTAGCACATGTTTGGCTTCCAATTTTGTTGTACTCCCAATCCATTCATCATCCTGTATGAATCGAATATTTGTAAAATCAATTTTCTTTAAATCAAATTGTTGTGTTTTGTTATTGCTGTCTTTTGATTGAAAATGATCTAATATGAATTGATAATTCCATTTTGGACTTTTCCTGTGTAGATAGATACTTGCTTTTTCTAAACCTATATATCCAATGACAGGGTTATTATTTGAAAATAGTAAGTCAGTCACTCTAAGTTTAAGTGTTTGTGCAAACAATAAGGTGTCTTTTTGCTGATCTTTAACAAGTATATTTTTGATATCAAGTCTATTGAACAAGGAAAAACTTAAACCATCTAATTGCACATCAGTTCCAAGGGTTTTGCTCAAATTACTTGCAATTTTTTGTCCAATTTTATCCTGTACACTAGGCAATAGCAGTAGCAAGTAGGATAAAAAAAGTAATCCTACCAACGCGGCTAATAGTATACGAATTAGACTAAGCTTATTTTTGAGCAAGGGGGTCAATGTTTTAAATTGTATTAGAAATTAATAGCCTGCAACACTGTCATCTCCACGTTTATCTCCCGCAGCTATTCTTTTCCCGTCTGCTTGAATCATAACACCTTCCATTCTTCCAAATGCACCTCTTTTTGTAATTGTATATCCTTTTTCTCTCAGTTTATTAACTGTTGCTTCTGGGAAGTCGGCTTCTACACTCACCACATCAGGCAAGTGTTGATGGTGAAATCTTGGGGCATCAATTGCAGCCTTTAAACTCATTTTATGATCAATGATGTTTATTAATCCTTCATAAACTTGGTTTGGAATTGTGGTGCCTCCAGGTGTGCCAATTGTGATATATGGTTTGTTATTTAGGGTAACAAGGGTAGGTGTCATTGAACTTAACATTCTTTTTCCGGGCTGAATAGAGTTCGCATCCCCACCTAATGCACCATACATGTTTGGCACACCTGGTTTTATACTAAAATCATCCATTTCGTTATTCAACAAAAATCCAGCTCCACCAACGATAGTTTTATTTCCATAAGTATCATTCAATGTTGTTGTCACCGAAACCATATTACCAGCTTCGTCAATGATACTAAAATGTGTCGTTTGCTCACTTTCTTTTGCAATACCTGCTTGAATATTTTTACTAATACCAGCTACGCCTTGTTGATAATCTTTCATTCTTTCTTGTGCATAATTATTGCTGGTTAAAGTCTTTGTAGGTACTTTCCAATAGTCAGGATCGCCCATATGTTCTGCTCTATCTGCATAAGCCCTTCTTTGGGCTTCTACCATTAAGCTTACAGATTCAAATGTGTTAGCGCCCATTACACCAACCGGATAAGGTGCAATCATTTGCATCATTTGAGCAATCAAAATACCCCCACTAGAAGGAGGTGCAAAGCTAATTACATGGTGACCTCTATAGTCGAATTCAATTGGTTTTCTAAACTTAGGAGTGTATTTTTTTAAATCTTCTAAGCTTATAAAACCATTACTATGTTTCATTTCTTCCACAATCATTGCTGCGGTTTCTCCTTCGTAAAAGCCTGCCTTGCCTTTAAGCTGTATACGTTGAATGGTTGCTGCCAGTTCTGGTTGAAATAATGTATCTCCTGCTTTCCAATTTTCTTTTCTAGTAAATGCCGATGCTTGAGCACTATTCTTTGTAAAGTTTTTTCTTTCTGCATTCAATCCTCTTGCTTCTCTTTCTGTAATTACAAATCCATTAGCTGCTAATTCGTATGCTGGTTGCAAAAGTGTTTTCATTGAAAATTTTGCATAAGGAAGGGTGCTAAACATTCCTGCAACACTTCCAGGAACACCTGAGGCTGAAGCACCTGAACGGGACATGCCTTCTATAGGGTTGCCCTTTTCGTCTAAATACATATCTCTATTTGCTTTACTTGGTGCCACTTCTCTATAATCTATCCCCATTAAAACGCCATCTTTGCTTCTTGAAAGTAAAAACCCACCTCCACCAATATTGCCAGCACCAGGATAAACAACGGCAAGAGCAAATTGAACAGCAATGGCTGCATCGTATGCATTTCCTCCATCTTTCATGATGGCAGCTCCTACCATACTTGCTAGAGGATGGGCGGATGTGACTGCAGCCTTTTGATAAGCTTGCTCTTTAACGATTGAATATTGGTATGGATTAATTTGTGGATGTTGCTTAAAGAAGGTTTGCGCTGTTGATGTTAAACCGAACTGAAATACTGCGATACCAAGCAGGCAAAAAACCAAGAATTTCTGTTTCATAGAAGGTAGATTGAGCAAGTAAATTACTTAATTATTTAGGTATCAACAACTCGGGTGTTCAGTTGTGTAAAACTATCTGTATATACAGCCTTTTAGGCCCTATAAAAAGCCTATTTTTAAGACCTATTAATATCCAAATTATGCATCAAAAATCTGTCCTTAAAACAATTTTGTGGGTAAGTTTATTTATCCTGCCGTTTTCATTGCTTGCGCAAGTAGTTTCTCCAGAACAATTTCTGGGCTATAAAGTAGGCACTCGATTCACAAGACACCATCAAATTGTGGGTTATTTTAATGCCATCGCTGCAGCTAAATCAGATATGGTTAAACTTATTCCTTATGGTAAAACAAATGAGGGTAGAGATTTAATGGTTGCTGCAATCGGTTCAGTTGAAAATATTAAAAATCTAGAGCAAATCAGAAAACATAATCTTGGATTAGTGGATGGGTCTGTTAAGGACATCAATCAACCAGGTATCGTTTGGTTAAGCTATAATGTGCATGGCAATGAGCCAGCTTCTTCTGAGGCAGCAATGCTTACTTTATTTGCATTGGTTGACCCATCTAATGCTGAAACCAAAGAATGGTTGAAAAATACGGTGGTTATGATTGATCCATGTATCAACCCAGATGGTCGCGATCGTTATGTAAACTGGTACAATAATGCAGTTGGAACTACTTATAACGCAGACCCTGCTGCAAGAGAACATATGGAACCATGGCCTGCTGGCAGAACCAATCATTATAATTTTGATTTGAACAGAGACTGGGCTTGGCAAACACAGGTGGAGACGCAACAAAGAATTCCTTTATATCAAAGTTGGTACCCTCAAGTGCATGTAGATTTTCATGAACAAGGATACAACGAGCCTTATTATTTCGCACCTGCGGCTGAGCCTTTACATGATGTTTTAACACCATGGCAGAAAAATTTCCAAGATCAAATTGGGAAGAATCATGCAAAATATTTCGATAAGAATAATTGGCTATTCTTTACAAAAGAACGCTTTGATTTACTATATCCATCTTATGGCGATACTTATCCAATGTACAATGGTGCGATTGGCATGACTTATGAGCAAGGTGGAATTGGTGCTGGATTGGGCGTAGTAGATGACAGCTATGATACAGTAACACTAGTTGCAAGAGCAACACATCATTTTACTACAAGTTTATCTACCATTGAAATTTGTGCTGCTAACCAAACACAATTGTTAGATAATTTTAAAAAGTATTATGATAACAGTCGTCAAGGAACAATTTCTGACTATAAGACTTTTGTCATGACTGCAAAAAATGCGAGTCAATTAGAAGCTTTAGCTAGTTTATTAAAGAAAAATAATATCGAATACGGAACTTTAAATAATGCAGAATCAAAGTTTAAAGCATTTGATTATTACACAAAAAAAGAAGCTGATTTTGTAAATGAAGGGTATACTTTGGCTGTAAATGTAAACCAAGCACATAGTGTTTTAGCGCGTGTTTTATTAGAGCCAATTACCCAAGTAAATGATTCTAATACTTATGATATTACAGCATGGTCTCTACCTTATGCTTATGGTGTTCATGGCTATGCATCAAAGTTGCCCTTGTCAATTACACCAGGATTCAATTACAAGGCGCCAGCGATTACAACTAGTGCTTATGGTTATATCATACCTTACCATTCATTTGCAACAGGTAAGGCCTTGGCTCAATTGCTTAAAAATAATGTGAAAGTGCGTTATGCAGAAAAAGCTTTCACTATGAATGGAAGAAATTTTGAAATTGGTTCATTGGTTGTTTTAAAAACAAGTAATCAAGGCAATTGGAGCGATATTACGAAAGCTGTTTGTACAAGTTTAAATATAGAAGCTGTTGCAGTAAATACTGGATACGCAGAAAAAGGAGCAGATTTTGGATCTCCAGATATTGCGATCATCAATCATGCACCAAAAGTGGCTATGTTAACAGGTGAACATGTTGCTGCATTATCAGCAGGTGAAGTTTGGAGCTTTTTTGAGCAACAACTAAACTATCCAATCACTCAATTAACCTACACACAGTTAAGCAGAATTGATTTAGATAAATATGATGTATTAATTGCACCAGATGGACAATACCGTGATTTAAATTCAAAACCAATTACAGATAAATTACAAGCTTACCTTAAAAAGGGGGGTGTTTTGATTGCGCTAGAAAATGCTGCTAGTACATTAGCTATAAATGCTGATTGGGGGATTCGTTTAAAAGAGTCGGCAAAAGAAGAGAAAGCTTCTGTTCAACAATTAGTAAAGTATGCCGATAGAGAAAAAGAGTTCTTAAAGAGTTCTATCCCTGGAGCTATTTACAAAACTTATATGGATGAAACACATCCATTAGGTTTTGGTACGAATGGACTGTATTTTAATTTAAAGCAAGATAAAGTGTTATTTGAACCATCAAATAGTGCATGGAATATTGGTAGCTTTAAAAAGGATAGTTACATCACTGGATTTGCTGGTGTAAAAGCAAAAGCTGCATTGGAAGAAGGTGTAGTAATTGGCATGAAACAAGTTGGCGCAGGTAAATTGATTTATATGACAGATGATCCTATTTTCAGAAACTTCTGGGAAGCTGGAAAGTTAATTTTAACCAATGCGGTTTTCATGCACGGTAAATAATATTCAATATTTTTATTTTAATCAGATGAAGAAAATTCCATTGTTTTTATTGAGTATCGTTCTAGGCATAGAAGCGATTTATGGACAAAAGAATAGTGCAGAGATTTATACTCAATTAAAACAAATGGAAGTACTTGGCAGTGTTTTATACATTGCTGCACATCCTGATGATGAAAACAATGCTTTTTTACCTTATCTAACAAAAGAACGTTACTATCGTACTGCTTATCTCAGTTTAACAAGAGGAGATGGAGGTCAAAATTTAATTGGTAAAGAACAAGGTGTTGAATTGGGTTTAATTAGAACTCAAGAATTATTGGCAGCCAGGATGCAAGATGGTGCGGAACAATATTTTTCTACAGCTTATGAGTTTGGTTTTAGTAAATCTGCCAAAGAAGCTTTAACCATATGGGACCATCAAAAAGTGCTGAGTGATGTTGTTTGGGTGATTCGCAAATTTCAACCCGATGTCATTATCACTAGGTTCCCAGGAGATGCTAGAGCGGGTCATGGACACCATGCAGCCTCCTCCATTATTGCACAAGAAGCTTTTGTCGCAGCTGCCGATCCAAAGCAGTTTCCTGAACAATTTAAATACGGTGTACAACCCTGGAAGGCAAAACGCATTTTATGGAACACTTTTAATTTCGGTACAGTCAATACGACAAATGACAATCAACTAAAATTAGAAGTGGGTGGTTATAATCCAATTATTGGGAAAAGTTATGGGGAGATTGGTGCCGAAGCTAGAACCATGCATAAAAGTCAAGGAGAAGGCAGACCAAGAAGAAGAGGATCTTATTTTGAATTTTTCCAACATTTAAATGGGGACAGTGCAAAATTGGATATCATGGAAGGGGTAAACACTAGTTGGGCTCGTTTACAAGCAACTTCTATTCAAGCGAGTATAAAAAACATTATTAGTAGCTATAACATAAATGACCCTGCTGCTTCAGTTCCTTCATTAGTAAAATTATACCAACAAATAAATGCATTGCCCTCTTCCAATTGGAAAAATTACAAGTTGGATCAAGTACAAGAGATTATAAAATCTAGTGCTGGTATTTATTTAGAAGCTACGATAAATCAACAGCAAGTTATCCCAGGTGAGAAAGTTAAAGTACAATTTTTATTTAATCAAAGAAGCAATACAAATTCATTTTTGCAAGCTGTTCGTTTGCCATTCATTGATACACTATTTAATAAGTCGTTATTAAATAATCGAAATATTGAATTTAGTTATATCCTTAAAGTTCCAGATAATAAAGATATTACACAGCCTTATTGGTTAAAAAAACCAAAGAAAGAAGGCATGTTTGTTGTAGATGATCAAGTACTTATTGGTAAATCTGAAAACGATCCAGAATTTGATGGGGTAGTCAATGTGGAAATAGAAAAGCAGCTATTTAGTTTTAAAATCCCTTTACAATATAAATACCTCGATCCAACAAAAGGGGATGTTTACCAACCCATAGCGGTGGTTCCTGATATTGAATTAAAATACAGTAAGGATGTCTATTTAGCAAAGCCTGGCGCACCCATCATTTTAACTTCTCAAACAAAAGATCATAAAGGGAATATTGAAACCAAAGATGTAATTCATAAAGCAAGTGAATTACCAACTGAAATATTTTCAATTCATTCAAAGTCCATCGAATACGATCATATACCTACGATTACCTATTTTCCGAACGAATCCCCAAAAATTGTTGTGCTGGATGTAAAAAATACATCCAAGCATATTGGCTATATAGATGGAGCTGGTGATAAATTACCCGAAGCATTAGTTGAATTAGGTGCCCAAATAACCTATTTAAAAGAAGAAGATATTACAATAGAAAAATTAAAATCATACGATGCGATTGTAGTTGGTATACGTGCTTTTAATATGTACGCATACTTATCAGATAAACAAGCTATTTTGAACGATTATATAGCCTCAGGAGGTAATTTGATTGTACAATATATAAAGAGCAATCAAGTGGGCACTCATAATATCAAAATGGGGCCATATCCATTTACCATAAATTCAGGTAGACGTGTGACAGAAGAAAATGCAGCAGTAAGTTTTTTACTTCCCAATCATCCAGTTTTGAATATTCCGAATAAAATCAACGCAGAAGACTTCAATAATTGGGTACAAGAAAGAAGTACTTATCAAGCAGAAAATATCGATACGCATTTTCAAACTCCTCTGCAAATGAACGACACAGGAGAAACACCTAGTCAAGGAAGCTTATTGATTGCACCATTTGGGAAAGGCAATTTTGCCTATGTAAGTTTGGCGTTATTTAGACAACTACCTGCAGGCAATCCAGGTGCGTATAAATTATTAGCAAATTTAATCTCTCTTCCAAAAAATTAATCTTCCATGAAGCAACGTAGAAAAATTAGTTTCTTTATGCTTTTGATCATTGGACTTGGCATTGGTTGGATGCTCAAGAATGTAAAAGTTGGATTAATGGTTGGTATCCTGATGGGCTTGTTCCTCACCAGCTTTGTGAATCCATCCAAATCGTGTGGCAAGGGCAAAAGCGATTAAGCCAAGACCAGTTACAATCAATCCACTTAACATCATTTTAGGGCCTGTAGAATAAAAGATTGCTACCCAAATAATAATCGCTATGAATAATGGAATAGGGAAGAAGGGCATCTTCCAAGGGAAAAAATCTTTACCTCTTCTTTTATATAGAATTAATAAGCCAATAGCTTGGCCAATAAATTGAATCATAATACGCATTGCTAGAATACCATCAATAACCTCTTTCAATCTAAATAACAAACTAAACACAAAAGCAATCGCACCTAATACCAATAATGAGCGATGAGGGAAATGTAATCTAGGATGCAGTTGTGCGAAAAAAGAGAAAAAAGATTTGTCTTGAGCAGCTGCATAGGGGATCCTACTGTAACCTAAAGTTGCTGAAAATACAGAAGCGAAAGCGACCATCAAAATTAAGACGGTGGCAATAGCACCCGCATTTTGACCATATAATGTTTTGATATAATCACTCACTACAAACTTGCTATTTACAATGGTCTCAAATGGCAATACACTTGCTACGCTCACGTTCATTGCTAAATAAAGTATAGAAATTCCTGTAATTGATATAAACATGCTTCTAGGAATATTCTTTGTAGGGTCTTTTATTTCTGCTCCTAGATGACAAACATTATAATAGCCTAAATAACTATAGACAGTCTTAACACTGGCAAAACCAAGTGCAGCTACTAAACCATATTCAATTTTAAGCCCGTCATTGATATGTAAAATAGGTTCCATGAAATTACCATGTGCAATGCCACCAAAGATGATCCACAATAGGGTTGTAATTACACCCACCCATAATAAAACAGATATTCTTCCAATGGATTCTATATTACGGTACAATAAACTAATGACTAAGATAACTACTGCTCCACTCACTAATTTTTCTTGGAGAAAACTTAAATGAAAAAAGAAATTGGCATATTGTGAGAAACCAATTGCAGCCGAAGCAATTACTAAAGGTGCTTGAATCATTGTCTGCCATACAAACAAAAAGCTCATGAGTTTGCCCCATTTTCCACCATAGCCTTCTTTTAAAAAATGAAAACTACCACCTGCTTTTGGAAGTGCAGCGCCTAACTGACTCCAAACCATCGCATCTACATAGGATAAAATTGCTCCTGCAATCCATGCGTATAAAAAATAGGGGCCACCCATGATCTGAGCTACGACACTCAATACGACAAAGGGGCCGATGCCTACCATATCAATCATATTGATGGCAGTTGCATGCAAAAGACTTAATTTGCGGTCTAATTTAGGTTTCATCTTATCAACAAGATAATAAAAAATTGCTACAATTATGATCGATTCATTCAAGCAAGTAAGCTGGGCAAATACAGCTTCTATTTATGAAGTGAATATTCGTCAATATACTGAAGAGGGTACCTTTAAAGCGTTCCAATCACATCTCCCAAGAATCAAAGACATGGGTATTGATATTTTATGGTTCATGCCCATTACAGCAATTAGTCAAACTAATAAAAAGGGGAGCCTTGGTAGTTATTATGCATGTAGTAGTTACACGAAAATTAATCCTGAATTTGGTACGGATGCAGATTTTAAAAACTTAGTAGATGCTGCACAAGCATTAGGTATGAAAGTAATTATTGATTGGGTGGCCAATCATACAGGAAGACATCATGAATGGATGACACAAAACCCAAGTTGGTTTGCACAAGATGCATCGGGTCATTTTACAGAACGTAATGGCTGGGATGATGTGGTAGATTTAAATTATTCCAATACTGCTATGCGTGCCGCTTTGATAGATGCAATGTTGTATTGGGTAAGAAATTTTAATATAGATGGATTTAGATGTGATATGGCACATTTAGTTCCATTAGATTTTTGGATGGAAGCCCGCACAAAATTAGAGCAAACAAAACAATTGTATTGGTTGGCAGAATGTGAGGAGTTATCTTATCATCGAGTATTTGATACTACTTATGCTTGGTCATGGATGCATGCCACTGAAAAGTTTGGGAAAGGACATCATGGAATACATGAGGTTTATAATGTCTTGCATCAATATGCACAATATCCAAATGGTGCCTCTAAATTATTTTTCACATCCAATCATGACGAAAATAGTTGGAATGGTACAGAGTATGAGAAGTATGGTGTTGCTGCAAAAGCTTGGGCCGTTTTTACTTTCACATGGAATGGGCAACCCTTAATTTATAGTGGCCAAGAATTACCCAATCAAAAAAGATTGGCCTTCTTTGATAAGGATCAAATTCAATGGACCAATCTCCAGCCAACGCTACATGATTTTTATAAAACCTTATTAACTGCAAGAAAGCAATATCCAGTTTTACAAACTGGCAATGTGTTTAATTTGCCAACAGAAGCAGGGGTGATGGCTTATATAAAACAAGATCAATCAAATATTGCATTAATTATTTTAAATCTGTCCGAACAGATTCATCTAGTCCCAATTAAACATGAAGCATTTAATGGTAGGTTTACCAATTTATTTTCGGGGCTAAGTTTCGAATTCAATGGGGATAGCCAATTTGAATTAATGCCAGGAGAATACATAGTCTATATTAAAGCTTAGTTTCTTTTATCCTGCTGGTAACTAATAAACTCCATCATTTCGGCTAAGCTAAAACTACTTAAATTTTGTGCGGCAGTTAATCCTGCTTTTTGTGCAACTAAAACACCATATTTACAATCCTCATAACCTTCTATGGCATGTGCATCAGGATTGATTGAAATCAACACATCTTGTTCCATTGCTTGATGAATATAGCGCCAGTCCATGTCTAATCTTCTTGGGTGTGCATTTAATTCAATGACTACATTGTGCGCTGCGCAGGCTTCAATTATAGCTTCGTGATTAATTGGATATCCTTTTCGACTTAAGAGCAATCTGCCTGTAGCATGCCCTAAAATGCTTGTGTAGGGATTTTCGATCGCATTCATTAAGCGCATCATTGCTTTTTCTTCTGTCATTTTCAAATTTGAATGAACAGAGGCGATTACTAAATCAAATAATGCTAAAATTTCATCAGGGTAATCTAAACTACCATCATTTAAAATATCGGACTCAATACTTTTAAAAATTACAAAAGGTGCTAGCTTTTTATTTAAGAGGTCAATCTCTTTGTGTTGTGCTCTAATTCTATCTTCTTGTAAACCATTGGCATAGAAAGCTGACTTAGAGTGGTCACTAATTACCAAGTATTCTAATCCTTGTTCTTTTGCTGCTAATGCCATTTGTTCAATCGTATGTAAACCATCACTCCAGGTACTATGCGAATGGATGATACCTTTGATATCTGAATGTTGAATTACTTTATTTAATCCTTTTGTTTTTGCTTTTTCAATGATGGATGGGCGCTCTCTTTGTGCCGAAGGAATAAATGGAACGGCTACCTGTTCGAAAATAGCTAATTCAGATTCGAATGCTTCTGAAATATCAAAATTTGGAAGCATTTGCCAAGCAGTCCAAAAATCTGGACTAGATGCCAAGCTGAAATCTTGAATAAAAAATTGATTCTGATTTACAACATACCATCTTAATTCAAAATTATCAGGCCCTTTGCAACTTAAATAGTTGTCAGCTTCTGTACAAGTAAATCCTTTTTCAACTAACCAATGCTTTAAGTCTGAATGGGGTGTTGTGGTTACAATGTCTAAAAAATCCAAAGTTTCCATCTGTCTTTTGAAATGTCCAGATATTTGATGTTGTTCATTAGGGAACTGAATATTTAACGCATTTTCAACTTGCGCAACTGTTTCTTGAACTTGTTGATATAAGAAACTGCCTTGGTTTTGAAGGTAATAGTTTAGGGAATCCTGAATACTTTGCTGTGTCTTTGCTCCAAATCCTTTATAGTTGATCAAACGATTCTCTTCACATGCATATAATAGCTCTCCAATACTTTCAATACCTAATTCTTTCCAAATGGTTATTATCTTTTTTGGCCCTAGTCCTTTAATTTTCAACATCTCTAATATACCAGGAGGAGTCTTTAAGATATAATCTTCTAGAATTTGTAATTTTTTTGTAGCTAATAAATCCACAATTTTCTGCGCCAATGCTTCCCCAATACCTCTAATGCCTGCTATTTGAGCCGGGGTCATATCTTCTAATGGGTCGTTTAATCGGTCTAGGGTATATGCTGCGTTACTATAAGATTTTATTTTAAATGCATTTTCTCCATGGATGTCCATAAGTTTAGCAAGCAAACTAAAGTATTCGGCAATTTCATAATTGTGCATAGGCAAATATAAATAAAACAAAGGAGTCCTTTAGAGGAGTGGAAAGTAGGGGCATAAAAAAACCCCCGATGAATCGAGGGTCTTTCAATATTATCCGAAGATAATTATTTCTTTTTAGCAGCAGCTTTCTTAGGAGCAGCTTTCTTAGCAGCTTTCTTAGGAGCAGCTTTCTTA
>CAZOHD010000006.1:0-69606 GCA_964579885.1 uncultured Sediminibacterium sp.
CTTTCTTAGGAGCAGCTTTCTTAGCAGCTTTCTTAGGAGCAGCTTTCTTAGCAGCTTTCTTAGGAGCAGCTTTCTTAGCAGCCTTCTTAGGAGCAGCTTTCTTAGCAGCTTTCTTAGGAGCAGCTTTCTTAACTACTTTTTTTGCAGCTTTCTTAGGAGCTACTTTCTTAGCAGCTTTTTTTGCAGTTGCCATGTTTTTTAGATTTAATGGTTAGTAAATATGCATTAAAAGTAAAAACTTTTTTAATAACTACAAAAATTTTTTTTTAAGCCACTACTTCCACTGGTAAAACAGAAACGGTTGTTTTGTTGTTTTTACCTTTTTTAAACTCTACTACTCCGTTTGCAAGAGCGAATAAAGTATAATCAGATCCAACACCAACGTTCTTACCAGGGTGGTACTGAGTACCTCTTTGACGAATTAAGATATTGCCGTTTAAAGCTGGTTGACCACCATATATCTTAACGCCTAATCTCTTACTTTGTGAATCACGGCCGTTCTTAACGGAACCTTCACCTTTTTTGTGTGCCATAGTATCTTAGTTTAAGCTATGTTTTCAATTTTGATTTGAGTATAGTGTGTTCTGTGACCGTGTTTCTTGCGGAAACCCTTTCTTCTCTTCATTTTAAAAGCGATCACTTTGTCACCTTGAACTAAGTCGTTAGTAATCTCAGCTTTTACAACCGCCTTTGTAGCGAAAGAAATGCTTCCATTATTATCAACGAATAATACATCGTTGAATTCAACTTTGTCTCCAGTTTTACCTTGCAGGTGAGGTACATACAAGCTATCTCCTGCTTGTACTTTGAATTGTTGTCCTGCGATTTTAACTACTGCTAACATAATTGTCCAAAATTAGGAGGGCAAAGGTAATTATAATTATCTCAATATGCAAGGAATTCTTAAAAAATATAATTTAGGTTTTTTTTAGGCTTAGAAACCCCCTTGAGGTTTGAAGTTCCGTGAAATACCCCCTAAATTTGTTCCTGACTGTAAAGTCCTTAACTGAACCCTATGAATATTAAGTCATTATTGGCAAAACCCTTTGCTAATGTCATCTATCGCCAAATTCAAAAAGAGCGAAATACGGCTTTGTCAGATCAGCAAAACATTCTAAATCAATTAGTTAAGACAGGAAAGTCCACCATTTTTGGGAAGGAACACCGTTTTAGCCAGGTACAAAATCCTAAAGAATTTCAAGAAGCAGTTCCTTTAAGAGACTACGAGGCATTTAAGAAATATATAGAACAAATCAAAAAAGGTACCCAAAACGTACTTTGGAAGGGAAAACCCATCTATTTCGCTAAAACAAGTGGAACAACCAGTGGGGTAAAATATATACCTATCACAAAGGATTCAATTAGTAACCATATTAATGGTGCCAGAAATGCCTTATTAACATATATGGCCACCACCGGACAAAATCAATTTGTAAATGGCCGTATGATCTTTTTAAGTGGTTCACCCGTTTTGGAAAGAGTCGCCGATATTCCTACAGGTAGATTAAGTGGGATTGTGAATCATCATATCCCTGCTTATTTAAGAAGCAATCAATTACCGAGTTATCAGACGAATTGTATAGAAGAGTGGGAAGAGAAATTAGATAAAATTGTAGAAGAGACTATATCAAAAGACATGACTTTAATTGGGGGTATCCCTCCTTGGATGCAAATGTATTTTGATCGTATTGTAGAAAAGTCTGGTAAAGCAGTTAAAGATGTATTTCCAAACTTACAAGTACTTGTTCAAGGTGGGGTAAATTTCGAACCCTATAAATCAAAATTATTTGACACCATTGGCAAGTCGATCGATACGATTGAATTGTTCCCTGCAAGCGAAGGATTTTTTGCATTTCAAGATACAAGAGAAGAACAGGGTTTATTATTAAATACGAATAGTGGTATTTATTATGAGTTTATTCCTTTGGCCAATATCCATGAAGCAAATCCCGTTCGATTGAATTTGTCACAAGTGGAATTAGGTGCGCAGTATGCGTTAATAATCAATAGCAATGCAGGTTTGTGGGGTTACAATATTGGCGATACCGTTAAGTTTGTAAGCATCGATCCATATAGAATTATTGTTACAGGAAGGGTGAAACATTTTATATCCGCATTTGGAGAACATGTGATAGGGGAAGAAGTGGAAGCAGCAATGTTGGAAGTTGCAAAAGAAATGAATGTATCCATTGTCGAGTTTACTGTCGCTCCATATATTACTCAAGGAGATGGTAAAAGTTATCATGAATGGTTGGTTGAATTTGAAAGGGCTCCAATGGATATTGATTTATTTAAATCCAAATTAGATCAAGCGATGTGTGCTAAAAATGTATATTATCATGATCTTATTACTGGTAATATTTTAAGCCCTTTGGTCTTAACTACTTTACCAAAAAACGCCTTTATCGATTACATGAAATCAGAAGGGAAACTAGGGGGGCAAAATAAAGTACCAAGATTAAGTAATGACCGTAAAATTGCGGACGCTTTGCACGGCCAATTGGGCAAATAGTAAGAATAAAATAAAAAGCGTATTTTTAACCACAAGCAAAAAACTGGATGAGTCAAAAAAGAATTGCCATTTTCGGATCTACAGGTTCTATAGGAAAGCAAACCCTAGAGGTGATAGCAGCGAACCCGGACTTATTTGTCGCTGAGATCTTGACGGCTCATGCGAACGAGTCCTTATTAATTGAACAAGCTTTACAGTTTGAGCCCAATATTGTGGTGATTGGAGAAATCGGCAAATATGCCATTGTTAAAAAAGCATTAGAAGGTAAACCAATAAAAGTTTTTGCAGGAGAAGAGGCACTGGAGCAAGTTGCTGCGATGGATTGCTACGATTTTATGATGGCAGGTATTGTTGGATTTGCCGGCCTAAAACCAACTATAACTGCTGTTGAAAATGGAAAGGCAATTGGACTAGCAAACAAAGAAACTTTAGTTGTCGCAGGAGATATTGTAATGCGGACTGCAAGAGAAAAAGGTGCAGCGATCATACCAGTTGATAGCGAGCACTCCGCTATTTTTCAATGTTTAGTAGGTGAGGGGAATAATCCAATCGAAAAAATAATTCTTACTGCAAGTGGAGGTCCTTTTCTTGGTAAGAAGCCCAACTTTTTAGTCAATGTTAAAAGAGACCATGCTTTACAACATCCTAATTGGAGCATGGGTGCAAAAATATCTATCGACTCTGCCACGCTCATGAACAAAGGCCTAGAAATGATTGAAGCAAAATGGTTGTTTGACTTAATGCCAGACCAAATCAAAGTGGTGGTTCATCCACAAAGTATTATTCATAGTATGGTGCAATTTCAGGATGGAAGTATTAAAGCACAAATGGGTTTGCCGGATATGAAATTGCCTATTCAATATGCAATGGCATTTCCAAAAAGGTTGCAAAATGATTTTCCAAGATATCATTTCGACAAACCGAATACATTGACATTTGATGAACCAGATGTAAAGACCTTTAGAAATTTATTATTGGCAACAGAAGCAATGAATTTAGGCGGGAACGCACCATGTGTATTGAATGCCGCAAATGAAATTGCTGTCTATGCTTTTTTGAAAAATAGAATCGGATTTTTAGATATGACAGATCTAATTGAAAGAACATTAGAGAAAATTGAGTTTATCGCTAATCCAAGTTTGGATGATTATTATGAAACCGACGGAGCTGCAAGAGATTTTGCTGCTTCCTTAATACAATTATAACACATGTATCTAGCTGCTATCGATTTAACAGTACTTGCTACTAAAACTGCACAATTTATTTTATCTTTTTCTATCATCGTTGTATTACATGAATTAGGACATTTTATTCCAGCTAGATTGTTTGGAGCAAGAGTTGAGAAATTTTATTTGTTCTTCAATCCAGGATTTAGTTTATGGAAAAAGAAGATAGGGGAGACAGAATATGGATTAGGATGGATTCCTTTTGGAGGCTATGTTAAAATCTCGGGTATGATTGACGAGAGCATGGATAAAGAACAATTGAATAAAGCACCTGAATCTTATGAGTTAAGATCAAAGCCTGCTTATCAAAGATTGATTGTGATGTTGGGTGGGGTGATTGTAAATGTGATTTTAGCCATTGTTATTTTCATAGGTATTGCTTGGTATTGGGGAGATGATTTTTTACCTGCAAAAAATGTAAGTTATGGAGTACATGCTACAGAGTTATCTAAAAATGTAGGCATTCAAGATGGCGATATCATTGTATCCTTAGATCAAAAAGAGTTAACAGATTTTTTTGAATTAGAATCAAAGATAGTTTTAGAAAATCCAAAAACAATTCAAGTAAAAAGAGGAGATAGTTTGTTGAGCTTAGCAATCCCATCTACAATGGCTGCGGATTTAGCAAATACAAATAACACGACTGCATTTGTCCTGCCTTTATTCCCTGTTATTGTAGACTCAGTTGGAAAGACAGCTGTTGTTGTTGAAGGTAATTTTCAGAAAAACGATACTTTGCTAAGTATCAATGGCGAATCCATTCAATACCAACATGAATTTATTGAAGTAAAGAAAAAATATAGTGATTCATTGGTAACAATAGTTGCAAAAAGAGGCGCTGATACTGTTAAGATTAGAACATTAATCAATAACAAAGCACAACTTGGTTTATTTGTAAAATTACCAATGCAACTTTTCAAAACCGTACATCAAAATTATTCTTTCGCAGAGGCTATTCCAACAGGAGTAAAAAGATGTTATTCTACTTTAACTAATTATGTAACAGGGATAAAACAAATCTTTACTGGCAAAGTGAATCCAAACGATTCATTAGGTAGTTTAATCAGTATTGGAAATACATTCCCATCACAATGGGATTGGGAAAGATTCTGGACTCTAACAGCCGTATTTTCTATTGTATTAGGATTTATGAATGTGCTTCCTATACCAGCTCTGGATGGAGGACACGCTTTATTCATTCTTTTCGAAATGATCACAGGTCGTAAACCAAGTGATAAATTCATGGAATATGCACAAATCGCGGGTATGATCTTAATGTTTGGCTTAATGCTATATGCTTTAGGATTAGACTTTTGGAGATTATTTAAATAGGTAGTTCTATTAAATCCATTTATTAGTTGTAATTTTGTTTTTGCTTTAATCGCAATTATTGGGGTCGTATGGTTTTGACAGCAAGCGTAGCGGTTGGGGTAAGCATGTAGTGCGTTGGGTAATTAGCACTTTAATCTGAATACCAAACAATCAAAAGGCGAAACAAACTACGCCATGGCTGCTTAATTCAGTGAATTAACTTCCATTATGGCCGAGCGAGCAGGTAGGCCCTTTACCCGCTCCTTAGCTTAATCAAAACAAAAAGGGATGCGATAAGCATAGGCTGTGCCGCTTATTTAAGTACCATACAGCTAAGTAATCAATTGGTTTGTGTTTTTCCTGCTGGTTGCCGACAAATAATAAAACAATAAACATGTAGAAGACCAATGGTAACTTTGTTTGGACAGGGGTTCGACTCCCCTCGACTCCACTAAAAAATTAAATCCCACTTTTTGTGGGATTTTTTATTGTTTTTAATTGAACAATATCAAACAAGGATTGTTATAAAACTATAAAAATCAATTAGTTTTTATAAGGCTTTCAGCCTTTGTTGTATTTTTACAAATAATTATAAAAAACAAAAATAGATATGGATAATCAAAGTTCAGGCGGAGCAGGAAAATGTCCTTTTACAGGAGCTACTACGCTTTCTGCAAAACAAGGAAGTGCAGGCACTGGCCCAGTGAATAGAGACTGGTGGCCGAATCAATTAAAGCTAAATATTTTACGTCAACATTCTGACAAGTCTAATCCAATGGAAAAGACTTTCAATTATGTTTCTGAATTCAAGTCTTTGGATTTGAAAGCAGTAAAACAAGACATTGTTGATTTAATGACGAATTCACAAGAGTGGTGGCCAGCGGATTACGGACATTATGGTCCTTTCTTTATTCGTATGGCTTGGCATAGTGCAGGTACATATCGTACAACTGATGGTCGTGGCGGTGGTGGTGCGGGAATGCAACGTTTTGCGCCATTGAATAGCTGGCCTGATAATACGAATTTAGATAAAGCAAGATTGTTATTATGGCCTATCAAAAAGAAGTATGGTCGTAAATTATCTTGGGCTGACTTAATGATATTAGCAGGAAACTGTGCTTTAGAGTCAATGGGCTTTAAAACATTTGGTTTTGCAGGTGGAAGAGAAGATGTATGGGAACCACAAGAAGACGTGTATTGGGGAAATGAGCGTGAGTGGTTGGGAGATAATAGATATTCTGGTGACCGTGAATTAGAAAATCCTTTAGCTGCAGTTCAAATGGGTTTAATTTATGTTAACCCAGAAGGCCCTAATGGCAATCCTGATCCAATTGCGTCTGCACGCGATATTCGTGAAACATTTGCTCGTATGGCAATGAATGACGAAGAAACTGTTGCATTGATTGCTGGTGGACACACATTTGGTAAAACACATGGCGCTGCTGATCCAGGTAAATATGTAAGTAAAGAGCCAGCTGCTGCAAGTATCGAAGAGCAAGGCACAGGTTGGAAAAATACTTTTGGAACTGGTAATGCGCAATACACCATCACTTCTGGTTTAGAAGGTGCTTGGACAACTACACCTACAAAATGGAGTAATAATTATTTTGAAAACTTATTCAAATTTGAGTGGGAATTGGTAAAGAGTCCAGCAGGTGCACATCAGTGGAAACCTAAGGCTGGCGCAGGTGCTGGAACAGTGCCAGATGCACATGATCCATCTATCACGCATGCACCAACCATGTTGACAACAGATTTAGCGTTGATTTTAGATCCTGCATACGCACCTATCTCAAAAAGATTTTATGAAAATCCAGATCAATTTGCAGATGCATTTGCTAGAGCATGGTTTAAATTAACACACCGTGATATGGGACCTCGTGCAAGATACGTTGGACCAGAAGTGCCTTCAGAAATTTTAATCTGGCAGGACCCAATTCCTGCAGTGGATTATAAATTAATTGAAGCTGCAGAAATAGAAACTTTAAAAGCGAAAGTACTTGCTTCAGGCTTGACTGTTTCTGAATTAGTTGCAACAGCTTGGGCATCTGCTTCTACTTTCCGTGGTTCAGATAAAAGAGGTGGAGCGAATGGTGCAAGAATACGTTTAGCGCCTCAAAAATATTGGGCTGTAAATAATCCTGCACAATTATCTAAAGTATTAGATGTATTAGAATCGATTCAAAAAGATTTCAACGCCAATGCAATGGGTGGCAAGCAAGTTTCTCTAGCAGATTTAATTGTTTTAGCAGGATGTGCAGCAGTTGAAAAAGCAGCGAAAGAAGGAGGCGTATCGGTTAAGGTTCCTTTCACACCAGGTAGAGCAGACGCTACACAAGAACATACAGATGTGGAATCATTTGCAGTATTAGAGCCAATTGCAGATGGTTTCCGTAATTACATTAAACCTCGAACGCTTGTTTCTGCAGAAGAAATGTTGATAGACAAAGCACAATTATTAACCCTTACAGCGCCAGAAATGACCGTTTTATTTGGTGGTATGCGTGTGTTGAATACCAATTTCGATCAATCTAACCACGGCGTATTTACAAAAACGCCAGGTGTATTGACAAATGATTTCTTCGCAAACTTGATTGATTTCACAACGACATGGAGCGCAATTGATCATTCTCAAAACGCATTCCAAGGGGTGGATAGAAAAACAGGAGCGGTTAAGTGGACTGGAACGAGAGTAGATTTGATCTTTGGTTCTAATTCAGAATTACGCGCATTAGCTGAAGTCTATGCATGTGATGATGCGAAAGAAAAATTCGTACACGATTTTGTTGCTGTTTGGAATAAAGTAATGCAATTGGATCGTTTTGATTTAGCATAATCAATTTTAAAATATAAAGCATAAACGAAGATGGCCTCAAAAGGGCCATCTTTTTATTTATAGATAATTTTCATTTCAAGATTTAGATGTAAATATTTCGTTCATATAATTCCTGTTTTTTGTAACAAAAAAATGATTATTTTGAAATACAATTAAACAGTGTGCTATGAAAAAAAATACCAGGTTCATTTTATTAGCAGTGGCAACATGCTTTGCCTCTTTAACCGTGATTGCACAGGAAAGCCCTTTAGAGGGCCGTTGGGATTTAACGGTGGATATGGGTGGTGGTCGAATGGCTCCGTCTTGGTTAGAAGTACGTCATTCAGGTGTTAAAAATTTGTTTGGAAGATTCGTGGCAGATGGGGGAAGTGCAAGACCTGTTGCACAAATTTTTTTCAAAGATGGTAAATTGAATTTTACGATTCCACCGCAATGGGATAGGACAGAAAATAACTTAGTGGTAGAGGGGGTATTAGAAGGGGATCAATTAAAAGGCACCATGGTTGTTCCTTATGGACAGAAGTATACTTGGACAGGTGTGCGTGCACCAAGGTTAAATAGTTTGAAAGAAGTACAATGGGGTAAACCTATTCAATTATTAAATAAAACCGATTTAACGGGTTGGGAAGCAACAGGAAAAAATAATCAATGGCAAAATATCAATGGGGTATTAACGAGTTCTAAGTCAGGAAATAATATTAAGACTATTGGCACTTTCGAAGATTTTAAATTACACATAGAGTTTAGGTATCCAAAAGGAAGTAATAGTGGTGTGTACTTAAGAGGTAGGTATGAAATTCAAATCGAAGACAATCAAGGTAAAGAGCCACAGAATGTATATTTAGGCGGCGTATATGGATTTATTGACCCTTGGGAAAATGTAGCAAAAGCACCAGGTGAGTGGCAATCTTATGACGTGACACTAGTGGGTAGAATGGTTACAGTGGTTGCCAATGGCAAGACCATTATATTTAAACAAGAAATTCCAGGTATCACAGGTGGTGCGCTTGATAGTAATGAGGGTGCTCCAGGCCCAATCATGTTACAAGGGGATCATGGTCCAATAGAATATAGAAATATAATAATTACTCCAGCAAAAAAATAACTTCATCTATCTTGATTCAATTTTAATTGTTAATCAATATTTGAAAAGGTTATACACGTATAAAAAAGCCGCAATTTTGATTGCGGCTTTTTTATGGGATAAAATGTTTTATTTAATGATCACGACTTCTTCAAAAGGAACACGGCGTCGTTCTCCCCAAATACCAGCTTCCGTTCCCTTACCAACACTTATAATCATATTCACTTCGGCCATTTTGGGAAGTCCTAAAGCTTGTTTTACTCTCACTGCATCGAAGCCCTCCATAGGGCAGGATTCAAAGCCTTCGGCTGCGATGGATAACATAAATGTTTGAGCTGCTAGAGCACATGATTTATGAACAGTGATTCTTTGATCTGCTCTGCCTTTCATTCTAGTCATAGGTCTGAATGCGCCAATCAATCCACTTAAACTTCTTCTTAATAAACTCAAAAAACCAAATTGATCCGTTCCATAAGCCAATGGCATTAATTTACCATAGTAGGTCATTAGTTTATCTTGACTTGGAGTAGTTTCACCTGTTATGCCTTTTTTAATGATGTCTAAATGCCATTGAACTCTTTGCTTCCAGTAGTCTTGACGAGTCACAAACACCACCAATTGTTTGGCAGTTCTTGCTGCATTTTGGTTTAAACAATATTCGTGAAAGTCTTTTTGTAAAGATGGGTCTTGAATCCAGTAAAATTCCCATAACTGCATATTACTGCTATTAGGAGATAGGATGGCTCTTTCTAAGCTTCTCTTAATCACTTCGTTAGGCACTTCCACATTTGGGTCGAACTTTCTATTAGACCTTCTTTTTTCAATTATTTCATCAAATGATTGCGATAAAGACATATAATATTATAATTTAGATCAAGTTTAAACAAGGAAACTTAAAAGTAAGAATTGTTATTTATATAAGTGATTAATTAATTGAATTATGATAAAGAAAGTATTGTACGGATTTGTTGCATTAATCGTTTTAACGATTGGTCTAGCATATATACCACCATTTGCACATTTAAGAAATTTTGCAAAATGGGGTAAGCATTCGATCCATGACTATAAGACCCATCCAACAAGACTTGTTAAAGCTGCCACAGTTCCTCAGTTCTGGGATTTGGATAGCGCTTACAATAAAGCAGTTATGCCTGACTCTTTAATGCTTGCATTAGATACCAATGATACCCATGCATTTTTAGTCATCCAAAATGGAAAGATTGTTTACGAAAAATATTTTGACGGGTATAATTCAAAAACTTTGAGTGGCTCTTTTTCTGCAGCAAAAAGTATTATTTCCTTATTAATTGGTATCGCAGTACAAGAAGGTAAAATCAAATCTATAGAAGAGCCTGTTGGTAATTATGTACCGCATTTTAAAGAAGGAAAATTAAGTAAAGTTAGAATTGTTGATTTATTAACCATGAGCTCTGGCACCAATTATAAAGAATCAGATAAAAGTTATTTCAGTATGAATGCCTATGGCTATTATGGAGATAATGAAAATTATATGGTGAATAAAATGACATTTAAAGAACCTGCAGGTGCTTATTGGGAATACAGAAGTGGTGACACGCAAGTTTTAGGGTTGGTTGTTGAAAAAGCATTTGGAGATAATATTTCTAATTTAGTTTCTGAAAAGTTTTTACAACCCATGGGTGCAGAAGTTGATGCACTATGGTTATTAGATGGAGATCAAGAACATGAAAAAGCTTTTTGTTGTTTTAATGGTGTTGCAAGGGACTATGCAAGATTTGGTCAATTGATTTTAAACAAAGGTGCTTGGGGCGGAAAGCAAATTGTAGATTCCAATTATATCTTTAAAGCAACTTCGCCTGCGACTTATTTAAAGGACAGAACAGAGTCCGATAAGCCTGTGGATTATTATGGCTATCAGTATTGGATCATACAACACAAGGGAATGACGATCCCTTTTCAAAATGGCTTGTTTGGGCAATATGTATTTGCCATCAAAGAAAAAAATGCGGTGGTCGTTAGATTAGGAGAGACAAAGCCTGTAAAACCAATTCACCATCATCAGCCTGAAATTTATTCCTACTTAGATGCAGCACTATCGGTATTAAAATAGTGTAACAGAAAATAAAAAAGCCGCTCGAAACTTCGAGCGGCTTTTTTATTTGAAATATATTTTTAGAATAATCTCATTGCTTTTGCAAAATAGGTAATTACACCTGGAAGTGCTAACCAGAAAAATTCTCTATAAACGAATAATAATACAATCATAATGGCGAACCATAAAAAGAATAATGCCCAATATTTTTTCGTGTTAGTTTGTGCTTCCATTTGATGCTTTGTTTTAAATTTTTAAATGCTGCTGCAAATATACAATAATTCTTATTTTGATCTATAAATTTGGTCCGTAGGTATATTTTAGATCCACTTTCCAGCCCTTTGGGGTCTCCATAATTTTAAGCTTATGGACCTTATTGTCAAAAGAATTCTGGTAATTCATGATCGTAACAGTACTATCAACAGCACTTATTTCATTAATTTGGATAGAAGCAAGTCTTAATTGTTGACGTCCTTCTTTATCCAAGGCAAAATAGTTTGTAGCCATTTTTTCAAATAAGGCTAGGTTCTCGTCATCTTCTAAAACGTAGAATTTGGCTTTTTTAAAATTGCCCTGCATGCAATTTTCAATAAAATACCTTCCACCATCAAGCGGGTTATCGGCTATTTCATATTGATCAGATGGGGTACATTGCCAAAATAATAAGGCTAAAAACAGGTATTTTAATTTTTGTACTAGCATAGCCAAAGTTACATCTTTAGGTAGTATTTTTGGAGTATAAAGCGAACACATGAAAAATTTACTCTTATTGGTTGGTTTATTGATAGCCACAGCAGGTATTGGACAACAAAAACATCCAGCATTTATGCAGCAGGGCAATATATATGAAGTGAACATCCGTCAATATACAAAGGAGGGCACATTTAAAGCTTTTGCAAAGCATTTGCCTAGATTACAAAAAATGGGTGTCCAAACAATTTGGTTTATGCCCATTCAGCCTATTTCAAAAGAAGGAAGAAAAGGTAGCTTAGGTTCTTATTATGCAGTTGCAAGTTATACAGATGTCAATCCAGAATTTGGAACGCTTTCCGATTTTAATCAAGTAGTAGATCAAGCGCATGCTTTGGGTATGAAAGTTTTGATTGATTATGTACCAAACCATTCTGGAGCAGACCATCCTTGGTTAAAGACTCATCCAGACTTTTATGAAACGGATTCAACAGGCAAACCTACTTATACTGCCGATTGGTCTGATACTAGAGAGCTGAATTTCAAAAATATAGTGATGCAAGATAGTATGATCAATACGATGAAGTATTGGTTAAATGCAACAAAAATTGATGGGTTCAGAGTAGATGTTGCTTGGGGTGTACCCTATAGTTTTTGGAATAAGTGTATTCCAGCATTAAAATCAATCAGAGATATTTATTTATTAGCAGAAGCGGATGATGCTAAATTACATGAAACTGGTTTTGACGCGACTTATACATGGACTGAGTTTCATGTGTTGAATGATATTGCAGCTGGCAAGAAGAATGTATTAGCTTTAGATACTGTGTTGAACAAAATTGAAACTGATTTTATAAAAGGTGCTCATAGATTGTATTTTACAAGCAACCACGACGAAAACTCTTGGAATAAAGCAGACTATGCAACGATGCCTGGAGCAAGTCATGCACCATTTGCTGTATTTACACAAACCTATAATAGAACGATGCCTTTAATTTATAGCGGTCAAGAAGAACCGGTATTAAGACCATTGGCGTTTTTCGAAAAAGATAGTATTGAATTCAAAAATTACGCGCGCGCAAATTTTTACACAGCCTTATTAAAACTAAGAAAATCCAATACTGCATTTAGCGAGAATGCAAATTTTAAAAGATTAACAGTGAGCGCTCCAGACAATGTGCTGGCTTATGAAAGAACTAATGGAAATGACCAAGTGGTAGTAGTATTAAATTTATCTAATCAAGCACAAACGATTAAAGTGGATGGGGTAGCTTCAAACATAAAATTTGAAGAGTTGTTTACCAAAAAAATAACTACAGGAGTTGGGACTTTGAATATGCCGGCTTGGGGATATCTAGTATTTGTTAAAACTAAGACAGCTAAATAAATTTTCGATTTAATCATCACAACTGTTGTATAAATAAAGCCACTCATGACAAAACAATTTCTTGTTGACCAAATCAAAACAAAGCAATCTTACTTATGTGTTGGATTGGATACAGATATTGAAAAACTACCAGCTGGTTTACCAAAAAATAAGGCAGGTGTGATTGCATTTAATAAAGCAATCATTGATGCGACAGCGGAATACTGTGTGAGTTATAAAATTAATACGGCGTTTTACGAATCTCAAGGAATAGAAGGATGGGAAGCAATGGAAACGACTTTGGCACATATTCCAAAAACACATTTTACCATTGCAGATGCTAAAAGAGGCGATATCGGAAATACATCGGCTCAATATGCAAAAACTTTTTTTGAAACACTACCGTTCGATGCAATCACTGTTGCACCCTATATGGGTAAAGATAGTATTGATCCATTTTTAGCCTATTCCAATAAATGGACGATCGTTTTGGGTTTGACATCTAATCCGGGTAGTCAAAATTTTGAACAACAAAAATTAGCAAACGGAAAATTTTTATACGAATCTGTTTTAGAACAAGTGGCGAGTTGGGGCACACCAGAACAATTAATGTTTGTAGTGGGTGCGACAAAATCCAATGACCTTGAAACCATCAGAAAAATTATACCTGCACATTTTTTATTAGTACCAGGCGTGGGCGCACAGGGAGGTAGCCTAGAAGAGGTAACGAAATATGGGAAAAATGATTCAGTTGGTTTATTAATCAACGCAAGCAGAGCTGTCATATTCGCAAGCAGTGGTACTAATTTTGCAGAAGATGCTGCTATTGCAGCTCAGGGTTATGCAGCAGAAATGCGCGCATTATTAGCGTAAAATAAATTTCTATTAAGTGACGGCTTTAAAGAATTTTCAGACTGGTCTAATTAATCAAGCCGAACAGTTTCACCTTCGGTTTTTGCGATTACAATAGTTGCTGCACTGTTTCCAATAATATTTGTGATTGCTCTGGCTTCACTCATAAATTTATCTACCCCTAATAAAAAGGCTAGACCTTCTATGGGAATTTTTTGCATGGTAGCGAGGGTAGAAGCAAGTACAATAAATCCACTTCCAGTAACACCTGCGGCGCCCTTTGAAGTGAGCATTAAAATAAGCAGCATGGTCACAATTTCAGAAGTGCTTAAATCAACATTGTACAATTGAGCAATAAAAATAACCGCCATTGATAAGTAGATGGATGTGCCATCTAAATTAAATGAATAACCAGTAGGCACGACTAAGCCAACCACCGATTTTGAGCAACCCATCTTTTCTAATTTATTCATCAAGGAAGGCATTGCGGGCTCCGAAGAAGAAGTTGCAAAAACAATAAGCAGTTCTTCCTTTATATTCTTTAAAAGTTTAAAAATGGACAATTTGTAATAACGTAAAATAAGCCCAAGAATTACAAATACAAACAAAGCCATTGTCATATACATGGTCACCATCAATTTTCCTAGGGGCAATAATGTCGCCAATCCGTATTTGCCAATTGCATAAGACATGCCGCCCAAAGCACCAATTGGAGCTAAATACATGACCCATTTCAAACCCATGAAAACATAATGTGTTCCTCTTCCAATTTGATGAATATAATTTTCTCTTTTAGGTAAAAAGTTCAACACAAATCCAGTAATGATCGCTAATAGTAAAATTTGCAAATTAGTGTTATTCGCAATGATGCCCCAAAGATCAAAATTGGTTGATTGGGTATATTTAGTTGGATCTTGCATTTGTAAATTCGACTTGTCTATTTTGCCTGGCTGAAACCACAAAGCAACAACTACGCCAAGTGCTAGTGAGAGGGTGCTAACAACTTCAAAATAAACAAGCGAAACAAGTCCAATTCGTCCAACTTTCTTTAAATCCCCCATACTAGCAATGCCAAGGGTGACCGTTAAAAAAATAATTGGATAAGTAAATATCTTAATGACTTGAATAAAAACTTTGGCAAGTGGTTCCAACAGAACTGCTTGCTGCGGATAAAATACCCCAAGAAAAATGCCCAAAAGAATGGCAATGAGTACATAAAAACTTAAGTGCGTGATGATTTTTCTCATATCAAATTTGGGCGAATTAATGCCTTGTAAATATAGTTTTTTAAGCGCTTTCTACTACCTTTATGTCCTAATCATTATAATTAAAATTACCAACCATGGCAGTAAGAGCAGATTTGTTTGAGTCACCCGATTACTATCAATTAGACGAATTGATGTCAGAAGAAAATTTAATGGTAAGAGACGCTGTAAGAACGTATGTAAAAACTGAAATATCACCCATCATAGAAGAGTATGCTCAGAAGGCAGAATTTCCAAAACAAATCGTAAAGCAACTAGGGGATCTTGGTTGTTTTGGACCAACTGTCCCAACAGAATATGGAGGTGGGGGTTTAGATTATATCAGTTATGGATTGATGATGCAAGAATTAGAAAGAGGAGATAGTGGTGTAAGAAGTACTGCGAGTGTACAAGGGTCTTTAGTTATGTTCCCAATACATGCTTATGGTAACGAAGCGCAAAGACAAAAGTACCTTCCAAAATTAGCTTCTGGTGAGTGGTTGGGTTGTTTTGGTTTAACAGAACCAGATCATGGTTCTAATCCTTCTGGCATGTTAACGAATATCAAAGACGCAGGTGATCATGTTATTTTGAATGGTGCTAAAATGTGGATTAGCAATGCACCTTTCGCACAAATAGCGGTTGTTTGGGCAAAGAATGAAGCAGGCGAAATTATTGGCTTGATTGTTGAAAGAGGAATGGAAGGATTTACAACACCTACCACACATGGCAAATGGAGTTTGCGCGCAAGTGCAACTGGAGAATTGGTTTTTGACAATGTAAAAGTGCCTAAGGAAAATATTTTACCAAATATAAAAGGATTAAAGGGCCCTTTGGGTTGTTTAAGCAAAGCTAGATTTGGTATTGCATGGGGTGCAATTGGCGCAGCAATGGATTGTTATGATACAGCCTTAAGGTATAGCAAAGAGAGGATTCAATTTGGCAAACCAATTGGTGGCTTCCAATTACAACAAAAGAAGTTAGCAGAAATGGTGACTGAAATTACCAAAGCGCAATTATTAGTATGGCGTTTAGGTGTTTTAATGAACCAAGGACGTGCAACTGCTGCACAAATTAGTATGGCAAAGAGAAATAGTTGTGAAATCGCTACCAATATTGCTAGAGATGCAAGACAGATGTTAGGTGGTATGGGTATCACTGGTGAATATTCAGTGATGCGTCATATGATGAACTTAGAAAGTGTTATCACTTACGAAGGAACACACGACATTCATTTATTAATTACAGGTATGGATGTGACAGGATTTAACGCATTTAAATAATTTATGGCAGCGGAGAGAATTTTTTTAATAGGGATGATGGGTTCTGGTAAATCTCATTGGTTAAAGCAGTTGGCAAAATGGAATAAATCTGTTGGCTATGACTTAGATGCTTTGATAGAAATGAATGAGGAAAAAACAATTTCTGAGATTTTCAATGAGGACGGTGAAGCTTATTTTAGAAAAGCAGAAGCTAAAATATTAAAGTGGTTTAAAGAAAAGAAAAAGTATGTGGTAGCAACTGGTGGCGGTACCGCTTGTTTTCAGGAGAATATGGATTTCATGAAAAAAGAAGGTGTGGTGATTTGGTTAGATGAATCTGTAGAAGTACTTGTAAAAAGATTAGCCAGTTCAAAATCAACTCGTCCATTAATAGCTGATCTTACCGACCAAGAATTAGCTAATTTTTTGGAACAAAAATTAGTAGAACGTCATCCTTATTACAAGCAAGCGCATTATCGTTTGAGTTCAGATCAAATCAGTGAATCGAGTCTTAAAAAGTTAATTCAGAAGCATGTATCGTAAAATATTATTTTGGGGTATTGGCTTTGCATTAACAGCAGTAATACTTGGCGCATTTGGTGCGCATGCATTAAAGTCAATTTTAACACCAGATAAATTACAGAGTTTCGAAACAGGGGTTAGATACCAAGTCATTCATGCTTTGGCATTGATCTTGTTGGCTATCTACCACCAACAAAATGCATCTAATTTTAATTTAAATAAAGGGATCGGGTTTGCTGCACATTTTTTTATCGTCGGAAGCTTCTTATTTTGTGGCTCAATTTATGGTTTGGCATTCTTGTCTTTGACCGATTCAAAATGGTCCATGGTTCTTGGTCCAATCACGCCCTTGGGGGGGCTAAGTTTTATGTTAGGTTGGGCTAGCTGGGCTAGGGTTGTTTGGATGAATAAAGCGGATTTGTAGCAGATTCTTTTTATATTTGTTCCCATGGCAAATTCGCTTAAAAGCAAAACAACACCCAAGGTAGATTCTCCGAATTTAAATCCTGATAAAGAAGCAGACGTAGTTGTGTCTGAAGTTGTGAAAGACGAACGTACAATGAAGATTTTGGGACTAGTATCTTTATTAGTCAGTCTACTTCTTTTTGTCGCTTTCACATCTTATTTATTTACTTGGCAGGAAGACCAAGACATGGTGCAATTGTGGAGGACACAATTATTTTCATTGCAGGATGTAAAAGCAAATAATTTATTAGGATATATTGGCGCTTTTGTAGCCTACCAAATTATGTTCAATGGTTTTGGTTTAGCTGCTTATTTATTCTGTACTTTCTTTTTCGTTTTAGGTGTAAATTTATTCTTCACTAAGCCTATTTTTAGCTTATGGCGTAATTTTAGATATGTATTAGTGGGGCTTTTAGTTTTAAGTACCTGCTTTGCTTATTTCACCCCTGATACTGCATTCTCTTGGGGTGGTGCATTAGGTGAATACAGCAGTAGTTGGTTAATTAAATGGTTAGGCCGATTTGGAACTGGCGCTATCTTATTTATTGCAGGCTTTAGTTATTTTATATGGAGATTTAACCCAAGTTTCAATGTTCCTAATTTTGATTTTTTAATTCCAAAGAAAAAAGCGGAAGACACTACTTTTATTAGTGAGGATACCGAAGAAGCAGTAAAGCAAGAGTGGGATTTAAACAATCCTGCGCCATCTGTTACGCCTGCTGCTTCAGGCAATACCTTAAAGGAAAATACTTCAGGAATTTCTGTTATCATGCCGGAGTCTGACGACGAAGCCGAGGCGGAATCACTCGGAGAATTGGGGCCAAAGTTATTTATAGACGAATTATCATTAAAGGAGGAGGGGGAGGAAAAAAAAACGCCATTAGGTAGCGAAGGGGCAGACACTATTGAAGAAGAAGCAGCGTCTGATGGTGAAGCCGAGCCGGAAGAAGAAGAAGAAGAAGATGATGATGATCTTGACATTGATGATGAATTATTAGAAGACCTAGACTTAGAAATTAATGAGGTACCTAAGGAAACTGTTGCAGCAGCAGTTGGCAGTCTTGCAACAAAATATGATGCAACCTTAGACTTAAAAAATTACAAATACCCGCACATTAATTTATTAGAGACCCATGGCTCTGAAAAAATTGTACAAGATCCAGAAGAGTTGGAGACCTACAAAAATCAGATCATCGCGACTTTAAAAAATTATGATATTGCGATTCAACGTATCTCAGCAACCGTTGGACCTACCGTTACCTTATATGAAATAGTTCCTGCGCCTGGTGTTCGTATTAGTAGGATTAAAAACTTGGAAGATGATATTGCACTTAGCTTAGCAGCTTTGGGAATTCGTATTATTGCTCCAATTCCTGGTAAAGGCACCATTGGTATAGAAGTGCCAAATATTCGCAAGTCAATTGTAAGTATGAAAACTTTGTTGGCTAGTGAGAAATTTCAAACAAGTCAACATTCATTACCTATTGCGATTGGTAAAAAAATTGACAACGAAAATTTCATTGTCGACTTGGCAAGTATGCCGCACTTATTAATGGCAGGTGCAACGGGTCAAGGTAAGTCTGTAGGGTTGAATGCAATATTAGTTTCATTATTATATAAGAAACATCCTTCTCAATTAAAATTTGTCTTAGTTGATCCTAAGAAAGTGGAATTGAGTTTATACCGTGTAATTGAAAAACATTTCTTAGCAAAATTGCCAGGAGAAGAAGATGCAATTATTACGGATACTAAAAAAGTAATCAATACATTGAATGCATTGTGTATTGAAATGGACAATCGTTATGATCTATTGAAAGAAGCTGGATGTAGAAATATCAAGGAATATAACGAGAAGTTCACATCAAGGAAATTAAATCCTGAAAAAGGACATCAATATTTACCATTCATTGTTTTAGTTGTGGATGAGTTTGCAGATTTAATTATGACTGCAGGTAAGGAAGTAGAAATGCCAATTGCTCGTTTAGCTCAGTTAGCGCGCGCAGTAGGTATCCACTTAATTATTGCAACACAAAGACCATCTGTTAATATTATTACTGGTACTATTAAAGCGAACTTCCCTGCACGTATTGCATTTAAGGTGTCAAGTAAAATTGATAGCCGAACGATTTTGGATGCAGGTGGTGCAGAGCAATTGATTGGTAAAGGAGATATGCTCGTAAGTTACAATGGAGAGATTACGCGTTTGCAATGCGCTTTTGTAGACACGCCAGAAGTAGACCGAGTATGTAATTTTATTGCAGAACAAAAAGGGTATCCTGATGCTTTCTTATTACCTGAGTATATAGATGAAAAAGATTTAGAAACATCTGGCTTTGATGCGGGCGACAGAGATAGTTTATTTGAGGATGCCGCTAAATTGATTGTAAGTGCGCAGGTGGGATCTACCTCATTCATACAAAGAAGGATGAAATTAGGCTATAATAGAGCGGGAAGGTTGATGGATCAGTTAGAAGCTGCTGGCATAGTTGGACCTAGTCAGGGGAGTAAACCAAGAGAAGTTTTGTACAAATCGGATGCAGAGCTCTATGATTTCTTACAAAACCTATCATAATCCATCCTTAATGTCTATTTTTGCAACTAGAATAACACAATCAATTTCTTAGACTATATAATCCCTTTATGAGAATAGCTATTATCTGTTTATTGAGTTTATTATCTTTTAACCTTTCGGCTCAAAAAGATCCAAATGCAAAAGCTATCTTGGATAAGGTTGGCGCTAAAGTGAAGGCTTCAAAAGGGATTTTAGTGAAGATTCAACTTGTTTCAAAGAACAACAAGGGCAAAGCCTTAGGCACAAAATTGATTCAATTGAAAATGAAAGGGGAGAAATACTTGCTAAACGAAGGGAAGCTAGAGATCCTTTGTGATGGCAATTCAATTTTCAATTTTGACGGGGTAAATACCATTTCAAAGTCGAGTTTATCCGAAACGGAGCAAACCCTAAGTCCACAGAAATTATTATCAGGTAATTATGATAAAGACTTCAATTTCAAATTATTAGCTCAAAATGCCGCTACCGCGACCATTGAGTTATTCCCTATAGATCGTAAAAAGGGGTTTCAAAAGGTTACTTTAGTAATTGACAAGGTAAAATCAGCCTTGGCAAATGCCATTATTTTGGACAAAAGCAACAATATTACCGATGTAAAAGTGGTATCTATCAACTACACAGCTAGTTTAGAAGACAAACTATTCGTTTTCAACAGGGCAAAATACCCTAAAAACGTAGAAATATTTGACTAAACTATTGATTTAGTAACGCTTTTATCCCTATCTTTGCAGCCGAAATAAACAAAACAAAACCGTAGTTAATTGTTAACTACAATAAAAGAAGTTCTACAATGTCTAACTTAACAACAGAGAAAAAAGCAAGCATTTTTGCTGAATTTGGTGGTAAAGCAACAAACACTGGTTCAATTGAAGGTCAAATTGCTTTATTAACACAACGTATCGCGCACATTTCTGGTCATTTAAAGACCAACCACAAAGATCATTCAACTCAAAGAGGTTTAATGCAATTAGTGGGTCAGCGTAAGCGTTTATTGGTTTATTTACAAAAACATAACCTTACTGGTTACCGCGCGCTAATTGAAAAATTAGGCTTAAGAAAATAATCATGAACTACTTATAATAGCTGTCCCAACTGTACTACTACGGTTGGGATTAGTTGTTTATATGCGTCTGTTTTTTTCTAAGCTATTTCAATTGTTTTTGTAATTGATTCAATAGAGTACATTCTCACACACCAAAATTTTTAAAAAATGTTATCACAACCAAAATCAGTAAAATTCGAGATCAATCCTGGTCAAGAAATTTTTATAGAGACAGGTAAATTAGCACGTCAAGCAGACGGAGCTGTTACCATCAAACAAGGCAATTGTATTTTGTTAGCAACTGTAGTTGCCAACAAAGATCCTAAAGACGGACAAGACTTTTTCCCATTGAGCGTAGATTACCAAGAGAAGTTTGCATCTGCAGGCCGTATCCCAGGTTCTTTCTTTAAAAGAGAAGCACGTTTAAATGATTACGAAATTTTAACAAGCCGTTTAATTGACCGTGCGTTAAGACCTTTATTCCCAGAAGATTATTTATGCGATGTGCAAGTATTAATTTCATTGGTTTCTAGTGATGAAAATGTAATGCCTGATTCATTAGCATGTTTAGCTGCATCTGCGGCTTTAGCTGTATCCAATATTCCTATTAAGGAAATTATTTCTGAAGTTAGAATCGCGAAGATTGATGGCAAATTTGTAATCAATCCTTCAAAATCTGAATTAGCTAAATGTGAATTAGAATTCATCATTGCTGCTACTGAAAAGAACCTGATGATGGTTGAAGGTGAGGCGAAAGAATGTTCTGAGGAAGAATTAGTTCAGTGTTTAGAAATTGCACACGAAGCAATCCGTAAGCAAATTAAAGCACAAGCTGAATTAAGAAAAATCGTTGGTATTACAGAAGTGCGCGATTACAAAAAGCCTGAGCAAGACGAAATGATCCGCGAAAAAGTATATGCATTTGCAAAAGCAAAAGTAGACGCGATCGCAAGATTAGGTTCAGCAAAACACGAAAGAAGCGATGCATTTACTGCATTGAAAAAAGAAATCATAGAGCATTTAGGAACAGAGATTACTGACTTGCAAAAGAAATTAGCTGGAAAGTATTATGAAGATCTTAAGTGGGAAGTGGTTAGAGATATGATGGTGGATAGCCGTATTCGTTTAGATGGTCGTAAATTAGATGAAGTACGTCCTTTAGCGATGGAGATTGGTCCATTGCCAACTCCACACGGATCTTCTTTATTTACAAGAGGGGAAACACAATCTTTAACAACAGTTACTTTAGGAACTAAGTTAGATGAGTTAATGCAAGAGACTGCGGCAAGTGCAGAGTATGCAAAATTCTTCTTGCACTATAACTTCCCTCCATTCTCTACTGGTGAAGTGAAAATGATGCGTGGTGTAGGTCGTCGTGAAGTAGGGCATGGTAACTTAGCAATGCGTTCATTAAAACAAATGTTACCAGATAGCACCGTATTCCCTTACACAGTGCGTGTAGTTTCTGATATTTTAGAATCAAATGGTTCCTCATCAATGGCGACTGTTTGTGCCGGTTCATTAGCCTTAATGGATGCTGGTGTGCCAATTCCAAAACACGTAAGTGGTGTTGCAATGGGATTGATTTCTAGAGAAGATGGCAAGTATGCGATCTTAACAGATATCTTAGGAGATGAAGATCATTTAGGAGATATGGATTTTAAAGTAACTGGTACACGCGATGGTATCTGCGGTGTTCAAATGGACATCAAAGTAGATGGCTTAAGCATGGACATTATGAGAGAAGCATTATCTCAAGCAAGAAAAGGACGTTTACACATTTTGGATGCCATGTATGAGTGTACACCAGCTGCACGTGCAGATGTGAAGCCACATGCGCCAAGAATGGTTAAGATAATTATTGATAAGGAATTCATTGGTGCGGTAATCGGGCCAGGTGGCAAAATTATCCAAGAAATGCAAAGAACAACGGGTGCAACTATCAATATCGAGGAAGTGGGCAACCATGGCGAAGTAAGCATCTTCTCTGCCAACAAAGAGAGTCTTGACGCTGCTGTAAGATGGATCAATGGTATCGTAGCGGTTCCTGAAATTGGAGACGAATACGAAGGTGTTGTGAAAGGTATCAAAGAATTCGGTGCTTTCGTTGAATTCATGCCAGGCAAACAAGGCTTATTGCACATTAGTGAAATTAGCTGGAAGCGTTTGGAAACAATGGATGGTATTTTTAACGAAGGAGATACAGTAAAAGTGAAGTTGATTGGATTGGATCCTAAAACAGGAAAATTCAAATTAAGTCACAAAGCTTTATTACCTCGTCCAGAGCAAGCACCACGTGAAGACAGAGGTCCTCAACAAGGTTAATTTTTACGCGCCTTGTTTGTAAAAAGGTAAAGGCGCTAAAAAATTCTTATATGAAATAAAAGAGAGGACCCCGTAAAGGAGCCCTCTCTTTTATTATGTAGAAAAGTTAATATTACGATTTTACAATAAAATAAGCCCTGCGAATACCGCGGGGCATTTTTTTAGGGGGTAACTTTACAACAAGAAAGCATTATTATGTCTAAAGAATATATACAAATTGAGTTCGACTTTGACAATCAGGAACAGTTCGAGTTGTTGGTAGCTGAACTAGCTGAATTGGGTTTTGATGGCTTTAATGAGGAAGAGTTGGAGTCTGTACAAAATGATGGAGTGGACCGAACCAATGGTATAGGTGTGGGTGCGGGGCATTGCAAAACCTTTATGTTATCCTCGCAATTTGAAGCTGAAGAGATTGAAAATGAATTAAATATTATATTTAATAAATATAATTTAACTTATTCTAAATCAATTATTAAAGATCAAAATTGGAATGCTATTTGGGAGTCAAATTTTGATCCAGTTAGGGTAGGTGACTTTGTAGGTATCAGGGCGCATTTTCATCCTGAATTTGACCCACCAGTTGAGTATGAAATTAAAATCACGCCGAAAATGAGTTTTGGAACTGGGCATCATGCAACTACATTATCAGTGATGCAATTGATGCAAAACCTTGATTTTAAGGGTAAAACAGTATATGATTTTGGGACAGGTACAGGTATTTTGGCCATTTTAGCCGAAAAATTGGGTGCCTCAAAGGTGCATGCAGTGGATAATGATGATTGGTGTATTGAAAATGCAGAGGAGAATAGCTTTAATAACGGAGCTAAAACAATTATCATTGAAAAGGTTGCATCAGCCTTACAGCAGCAACAATACGATATCGTTATTGCAAATGTGAATAGGCATATCATAGAAGCGAATATGGATGAGTTGACAATGATTGGCAAAACTGGCGGAATTTTAATTCTAAGTGGCTTACTAACTGAAGATCAAACAGATATGATAAATCTAGCTGCATCTAAAGGATGGAATTTTCAACTCACCCAACCCTTGAATGGCTGGGTGAGTTTGTTGTTCAATAGGTAGAATTGATTCTAAGTAATTGGTTACTAACAGGCATTTATTTTTTTGATTGTATATTTGTCTACCCCAAAATTGATTCAATGAACGAAATAATGCTTGTCATAGTTGCTTACCTTTTAGGATCTATACCTACTTCGGTTTGGGTAAGCAAATCAGTATTTGGAATTGACATTCGCCATTATGGAAGTGGAAATCCTGGTGCAACTAATACATTTAGAGTATTGGGTACCAAATGGGGTGCCTTTGTAATGACTGCAGATGTAACAAAGGGAGTAATTGCTACATCATTGTATATTCTAATGCCTTATTATTTACAGAATGAATTAGCAAGGACCAACTTTATGATTGCCTTGGGATTAGCAGCTGTAATAGGCCATGTTTTCCCAATTTGGGCTAATTTTAAAGGAGGAAAGGGTGTTGCAACCTTGTTAGGGATGGCTTTGGCTATTCAACCCATGGTTGCCTTGATTTGCATTGTTGTTTTCTTAATTACCTTATTTACCACAAGATTTGTTTCATTGAGTTCAATGCTAGCAAGTGTCGCATTTATGGTTTTGATTTTGTTTATTTTCAAGGAGAAAGAAACCTCATATAGAATATTTGCCATCATAGTCGCCTTAATGGTTGTGGTGACACATCAAAAGAACATAGGAAGGTTACTAAAAGGGGAAGAGCATAAAGCCCCTTTATTCAAAAAAAACAAAAAAGAGAAGGAATAATTAGGCCCTAAAGCATTTATTGTAATTGATTATCAATTAATTACGTGACTTTGTTCAATTAACTACTTGCAACTAATAGGAATTGCTTAACTTTGCAATCCTAATAAATCCTAACATTTATGTCGATCAGTCAGAATATTTTGGAGAAATTACAGTTAAAGGATGAGAAAAACTTATTAATTCAAGGTCTACCATCTAGTGTAGAGAAGCAATTCGCTAAGTTAAATTACTGTAAGAATCTGACACCTTTATTAAAAGCTAGGAAAATTGATTTCGCACTTATTTTCGCAATAAACCAATTGCAGTTAAATAATATTCTAAAAGAAGTTTTTTCAGCATTGACGAATGAGTCTAAATTATGGATTGCTTATCCTAAGACAAGCTCTAAGATCGTTTCTGATTTAAATAGAGATGCAAGTTGGGAAATTCTAGCAAATAACGAATATGAAGCAATTCGTCAAGTGACTTTGGATCATGTATGGACTGCTTTACGATTTACTAAATACGACCAAATTCCAAATAGAAATAGATCTTTTGCCGACTTTAAGTCTCCAAATATTGAGATAGATGATTTCGAGAAAAGATTGATTGCTTTGCCTATTGAGGTTGAAAAATTATTTCAGTCACATGAAGAAGCTAGAGAATTCTTTACATCGCTTTCTATCATCAACCAAAAGGAGTATTTAAGTTGGATCAATGGTGCTAAAAAAGAAGAAACAAAGCAAAAGCGATTAGAAGCTACTTTAGAAAAGCTAATTGCCGGAAAGCAGAATCCTTCTGAGAAATAAAAGCCCCAAAAATTTACTTAAAAATTACGGTCCCAATGATTTGGGTTAATTCACGCTCTGCATCCTTAAGGTGCTTGTGGATATGCAATAATTGAATTTGTTCCTCTCCGTTTACTTTCTCCATATCCTCTTGATTCTGACGAATCATTTTTTTGATTTTTCTAAGTTTATAATACAATAAACTTACTTCCACATCTTGGTGAAAGGTTACACCTTCAACTACTTTTTTAATGCCCAACTTCTCGTTCCATCTATGACTTAACTCGTGTTCAGGTTCAAAAAGCCCCATTACCATTTGTTGTATTTGTGGATCTTCGTGGTATTGTAAAGTCTTATTATTAGGCATTTTACCCTCTGCTTGCCATTGGAAATAAACTTTTACCAATTGTATCATATCTTGATTGTCTAAAGGGAAGGGTTCTAATTCTTCTGCAATCCAGGTAGAAACCAGTTTTCCATCTGTCAATACTTCATTGCCATGTTCAATTAACAATCGTACTAAATTTTTCTCATGTAAAAAGTCCTTGTCAAGGACAATATCAATATTGTCAATGTCTTGTGGTTCATTCTGGAAGCTAGGCATTAGGATGGCTGCTTCGTCATAAGACATCTTCTTTTCTTCTTTGACAATCTTGTCTCGCTTGAATTTATTGACCAATTGCGTCAAGCCGGTTTCGTCAATCCTTAAGATGTCAGCACATTTGCGAACGTATTCCTGCAGTTTGGTAAAATCTTCTGCTTTATTGATTTTACTTAAAGTCTCCGCCATTTGATTGACTAGACTATTCTTTTTATTCAGATCGCTACCAACTTCTTTTAATTGTACTTCTAGTTGAAAAAGGATAAAGTCTTTCTTTGCAGATTGTACAAATTCCCTAAAGGCGTCTGGTCCAACTTTATTGACATAACTATCAGGATCTTCGTTATCTGGGATCAATACTAATTGAACATTCAATCCTTCTTCTAATGCCATATCCAATCCCCTTAATGCCGCTTTAACACCAGCCGCATCACCATCATAAATAATAGTCAGGTTTTGGGTATATTTTTTGACCAATCTCAATTGATCAATAGTCAAGGAAGTTCCACCACTCGCTACCACATTTTCAATCCCTGCTTGGTGCAAGCTCACTACATCCGTGTAACCTTCCACTAGTAAACATTCATTGGCTTTATCAATAGCCGTTCTAGCAAAGTAAGACCCGTATAAAATTTTACTCTTAATGTAAATTTCGTTCTCGGGCGTATTGATGTATTTTGGAGAGCGATCATTTTTGGCAATTTGTCTCGCTCCAAATCCAATGATTTTACCTGTCGTATTATGAATAGGGAAAATGATTCTATCTCTATAATTATCCTGCCATTCACCATTGCGCTCCACCACCAAGCCGGTTCTTGCAAAAAGTTCAGGATTAAATTGATTTTGAATCAAAGCTTTCGCTAGACTATCCTTTTCAGAAGGATTGTATCCAATTTTGAATTTCTCAACAATGGGTTTTAAAAAACCACGATGCTGCATATAGCTTTGAGCAATGGTAGCACCTGCTTCAGTATCCCAATATTGTTTGGTGAAAAAGTCCATTGCAAAATGGTTAATCGCATATAAACTATCTGCAGTTTGTTGTGCGATTTTTTGAGCTGGACTTGTTTCTGTTTCTTCTATTTCGATATTATATCTCGCAGCCAGCCACCTTAATGCCTCTACATAACTATATTTTTCATGCTCCATCAAAAAGGTGATGGTATTACCACTCTTGCCACAGCCAAAACATTTGTAAATTTCTTTGGCAGGTGAGACTGTAAAAGATGGCGATTTTTCGTTGTGAAAAGGGCAGTTTCCTAAATAGTTCGTACCTCGTTTTTTCAATTTCACAAATTCGCCCACCACATCAATGATGTCAATTCGGCTGGTAATTTGTTGAATGGTTTGAGGCGTAATCATAGGAGCGCGAATTTAACAAATCTTATACTATTCTTGGGTAGAAAACTCCATATCATCGCTATCTAATAATTCTCGTTCAATTTCTTCCATTTGTACGATGTCCCAGGCTTCTGTTTCAGTTGGTGTCAGGTTCATTATTTCGCCAAATTCTGTCAAATCTAGCGCGTTTTGAAGGTCATCTGACAAGCAGCAAAGTACAAAACTGGTATTATTGTCATAGAATAGCTCTTGGTGCTGCGCAAAAAGCTCCATAATGCTTAATTCCCAATGCTTTACCTCAGAAAGGTTCACAACTAAGTTTTTGGGGCTATTTGTACCCAATTTTTGGATCAATTCTTTCAATTCTGGCACGAGATTTGAACTAAGACTATGGTCGAGTAGGCTTAAAACGGTGAATTTCTCTTTTGTATCTATTTTATAGTTCATAATCACATACTTTAGGGTAAAAATATTCGTTTATCTAATAACAGCTCGAAAAAATAATTATGGATAACAATTTTTCAACACAAGTTAAGGAAATCATCTCTTATAGCAGAGAGGAGGCTTTAAGATTAGGCAACGATTTTATTGGGGCGGAGCACCTTATGCTGGGTTTGATCCGTGATCAGGAAAACACAGCCATCAAGGTTTTAAGGCAATTGAATGTGAATTTGGGCGAATTAAGAAAAGAGATTGAATTGGCCGTTAAAGATAAGTCTGGTAAAAATATAGCGAATATCAACAGTCTGCCTTTAACAAAGCAAGCAGAAAAAGTGATTCGTGTAACCGTCTTAGAAGCAAAAGCTTTAAAAAGCCCAATGGTTGAAACCGAGCATTTATTACTAAGTATTTTAAAGAATAAAGAAAATATAGCCACACAAATTTTAAATCAATTTGATGTGGACTATGATTTATTCCGCAATGAATTAGGTATGGTAGGATCTTCTCCTTCTGCACCATCAAGTCCAAGTTCAGAATACCAAGAAGAGGGCGATGATGAATTTGAAGATGAAAAAGGACGTGGCAGTTTTGGTGGTGGTTCAAAAACAAAACCGAATGCGCCAAGTAAATCTAAAACACCAGTGTTAGATAATTTTGGTAGAGATATTACAAAATTAGCAGAACAAGATGCTTTAGATCCTATTGTTGGAAGAGAGGCCGAGATAGAAAGAGTAAGTCAGATTTTGAGTCGCCGTAAAAAGAACAATCCAATTTTAATCGGTGAGCCTGGGGTGGGTAAAACAGCAATTGTAGAAGGACTTGCTTTGAGAATTGTTCAAAGGAAAGTAAGCCGTGTATTATTTGACAAGCGTGTTATTTCTTTGGATTTAGCAGCTTTAGTGGCTGGTACAAAATACCGTGGTCAGTTTGAAGAGCGCATGAAAGCCATCATGAATGAGCTTGAAAAAAATAGAGACGTCATTTTATTTATAGATGAAATCCATACAATTGTTGGTGCCGGTGGAGCAAGCGGTTCATTAGACGCGTCTAATATCTTTAAGCCTGCATTGGCTAGAGGAGAATTGCAATGTATTGGTGCGTCTACATTAGATGAATATAGAATGCACATTGAAAAAGATGGCGCATTAGATCGTCGTTTCCAAAAAGTAATTATTGAGCCACCTAGTGTTGCAGATACCATTACTATTTTGAACAATATTAAATCTAAGTACGAGGATTACCATAGTGTTATCTATGATCAAGAAGCAATTGAAGCTTGTGTTAAATTAAGTGATCGTTATATGACAGATCGTTTACTTCCAGACAAAGCGATTGATGTCTTAGATGAAGTTGGTGCTAGAGTACACTTGAAAAACATTTCGGTCCCCGAAGATATTGTTGATTTAGAAAAACAAATCGAAGAGGTTAAGAACGAAAAGAATAGAGTTGTGAAAAGTCAACGTTTCGAAGAAGCTGCAAGCTTAAGAGATACGGAGAAAAAATTAGGAGAAGCTTTAGAGAAAGCAAAATTGAATTGGGAAGAAGATAGCAAGAACAAGCGTTTCCCAATTAATGAAGAACATATTGCGGAAGTGATTAGTATGATGACTGGCATACCTGTAAAGCGTATGGTAGAAGCAGAAACGACTAAGTTACGCAAGATGGCCGAAGACATGCGTGGTCAAGTGATTGGTCAAGAAGATGCTATTGGCAAAGTGGTTAAAGCGATTCAAAGAAATAGAGTAGGTTTAAAAGATCCTAAAAAACCGATTGGTACCTTTATTTTCTTAGGACCAACTGGGGTAGGTAAAACAGAATTAGCACGTGCCCTTGCAAGAAATATGTTTGACTCAGAGGAATCATTGATTCGAATTGATATGAGTGAATACATGGAGAAATTTGCAGTATCTCGTTTAATTGGTGCGCCTCCAGGATATGTTGGTTATGAAGAAGGTGGTCAATTGACAGAGAAAGTACGTCGTAAACCATACTGTGTAATCTTATTAGATGAGATTGAAAAAGCACATCCAGATATTTATAATATTTTATTACAAGTATTAGATGATGGAATTTTAACAGATGGTTTAGGCCGTAAAGTAGATTTTAAAAATACCTTGATCATTATGACTTCTAATATTGGCGCACGTCAATTGAAAGAATTTGGTGATGGTGTGGGTTTTGCTACTGCAACAAGAATGCAACAAACTGATGAAAACAATCGCTCTGTCATTGAGAAAGCTTTAAAACGTACGTTCTCTCCAGAATTCTTAAATAGAATTGATGATGTAGTGGTGTTTAATTCTTTGACAAAAGATAATATCTATTTGATCATCGATATCATCATGAAGCATGTGCTGGCACGTTTGGTAAACTTAGGTTTAAACTTAGTTTTAACGGATGCTGCTAAGGAATTCATTGCAGACAAAGGATACGATATTCAATTTGGTGCTAGACCTTTACATAGAGCAATCCAAAAGTATATTGAAGATCCATTAGCAGAAGAAATTTTAAATAATTCAATAAAAGAAGGAGACACTTTGGTAGGTGATTTAGATAAGGAAAAAACAGGCTTGACTTTTACTTTACAAAAGAAGGAGAAAGAAAAAGCATCTAAAGCGCCAAAGGAACCAAAGCAAGATTAATCTTTGGTCAACTACTTTTGATCGACTAAATAGTAAGGTCCCTCATTTTAAAATGAGGGACCTTACTATTTAGAACACTTATTGCTTATTTGATCGAGTAATTTAATTGGCTTTAAGAAGGAGTACTCCAACGATAAGATTTAAAATCTAATCCAGCTAGATCTAGCATCCTTGTAACAACAGTCATTGCAACTTCTTCTAAGGTAGTAGGTCGGCTATAAAAACTAGGAGTTGCTGGGCAAATGATTCCACCTGCTAGAGTCACCGTTTCCATATTTCGTATATGAATAAGATTATAGGGTGTTTCACGCGCCACTAAAATGAGTTTTCTTCTTTCCTTTAAAACGACATCTGCTGCTCTCGTGGTTAAATCATCACTTACGCCAGATGCAATTCTGCCTAAGGTCCCCATACTACAAGGAACCACAAACATAATATTGTATTGTGCAGATCCAGAAGCAAATGGCGCGTTAAAGTCCATTTTATGGTAAAAATCAAACGGATATTTAAGGTAGTCTTGATTGCCTAATTCGGTTTCCCATACAATTTTTGCATTATCGCTCATTATGATGCCTACAGCTTCATATTGTTCAGGAATTTTCACTAAGCTATCTAATAGTGCTTTCGCATAGATTGCACCACTAGCACCAGTTATCGATATGACGATTTTGTTTGACATAATTGAATAACAAAATTAGGTATTAAAAGTTGACCAAATGATCCATAAATAAAAAACCCCTTCAATTAAATATTGAAGGGGTTTTAGGATGTTTTGAGCTAATTTATTAGATCTTATACATTTTTTCATAATATTCATCCGCCATTCGATTGCTATCGAATTGGAAACGAACATCTTTCATGCCATTTTGAGTGATTTGTCTCCATGTATCTTTTTGCTCATAATACATTGGAACAATCTGTTGCTCTAATATTTTGTATAATTCATTCAGATCATATTCATCTTGTGCTTCAGTACTCATGTTTGCATAATCTGCCTTTGGAACCACAAAACCATTATTGCCATGGTTTACAAATTCTGGTATCCAACCATCATCTGTAGAGAAGTTCACAGATCCGTTCATCGCAGCAGTCATACCACTTGTGCCAGATGCTTCTCTTGGAACTCTTGGGTTATTTAACCAAACGTCAGAAGCTTGTTTCATACGCTTACTTAAAGCCAATTCATATCCAACCAATACTGCTACATTCTTGTAATTCTTACTTAGGTTCACTAAGTGATTAAACTGAGAAATAGCTGGATGGTCAACTGGGTAAGGCTTTCCTGCGAATATAATTTGAACTGGGTATTTTAAATTGGATAATAATTTTTCAAATCTTTCTAAATCCCATGATAAGAAGTCGGCACGCTTATAGCCTGCGAATCTTCTTGCCCAAACAATAGTCAATACTTTTGGATCAAATATTTTACCAGTTTGGTCTGCAACGATTTCAAAAGCACGCTTCTTCAAATACCATTTTCTATCATCAAATCCGGCATCATCAGCTGCTTCGGCAAATTTATACAATTGCTTATCTGCCCAATAGCGCCAGTTTTGTGCATTCGTGATATGGTCAATAGGACAGATGCCTTCATATTTGCCCCACATTTCACGGCTTACATGTCCATGCAATTCCGAAACACCATTTGCTTTTCTTGCAAATCTTAAGGCTGCTAAAGAGTGGTTGAATTGGTCATCATGGATACCGGTTAATCTTCTTACTTCATCTAAGCCTAATCCGCAGAAATAACCCATTTTATGACATAAATAAATATCATGTTTTTCGTTACCTGCTTCTTCTGGTGTATGAGTAGTGAAAACAAGACGCTTTTTAACTTCTTCTAATGATTTATGCTTGTTTAATAAGTAGAAAGCAGCGGAAAATCCGTGTGCTTCATTTAAGTGATATACTTCTGGATTGAAGTTTAGTTCATCAATTAATTTTGCACCACCCACTCCTAATAAAATAAACTGAGCCACTTTAGTTGCTACGTTCGCATCATATAAACGGTGTGTAATGGTTTGAGAAACATAATCGTTCTCTGGCAAATCTGTACTTAATAAAAATAGGGGAGCACTACAAAAAACATTCGGTGCTAAATAATAAGCTTTCACCCAAACTGGATGATCGTGAATTAAAATTTGATATTTAATCCCAGTGTCTTCTAAGAAGCTATACATCTTCTCCATAAAAGTCACTTGTAATGTTTGATCCTGATTTCTTGCTTGATCATAGTAGCCATATTTCCATAGCATACCAATACCAATCATATTTTGATTTAATTCAAATGCACTTCTTAAATGTGAACCAGCTAAAAAACCTAAACCACCACTGTAAATTTTTAATGGTTGATGGATCGCAAACTCCATTGAGAAATAAGCCGCTTTTTTCGAATACTTTTCATTGATAGGATAAGGAACTTCGTAGTTTCTAAAACTCATGTTTTTGTTCTTTGGTTATTTTGACCCGCAATATAATCCTATTTGACTTAAATTTTGGGCAAAGCCAATCCTAGTGTGGATAACAATCGTTTGCAATGGCAGAATGTGGATTATTTCTTAGCCTTTGGCTTTCTTTTCTTGTCGTAGCTATCATTAAAATAACAGGTCATATTTCTATGATTCCCACAATTCCCATCTTCTTTAATCTTAATGATGTTGCCAGTGATAGTAAATTGAATTGTACAAGGATCTCCTTTTTCAGAATAGGTAGCTTGATTTTTATTAAAATTCAATAGTCCTTTTAATTCACCAATACATGTACCTTCTTTCTTTTCGAAATGCATGAAAAATTGGTATTTATTTGCAGTACCAAAATCTCTTAAGGAAATAAAATTCTTTTTATCTCTTGCATAGTCTCCACTATAACTGTTTGCCATTGGCAATGTATCGATTGGATTTAAGATTGCTTTTTGTTCAGGCTTAATATTCGCATCAAAATAAATTAATTTAAAACCTTGTTCAGTATAGGCCCAACCTTTTTTTTCGTTGGTTAAACCTTGTTCGGGATCTAATTTATTTTCTTCAATCAAAAATGTTGGTTCTTTATTAATAAGTAAAGTTTTACCATAAAACTGAGATCCTTTATGCGTTAAATCAAATTTTGTCAAAATTTTGAAGCCTAAAAAAACATTCTTTTTACTAAAAGTGATCACCGCTACTTCTTGATTTTTGTTTTCTTTTATAGTCAGTAATAAATAATATTCAGCCTCCTTTTCAATTTTCCCTAATGGATAGAGTTTTACATTTTTTGATTGACTTGGAACAATCGATTCGATGACTGAATCTGGCACGAATTGTTTTAAAGCTTTTTTCCCAATTTCCAAGGTATCTGTAAGCGTGGTCAAATTCGTATCGTTTATACGAAGAGGCAATTCAATATTTTTGAAGGCTTTATTAAAATCGTTAATTTTTAATGGAGACTCTCCAGACAGGTCGGTTTTGGATTCAGAACATCCAATTAATGCCAATAGGATTAATAGACAACTTAGTTGGCGCATGGCACTCTTTTTTGCTAAAATAGGCAAGAATATGAGTTTCACAAAGGGTTTATGGTTAAATTTACATTCAATTATGTTTAATAAATCCTTAGATCAACTTCATGAGTCAGTACCAGTTCAAAATAAAACTGGTTGGAGGAGGTTTTTTGCCTTTATTGGACCAGCATATTTAGTGAGCGTTGGCTACATGGATCCAGGTAATTGGGCAACAGATTTGCAAGGTGGTGCTGCATTTGGTTTTCAGTTAATTTGGATTTTATTACTAAGTAATATCATGGCCATCTTACTTCAAAGTTTGAGCGCACGTCTAGGTATTGTAAGAAGATTGGATTTGGCTCAAGTGAATAGAGAGACCTATCCAAAGTTTGTTAACTTTTGTCTTTATATATTAGCTGAATTAGCCATTGCTGCGACTGATTTAGCAGAGGTTTTAGGGATGGCAATTGGTATTAAATTATTAACAGGGTTGCCTCTAATGTATGGAACTATTATAACAGTTACGGATACTTTTTTATTCATGTTATTGCAACGCTATGGAATGCGTAAGATGGAGGCATTTATTTTTGTATTAGTTGCAACTATAGGTGGTAGCTTTCTTGCCGAGATGATCATTGCGAAACCAGATTTAGCAAGTGCCGCAAAGGGCTTAGTGCCGTCTGTTTTATCACCTGGTGCATTGTATATTGCAGTGGGTATGATTGGGGCGACTGTGATGCCTCACAATTTATACCTTCATTCTGCTTTGGTGCAAACAAGAAAAATAGAAAGGACAAGTGCCGGTATTAAGAAGTCTTTATGGTATAATTTTATTGATAGTTCTTTTGCCTTGAATGCAGCTTTTTTTGTAAATGCAGCCATATTAATTTTAGCAGCAACTGCATTTTATCAAACAGGGAATCAGTCGGTCGCAAAAATTGAAGAAGCACATGCTTTATTAGCACCATTGCTTGGATCAAAGTTAGCTCCTATTTTATTTGCTGTTGCATTGATTGCTGCGGGACAAAGTTCCACCGTAACTGGTACGCTTTCGGGCCAGATTGTAATGGAAGGGTATTTGAATTTAAGATTGAATCCTTGGATAAGAAGACTACTTACTCGTTTGGTTGCGATCATCCCAGCAGTCCTTGTAATCGGCTTAATGGGTGAAGGAAGGGTAGATGAGTTATTGGTTTTTAGTCAGGTAATTTTGAGTTTGCAATTAGGATTTGCTGTTATCCCTTTAATTCATTTTGTAAGTGATAAAAAAACAATGGGAGAATTTGCTATTCCTAGATGGGTGAAAATCATCTCTTGGTTGGTGGCAAGTATATTAGTTTATTTGAATGCAAATTTAGTTTTCGATTTTGCATATGCTTTTTTAATTGGTTCAAGTGCTTTGATTATAAAGAGCTTAGTAGTCATTATGATTCTTTTCTTTTTTGCCTTGCTGCTTTATATCATTATTTATCCAATGCTCCAATCGCAGAAAAAGCAAGAGAGAACAGCATTACATGGTGCAGCTGTTGAATTAGATTGGACAAAAGTGGAGCCAATTGATAGAATTGCGATAGCTGTCGATTTTTCGACAGGAGATGCTAATTTGATCAAGTCTGCAATTGCACAAGCACATCTTGGCTCCCAACTTACATTAATCCATGTTGTTGAGAGTGCTACAGCTAGTTATTTAAAAGATTCAAGTGACGATGAGGAGTCTAGAAAAGATAAAGAAAGACTAGAAATATATGCCAATTCACTTAGAGAAAAAGGTTACGATGTAAGGGTAGAATTAGGTTATAAAAATAGAGTTAAAGAGATTGTAAGAATTGTAAATAATATTGACGCACAGTTGTTAGTTATGGGCGCCCATAGACATCAGGGCTGGAAAGACTACTTCTTTGGTGAAACAATTGAATCTGTTCGTCATAAAGTAAGTATGCCAGTTTTAATTGTCAACCATTCTTCTTAATTATCTACCTGCTTTTTAGCTACATTTTGTACATTTGCAGACAAAATTTTAAAACATATGGGACAGAAAATTAAAGTTGCCAATCCAGTAGTAGAATTGGATGGAGATGAAATGACAAGAATTATTTGGAAATTCATTAAGGATAAATTGATTTTACCTTATTTAGAGTTGGATATCAAGTATTATGATTTAGGCATGGAGTACCGTGATCAAACGAACGATCAGGTAACTATTGATGCTGCTAACGCAATTAAACAATATGGTGTAGGTATTAAATGTGCAACCATTACACCCGATGAACAAAGAGTAGAAGAGTTTAAGTTAAAGCAAATGTGGAAGAGCCCTAATGGCACCATTCGTAATATTTTAGATGGTACTGTATTTCGTGAGCCAATAGTATGTTCTAATGTACCACGTTTAGTACCAAACTGGACTGCACCTATTTGTATTGGACGTCATGCATTTGGTGATCAATATCGTGCGACAGACTTTGTAACAAAAGGCAAAGGTAAATTAACTGTAAAGTTTGAAGGTGAAGATGGCACTGTTCAAGAATTTGAAGTATTTAATTTCAAAGGTGATGGTGTTGCTATGGCTATGTACAATACAGATGAAAGTATTTATGGATTTGCAAGAGCTTGTTTTAATCAAGCATTAGCAAAAAAATGGCCTTTATACTTATCTACTAAGAATACTATTTTGAAGAAATATGACGGTCGTTTCAAGGATATTTTTGAAGATGTATATCAAAATGAATTCAAAGCAAAATATGCTGAAGCAGGGATCACATATGAGCACAGATTGATTGATGATATGGTTGCAAGTGCTTTAAAGTGGAATGGTAATTTCGTTTGGGCTTGTAAGAACTATGATGGCGATGTACAATCAGATACAGTAGCACAAGGATTTGGTTCTTTAGGTTTAATGACTTCTACTTTAATTACACCAGACGGTAAAGTAATGGAAGCAGAAGCTGCACATGGTACGGTAACACGTCACTTCCGTGAACACCAAAAAGGAAACAGAACCTCTACAAACCCTATTGCATCTATTTTTGCATGGACAAGAGGTTTAGAGTTTAGAGGTCAATTGGACAATAACCAAGAATTGATTCGTTTCTCTAAGGCTTTAGAAGAGGTTTGTGTGGAGACTGTTGAGTCAGGAATTATGACAAAGGATTTAGCAGTATGTGTTCATGGCAATAAAGTTAAACATGGTGAACACTATGTTTACACAGAAGAATTCTTAGATGCATTAGATAGCAACCTTCAAAAGAAGCTTGCTTAATCGAATTGATAAATAAAATAAAATAGCCACTCAATCGAGTGGCTATTTTATTTTTGAAGGTATTTGAATACCCAAATGATAATGGTTGAATTATCCTTTCTTTTTCATTTCAGCACATTTACCATCTTTCATGCATTTCTTGTCACATTTGTGTGCTTTAGTTTCTTTCTTGCAGTCTTTACAATCTTTTTTACCACAGTTTGCTGAAGCTGTATTTGCGGCCATTAACAAAACAGAGGCAAATAATACGGTTGCTAATTTTTTCATGATGTTATTTTTAAGTTGTTTTTAATCTTTTCTTACATGCAATTTAAGGATTCATTGGGAAATATTTAATATGCGCAATATGATTTAACTCATTTTTGCCTTAAATCGCCTCAAATTCTTATTTCAGCACTTCCAAAATTGGATGACCAATCGAACCGCTAGGCATTTGGATACCTAGAAGTGTGGTCACAGTTGGGGCAATATCAGTCATATAATTAACTGAATTTACTTGTCCTTTTTTGATTCCGTTACCATACCATAATAAAGGGATATGTGCATCATAATTGTAAAATACCCCATGATTGGTTCCTGTTGCATAGCCATCCATGTACCCGGATTTAGTTACAATAAATAAGTCGCCGCTTCTTTGTGGATTATACCCATTTACAATTCTTTCTCTTAATTGAACAGGCAAAGCAGCTTCAGCAGCTTCACGAGATTCAACTACTTGTAAGATGCCAGGTTTTTGCTCTACATAATTGCGCACTATTTCAACAAGGTCATCATGATCAACATGTAAACTATCCATTAATGGATGGTTAAAATGAATATTGTATTCACCAATTGCAGTAATCAACTTTTCGTCTAAGCCTTTTTTAATTAATAGTTGACCTAGTTCTTTTTTCAAACCAGACTCGCTAATCAATCCACCAGGAATTTTATGCTTTTTTGCATAATCGGGGATGTTTGCAACTGCATGATCTGCTGTTAAAAATACAGTGTAGTTATTTTTGCCAACTTGCTTGTCAAGGCTTGCCAAAAGTTGGGCAATCATTTCATCTAGTTTAATATAACCATCCATTGTCTCCCAAGAATTTGGACCAAAAGAATGTCCAATATAGTCTGGGGAAGAAAAACTAATTGCAAGTAGATCTGTTTTATCATCTTGACCCATCTGTTCCCCTGTCAATGCCTTTTCTGCTAATTCAAGCACTAGGCTGTTGCCATAAGGGGTAGATGCAATTTTACCATAATCCTTGCCTATAAATTGATTCAATGAATATGGGAAACCTTTTTGCTCTGATCCTAACGGGGTTGATTCATATGGGTTGATATCACCATCGCAATTTGCTTCGTAGATAGATCTTGCCAAACTTAAGTTCCAACCTTTTGCATATAAACTATCAACACGATGTGCTGCATTATAATCACTTACCCATGTAGGTAAGTTTTTACCATAATAAGTCGAACTAATAAAATTACCAGATTTGCTATCGTACCAAAATGCACCATCTGCACTATGACCTGCTGGAATAATAGCACCTCTATCTTTAATTGAAATACCAATCACTTTACTTTTATAATTAGTAGCAAGTTTAATCTCATCTCCAATCGTACTTGTCCATACATTGACTGGACTCATTTTGCCTGCAGCGCTACCTTCAACACCAACCGATTGAACTGTTGGATCCTCTACACAATAGACATTTTTTTGTCTATAATTATCATACCAGTTGTTGCCTGTTATGCCGTGTATTGCTGGAGTAGCCCCTGTATATACTGCTGTATGCCCACATGCAGTCACTGTAGGCACATAAGGAATCAAGTTATTATTACAACTTGCACCTTCATTCATAAAGCGTAAAAAGCCCTGCTGTGAGGTAAAGAAAGGCTTAAATTGATTGATATAATCCCATCTCATTTGATCTACAACAATGCCTACAATTAACTTTGGTTTCGTTGAAGTGCTGGATTGGGTTGATTTTGGGGATTGTGCTAAGCTTGTTATAGACAGGATTACAAAGCATAAAATGGAGTAAATACGCATGTTCACATGATTTTAGGAATGCAAAATACGCATAATTATAGGCTTCGGAACCTAAAAAATCTTAAATTTGCATCTATAATTATAAACCTATGGCAGATATTTTTGAAAGGCTGATTAAAAACTACGGACCAATTGGACAACATCGTGAAAGAGCACATGGCTATTTTGCATTCCCAAAATTAGAAGGGGAGGTTGGATCAAAGATGAAATTTAGAGGTCAGGAAATGATAGTTTGGAGTTTGAACAATTATTTGGGCTTAGCAAATCACCCTGAAGTGCGTAAAGCAGATGCGGATGGTTCAGCTCAATATGGTTTAGCATTGCCAATGGGTGCAAGAATGATGAGTGGGAATAGTGATTTACATGAGCAACTTGAAAAAGAATTAGCTGAATTTGTACATAAGGAAGATTCAATCTTGATGAACTATGGTTACCAAGGTATCATGAGTGCTATTGATGCTATCTGTGGCCGCCACGATGTGGTGGTTTATGATGCAGAATGCCATGCTTGTATTATTGATGCATTAAGAATGATTCCTGGACATCGTTTTGTATTCAAACACAATGATGTGGATGATTGCGAAAAACAATTATTGAGAGCACAAGCTTTAGTAGATAAACAACAATCAGGTGGTGTTTTAGTGATTACAGAAGGAGTATTTGGCATGGCGGGCGACCAAGGCAAATTGAAAGAAATTGCTGCATTAAAAAAGAAAGTGCCTTTCCGTTTATTAGTAGATGATGCACATGGTTTTGGAACATTAGGTAAGACTGGTGCAGGTGCAGGTGAGGAACAAGGTTGTCAAGACGAAATAGATTTATACTTCTCTACTTTTGCAAAGAGCATGGCATCTATCGGTGCTTTCATGGCAGGACCAAGAACCATCATCGATTATATCCGTTATAATATTCGTTCACAGATCTTTGCTAAGAGTTTACCAATGCCTTATGTAGTGGGAAATTTAAAGCGTCTTGAATTGTTAAGATCAAAGCCTGAGTTAAAAGAAAACCTATGGAAGAATGCATTAGCATTACAAAATGGATTGAAGGAGCGTGGTTTTGATATTGGTAAAACAGATTCAGTTGTGACACCTGTGTACATGAAAGGCGGAGTAGAGGAAGCAACTGCAATGGTGATGGACATTAGAGAGAATTATAAAATATTCTGTTCTATTGTTGTTTACCCTGTAATTCCTAAAGGACATATCATTTACAGATTAATTCCTACTGCAGTTCATACACAGGAAGAAATTGATTTGACTTTAAAAGCTTTTAGTGAAACAAAAGCAAAATTGGATGCTGGCGCTTACAAAGTAGCGGAGATCCCAGATATGGCAAATAAATAAAATAGAACAATTAGCTCAGATTCATTTCAGAGTTTAAATAACAATTTGTAATCAAATGAGTCTCCCAAAAGAGGCTCATTTTTTTGTAATGATAGTTAGATCAGTTAAACCTTAATTGAAGTAGTCGATTTGGTCTTGTTCTTTTTTAAGTATTTCGATACTTACATTTAATTCAAAACCAATTAACAAAATAAGGGCATTGATATAAATCAAGGTCATCACCACTAATACGGTACCGATAGACCCATAAATTTTACTATAGCTGCCGAAATTATTTACCCAATAGGAAAAGCCTAAAGTGGTTAATAACATTAATACTGTTGATAGAATTGCGCCTGGGGAAAGTAGAGACCATTTTTCTTTTACATGGGGGGCAAATTTATAGATGAATGCATTTCCATAAAATAACAATAGAATAATGACTGTCCATCTAATCATGTTCCAATAAGGTAAAATTGTCTTTCTTTTGATATCAAAAACATCTCTTAATAAAGTGGTTAATTGATCTTGTCCAATCAATACAAGGATACTTGCAAAAACCAATAACATTAAGATCAATGTTAAACGAAGTGCCCTCATTCTTTGGTGTAAAAAGAAGGGCCTGTTTTGCATAATTGATTTATCAAAACTTCTAATTATACCTGTCATGGCATTGGAAGCGTAAAAAAGTAATAATAAAAAACCAAAAGAAAAAATACCTACGTGCTGACTCAATAAATCATTAATAATATCTAAAATAAATCTGTATGTACTTGTATTTGGAGAAATGTCTTTAAAAACAGAAAGGATTTGCGTTTTTATTTTAAAGCTTTTTGGAAAATAAGGAATAATTGAAAATAAAAACAAGAAGCCTGCTGGCAATGCCATGATTAAATTAAAAGAAATTGCGGATGCTCTATCATATAGACCTATCGTATTTAATTGTTTGTAAAGGAATTGCAAGAGCTGAAATAAGTTAACTTGTTCGAACCCGGGAACAATAATGCGCTTTGCTTTTCTCTTAGCAAATAAAACAGGGGTGAGTAGGTATCGTAAAACTTCTTTCAAATTATGGATTCTTTTGCTTTGCTTTTTTCGCTTGGTATTCGTCTAATTTTTTTTGGTATTCTTTCGCATAACGATCATGTTCCGCATAGTTGTTGCTAAAATGATGGTATCCACTAAAGTCAGCCTTCGCAACAAAGTAAATATAATCTGTTTTGGGCGCATCAAGCACTAAGTCTATTGTCTTGGGAGCTGGTGTACAAATAGGCCCTGGAGGAAGCCCTTTCACACGGTAGGTATTATAAGGAGATGCATTGGTCAAATACTTTTCATAAATACGAGTAATCGTAAAATCCTGCATCGCGAACTTTATAGTAGGGCAGGCTTGAAGGGGCATTTGTTGCTTAAGTCTATTTTGGTACACACTTGCAATTAAAGATTTGTCAGAATCAAAATTTGTCTCTTCTTCCACAATGGACGCTAGTGTGTAAATCTGATTTTGGCTCATGCCTTTTTCAGCGGCTTTTTGTATGCGATTTTCTTGTTCCCAAAAACGAATTTGTGCTTTTTTAAATTTGCTTAAAATTTGTGACATGGAACTGCTCCAATAAAACTCATAGGTATTTGGAATAAGGATAGTGAAAAGTTGTGTTGTATCCGTATCGAATGGTTTTAAGGAGTCATTGCTATTTAAAAAATAATGTATAGCTGCACTATCTCTTTCAAACTGAACGGCAATTAATTTTGCTAATTCTCCTTTGGTTCTAACTTTATTCAAGACCAATTTAACTGTTGCTTGTTGATTGTTTCTAAGCATCCTTATGATGCTGATGATATTACTCTTGCTTTTTACACTGAATTTGCCAGGCTTAAGTTTGCTTTCAATTTGGAAGACCTTTGCTAAAAATAAAAAACTAGGTTTTTCAAAGATTATTTTTTTGGCAACTAAACTATCTGCAAGTAGTTCTATTCCTTCGCCTTTATATTCAAAACTTTTTTTATCTCCTACAAAATGTGTACTCTTTATTAGCACAACAAAGAACAAGTAGAATACAAGAACACTCAAAAGGATAGCTAATATTTTTTTCACTTTGTATGGGTCTAATTGAATGGATGCTTTATACTAAAATACAATAAAAATCCCCACCATATGATTGGTGGGGAAAAATACTATTGGGTAAGAATGTTTGCACATTCTATAAAATTATTTTTTGTTGGTATCCGCTGCCACTGGAGCTGGAGGAGGCGCAACTTGATTAGCTGGGGAAGTTGTAGTTGAAGTATTTACTTTATCCAAAACGCCATTGCTAGAAGATGCATTTCCACTTAAGAAAAGGGTAGAAGTAATTGCTAAAACAGCTATTACAGAAGCAAAAATCCAAGTGCCTTTTTCAAGAACGTCAGTTGTTTGCTTTACGCCCATGAAATTATTACTTAATCCACCTACATTGGCATTTAAACCTCCACCTTTTGGGTTTTGGATTAATACCATGAATCCTAATGCAACACAGGCAACTACGATTAATATTAAAAAGAAAGTTATCATTTGTTATTTTTTAATTGTTCTATTCGGGATGCAAAATAAACGGATTTTTCAGGAAAAATAAAACTTAATTTTTCATAAGTGGCAATTGCTTTCTTCTTATTCCCTTGTTTTTCCCATATTTCAGCCATCGATTCAGTCAAAATATCTGCTGGAACATTGGCTTTTTCAGCAATTTGAGCAATCATTTGCTCCTGATCAGGGCCAATTTGGTCAATTTGCTCATTTTGAGCCACACCTTCCTTGTTTTTAATCACTTTAAGCCAGGCTGTGAAGCTTCTTAGCTGTTGGGTGAATTTATCCTGAGGTAGCTTAGAAAGGTCTAATTCGATGCCTTGTGCGGCAAAATAATCTCTTTGAAGGCTTGGAGTAGGCTCTTTTTCATATTCTAAAGCAGCTGATTCATCTACTTCTTCCTTAAATTGAGCAATTTGCTCGGACAAAACGCTATTTAATTTTGCATCTGCGGGTGCATTAGCTTCATTTTGACTTACTTGGTTCATTAAAAAATGCACATGTAAGCTTGAAGGGAAAAATGCGGTTGTTTTAATCAATTGTGCTTCAAATTGGGGTGAAGCAGTCAATTGGTATTTTTTTGCCAATAACAATTGAAGGGAAGGTGCATAGGGATGTTCATTCGCAATTTTTTCAAGTACATCGGTATCAATCGCTTCTATTGAAGTTTGACCTGTCCATTGTTTGACTATATCGTTGATCAATAATCCGTTCATGCTTTACCAGTTTGAAAAAATTTGATTAAAAATGTCATCTGTGATGCTACGAACTATTTCATCCATTAATTGACTCTCGGCTTGATTTAAGGTCAAATTTGCAGAGAAGTCAAAATTACGGGATACATCAAATTCCTGTTCTTTATTTTCTAAAGTCTTTTTTAGAACCACATGCACTGTTACAGTAAGTCTATTGGACGCCGCTTCTTTGCCACTAACACCTACAGTTTGGGAAGGATCGTAATTTGTAATGGTAGCAAAAATTTGATAATGCGCGTCATCACTATTGGTTCTTGTTAATTTAGTTTGTCCAATAATTTTTTGTAAAATCTTATCAGTTAATAAAGGAGCTAATTGCGGATTCACATACCTTGCCCTGTTGTCAATGAATCCTATTTTGACAGTCTTAACATTGTCAGGAATCATTGCGTCTTTAAAGCTATATACCCCACATGATGTGAGTAGGATAAATAGAGAAAGGATGCTCGCAATAGGTAATTTATTCTTCAATGTCGTATTCTTTAATTTTTCTGTACAATGTTCTTTCACTTATTCCTAAGTCGGTAGAGGCATCTTTACGTCTACCTCTATGTTTTTTAAGTGCCTTTAAAATTAGTTCTTTTTCTTTATCCATGATATTTAAAGACTCTTCCACTTCAAAATGATTTTGCAAGTCATTGTCAATGATCACAGGTTGATGATTGGGCAATTGCATTGCAGGCGAGGGGATTGTTACATTGGAAATAGGAGCAATACTTGTTGTATTGATGTCTTCTTTCAATTCATTGATAATTGCTTCCTTTGTAAAATGGGCTGCTTGACCTGAGAGACTAGGATTTTGTAATATTTCTAAGAACATTTTCTTTAACTCATTGACATCCTTTTTCATGTCAAAAAAGAGTTTATATAAAATTTCTCGTTCATTAGCGAATTCTCCAACTGGCGTACTACCAGATAATATAGGCATATTATGTGCTGTATGCTTTGGTAAAAATTCATTCAATTGCATTGCATTGATATGATCGTTTTTGCTTAAAACTGAAATTTGTTCTGCTATATTTTTTAATTCACGAACATTTCCAGGCCAACTGTATTCAGTTAATAAAGCTCTCGCTTCTTCATCTAAATAAATTGGCTTTGTTTTATATTTTTCTGCAAAGTCAACCACGAATTTTCTAAATAATAAAGGAATATCTTCTTTACGATCTCTTAGTGAAGGAACACGAATTGGAACTGTGTTTAATCTATAATATAAGTCTTCTCTAAATCTTCCTTTTTGGGTGAATTCAATCAACTCTCTATTGGTGGCAGCGATAACACGTACATCTGTTTTTTGTACTTTAGAAGAACCAACGCGAATAAACTCACCGGTTTCTAATACACGCAATAACCTTGCTTGTGTGCCTAATGGCATTTCTCCAATTTCATCTAAAAATATAGTGCCACCGTTCACTGTTTCAAAGTAGCCTTTACGACTATCTACTGCACCTGTGAAAGAACCTTTTTCATGTCCAAATAATTCAGAATCAATCGTGCCTTCGGGAATTGCACCACAGTTTACAGCAATAAATGGATTGTGTTTTCTTGCAGACAAGCTATGAATGATTTGTGAAAAGACTTCCTTTCCCACGCCACTTTCTCCTACAATTAGCACCGTTAAATCTGTAGCAGCAACTTGTTCTGCCGTATTTAAAGCATGATTCAATAAAGGCGTATTGCCAATAATGCTGAATCTGTTTTTCAATGATTGTAAATCCATGGCCTTAAATTTATTGTATAATTTCTCCTAATAATGTCCCTTTTGTAAAGTTGTGAATCTTCACTTGAACATAATCTCCTTTTTTATAATTGAAGTTTCCTTTTGGAAATACCACTACTTTATTTTGACTATTACGTCCCATCCATTCTGCTTCATTTCTTTTGCTATTTCCTTCTATCAATACTTCAAACACACCACCTACATCGCGCTTATTGCTTTCGTTGGAAAGCGTCCATTGCGCATCTACAATTTCTTGAAGCCTTCTTTTTTTTGTGGCTAAATCAATATCATCCTCATAACGTCTAGCCGCTAATGTGCCAGGTCTTTCAGAATAATAATACATATAGCTCAAGTCATAGTTGGAATATTGCATCAAACTAATTGTTTCTTGATGGTCTTCCTCTGTTTCTGTACAAAAACCTGCAATGATATCGGATGAAATACTACAAGTAGGAATCAACTCACGTATACGATCAATCTTTGCCATATACCATTCTCTTGTGTAAGTTCGATTCATTAATTGCAACATTCTTGTACTGCCACTCTGAACTGGAAGGTGGATGTATTTACAGATATTATGGTATTTGACAATGGCATGTAAAACCTCGTCTGTAATATCTTTTGGATGAGAAGTGCTAAATCGAACCCTTAAGCTAGGATCTATCTGTGCCACTTGTTCCAATAACATCGCAAATGTGGTGGTTTCATTATTTTCTGGATTGCTCCAATAATAACTATCCACATTTTGACCAAGCAATACAACTTCTTTATAGCCTTTATCAAATAAATCTCTACATTCTGCAAGTATAGAATATGCATCTCTACTGCGTTCACGACCTCGTGTAAAAGGGACCACGCAAAAACTACACATATTATTACAACCACGCATGATAGAAACAAAAGCACTAATTCCATTATTATCTAATCTTACAGGAGCAATATCTCCGTAAGTTTCGTCCCTGCTTAGTAAAACATTGACTGCTTTTTGACCAGTACCTGCATCAGCAATTAAATCGGGAAGGGTTCTATAGGCATCTGGACCAACAACCAAATCCACTAATTTTTCTTCCTCTAACAATTGAGCTTTTAGTCTTTCTGCCATACAACCTAAAACGCCAACTAATACGCCAGGGTTAGCTTGTTTTAACCTTCTAAATTCAGTTAAACGTTTACGAATGGTTAATTCTGCTTTTTCTCTAATCGAACAGGTATTGATTAAAATCAGGTCTGCTATTTCTATATTCTTCGTCCCGCCAAAGCCATTTTGTTCTAAAATGGATGCGACTACTTCACTGTCTGCAAAGTTCATTGCGCAACCATAACTTTCTACATAAAAGTGCTTTTCGAAGACCTTTCCTGTTGATGCACTAGCATAGGCTTCACCTTGTCTAGCTTCATCTTGGGTTTTATCTATTAGTATATTGGATTCCATGCACTTGTTTTAAAGTGCAAACTTAATCAAAATAATTTTATGTGTCAACTTGTCAGCCTTAATTCCTAAACTGCTGATATCCAAATGGTTGAATTAGATGTAATATTCGCTTCATTCATTTTATATTTACCTAAAAATCAATCTGTTATTGACTAGTTTGTATATTTATAAAAAATTGGTCATGGTCAAAGGATTGTTTTTATTTTTTACTGTTTTATGTATGAATTTGGCATATGCCCAGGATTTGGTTGTTGCTAAACTAAGATCAGAGACTTCTAGAAATATCAAAAAAGATTCAGATACCTCCAATTGGAATTGGAAACAAGGTGGGCTATATAATTTAAATGTGTCCCAAAGTTCTTTAAGTAACTGGGCAGCAGGTGGAGATAATTTTAACATGGCTATTAACAGTTACTTTAACTATTTTGCTTTTTATAAAAAAGATAGAGAAAGTTGGGATAATAATATGGATGTCAATCTTGGCTTTGTGCAATCAACCTCACAAGGAGGTCGAAAAAATGATGATCGTCTTGACATCTTAAGTAAGTATGGTTATAAGATTGATACAGTGGGAAAATGGTATGTATCTGGGTTATTTAATTTTCGTTCTCAATTATTTGATGGCTATAGTTTTAGTGGGAACAAGGCCACATTTACATCTTCATTGTTTGCACCAGCGTATATGATTATCTCTGCAGGTTTGGATTATAAACCAGATAATAATTTTTCATTATTCTTTTCTCCTTTAACATCCAGAACAACTTTAGTTTTTAATAAAAAATTATCCAATTTAGGTAAATATGGGGTAGATACAGGAAGAATGATAAAGAGAGAAACAGGTTTATTTGTCACAGTTGGATACAATAAAATAATTGCTCAAAATATTACTTATAAAGGCCGTGCCGATTTCTTCTCCAATTATTACGATAAACCAGAGAATGTAAATTTCTTTATGACGAATATGTTTACATTCAAAATCAATAAGAACTTCTCAGCAACTTATAATTTAGATTTAATCTACGATGATAAAATTCGAATTTTTGGACCACTCAAAAAATCTCCTGGACTCCAAATGAAGAGCATGGTTGGGATTGGCTATTTTAGAAGTTTAGCTGTAAAGAAAAAAATCATAGCCCCTAAGCCAAAGCCATCTCAGGTTGTAAATGGTGAATAAGATAAATAATCTTAGTGGAGAAGTACTATTTACTTACAACCTTAAGGGTATGCTTTATTTTATTTGCCTTATGTGTTAGGTCTAAATAATCATTGCTGATGATCGTTACATGTCCCATTTTTCTTCCGGGCTTAGTAGTTGTTTTTCCGTATAAATGGACAAACACATTTTCCATTTGCAATACTTCATTTAATCCTTCATATACAACTTCTCCAGAATGACCTTCTGCTCCAATTAGGTTTATAATAGCACTTGGTAATATTGGAGCTGGATTACCAAGAGGGTAGTTTAAGATGATTCTTAACAACATATCGTATTGACTGCTATAATTAGCCTCAATCGTATGATGCCCACTATTATGAACTCTAGGTGCTGTTTCATTCACTAATATATCTCCTTTGTCATCGACAAATAATTCAATGGCAAAAAGTCCAGGGCTCTTTAATGATTTCACTACTTTTCTTGCAATTGCTTCTGCTTTCCAAAGTTGTTTTTCTTCTAATTTAGCAGGGCTTAACTGATAATCTAATAAATTATAAACTGGGTCAAATACCATTTCGGCAGGAGGGTAGATCACGGTTTCACCGGCTTCATTCATTCCAACAATTAAAGCCAATTCTTTGGTGATTTTTACCTTTTCTTCCAAAACAGAAGGGGCATTGAATCCTAATGAAATTGACTTTTCATCTTCAATAATTTGAACCCCTTTTCCATCATAACCACCTTCTGCTAATTTATGGACTGCAGGTAATAAGTCGAGATGTTGTTGTATTGCAGCAGCATTTTCAGTAACTACAAAATTGGAACTTGGAATTTCATTGGCAGCATAAAATTGTTTTTGAGCAATTTTATTCTTGATCGTTTTTATTGCTGCAGGAGTTGGATAGATCTTTACCCCTTCTTTTTCTAACTGTTCTAATGCAGCTACATTCACTGCCTCTATTTCGATGGTTAGTGCATCTAATTGTTTCCCAAATTGATACACTGTATCATAGTCTAAAATATCTCCTAAAGTAAAATGATGGCATAAATGTGCAGCAGGGCAGCTTGGATCTTTCTCTAATACATAGGTAGTTAAATCATAGTTTGCTGCCGCTTGTAAAAGCATTCTTCCTAGTTGACCTCCGCCTAATATTCCTACCTTCATATTACTAATTTAGATAGGGCAAATATAAGTTAGTTAGGTTATTTTTGCTAAAGAACCCCATAATACCAATCCCAATGAGTGAAACAATCATATCGGTCAAAAATTTAACAAAGCAATATGGAGATTTTGAGGCAGTCAAAGGCATTAGCTTCGATGTGTACAAAGGAGAAATCTTTGGATTGCTAGGACCAAATGGTGCAGGAAAATCTACCACCTTAGAAATTATAGAAACATTAAGACAAAAGTCTGGAGGGGAGGTGATTGTAGATGGCATGGACTTAGATGCAAATCCGGAATCTATCAAGAAAATTATTGGGGTGCAATTACAAACGGCTGGATTTTATCCCAACCTTAACTTAACTGAGCTGATCCATTTATTTGTTGGTTTGTATCAAATGGAGATGGATCCAATGGAATTGTTGGCAAAAGTTAATCTAGAGGATAAAGCAAAATCAAAATTTAAAGAATTGAGTGGAGGCCAGAAACAACGTTTTTCAATAGCAACAACTTTAATTAATCGACCTAAAATTATTTTCTTAGATGAACCAACAACGGGGTTGGATCCTCAAGCTAGACGTAATCTTTGGGACTTAATTCAAGAAATTAGGAATACTGGTACAACAGTTATTATTACAACACATTATATGGATGAGGCAGAAGTGCTTTGTGATAGAGTTGCGATTATTGATAGTGGTAAAATTATAGGAATCAACACGCCGAATCAATTAATTGATGAATTAGTAGCAACTGGTTTTGAAAAAGAAAAAGAAGTGAAGAAGGCAAATTTAGAAGATGTATTTATTCACATGACAGGCAAACAATTAAGAGAAGCATAAAATTAAAAATATGACAAAAGACCCAAAGTATCCAATTGGAAAATACGAATTAAAGCCTTATTCAGAAGCAACAAAAAATGCATGGATCAATGAATTAAGACATTTGCCAACTGATGTCGAAATGGCTGTATTGAACTTAGACAAAGCACAATTAGAAACCCCTTATAGAGATGGTGGTTGGACTGTACAACAGTTAGTGCATCATATTGCAGATAGTCATATGAATGCATTTGCAAGATTTAAATTAGGTCTTACAGAAGAAGTACCTACTATCAAAGCATATGATGAAAATAAATGGGTATCCACGGCGGACGTATTAGATACGCCAATCAATTATTCTATGACTTTATTACATGCTTTGCATGAGCGTTGGGCTAACTTATTAGCAAGTTTAACAGAGGAGCAATGGCAAAGAAAAATATTTCATCCTGGTAGAAATGCTGAGGTGTCACTTTGGGATTTGTTTGCTGTTTACGCTTGGCATGGTAAACACCATGTGGCTCATATCACTACTTTAAGAGCAAATAAGGGCTGGTAATTTATTTGAATTGCGATCGGTCAACTTCTGCCACTAAAAATATACTGCCAATCACAAGTATCAAATCATTGTGGTTGGCATTTTTTATTGCCTGTGTTAATGCAATATTTACATCCGCGTGAGCCAACCCATATAATCCTAGTTTACTTGCTTGTGCAACTAATTCATTCACTGGTAATGCTCTTGGAATATGAGATTGTGTGAAATAATACTCCGCCTCTTTTGGTAATAGGTTTAATACAGCATTTATGTCCTTGTCTTTGACCATGCCAGTGACAATATGTAGTTTATTGTAATGTAAAGACGACAATTGTTCTAGTAATGCTTGAATGCCATGTTCATTATGTGCAACATCCAATATAACCTTTGGGCTAGTTTGAATACATTCCCACCTGCCCATTAAGCCTGTGTTTTTTTGAATGTTTAATAAAGCTTTTCCAACTTTAGTAGCGGTAAGTTTCCAACCCATAGTGGAGAGCAACTGCGTCGCAACTAAAACACTTTTTAAATTCTTTGATTGGTATTTGCCAGGTAAGTCAGATTCAATAGTGAAGTTCTTTGCAAATAAAGGAGCGTCTAATAAGTGAATTAATGGTTGCGTAAATTCAAATAAAGCGGTGCTCCAATTGTTTTGAAAAGATTTATGTTGTAAAAAATCTTCGGCAAAATAGAGGGGTGCATTTTCATTTTTGGCTTTTTCTTCAAAAACATTTTTTGATGCAGGGGTTGATTCACCAATAATGATTGGGGTTTCCTTTTTTATAATACCCGCTTTCTCTGATGCGATAGCCTCTATTGTATTGCCTAGCAAAGCCATGTGGTCAAAGCCAATATTGGTGATGATAGAAAGTTCAGGTGTTATTACATTCGTACTATCTAATCTACCTCCCAAACCAGTTTCAATGATTGCGATGTCTACTTTTTCTTTTTCAAAATATTCAAAGGCCATGCCTACTGTAATTTCAAAAAAAGAGGGCTTAACTTGCTCAATAAATGGTTTAATTCTATTTGTAAAATCAACTACAAATTCCTTGCTACACATTTTGCCATTCACTTTGATACGTTCTCTAAAATCATATAAATGAGGAGAGGTATACAAACCTGTTTTATATCCTGCCTCCTGAAAAATGGATGCAAGCATATGACTGGTTGAGCCTTTTCCATTGGTGCCTGCAATATGTATTGTCTTGATTTTTTTCTCCGGGTTGTCTAGCAACTTACAGATTGCGATTGTATTATCTAAATTTGGTTTGATAGCTGCTGCACCAATCCTACTAAACATAGGAAGTCTAGTATATAAATAGTCAATCGTTTCTTGGTAGCTCATACTAATTGGATGGCTTATTGTACGTCGAATTTGAATTTCACAGTAACGGTAGAACTATGATCAGCAGGATTAAAACCAATTTTTGTTAAGTAGTCTACAATGGCTCTTTTGTACTTTGCATCATTTGAAGAAGAGCCTCTAGCAATTTGAATAAATCGTCCAACGCCATTTGGATTGACCTCGATTTCTGCATAAATTGTTGCAGGTGGGACATCTCCATTGAAAGAATAAGTTTTTGTCACTCTTCGGTCTCCTTTAGTGACAAAAGGGCCACCTGAACCTGTATATGCTTTCCCATTGATAGAGCCATTTGCAACACCTTGATCTCCTTTACCTCCAGCAATTCCTTGGTCTTTCACATTGTTGTAGCTATCCTGGTTATTACCTCCAGTGCCATTACCACCTGCATATTTACCCATTAAAGCTTTAGGTTTTGGTGGTACAGGAACTTCATTACTTTTTACTTTAGTTTTTGAAGTTCCAGATTTAACTGCTTCGTCGTTTGCATCACCAGTTATCGTATTTATTTTAGTGCTTTCGGCAGTTGTTGCCTTAGTATTGGTTGACTTCTCGCCTTGTTCAGGTGCAGGAGCTACTTTACTCATTGGAGGTACTTCGCCCGCTCCAGTAGAACTATTACCTAAGTTGACTTCCATGTATTCGGGAAGTGGGGGGATGACAGTTGGTGCAGGCTCTTGAAATTTAAAAACAAAAAAAACCAAGGACAAGACGATACAAATGAGTCCTGTATAAATACTTGCTTTAATATTCTTTTCTTGTTCAAAATTCAATTGCATACATTAAAATTAATGGAAAAAAACATCATAACCCAATCTTAGCAAAGTAGCTACAATTACAAATAGAAATATCTTGCGAATGAATTGGTTGCCCTTTTTCAATGCTGTTCTAGATCCAATAATACCACCTGCTGCATTGCAAATTGACATTGGAATTGCGATAGGCCATAGCACAATGCCTTTTCCAATGAATAAAATTAAAGAACCCAGATTGGTTGAAAGATTGACAATTTTAGCATGCGCACTGGCATTCAAGAAATCATATCCTAAAATGGCAATAAATGCTAATACAAATAAACTCCCACCTCCAGGGCCAATAAACCCATCATAAAAACCAATGACCAAGCAAATCAAGATGCCTTTAAGCATTGGGTATTTAATTTGTTCTTTTTGCTGTACTTGACCAAAATCCTTTTTTGTAAAAGTATAGATTGCCATAGCCAAAAGCACAAAAAATATAACCGGCTTCATGAATTGATTACTCATTCTTGTAAGTAAAAGAGAACCAGAAAACGCGGCTGTAAATGCGATTGTGGTAAAAATAAAAATCCTCAAAAAAGGGATACGCACTTTTTTCAAATATTGGTAGGTCGCAAAACAGGTGCCAAAAAAAGAGGGCACTTTAAGTGTACCTATTACTGTTGAAACTGCTTGCGTAGGCATCAAAATTAAACCTGCAGGTACTTGTATCAATCCACCTCCGCCCACAACTGCATCTACATAACCTGCTAAAAAAGCAATTAGACAAAGAAAGATAATTGTACTAATGTCCATCTTTTAATTTTGTAGGCCAAGTGTTAATCACTATCCCTGAGACAATAATGATACCACTAATTATTTGAAAAATTGTGAACTGTTCGTTGAGAATAAATAAAGCTTCGATGGAACTTAAGAATGGAATTAAAGTGCCAAATAAAGCGGTCTTTGCAGCACCTAAACGATGAATGGCCATATTCCATAATAAATACGCAATTGTAGAATTTCCAATTCCTATATACAAGACCACGAACAATAATTCGGTAGAAAACTCTACCGGTTGTACATAGGCCATTTCGTAAACAGCAAAAGGGAAAAGTAGGAGTGTACCGATGGAAAAGAGTACCAGTAGAAAACTATTATTGGATATGCCAATGGGTTTTTTTCTTACAAATACATTATAAGTGCCAAAGCAACATCCAGCGCCAATCATCCATAAATCACCTGTTGCAAATTTAAAATGTAATAATGTGTTCAGGTCTCCTTTGCTTAACAAAACAATAATACCAACTACACCCAATCCAATCCCAGCAATACTTTTCCATGTTAATTTTTCTTGCACGACCCATGCTGCCATTAATGTAGCGACTATAGGATGTATGATTGAACCATACAATGCCATGTTAATTGCAGTGGTGGAATGTCCTGCTTGATAAATCATAGTATTATAAACTGCCACACCAACAAGAGCCATCCAAAAAAAGTAACTCAGGTTCTGCTTAAAAATTTCTTTTTCTTTTTTGAAATTTTTAAGGGCAAAAGGCAACATGGTAATGGTTGCAATCGTCCATCTAAAAAAGGCTAAACTAACTGGTCCAGCTAGATGAATCGAATACCTAGATGCAATAAAATTACCAGACCAAATAACACATGCAATGATGGCTAAAAGGGTACCAATCTGTATTTGTTTGTTGTAATGTTTTTTCAAAATAATTTTTTCTATTTCACAATGTCTAATTCACAATTTATTTTCATTAATGGTGCGCAAATTCAGTATTATAATCTCCTTTGATACGCTCAATAGGAGGGTTATAATATCCAAATTTCAAATCGGGAAATTCTTCTCTAATTAATTCCATCATTTGTTTTACACCCATAATTTCTCCTGGTTCTTTCACACCGATTTTTCCAAGGTACCAGTCTGGATCAATGTTGAAATTTCGCCATTGAATCATTTTTAAACCTGTTTCTTTAATCAGTTTTCTTAGCGCTTCGTATTCCGCCACGGTATCCGTCATGCCTGGAAAAACAAAATAATTGATACTTGTCCATTTACCAGCGGCAGTCATCACTTTAATACTTTCTAAAATGTCTTCGAACTTATAATTATTAGGTCTGTAATACGCATTGTAAATTTCTGGACGAGCAGAGTTAGTACTCACCCTTAAACTGTCTAATCCAACTGCTGCCAATTCTGCCACTGCTTTCGGATTGGATCCATTGGAATTGATATTAATACTTCCTTTATCTGTATGTTTTCTGATTTCAATAATTGCTTCCTTAATCGTCTCCCACATTAATAAAGGTTCACCTTCACATCCTTGTCCAAAACTTACAATCGGGAAAGGAGCCGACATCAAATGTGGTACAGTATATTCAACTACTTCGGCAGCAGTTGGTTTAAAGGATAAACGTTCTTGGTTAGAAACAATTTCTTCTTCAATTGGCTGGAAAGAAATACAACCAATACAGTTTGCGTTACATGCTGGTGAAATAGGGATAGGGCATTCCCATCTGCCCATTGCAAAATTTCTTGCTGCAGGGCAATGATAGGTCATACAACAATTCTGCATAAGATGCTGTACCAATCTATTTTCGCTATAGGTCTTCAATAAATGATCTGCACCAAATTCAATTGTTGGTTGATCATAACCTTCACAATCTTGGCGAATATCTTGTTCTATTCTTACAGCAGGAACATAGTTAATGCCATCCTGCCATCCAACTGCTGTATAGCAAAATAAAGGCAACAAGGGTGCTTCTGGTAATGATTCATAAGCAGCAATGAATAATCCAGTATGCGCTGGCGGTATGAATGCAGCAACAGCCCATCCTTTTTCACAAAGACGCATTTCTCCTGTTTCTACATCTATTCCAATGCCCCTTCTGCCAGGTAGTTCATACAAGCTTCCACCTTCTGGTAAAGGAATCCAATCTTCTTCAGGAATAGGATAGGCGTCCCATCCAGCTCTTCCAACAACATATAAACTGTCATCTTCAAAAATATTGCCTTCGCCGTCTGAGTATAATAAATAAGGGGACTCTGTTAATGCCATAATTAGTTTGTTTTAGCTAGATGCGTTGCGCAAAAAGCATTGAATTCGTTTTTAATTGTTTCCGTAACTGGTTCATTGATTTGTTTTTGAATCAGTTTGTTATTCTTAAAATCAACGGTAATATAATCGTCTTTAATCAACATATTATTGATTTCAGCCCATGGATAGAATTTTTTTGGGAAGGTATTGATTAATATCCCTGCTGGGTCAACAGCAATCTCATAAGGGAACTTTACTTGGCGCTCAAATAAAGCAGCTACCAAGAAAATGCCTGATATCAATAAAGCATTGGGTAGTAAAAACCATCCCCAAGAAGCAAATAGTAAGCCTAAACGATAGTAAGGAACACCTCCTTTAATCTGCTGATACACGCAAAAAATCCACCAACTAGCAACCGAAGTCATGATGGCTATCAGTAAAGCAGGTTTAGGATATAATCCAGCATAGAGGGCATAAGACAGCGCCATCAAAGTGATTAAAAGCATAAACTGGCTAATCCTGTCTACGTTTTTAAAATCGGGACTTTTACAAACAATGATATAGTCAAAAAGGCGCATAATTTGAGTTTATGAGATGCGTAAAATTTGATGCAATTTAAGGCCATTTGGTTAACTTTGCGGTATGAAGAAAACACATCTTATTTTATTGGTCTTAATTGCAGCTGCAATTGTAGTGTTAATAAGCTATACAGGTGATTTAAGTAGTTATGAAACAGTGGCTTCTGCAAAGCAAAAAGAGGGTAAATATGTGAATTTGATTGTAAAAATGGACAAAACTGTGCCTGTTCAGTACGATCCTGTAAAAGACCCTAATTTATTAAAGTTCAATGTGGAGGATAGCTTAGGTGGGAAAATTGCGGTAGTTTATCGTAATGCAATGCCTACAGATATGGAAAAATCGGAGCGTTTGGTATTAAAAGGACGAGTTCAGGGGGATGCATTTGAATGTAGCTCGATTGTGATGAAATGTCCATCCAAATACAAGGATAACCCAGATGCAATGAAAGAACAACCGGTAACCATTACCAACTAATCAAAACAATTACATGCAACCAACTCAGTTTATAGGGGAACATTTGTTACCTGGACAAATAGGGTATTTTTTATCGATACTTTCTTTTGTAGCTTCTTTAGTGGCTACTTTTTCATTCGCAAAAGCATTCTATGCAAAAGAATTGGTGCTTGAGGTAAGTTGGAAAAAATTAGCGAGAACTGCTTTTGTCATTGAAGCATTGACCGTGATTGGAAGTTTTTTGGTGTTGTTTTATGTAATTTATAATCATTTATTTGAGTATAAATATGCGTATACACATAGTGATAAGAACTTGCCTTTTGAATATTTATTGAGTTGTTTTTGGGAAGGACAAGAAGGTAGTTTTTTATTATGGAGTTTCTGGCATGCTATACTAGGATTGATTTTGATCAAGAAAGCTAAAGCACATGAAGCGGGTGTGATGATGGTGATTAGTTTTGCGCAAGTGATGCTTGCTACCATGGTGATTGGCTTATATATTTTTGATTTAAAAATTGGATCAAGCCCTTTTATTTTATTAAGAAACGAAATGAGTTGGCCAATTTTGTCCAGACCAGATTATGTGAATCTTTTAAAAGATGGTACCGGATTAAATACTTTATTACAGAACTATTGGATGGTGATTCATCCGCCAATCTTGTTTTTAGGTTTTGCAACAACGATCGTTCCTTTTGCTTATGCTGTTTCAGGTATGCTAAAGAAAAACCACGAATGGGTAAAGCCAGCATTGCCTTGGGCAAATTTTTCTGCTGGGATTTTGGGACTAGGAATTATGATGGGCGCTGCCTGGGCTTATGAGAGTTTAACCTTTGGTGGTTACTGGGCATGGGATCCGGTAGAAAATGCGTCACTAGTACCTTGGTTGACTTTGGTTGCTGGGATACACACTGCCATGATATATAATAAAACAGGCGCAAGTTTAAAAGCAACTTATTTATTCATTGGTATTAGCTTCTTGTTAATTGTCTATTCCACCTTCTTAACTAGAAGTGGCATTTTAGGGGATACTTCGGTACACGCATTTACGGACTTAGGAATGAATGGGCAGTTATTGTTTTTCTTGTTCATTTTTGTCATTCCTTTTTTTGTCTTGTATTTTGTACGTTACAAAACAATGCAAGAGCCTTTAAAGGAGGATGCAATTGATAGTAGAGAATTTTGGATGTTGATTGGTTCTTTGGTATTGGTTTTGTCCGCATTGGTGATCATACTTAAAACATCTACACCTGTATTTAATAAAATCTTCGGCACACAAATTGCGCCACCAGAAGATCCTGAATTTGCGCATAATCAAGTACAAATATTTGTAGCTATTATTATTGGCACATTAACTGCAATTGGTCAGTTTTTGAAATTCAAGACTACGCCGATGGCTTATTTTAAAAAGCAACTAATTTGGCCATTAATTATTACAGCTATTATCAGTACGATCATTTTTGTTTTTGTAGGGGTAGCTTATGATGATAAAGGAGTAGGATTTTTAGGTGCTATCTATATTGCAATTTTTGCATCAGTGTTTGCAATCGTAGGAAATATTAGTTACTGGTCGGTCGTTTTAAAAGGTAAATTAAAATCGGCAAGTGCCTCGGTTGGACATATAGGTTTTGGATTGGTCTTAGCAGGGATCTTTATTTCTTCTGCAAACAAAACCACTTTGAGTTACAATACAACTGGTATCAGTCCTTTGAGAGTGGACTCTACTCAAAAAAATAATCCAGTAGGTGATCCAAGAGAGAACCTCACTTTATTTGAAACTATTGAAACAGATATGGGTAAGTACAATGTGACTTACTTGAGAGATACATTTGATGATTTAGGTAAAAGGTATTTTGAATTGGGCTTTAAAGAGAAAAAGTCTGGAGAGACATTTATGTTGTATCCGGATGTATTAAAGAACAATAAAGGCATGGAAGGGTTCTCCGCAAACCCTGCCTCAAAGCACTATTTACACAAAGATATCTTTGTGTATGTAACTTCTTTCCAAGACCATACAGAAGAAGATACTACTCGTTTCATTCCTAATCAAATTGCAGTTGGCGATTCCATTTTCTACAGCAATGGCTATATTAAATTGGAAAAAGTGAATGTGAATCCTCCTGCTGATCGTCCAGCGGGTGTGAACGAATTAAGATTGCAGTTGAATGTAGTTTCTAAGGAGGGATTAAAATATGAAGCCGAGCCGGGTATCTTATTAGAAGGGTTGAATTTGACTTCAAAAGTAGATACTGTAAAAGCACAAAATTTGGTGCTTAGTTTTAACAAAGTGATTGATCAAGAAAAAGGTATTTTAGAAATCGGGGTAAAGGAATCAACGGCTTTGACCAATTTGATTACTTTGAAAGTCTATGAATTCCCTTGGATCAATCTATTATGGCTAGGCGTGATTGTAACGACCATCGGATTTATGATGGGGGCTTATTATCGTTTCAAGAAATAGGGTTACTTTTTGTATATTAGGGTATCAAATAATATGCGACTTATTGTTTTCATACTACTGGGCTTATTTATAACTGGCTTGCCAAAGAATGCTTTGTCGCAAACGGGTGTGCATGATACAATTAGAGTAGAAGCATTTATCACCCCAGAGGGAGATACAATCCCTCAATCATGGTTACCTACTGTGATGGTTTCAGCTATTCAAACGAGGGCATTAAAAAACTATTGGAACAACTGGACAAGATTGCGTAACGCAGTCTATGTGACCTATCCTTATGCAAGAACTGCGAGTAAGGTTATTCGTTCTGTGAATGCGCAACTAGCAAATGTACAGGATGAGAAATTAAGAAAACAGATAATTAAATCTAGAGAAAAAGAGTTGAAAAGAGACTTTGCCGATAAAGTAACTAATCTGTCTGTCTACCAAGGTAAAGTACTTATGAAATTAATTAATAGAGAAACAGGCAACAACTGCTATCAGTTAATTAAGGAGTATAAGGGAGGATTGAATGCAGGTATTTGGCAGACAGTGGCATTTGTTTTTGGAAGTAGTTTAAAACAACCTTACAATCCAAATGGGGAAGATCAAGAAATTGAAAAATTGGTTTTAGAAGTACAAAAAGTATATGGTGCAAAGGGTTAATTGACCTAGTTAAATTTGGATAGGTTTTTGGGGTAGGTTTTTGTACCTTTACCCGAATAGAAAAGATCTTATGAGCGACGAAAAAAGTTTAAATTTTATTGAGGAAATCATTTCACAGGACCTTGCTTCTGGGAAACATAAAAGTATATTAACCAGGTTCCCTCCAGAACCAAACGGATACTTGCATATAGGGCATGCTAAAAGCATTTGTTTAAATTTTGGACTTGCTGAAACATTTGGTGGTGCGACTAATTTAAGATTTGATGACACCAACCCAGTAACAGAAGACACGGAGTATGTAGAAAGCATTAAAGCCGATTTAAAATGGTTGGGTTTCAATTGGATCAAAGAATGTTATGCATCTGATTATTTTGATCAATTGTATGCTTTTGCAGTGCAATTGATTGAAAAAGGTTTGGCTTATGTAGATGATAGTTCTGCGGAAGAAATTGCACAACAAAAAGGAACGCCTACTGTACCAGGTACGGGCAATGCTTATAGAAATAGAAGTGTTCAAGAAAACTTGGAATTATTTGCTGCAATGAAAGCAGGTAAATTCAATGATGGTGAAAAAGTATTACGCGCTAAGATAGATTTAGCGAGTCCAAATATGCACATGCGTGATCCACTTTTATATCGAATTAAAAAAGCGCATCATCACCGTACAGGTGACCAATGGTGTATTTACCCTATGTACGATTTCGCGCATGGTCAAAGTGATTCAATCGAAAATATCACTCATTCAATTTGTACTCTAGAGTTTATACCTCATAGAGCTTTATATGATTGGTGTATTGAGCAATTAGGCATCTTCCCATCTCGCCAATATGAATTTGCGCGTTTAAACATGACGTATACAGTCATGAGTAAACGTAAATTATTACAGTTGGTTCAAGAAGGTCATGTTCAAAGTTGGGATGATCCAAGAATGCCAACCATCAGTGGTATGCGCAGAAGAGGCTACACAGCTGAGAGTATCAGAGATTTTTGTGATCGAATTGGAATTGCAAAAAGAGAAAATATTATTGATTTCAGTTTGTTGGAATTTTGTGTACGTGAGCATTTGAATAAAATTGCTCAAAGAAGAATGGTAGTAACTGATCCAATTAAATTGGTCATTACCAATTATGAACAATCCGAAGAATTATTACATTCAGAGAATAATCCGGAAGATCCAAATGGCGGCACAAGACCTGTTCCATTTAGTAAAGAGTTATGGATTCAAGCGGATGATTTTATGGAAGAGCCAACTAAAAAATATTTTAGATTAGGACCTGGCTTATCTGTGCGATTAAAAAGTGCCTACATTATTGAGTGTGAAGGCTTTGATAAAGATGCGAATGGGAAAGTGACTACAGTGTATGCAAAATATTTCCCTAATTCTAAGTCAGGTTCTGATACTTCTGGTATTCATGTGAAAGGCACTTTACATTGGGTAAGTGCGAAGCATGCTATTCCTGTTGAATTAAATGAGTATGATCGTTTATTCAATGTGGAAGATCCAAGTAGTGCAGAAGGCGATTTTAAATCTTATATCAACCCGCATTCATTACATACAGTGACGAATGCTTGGGGCGAGCCTGCTTTATTGAATGATGCATTAGAAGACCGCTTTCAGTTTTTAAGAAAAGGTTATTTCTATCAAGATACCAATAGCACAAAAGACAAATTGGTTTTCAATAGAACTGTGACATTGAAAGATACATGGGCAAAAGAGCAAAAGAAATAACTTAATTAGTCTATTATGTTACTGAGCTTGGAACAATTTAAAAGCCATTGGGCGAAAACTTTTCCAGATAGATCGGTTCATAATACCCATTTTTTAATTGCAGTTAGTGGCGGCGTAGATAGTATTGTACTTAGTTCCTTGATGCATCAGATGGGCGCTAGTTGCACCATTGCGCACGCAAATTTTCAATTAAGAGGTGAAGAAAGTAGTAGAGACCAGCATTTTGTGGAAACATTTGCATCGCAACTAAAGATGCCTATTTTAATGAAGCGCTTTGATACATTGGCTTATGCAGATCAGTATAAAATGGGTATTCAGCAAGCAGCTAGAGAAATTAGGTATGCTTGGTTTGAAACTTTGGTTAAAGAATTAAGCTCAAGTACGAAAAATAAAGTTGTATTACTTACAGCGCATCATGCAGATGATCAGGTTGAAACAGTATTGATGCAATTTTTTAGAGGGACAGGTTTACATGGCTTAACTGGTATTCCTGCAATCAGATCACATCAACAAAATCAACTTGCGACCGACCATATTGATTTAATAAGGCCAATGCTGCCTTTTAGTAAATCTAGTATTAAAGATTTTGCAAATTTAAATGGGTTGGAATATGTAGAGGATAGTTCCAATGAAAAGAATGACTATACTAGAAATCTAATCCGTAATCAATTAATTCCACAAATGGAAGCTGTTTACCCAAATGTAAGCAAGCAAATTTTGGATACTGTTACTAGATTACAAGAGGCGGAGGCAATTGTAGATACAACTGTCAAAGCTTTTTGGAAAAAGACTATTCGTTTTCCAAAGGGGATACCGACTATTGATTTATCAAAATGGAATAGCCTTCACGGTAATGCAACCTTTATTTGGGGTTTGGTTCAAGCATACGGTTTCAAGGCTACACAAATAGCAGAGATCCATAAAATTGCAGCAGCAAATAAAGGAGCCTATATTGCTTCTACAACACATAGATTCATAAAATGGGAAAATCAAATTCAGATTGTTCCAATTCAAGATAACAAAGTCTATGAAACTATTTCGCAAGACCAAGTAATGCTTGATACTGCGTTGGGAAAATTTCAGTTTGAATGGATCGAAAATATGGAAGGGCTAAAGGTAGATACGAGTGCCCATATTGCTTATCTTGATGCCAATCAATTGAGTTGGCCATTACTGAATAGGTCATGGGTTGCAACAGATTATTTTTATCCATTAGGCATGCGTAAAAAAAAGAAGCTCAATCATTTTTTAGGTAACTTAAAATTAAGTCCAGCAATTAAATCTAGAACCACTTTAATTTGTTCAGGTGATAAAATCGTATGGATTGTTGGTCAAAGGATTGATGATCGTTTTAAAATCACCCCTCATACTCAAAAGGTATTGAAGATCACATTCTTAAGTAAAGTTTAATCTGCTCTAAAAAGCTTGCAACTACATTAAACTGTGCAATAAAATAAGCAGCTACAATCAGGAATACTACGCCATATAAAGACCCCCATAAGTGTGCACTATGGTTAATACCGTCTTGTCCTTTTTTAGATAAGTAGACTGTAAGGCCTAAATAGATTGGGCCAAATATAAAGCCAGGAATGATTGGAGGGATAATGAAAAAGCCAATCTTAATGGTGGGCATTAAAAATATTCCAGCAAAGACAATTGCGGATACTGCTCCAGAAGCGCCTAGGCTATTGTAATTGTACCTATCTTTTTCCTGAAAATAGGTGGGCAATAAACAAACTACAAGTGCAGATAAGTAAAGGAATAAGTATAATAATTTTCCATTGTTTCCAAACAGCATATGAAAATATTGTTCTACATAATCTCCGAACATAAAAAAAGAGAACATGTTAAAAGCTAAATGCATGAAATCTGCATGAATAAAACCTGAACTGATAAAACGATACCATTCATTATGTCTACTTACTGTATGAGGATGGAAGATCAATTTATGCATCAACTCTGCGTTATAAAAAGCAATAAAGGAGATGATTACGGTTGCAATGGTTATGTATAAAGTGATACTCATTATTCGTGGTGGTATTTTTCGTTCGCTAATATACTACATGCTCGGTAGATTTGTTCAGCAAGAATTAAACGTACCAGCATATGTGGGAAAACAAGTTCTGAGATGCTCCAGGTGAAATTCGCTCTTTTTTGGATGCTTTCATCCACGCCGTAAGCGCCTCCAATTAGGAATATAATTTTTTGCGCACTTTGATTGGCTTTTTGTTGAATCAAATTGGCTAAGCCAGGGGAACTTAACATTTTACCTTTTTCATCTAATAAGATTAAAATATCAGTTGCAGACATTGCTTTCAAAATACTAGTTGCTTCTGCTTTTTTAATTTGACTTGGGTCGGATAATTTAGAAGGAGTGATTAATTGCCAGTCAATAGGGTAGTAATGACTAATTCTTTTGGTGAACTGATCAACGCCTTCTTTAATATAGGAATCGTTGGCTTTGCCTACGGAGTAGATGGAAATTTTCAATTAATTCAATTTAGGTTAAAATTAGTGGAATTTGAGTATAAAATGGATTAGGTGGTTGCTTCGCAACATCCTCTTCGCAGTTGCCTTACTCAAAGCCCTTTAAAAACATCAGTGCCTGATGTTTTTGCTTTTACATTCTCATCATCGCATTAAAGCGAGCTTTATGCGATTCCTTGAATGCAAAAGCCCACGCTGTTCGCGTGGGCTTTGTGACCCCGTCAGGATTCAAACCTGAAACCTTTTGATCCGTAGTCAAATACTCTATTCAGTTGAGCTACGGGGCCATTCCACTTACTAACCCAGGTCAATAAGGGGTGCAAATATACCTCAAAATACTATTTTACCAAAGGAAAAGGGGAAATAATACTTTAAAAATCACCTATTTATTAATAATGCCAGCGTACAAAGGCCTCCATAGCCGCATATTTGGTTAAACCAAGGTTGGCATATAAATTGGCAGTATTAGCGTTCCTAATCTCGGCTCTTTGCCAGAATTCTCTAGAGTCTGTACCTTGAAAAGGCACACTATCTTTTTGAGACTGGTGAATGAATATTCCAAAACGCTTTTTCAATACCTGATCTGGGCTCATTGGCACTGCCATTTCAATTTCAGAAATATCCCATTCTTGCCAAGCACCTTTATACAACCAAACCCAACAATCTTTAATCCACTCATCACCAGCTGCTTTTAATCGACGCATACTTTCAAAAACAACTTCTAAACATACTTTGTGGGTACCATGTGGATCCGCTAAATCGCCTGCACAATAAACTTGGTGCGGTTTTATTTCGCGTAATAATGCCATGGTGATTTCAATATCTTTTTCACTCATTGGTTTTTTATCAATCATGCCTGTTTCATAAAAAGGCAGGTTCATGAAATGATAATTATCTTCTGCAATACCAACATACCTGCAAGTTGCCTTGGCTTCACATCTTCTGATTAAACCTTTAATTGCTCTAATTTCAGGGCTATCTAAATGGTTGGTCGCCTTACTAGCTAAGTAAGCTCTTGCATTTGTCAAGATCTCTTGACTCTTTTTATTGTCGATTCCAAAAAGGTCTTCAAAACCTACAGCGAAGTCCAAAAATCTTGTTACAAATTCATCTGTTACTGCAATGTTGCCACTCGTTTGGTAGGCTACATGTACATCATGCCCTTGATCATGTAAACGCATAAATGTTCCGCCCATGCTAATGATATCATCATCGGGATGTGGAGAGAAAATCAATACTTTCTTACTATGTGGTTCGCTACGTTCTGGGTGTGCTGGTATTACTGCATTTGGTTTACCGCCTGGCCATCCTGTGATAGAATCACGTAACATATAAAACACCTGCAAATTGATATCGTAAACCGACTCTTTGATAACTAATAAATCTGATAAACTATTTTCTTTATAGTCGTCTGCTGTTAAGCTTAGTACAGTTTTATTTAATTTTAATGCCAAACCTATCACTGCTTTTTTGATCATCTGTGGCGTCCAGTCATTGGCGCCTGTTAACCAAGGTGATTTATTTCTTGTTAATTCAGTTGCAGCTAACTCGTCTATAACAAAAGTGCAATCATCATGATTTTGTAAAACTGTTGCAGGGATTTGTTCTGTCACATCTCCTTCAATTGCTTTTGCAACTATTTCAGCTTTATTACCCCAAGCAAGCAATACAATTTTCTTTGCTTTCATGATACTGCTGATACCCACTGTAATAGCTAGTTTAGGCACTTTATTTAGATCATGCCATTCGTACACATTGGCCATTCTTGTTAGTTGATCTAAATGAATCACTCTAGTTTTTGAATTGAAACTTGAACCAGGTTCATTAAATCCAATATGACCATTTTTACCGATACCTAATATTTGTAAATCAATACCTCCTAATTTTTCAATCGTTTGTTCGTAAGCAACACTTTTTTCTTTTAACTCTTCTTTAGTCCATTCTGAATTTGGAAGATGAATGTTTTTGGGATCAATATCTACATGATTAAAAAGATGACGGTGCATAAAACTCCAATAGCTTTGATAAGCATCTCTTGGTATAGGGTAGTATTCATCTAAATTCACTGTAATAACATTGCTAAAACTTAAACCTTCTTCCTTGTGGAGTCTAACTAATTCTTTATACAATAAAATTGGTGTAGCGCCTGTTGCCATACCTAAAACACATGGCAAACCTTGTGCTTGTTTTTCTTTGATTAATGTTGCAATTTGAGCAGCAATTGCATTAGAACCAGCAGCTACATCTTTATAGATTTTAACTGGAATTTTTTCAAATGATTCAAGCATGTTTATCTTTTATTAAATGAATATTAAAGTTATAAAAAAGGCCTCAATTAAGAGGCCTTTAAAAAAATATTAATCAACTTTATTGATCTTAATCATATTTGTTGGAAGGTGCAATTTAATTGGAGTGCTACCTGTATTTACAACAATATCTCCCGTATTTACAAAACCTTTCTCTTTTAAAACTTGAATTTGATCAGTAATAATTGCATCTAAGCTTTCTTCTTTATCATAATAGAAAGCCTTAACCCCCCAGCTAAGAGATAACTGGTTCACTAGACTTTGTTCTTTTGTGAAGATGAATAATGGAGATTTTGGACGGAAGCTACTTAACATGAAAGCAGTGTAGCCACTTTGTGTCATACCCACTAATGCATGCGCATTACTGTCTTCGGATAATTTAGAAGCATTATAACAAACCGCGTCACTTGTGAAAGATGGTGAGTGTGGTTGTGGTTTTAAATCTTCTGAACGGTTATATTTATATCCATTTTCTTCTACTTCAGAAATAATCTTACGCATTGTTTCTATTACCAATACTGGGAATTGACCAGTTGCTGTTTCACCGCTCAGCATCACCGCGTCAGCACCTTCAATTACCGCATTTGCAACGTCAGTAATTTCAGAACGGTTTGGTTTAACTCTATCAATCATTGACTCCATCATCTGAGTTGCCACAATAACAGGCTTCGCTCTATGAATACATTTTCTAATTAATTCTTTTTGAATCAATGGTATTTTTTCAACCGGTAATTCAACACCTAAATCACCACGTGCAATCATAATCGCATCACTAGCTATAATGATATCACGGATATTCGTTAATGCTTCTGGCATTTCGATTTTAGCAATGATTTTAGATTTGCTCTTATGTTCATTTAAGATGGCTCTTAACATTTCAATATCAGCCACACGCTTCACAAAGCTCAATGCAACCCAGTCTAATTCTTCTTTGATAATGAATGCAGCATCTTCTAAATCTTTTTCTGTTAATGCAGGTAAAGAAATTTTTGTATCTGGCAAGTTCACACCTTTTTTTGAAGAGATAATTCCGCCTAAAGTAACTTTAACCTTTACATCTCCATTTGATTCAACACTGTACACTTTTACTTCAATCTTACCATCGTCAATCATGATGGTGTTCCCAACAACTACGTCACCAGCAAGGTTAGGGTAGGAAACATAAATCTTTTCTAAAGTTCCAACACATTTAGTATTTGTGAAAGTTAAAATATCGCCTTCTTTTACTTCAAGTCTGTTGTTCTCAATTTCTCCCACTCTTAATTTAGGACCTTGTAAGTCGCCTAAAATGGCTACTGAACAATTTAATTCTTTGTTGATGCCTCTAATATTGTCAATGATTTTTTTCTTGTCTTCATGGCTACCATGAGAAAAATTTAATCGAAATACATTCACACCTGCAATTACTAATGCTTTTAATTGGTCATAGGTTTCGCAAGCTGGACCTACAGTTGCAACGATTTTAGTTTTATGGTGTTTTTGTTTGTAAGTGGACTGACTCATTGTTTTTATTGGGGTTGTTTTTTCTTTATGATTTATTAGCTAGCTAAGATTTTTACAATCTTAAGCCACTCTTCTGATATTTTTTGTTTTGCTTTAACAGCGTTGTCTAATGGCGTGTATTTCATCTTATTATCTTCAATACCAACCATCACATTATGTTTCCCGCCGATTAAACATTCAACAGCATGGTAGCCCATTCTGCTTGCGATCAAACGATCTAAACAAGTTGGTGCGCCACCTCTTTGTATATGACCTAAAATACAAACACGGATATCTGCATTTGGTAATTTTGATTTTAAATAGTCACCCACTTGATTACCGCCGCCAAACTCATCGCCTTCGGCAACTACAATAAGGTTCACTAATTTTTTACGTTTCTCTTTCTCAGTCAAATTTGCGACTAAGGCATCCATATCAGTTTTTGATTCAGGAATCAAGATATTTTCTGCACCAGTTGCAATACCACTATGCAAAGCGATATAGCCTGCATCGCGTCCCATTACTTCGACTACGAATAAACGATCATGTGCATCTGCAGTGTCTCTGATTTTATCAATTGCTTCTACAGCAGTGTTTACAGCTGTGTCAAAACCAATAGTGAAGTCACTACCAGCAATATCTTTATCGATGGTGCCAGGCAGACCTATACAAGGGATATCAAATTCATTGCTGAATTTTTGTGCCCCTTTAAAGCTTCCGTCTCCACCAATGACAACGATGCCATTAATGCCTCTTTTTTTAAGATTTTCGTAGGCGATTTTACGTCCTTCAGGTTCGAAAAACTCTTTACTTCTTGCAGTTTTTAAAATGGTACCGCCTCTTTGTATAATATTTGCAACAGACTTGGAATCCATTTGAAAAATGTCATCATCAATCATGCCATTATATCCTCTAGTAACCCCAAAAACTTCTAATCCATGGTAGATACCTGTTCTAACAACAGCTCTGATAGCGGCATTCATACCGGGGGCGTCTCCACCAGATGTTAAAACAGCAATTTTGTTTACTTTTTTAATAGACATGTTGATTCAATTTGTCATTTAATGTATTGATTTACAAGAATAAATCAATTGGTTACCGAAAG
>CAZOHD010000007.1:0-68256 GCA_964579885.1 uncultured Sediminibacterium sp.
GTTGTATCACATAAAGCATTAATTGAAAGTGATATCGAAGCACAACGTGCAGAGATCATGAGTAAATTAGAAAAAGGTCAAGTATTAGAAGGTGTTGTTAAAAACATCACTGATTTCGGTGCCTTCATGGACTTAGGTGGATTAGATGGTTTATTGTATATCACTGATATCTCTTGGGGTAGAATTTCTCATCCAAGTGAAGTGGTTAAGATGGATCAAAAGATTCAAGTTGTTGTATTAGACTTTGATGATGACAAAAAACGTATCAGCTTAGGTCTTAAGCAATTAACACCACACCCTTGGGATGTATTACCTGCAGGACTTTCAGAAGGTTCTGTGGTGAAAGGTAAAGTAGTTAACATCGAAGATTACGGTGCGTTCTTAGAAATTCAACCAGGTGTTGAAGGTTTAGTACACGTTTCTGAAATCACTTGGGCTAACACACCAATCAACGCTAAAGAATTCTTCAAATTAGGAGATGAGCATGAAGCGAAGGTGGTAACATTAGATAAAGATGCACGTAAGATGAGCTTGAGCATTAAACAAATGACACAAGATCCTTGGAATGCAATCGATAATAAATTCCCTGAGAATAGCAAACACAAAGGTCTAGTTAAAAACATCACTCCTTACGGTGTGTTTGTTGAATTAGAATCTGGAATTGGTGGTATGATTCACATCAGCGATTTAAGCTGGTTGAAGCGTTTCAATCACCCTTCTGAGTATGTGAAAGTAGGAGAGTCTATCGACATCATTATCTTGAACATCGATAAAGAAAACAGAAAATTACAATTAGGACATAAGCAATTAGAAGAAGATCCTTGGAATGCATTGGAAGTAACTTTTGCAATCGGATCTGTACATGAAGGTACCATCGTTCGTAAGGACGACAAGGGCGCTATTGTTCAAATGCCGTATGGTTTAGAAGGTTTCGCACCTAACCGTCACTTAGCTAAGGAAGATGGCAAACAAGTACAAGCAGAAGAAACAGCACAATTCATGGTGATCGAATTCGATCGTAATGAAAAGCGCATCGTAGTTTCTCATGCAAGAATTTGGGAGCAAAATATCCAAGAAGAGAAAGAAGTAGCTAAGAAAGAAGCGAAGGACGAATCTGAAAAAACTAAGAAAGCAGTAAAAACGATTCAAAGCAAAGTTGAAAAATCTACTTTAGGTGATTTAGGCGCATTAGCTGAAATCAAAGCTAAATTAGACGAGAACAACGGATAGTTATTTTCACACCATTTATAGCAATATAATGGCTCGAAAAGAACAATGCTGATGATTTATAAAAGGCCCGCATTAGCGGGCCTTTTTCTTGTCTTATCTAACCATGTAAAGTCCTGCCAAATCACCCTTTCAACACAATTGACTGGCTATCAGGCAGTTTTTAGCTATTTCTTAACGTATAAGCCTTTATTCGCAATCTTTTTCGGCCTAAATTGAGGATAATTAGTTAATTTTGCCACCCTGTATGAATAGAATCATTTTATTATTTTGTCTCGTTTTTAGTTTGAGTGCTTGTACTTCAAAATTTCAAAAAGTATTGAAGAATAAGGACACAGATTATAAGATCAAAATGGCAGAAGAATATTATGCCCAAAAGAAGTACACGAATTCACAACAGGTCTTTGAATCAGTTATTCAATTCATTAAAGGTACTCCTCGTTATGAGGAACTATATTTGATGTATGCAAACTCTTATTATTATGATGGTGATTATGAGAATGCTGAAAATATTTATAAAACCTTTTTAGAATATTTCCCTAATTCTACAAAAGCAGAAGAAGTAGAATTTATGAGAGCATATACTTACTTTAAACGTTCTCCAAAAGCAGAATTAGATCAAACGACTACAAATAGGGCAATGCAGTTGATGCAGTCATTCATTGATGCGCATCCAGCTAGTCCAAAAGTAAAAGAAGCGACAGAAGTGATTGATGCATGTAGAGCAAAATTGGAATTGAAAGATTATAAAACTGCTACTTTGTATTTTGACCTTGCTTTATACAGAGCAGCTGCAATTTCTTATGGTTTATTATCGGACTATTTCCCGGATGCCAAAGAAGCAGATAAATACAAATTATTGACTTTGAAATCTTATTTCAAATTTGCAGAAAATAGTTTTGTAGATAAACAAAAAGAGCGTTTTGAAAAAGTGATTGTGGAATACAATGATTTCGTCGACAGATATAGCGATAGTCCATTATTGGCTGAGGCTAAAAAAATAAAGAAACAAACTGATCAATATTTAAATAATATAAAATGAGCAAATTAAGAAGACATATGGGTGCAAATACACCTGCTGTTGTTGAAACAAAAAGTCTAAAAGCATTAAAAGCTAAAACTGGCAATTTGTATGAGTCAATTTCTATAATTGCTAAGAGAGCAAACCAAATTAATATCTCTATCAGAGAAGAATTACACTCTAAATTAGAGGAGTTTGCAAGTCATACAGATAGCTTGGAAGAAATCCATGAGAATAAAGAGCAAATTGAAATCTCTAAAGCTTATGAGCGTATGCCCAATCCTGCTATTTTAGCGACTGCAGAGTTCATCGATGATAAAATTTACCATCGCAAGAACGAAGAGACAGATTTATTCCGTTAATCTTATCGAACTAATAGTATAAAACGTCCCGAAGATTCGGGACGTTTTTGTATTTTAGGGTATAAAACAAATTGGTATGTTTTTAAGAAAACTGGTTTTCATTTTATTATGTTGTATAGCATTTCAAAATCTGAAAGGGCAGGAGCTGGCTGCAATAGTTAGCTTACAAACTAATAAGGTAGACAATCAAGTGGATCCTAAAATTTTTGTTCAGCTTCAAACGCAATTAAAAGATTTTATCAATCAACGTAAATGGACCTCAGAGCTATTTACACAGGAAGAAAAAATTGACTGTAGTTTTTATATTACCATAGAGTCTGTTGTTTCTCCAGGTGTATACAGTGCTAAATTAAGTATTGTGGCAAATAGGCCTGTTTATCGTTCCAATTATACTACGCCATTGCTGAATATGCAAGACGCAAATTTTACTTTTAAATATCAATTGGGTCAACCTATTGAATTCAATGAAAACAATGTAGCAAGGGCAGACCCATTAGAGGCGAATTTGACAGCGACATTGGCTTATTATGTTTATGTGATTTTAGGTTTGGATTATGATTCATTTTCTAAAAATGGCGGAGCTCCATATTTTAGTAAGGCGTTAAATATTGTTTATAATGCACCTGATGGTTCAGGGATAACTGGATGGAAATCATATGATGGCCAAAGAAATCGTTTTGTTTTAATTGATAACTTAACAAAGAGTGGATTTGATAAGTTGCACGAGATAAGTTATAATTATTATAGAAAAGGGATTGATCAAATGGCTGAGCAACCTGAACAAGCAAAAGTAGCCATCTTGAATGCATTAATGAGTTTGCAGGAATTAAATGAGGACAATGTGAACTCAATGGCAATCTCAATATTTATGCAAGGAAGGGTAAATGAATTAATTGGATTATTTTCAGATGCAGATAGGTCAACCAAAAAACAATTAATGACAACACTATCTGCGATTGATATTGCAAATATCAATAAGTATAAATCGTATTTTGAATGAAAAAATTTTTAATCATATTGGGTGTTGTTTTGATTGCTGCATGTAGTTCAGAAAAGACTAACAAAGAAGCATTATTGTCCTTTAAGACAATGCAAATAACAGTATGGCAGCTTATGCAAGTGGACGAGCTCCTGTCAAGACAAATACAGGCAGATACAACCTTAAATCCAAACCTTGAAAAGGCCCAATATTACCAACGTGTTTTTAATTTGAACAAAGTAGATAGAGGTCAATTTTATAAAACAATGGATTATTTAGATAAACATCCTGTAGAAATGAAAGTTTTAATGGACTCCGTTGAAGCATTGTCGAAAAGAGAAAAATTAGATCAAGTCAAGCACTAATTTTTTATAAATAAATGGAGGTTTAAGTAAACACTTTTACATTTGAATTGTTAAACTAATAAAATACAAAAATATGCCAATTTCAATCGGACAAAACGCCCCTAATTTTACTTTATTTGATACAGATAAAAACCAAGTTGCTTTAGCAGATGCTAAAGGAAAGAATGTGGTGTTATTGTTTTTTCCACTTGCATTTACTGGAGTTTGTACGACAGAATTATGTAATGTAAGAGATAATATAGCTGCGTACAATTCAACAAATGCTCAGGTATATGGTATCTCAGTTGATTCTTTATTTGCACTTGGTAAATTCAAAGAAGAACAAAAGTTAAACTTCCCTTTATTGAGTGATTTCAATAAAGCAGCAGCAAAAGCTTTTGATGTATTATATGAAACATTCCCAGCTTTTGAAATGGAAGGAGTAAGTAAGAGAGCTGCATTTGTGATTGATGCAAATGGTGTTGTTCAATATGCAGAAGTTTGTCCTACACCTGGAGACTTGCCAAATTTTGAAGCAATTCAAACGACTTTGAATTCATTGAACTGAAATTTGAAGAATTGTTAAAAAATTAATAAAAAAAGGATAACGTTCACGTTATCCTTTTTTGGTTCTTGCTAGTTTTTTTTATAGAATATAACAATCGCAAGAATATCTCTAATTATTTTAAAGGGCCCACTGGGCCCTTTTTGGTTCCTGTTAGGTTTTATAGAAAATAAGCCTATAAAAATTCAAGGTTATCTGTCACAAACTTCTACAATCAAGAACTTCAAATAATGCGTATTCTCCATGCCCCAAATTATAGGGTGGTCGCTAGATTGTGTTTGGTAGGTTACTTGTCTAATTCTCTTCTTTGCGTCTTTTGCGGCCATATAGATTGTATCTAAAAATAACTCAGGGCTTACCAAGTTGGTACAACTAGAAGTCACTAAAAAGCCTCCATTGTTGATCATTTTCATCCCTCTTAAATTAATCTCTTTATATCCTGTAACCGCTTTTTCAATACTACTTCTGCTTTTTGTAAATGCTGGTGGATCCAACATTACTACATCGTATTTTCTTCCTTCCTTGCCCCAATTCTTCAATACATCAAAGGCATTCATTGCTTCAAATTTCACAATATGATCTAACTTATTTAATGCCGCATTTTTGTTTGCCTGTGCAACCGCATTTTCTGAAATGTCAATTCCTAAAACGGATTTTGCACCATAATGTGCTGCATGAATTTCAAAGGTGCCTGTATAAGTAAATGCTCCTAATACATCTGCGCCTTTAACAATATTTTGAATCGCACGACGGTTATCTTGTTGGTCTAAAAAGTAACCTGTTTTTTGTCCATGCTCAATATCAACATAAAACTGTAAGCCATTTTCTTTGATGATAATTTCTGTAGGGAATGGTTCAGATAAGTAATCTTTCTTTTGTTCTAGTCCTTCAAGTTCTCTAACTGGCACATCGTTTCTTTCATAGATCCCCTTTGGTTGAAAAATGGTATTGATTGCATCAACAATGGCTTGTTTCCATTGCTCAATTCCTAAGGATAAAGTTTGTAAAACAAAATAATCATTGAACTTATCAATGATCAAAGCGGGAAGCCCATCTGCCTCTCCAAAAACCAATCTGCAGTTTTCTGTATAGCCCAATTGTTTTCTATAAGCCCAAGCTTCACTAATTTTTTGATGAAAAAATCCGGCATCAATATCTTCTCTTTTGCGTGTCAATAAACGTATAATAATTTGGGACCCCGGGTTAATATATCCACGTCCTGCCAACTGGCCGTCAAAGTAGTAAACTTCAACAATATCCCCAGGGGCAACCGTGCCTGCAATACGATCTACTTCGTTATTATAAATCCATGGGTGCCCCATAGCAATTCTAGGGGTAATGCGCTTATTTAGGTAAACCTTTGTCATTTGGCAAAGATAGGGACAGATTGAGTGACAACTTGTTCATTTTAAGCGCCATTTATGTCAATTTTGCTCTTTTATTGCTTTGGCAATATATTTGCGTGAATTAGAGTACAAATAGACAATTATGGAAGAAAAAGAGCAATTAGGTCAAGAAACCATCTTAGATACAGAAAATGGGGCTGAAACAGCACCAGAAACCGAGGAAACGCCCTTAAATGAGTTAGATCAGTTAAAAGCTGATTTGGCAGACCAAAAGGATAAATATTTGCGTTTAATGGCAGAATTTGAAAACTTCAAAAGAAGAACTGCTAAAGAGCGTATTGATTTAATACAAACTGCAGGTAAAGATGTAATTGTATCGTTATTGGATGTAATGGATGATTGTGATCGTGCAGAGAAGCAATTGAACGGCACAGATGATATTGCTGCACAAAAAGAGGGTATTCAATTAGTTTTCAATAAAATTAGAGCAACATTACAAGCTAAAGGTTTGAAAGCAATGGAGAGCATTGATCAAGCTTTTGATGTGGAGTTACATGAAGCAATTACAGAAGTGCCTGTTCCAGATGAAAGTAAAAAAGGGAAAGTAATTGATGAAGTAACAAAAGGTTACTACTTGAATGATAAAATCATTCGTTTTGCAAAAGTGGTGGTAGGTAAATAAAAAAAGCATTATGTCAAAAAGAGATTTTTACGAAATACTAGGTGTAAGTAAATCTGCTTCTGCAGACGAAATAAAAAAAGCCTACCGTAAAGTTGCAATGCAATTTCATCCGGATAGAAATCCTGGGGATAAGGCAGCAGAAGAAAAATTTAAAGAAGCCGCGGAGGCATATGAGATATTGAGTGATGCAGATAAGAAAGCGAAATATGATCGCTTTGGTCATCAAGCATTTGGTCCAGGTACTGGTGGGGGTAATGGAGGTTATGGTGGGGGCATGGACATGAATGATATCTTTAGCCAATTTGGAGATGTGTTTGGTGATGATATGTTTGGTGGATTTTTTGGTGGCGGACAGGGTCGTTCTAGAGGAGGCGCAAAAGCAAGAGGGCAAAGAGGAAGTAATCTTAGAATTAAATTAAAATTGAATTTCGAAGAGATTGCGAATGGGGTGAATAAACAAGTTAAAGTAAAAAAGCATGTGCTTTGTACTACTTGTGGAGGGAATGGCGCGAAAGACAAATCAAGTGTTCAAACTTGTGGAACTTGTAATGGATCAGGACAAGTAAGAAAAGTAACCAATACTTTCTTAGGTCAAATGCAAACTGTAAATACATGTTCAACATGTAATGGAGAGGGAAGTACGGTTACTGCAAAATGTACTTCATGTAAAGGAGAAGGTAGGGTTTATGGCGAAGAAACAATTTCAATTGATATTCCAGCAGGTGTTCAAGATGGGATGCAATTAAGCATGTCTGGTAAAGGTAACGCTGGTGAAAGAGGAGGATCAGCAGGAGATTTAATTATCATGATTGAAGAAGAAGCACATGAGTTTTTGCATAGAGATGGTTTGAATGTGGCATTTGATTTATACATCACGATTCCAGACGCAATTTTTGGAACCAGTGTTGAAGTGCCAACAATTGATGGTCGAGCAAAAATTAAAATACCAGCAGGAACTCAGAGTGGTAAAATATTTAGATTAAAAGGAAAGGGATTCCCTGAGGTTCAAGGTTATGCAAAAGGGGACCAGTTAATTCATGTAAATATTTGGACTCCACAAGAGGTAAGTGAGGAAGAAAAATTAGCCTTAGAGAAAATGCAAGAAAGCGAGAATTTTAAGCCTAAGCCTGTAAAGGGGGATAAGAGTTTTTACGATAAAGTGAAAGAAGCTTTTAAATAAGTTTTAAAATAGGATTATAAAAAGGGACAAATTAATTTGTCCCTTTTTTATTTATGCTTGTAGCTGGTAAATGTCTTTGCTATTTCTTCCCAAGCCATCGTAGTCTAAGCCATAACCCACTACGAATTTATTGGGGATTTCGAAACATGAATAGTCAATTTTAACTGGGTATTGTAAAGCTTCTTTTTTATCCAATAAGACAGCAATTTTTACCGATGCAGGTTGCATACTATCCAGCTGAGGTAAGTAGTGGTGCAATGTTTTTCCGGTATCAATAATGTCTTCTAGTATAATGATATGCCTGTCTTTGATATTCGTATCTAAGCCTATAGCGGTGATAACATTGCCAGTAGAGCTTGTACCTTTATAAGAAGCTAATTTAATAAAACTTACTTCAGCCTCTATGGTAATTTGTTTAAATAAGTCTGCGGTAAATAAAAATGAGCCGTTTAAAATGGATAAAAATAAAGGACGCTTTCCTGCGTAATCTTTGTTTAATTGTGCTGCCAGCTCGGTAATTTTTGCCTGAATTACTGATTCTTCTAAGTAGGGTACAAAGGTTTTATCTAGAACTTGGATAGTAGACATATAACTTGTTTTGGATTAAATTAATTTTTTTTCTTATTAAACAACAATGAGTTGTCTTTTTTAATAGATGTACTTGTTTCTTTTGGCTTAAAAAGTAAAACTTGAGTACCTGATTTCACTTCATCAGATAAACTTGGGTTGTATATTTTCAACTGACTAAGTTGTACGCCTTCTAATTGACTAATCTCGTGTAACGTGCTGTTGTTTTTTACAATATGAAAAGAGGTTGCGCCTTCTTTCTTTTTGGCAGCTAGAAAAATCAATTGATCTCTTTCTAAAAGAATTGCTTCTTTGATTTCATTGTATTCAAATAATTTGTACAATGGAACATTGTATTCAATTGCAATGTCCACATAAGACCTATTTTTTCTACCAAGTATTGCAGGTACTTGATTGATTCTAAATCTACCTTCTGGGTAATTATAGGTTGGTTCTGAAGTTTCAACTCGTTTGCTTACTGGCGTCTCTAAATTTTCCTTTTTGATTGTTTCGACTTTGACTGTTTCAGATGGTGCCATTTTTTCAATGACCAATTGTTTTGAAGCCAAAGGGATAGCATTGTTATTTGTATTCAATGAGGTTATTCCTAATGGTTTATTCAAGGTTTTTGGTTCATCTATAACCAATTTACTATTTGAGTCAACGATTGTTTTGAAAACGGGCGTATCGGTAAGTGTCTTAATTACGGATGTATCAACAAGCGTTTTAATTACGGGTGTATCAGTAGGTGTCTTAATTACGGGTGAATCAGCAAGCACTTTTTTTACAGGCGCACCAGAAGCTGTTGTAACAGTTTCTTCTTCTTGCTCGTCGGATTCGATTTCATTTACAAGTTCTGGGAAATTATATTGTGCTAATTCGTAGTCGTCAATAATTTTTAAAAGTTTCTTAGGGTAGTCGCTAGCAGTTGCATATCCGGCTTTTTTTAATCCATAAGCCCAGGCTGTGTCGTCAACTGGGTCTAATAAAAATAGAGGAACATAATTTGGTCTATTTTTTAAAAAATTAGAATGATCCTTAAATGATTGTTCTGCAGATTCATAGGCCCTAAAACATTCTTGTTTTGAATCATCATCTTGATATGTCTTGGCGCCTGTCCAATCTGTTTTACACTTTATACCAAAATGATTATTATGATTTTTTGCCAAATTACTCTCACCACTATTAGATTCAACAATGGCTTGTGCTAGTGTGATAGAAGCAGGAACGCCAGTGCGCTTCATCTCTTTCATAGCAATGGCTTTGTATTGTTCTATATAGTTAATCGTAGTCTTATTGTTTTGCGACCATCCGTTGATGGTATTTAATAAAATAAAAAAAGGTATCAATAATTGTTGTTTCATATTATTTTTTTCTAATCAAGGTTAAGCCATCTCTTATAGTTAACATGATTTTTTCAAGTTCAGGGTGGGCTAAAATAAATTCATTGAATGCATGAATTGCCAAAGCATTTTTGCCAGATATTTTCTCTTCAAATACTTGTCCATGGAATAAAACATTGTCTGCAATAATAACGCCCTTTTCTGAAAGCATTGGGAGGACTAAATTAACATAGTCAATATATCCTGTTTTATCTGCGTCTATAAATATGAGGTCCCATTTTTCAGTCAAGGTGGGCAAAATAGATTTAGCATCTCCAATATGAGAGATTATCTGAGGACCAAATCTGCTTGCGTCAAAATGGGTTCTGGCAGAATTGGCATCTTCGGCCCTAAGTTCAATGGTATGAATAGTGCCAGTTGTATTTAAACCCTCTGCTAAGCATAAAGTACTAAACCCTGTAAATGTGCCAATTTCAAGTATATGTTTTGGTGCTAGAAGTTTACTGAAAAAGCTAAGAAAACCTCCTTGATTCCAATTGCTTTGTAAATGAGCATGAGGGTGGGACAGCTTAGTTGCTTCATACATAGGCCTTAAATAGGCCGGTGTAGCGTCACTAAACTGCTCTACATAGTCATTGGCAGCAGGTTGAATGAAATCCATGCTGCAAATGTCTATTTTTTTTCGTTATTAGCGCTTGAAATAAGCCATAATCCTATAAAAGTAATAAAACCATTGATGATCAATAGTTCCTGTCCAATTCTGAACTCACCAAATAATTCTGCCTGGAAATAGTCCAACACTAAACATAAGATTGGCGCAAGGAAGCAAATGAATGGTACTAGTCTATTATTAATCGTTCTTTTTGTTAAAATACCAAAAGCAAATAAGCCTAATAAAGGGCCATAGGTATAAGATGCAATTTTTAACAATAAGTCAATAGTACTTTTGTTGTCAATCCACTTGAATACCATCACCATGACTAAGAAGATCAATGCGAAACTCAAATGGGTTCTTTGTCTAATTTTTTTCTGTTGGGCTTCTGACCAATTTTTATTTCTCTGCAATCCTAAAATATCAATACAGAAACTAGAAGTTAAAGCTGTGATGGCACCATCGGCACTCGGAAATAATGCAGAGATTAGTGCTAGGATAAAAATAATAGATAAATAGGGAGGCATATGATTCAATGCCAATGTTGGAAATAAATCATCACCAGTTGCAGTGATATTATTTTGTGCGGCATATAAATGCAATAATCCTCCTAGATATAGAAATAAACTAATCGCAATTAACATGGTAAATCCAATCGTTACCATATTCTTTTGTGCATCCTTAAGATTTTTTACAGAAATATTTTTTTGCATCATTTCCTGATCTAATCCAGTCATGGTTAGGGTAACAAACGCACCGCCAATAATTTGTTTCAAGAAGAAGGATTTGCTATTCACATCCATGCTGAATACATCTGATAAATGTATGGATGAATCATTTGCAAGTGCTTGATTACTCATGGCTTTTAATCCTTCCATAACTGATAAATCCAATTTAGACAAAATATAGATACTGCATATGATTAAGCCCATTAACATGCCTGAAGTCTGAAGTGTATCTGTCCAAACGATTGTTTTTACACCACCTTCATATGTATACAATAAAATCATTATCAAGATCACTAAAGTTGTTGCCCAAAAAGGAACATGCAAATTGTCTAGAATAAAAAATTGTAAGATTTTTACGACTAAATACAATCTAGCAGTAGCACCTAATGTTCTTGACAAAATAAAGAAAGATGCGCCAGTTTTATATGCGCCAAAGCCTAATCTTGTTTCTAAGTAATTATAGATTGAGGTTAGATTTAATTTATAATAAATTGGAAGTAGCACATAAGCAATAGCGAAGTAGCCAATTAAATAACCTAATGTAATTTGCAAATAATGAAAAGCATCTTTACCCACTGCACCAGGGACACTCACAAAAGTTACACCACTAAGTGAAGTGCCAATCATACCGAAAGCAACCAGCATCCAATTGCTGTTTTTATTGCCAATAAAAAAGGACATATTATTACTATTCTTTCCAGTAATTTTAGCTACACCTAATAATACTAGAAAGTAAAGAATTACAAATAAAAAAAGGGTCGTTGCGCTCATAGTTTCTTTTTTGTCATTTTGATGTAGCAAAGTAGTGAGAATCTTTGACTTTTTTGACTATTTTGTGAGGGATCTTAATTTATTCTAACTTATGAAAATACAATCTGTCACCGTTTTTTGCGGTTCAAAATCAGGCAATCAACCAGGCTTCATTAATCAAGCTAAAGAATTAGGGACAGCTTTAGGGGAAAATGACATACAGCTTGTTTATGGTGGAGGAGGCAAAGGAATTATGGGTGCAATTGCCGATGCGGTTTTGGCTAAAAATGGCAAGGTATTAGGTATTATGCCTAGGCTTCTATTAGAGTGGGAGGCGCAGCATCAGGGCTTGACAGAATTGATTGTAACCGAAACTATGCATGATCGCAAAAAGATTTTATATGATAAAGCAGATGTTGCCATCATTTTACCAGGCGGCATGGGGACTATGGATGAATTATTTGAAATGTTGACTTGGAATAATTTAAACATCCATCAAAAGAAAGTAATTATTTTAAATTGGGAAGGGTTTTACACACCCTTAATAGCATTGATGGATCATATGCATACAGAAGGATTCATGTACGAAGATTGGAAGACTCGAATTATTGTCGCTAAAGATGCAAAAGAAGTAATGGAGACGATTAGCGCTTGGACCGAATAGGGAAAGCAAATCCAGCTTTCACAAATGGATCTGCACGATTGTAGCCATCTCTATATGGCGAGTTTGGATTTTTTAATAAATCAATCATTAGAGTAAAATAAGTCATTCCATTTTCTGATCGACTACCATATCCAACACCTGCTAAAATACTTTCTGCTCCAAAACGAATACTCCTTGATGCGCCCGAAGTTTCACTGTTGGTGCTCATATCTTTCATGTTTGTCCAGGTCCAATTATATTCTGGTTGTAATTGTAAAAAGACCCTTTCTGCAGGCCAGATTCTTACAAAACTGCCCATACCAAACTGAAAACTTTTTGTTCTTGAACTTGATATAAAATTTGGATTAGATGCAGAATATAAAAGATTCATTGCGCCACCAAGATCTAACCATTCATTCACACTTTTATTTACTTCTGGATTCAGTCCAAGCTGAAACCATCCAGAACCACCTCCAAAAACTAGATTACCACCAATAAATAGGGGGCGTTCGTTTAGAAGTGGAGTTGTTTTTACAATATCTTGACCTTGCAAGAAATTTATACATCCTGCAAATACTAAAATTGAAAAAAGTAATTTCTTTTTCATTAGGATAAATCAAATATTTTACCTGCGTTTAAAATATTGTTTGGATCAAAAGTTTTTTTAATGCCACGCATAATCTCCAATGATGCGTTATTAAATACAACTTGCATATATGGTTTTTGGATTAATCCAATACCATGTTCTCCGCTTATTGTTCCGCCTAAACTATGAACCAAAACAAATAATTCTTTCAAGATGCTCGTCATCTCTTTGTTACCATGACTATTTTTAATAGTAGGGTGGTTGATTCTGATATGTAAATTTCCATCTCCCGCATGACCATAACACACTACTTTAAATCCATTTTGTGCACCTAATGCTTTAGCCCCTTTTATTAATTTAGGTAATTCTGCTCTTGGTACAACTGTATCTTCCTCAATAGTATAACCTGCCATCACTGCTGCCTCATTGGCTTTGCGTCTTATTTTCCAAAGTTCATTTTTTTGTTGGGCATCATCTGCAAAAAATAATTCGCCTGCATCAAATTGTGCAAGCACTTCTGAAATGGCTTCCATTTCACCCATCAAAACATCTAAATTATTTCCATCTACTTCTATGATTAAATGTGCTGCTAAATTTTCAGTCAAAGGAATTGCGGTACTATCTAATATTTTAGAAGCAAGTGTAATTGCATCAATTTCCATTAACTCCATAGCGCTAGGTGTAATACCCGCACGAAATATAGCACTTACTGCTTCACTTGCTTTTTCTAAACTATTAAATGGCGCTAGCATTAAAAGATCAAACTTAGGGTGCGGGATTAATCTAAGTACAATTTTAGTAACAATACCTAGTGTACCCTCGCTCCCAACAATAAGTTGAGTAATATTATAACCTGTTGCATTTTTTAAAATATTCGACCCTGTCCAAATGATTTCACCATTTGGTAATACCACTTCTAAGTTTAAAACATAATCCTTTACAACGCCATATTTAACTGCCTTTGGTCCACCAGAATTCTCAGAAATATTTCCTCCAATAAAGCAACTGCCTTTGCTAGCAGGGTCAGGAGGATAAAACAAACCTTTTTCTTTCACTGCATCTTGCAACATTTCTGTAATTACGCCAGGCTCAGTTGTTACCTGTAAATTTCTTTCGTCAATTTCTAAAATAGTATTAAAACGCTCCATGGCAATCACCAATCCACCTAAATGAGGAAGTGCGCCTCCACTTAATCCTGTGCCTGCACCTCTTGGGGTTACTGGAATTAAATGTTGGTTGGCTAATTTCATCAAAGCGCTAATTTCTTCTGGTTTTCTTGGTTTGACAACAACAGAAGGATTAAAATGCAAGCGCTCTGTATGGTCTTTGCCATATTTTTCAAAGCTTTCTTCGTCTGTGAAAACATAATCAGCTCCAACAATTGATTTTATTTGTTCAAGTATTTCCGGTGTTATTTGTTGCATCTATTCAGCGTTAAAATTCAAAATTCAATAAATCCATTAAAACAATCCGTATAAAGTACTGTCTACTTTACTAATGATATGACCTAAGTCTTCTTCAGATTCTCCGAACTTGATTTTGTCGCAATCAATTACTAGTAATGGACCTTCAGTGTAATTATCAATCCATTTATTATAATAGTCATTCAATCTCTTTAGATAGTCTAAGCGGATATTTTCTTCGTATTCTCTCCCTCTTTTTTGGATTTGAGAAACTAGGGTAGGTACAGATGCTTTCAAATAAATCAATAAATCAGGAGGTTGTACCATCGATTTAATCGTATTGAAAAAGCCATAGTAATTATCAAAATCTCGTTTACTCATTAAGCCCATCTCGTGTAAGTTAGGTGCAAAAATATTTGCATCTTCATAAATGGTTCTATCTTGAATAATTGTTTCAGTCCCTTTTTGAATCTCCAATATTTGATTCAATCTACCATGTAGGAAATAGATCTGTAAATTGAAACTCCATCTTGGCATATCATCATAAAAGTCCATCAAGTATGGATTATGGTCAACGTCCTCAAACTGAGGAATCCAACGGTAGTGCTTGCTTAACAACTCGGTTAAAGTTGTTTTACCAACACCAATATTACCAGCGATTGCTACGTGCTTTGGTTTTTTATTTGCTGCTTTTGCCATAATCTTATAAGTGTAGTTAAATTTGAGTAGTTTAATTTATAGGTATTCCATGCCTACTGCTTTTCTGACAGTAGTCAAAGTTGCTGAGGCACTTGCTCTCGCTTTGTCAGCACCTTGATGAATGATTTTTAAAAGTAATTCTTTGTTGTTTTGTAAATCAGCTGCTTTTGTACGAATTGGATTAATGAATTTAACCATATCCTCTGCTAACTGTTTTTTCATATCACCATAACGAATGATGCAATTGCCTTCTGAACTATTGTTGAAATCATCTTCGAATTTTTGCACCGTATCTGCTGAACTTACCAAGCCCATCAATGTAAATAAGTTTTGAATATAATCAGGCTTTGCAGAATTTGGAGTTAATGGTCCTTGATCTGTTTTAGCCTTCATTACTTTTTTACGAATCAAATCATCTTCGTCTGCTAAAAACAAAGTGGTCATTTGGTTTTCACTCTTGCTCATTTTACCGTTGCCATCTAATCCCATTATTTTCACTAACTCACTATTGTAGTTAAATGCATATGGAAGTGGAAATGTCTCACCGTAACGGTGGTTAAATCTTTCGGCGAAATTACGTGCCATCTCTAGGTTTTGCTCCTGGTCTTTTCCAACAGGTACTTTTACCGCACGATGGATTAAGATATCGGCTGCTTGTAAAACTGGATATGTTAATAAACCAGCATTCACATTCTCAGGTTGCATACGCACTTTGTCTTTAAAGGTAGTGGTCTTCTCAAGTTCACCTTTATAAGCCAGCATATTTAAGTATAAATATAATTCTGCAATTTCAGGAACATCGCTCTGAACATACAAAGACACTTTTTCAGGATCTAATCCACAAGCAATATTTTCTGCCACAACACGCAACACACTTTCTTGTAAAGTCTTAGTGTCCGGGTGGGTTGTTAAACTATGCCAATTAGCAACAAAAAAATAACAATTATACTCATCTTGCATGCGCACATAATTACGCATAGCACCAAAATAATTTCCTAAATGTAAGAACCCAGTAGGCCTTATTCCACTCAATACGATTTCCTTTTCCATAGCTGTGCGAAGATAATGAATCGCAATCCCATTTTTTGCCATCTTTTTGGGATATTTGCCCTGAATCTAAAAAAAGTCCCTTGAGCCTAGCTTCTCTTTTATCCAGTCCAATTGAATACCTTAAGGGCGTAGGCCCTATGAGGGCGGAATTGCTTAAAAAAGAGCTTAGTATCTATACTTTTGGCGATTTATTACAACATTTCCCTCATAGGCATGTGGATAAGACAAAACTTACACCTATTAGCAAATTAACGCCAGAAATGGATTTTGTCCAGGTTAAAGGGGTTCTGTTGGGCTTCCATACCATCGGAGAGAAACGTTCAAAAAGGATGGTGGCACAATTAAGGGATGAATCGGGCAATTTGGAATTGGCTTGGTTTCAAGGTATTCAATATGTTCAAAAGAACTTAGTAGAGGGTCAAACCTATTTAGTGTTTGGTAGACTTGGCTTTTTCAATGGGAAGCCTCAGATTGTTCATCCTGAAATTGAGCCTTTTGTAGCACAAACCATGGCTCAAAAATCTTTACTTGAACCTGTTTATGGCTCTACTGAGAAATTAAAAGCAAGAGGGTTAAATGGTAAGCAAATTGGCAAATTGACCCAAGTTTTATTTCTACAAATTAGTGAAAGAGATTTACCTGAGAATTTACCTGCGCATTTGTTGGTGGATAGAATGGGCAGATGGGAGGCGTTTAGACAAATTCATTTTCCAACAAGCCTCGCACATTATAAAAAGGCATTGTCAAGATTGATTTTTGAAGAATTGTTTATTGCTCAAATAAGATTGAATTTAATTAAGATAGATCGACATAAAAATAGTAGGGGACAGGTTTTTGAAAAAGTAGGAGATTATTTTAATACTTTTTATAACAATTACCTGCCTTTTGAATTAACAGGAGCACAAAAAAGAGTGATCAAAGAAATTAGACAAGATGTTGCCAAGGGTTATCAGATGAATCGATTGTTGCAAGGGGATGTAGGTAGTGGAAAAACAATGATTGCTTTAATGGCGATGTTAATTGCGGCAGACAATGGTTTTCAAAGTTGTTTAATGGCACCAACCGAAATTTTAGCACAACAACATTATTCAAGTTTAACGGAATTGTTAAAAGAAATGCCGGTCGAAGTTGCTATTCTTACAGGAAGTACAAAAGTAGCAGAACGTAGAAGAATATTAAAAGGATTGGCAGAGGATACCATTCATTTTGTAGTAGGTACACATGCGTTGATTGAAGATCCAGTTCAATTTAAAAAGCTAGGTTTGGCAGTCATTGATGAACAACATCGATTTGGAGTAGAGCAAAGATCTAAGCTTTGGAAAAAAGCTTCTATCCCTCCACATGTATTGGTGATGACTGCAACGCCTATCCCAAGAACCTTGGCCATGACAGCATATGGAGATTTGGATTATAGTATTATGGATGAGTTGCCGCCAGGAAGACAACCTATTAAAACGGTACATCGATATGAAACTTCAAGGGCTTCGGTGATGGATTTTGTAAAAACTGAAATTCAAAAAGGACGACAAGCTTATTATGTTTATCCATTAATTGAAGAGAGTGAAAAGATGAGTTATGAGGATTTAATGCAAGGCTATGAACAGGTTAAAAGTTTTTTCCCCGAACCAACTTACAAAATAAGTATGGTGCATGGCAAAATGCCTAATGATTTAAAATCGGAGAATATGAATCGTTTTAAATCTGGGGATACCCAAATATTGGTTGGTACAACTGTCATAGAAGTAGGGGTGAATGTGCCCAATGCATCGGTGATGGTGATAGAGAGTGCAGAGAAATTTGGTTTATCACAGTTGCATCAGTTAAGGGGCAGGGTGGGCAGAGGTTCGGAGCAGAGTTATTGTATTTTATTGAGTAGTGTGAAAGCAAGTAGAGAAGCCAGGGAGCGATTAAAAATAATGTGTGACACGAATGATGGTTTTGTGATTGCAGAAAAAGATTTAGAGATCAGGGGTCCAGGAGATATAGACGGAACAAGGCAAAGTGGGGCACTGAATTTTAAATTAGCTAGTTTAATCAATGACCGTCCTACAATGGAAATAGCTAAGGAAGCTGCTGCTGCAATATGTGAGAAGGATCCCAATTTAACCCTCCCAGAACATTTGGCCATTCGTAGCTTTTTACAAACTCAAAAAACAAAAATTGGCTGGGGTAAGATTGCCTAAGCCCAACCTTTTTAAGTATCTTGCTTCCACTATAAGCAAGGCTTAAAGACAAAAATTAAAATTCCTTCTTTTATGAAATACGATCCATTAGACCCAACCATTTTTATTCAAAACAGAAAACGTTTTGTGAGTCAAATGCAGAAAAATAGCATTGCTGTTTTTGTAAGTAATGACGAATTTCCAAGCAACGGAGATGCATTGCATGGTTTTGTTCAAAATTCAGATTTATATTGGCTAACTGGTATCGAGCAAGAAGGGACGATGGTCGTTTTATTCCCTGACAATCCAGATCCAAAATATAGAGAAGTTTTAGTTTTAGTGAGACCACAAGAGTTAAAAGAAATTTGGGATGGTAAGCGATTAAGAGCCAATGAAGCCACTGCTATTTCGGGTATGAAAACGATTGTATGGGTAGATAGTCTTGATGCGATGTTACAAGGTTGGATACATTTGGCGGATGCAATATATTTAGATTCTAATGAGAATGATCGTAAGAATAATCTTGTTCGAACCAATGAATATCGTTTTATAGATGAGATGCAATCTCGTTATCCATTACACCAATATTTACGTGCTGCTAAAATCATGAAAGCATTAAGGGCAGTGAAGACGAAGCAAGAAATAGTAGTGATTCAAAAAGCGATTGATATAACAGAAACTGCATTTAGGAGGTTATTGAAATTCATTCAACCAGGTGTGTATGAGTATGAGATTGAAGCAGAAATTTATCATTCTTTTCTTAGCCAAAAAGCAACAGGCGTTGCTTACCATAGTATTTTAGCAAGTGGAGATAATGCAAGAACATTACACTATACAAGCAATAACAATCAATGTAAAGATGGGGAGTTAATATTGATGGATTTTGGCGCTGCTTATGGCGGATACAATGCTGATTTGACCAGAACAGTTCCGGTTAATGGTAAGTTTTCAAAGAGACAAAAAGAAGTATACAATGCTTGCTTGCATTTACATGATTATGCAAAATCTATTTTAAAGCCAGGCATAAGCATTTTAAATTACACCGATAAAGTAGGAGAAGAAGCTACAAAGCAATTTCTGAAAATTGGATTATTATCCAAGGCAGATATTAAAAATGAGGATGCAGAAAATAGAGCGTATAGAAAATATTTATACCATGGTATTTCTCATCATTTAGGAATTGATGTACATGATTTAGGTACAAGAACTGCACCTATTCAAGCTGGCATGGTCTTTACAGTGGAGCCGGGAATCTATATTAAAGAGGAACAAATGGGTGTGCGCATCGAAAATAATGTTTGGATTACAGCAAAAGGCAATCAAGATTTATTCAAAAACATTCCAATTAAAGCCGAAGAGATTGAGGCTTTAATGAAGAAAAAGAAATAATTAACATACTAACTTATTCATGCGTCAACAAATACCCAATATTATTACCCTGCTTAATTTGCTTTTTGGATGTTTAGCAATTGTTAGTTGTTTCCAATATGGAACGATTGCATCGATTTCTGATTCGGGCGAAATGTTAATTGAAATACCTGAGAAATTGTTTATGGCAAGTTTATTCATAGGGATAGCAGCGGTAGTCGATTTTTTTGATGGCTTTGTAGCAAGGTTATTAAAAGTATCCTCAGAGATGGGTAAGCAATTAGATTCTTTAGCCGACGTGGTTAGTTTTGGTGTTGCGCCTGCATGTATAGTTTATCAATTTTTAAGATTGGCATTAGCGAACGATGTGAATGCACTTTCAACAAGTAGTCTTTTATTTTTTCCAGCATTTATCATTCCTATGGCAGGTGCTTATAGATTGGCTAGATTTAATATAGATCAAACTCAATCTACTTATTTTAAGGGGGTACCTATTCCAATGATCGGCTTATTAACTGCTGCTTTCCCATTAATATATTGGCAACCTTCTTTTGGATTGATATCTAAGGTATTATTGAGCCCCTTATTTTGGTATACATATATCTTAATTGTAAGTTATTTAATGGTCATGACAAGACCAATGCTAGCGCTTAAAAGCCTTGCCGGGAAGAATAAATTAATGATTCCTCTTGGGGTCTTAGTATTGGAATTTGTTTTATCTGCTATCTTTTTTAAATGGTATGCTATTCCATTTGGCTTTATCGGCTATTGCTTAGTATCTTTGATGTATCCAAAAACAATCACACAATAATTCAATATGTTATTTCAAGTTCAAATCAAAGTAATGCCTTTAAAGGATTTATTAGATCCTCAAGGAAAGGCAGTTTTAGGTGGGTTGCATAATTTAGGTTTAGCAGGAATACAAGATGTTCGTGTTGGCAAGAATATCAACTTGCAAATTGAAGCTTCAGACGAAGCAGCTGCGGTAGCAATTGCAACAGAGGCAAGTAAGAAATTATTAGCAAATGCTGTAATGGAGTATTTTGAAGTAGTTGTTTTGTAATCGACTTCAGAAATTAAGTACCATGTTATATTTAGTCCCTACGCCCATTGGAAATTTAAAAGATTTTACTTTTAGAGCAGTAGAGACACTTCAGTCTGTGGATTTTATTTTATGCGAGGATACAAGAACTTCCTCCAAGCTATTACAGCATTATCAAATACAAAAGCCGCTTACGCCATTCCATCAACACAATGAACATAAGATTGTGGAGCACTTAGTGCAACAATTGATGGCAGGTAAAAATATCGCACTCATAACAGATGCTGGTACCCCAGGTATCTCGGATCCTGCATTTTTATTGGTTAGAGCATGTAAAGCTGCAGGAGTTCCTGTGACAAGTTTACCTGGTGCAACCGCATTTGTCCCAGCTTTGGTAAATAGTGGTTTGCCAACCAACAGATTTATTTTCGAAGGATTTATTCCACTTAAAAAAGGGAGAAAAACTTTGATGGACGCTTTAGCAAATGAAGAGCGTACAATGATTTTTTATGAAAGTCCTATGCGACTCGTTAAAACCCTTGAACTTTTTAAAGCGACGTTTGGTCCTGAACGTAAAGCAGCAGTGAGTAGGGAGCTCACAAAAATGTTTGAAGAAAATATCACCGACACCCTCGAAAATTTAATTCTTCATTTTACTTCTAAACAAGTAAAAGGTGAGATTGTGATTGTAGTAGCAGGGAAAGCTTAATCAAGCATTCATTTCGTTCATCAATTCACTTTGGCAACACCCTTTTTTTTCTTTAAATTGAAGCCTTAAACAGATAACTATGTTAAAAAAGTTTTTCTTTTTTACGCTTATTTCCTTGGTAATAAGCACCCAAATTTTCGCGCAACCTGAGCGTTGGCAACAAAGCATTAATTATAAAATTGATGCAACATTAGATGTGCAAAAAAATACCGTTAAAGGAACAGAAGAGATCCTGTATGCCAACAATTCAACGGATACTTTACACAAAGTGTATTTCCATATGTATTGGAATGCTTTTCAGCCAAATTCCAACATGGATGTAAGGAGCCGTGAATTAGGCAAGACTACATTCACAAACAGAAGAGGGGAGGAAGTGAAAGACTGGGACATGCGTGTTCGTGATCGTATTCAAAATTTAAAACCGGAAGAATATGGCATTCAAAAGGTGAATACACTCAGTATTAATGGGAAGCAACAACAGTTGGTGGAACATGAAACAATTTTAGAAGTGGTTTTAACACAGCCAATCTTGCCTAAGTCTTCTGTAAAGATAAACCTTAGCTTTGAGGCTCAAGTGCCTATACAAATTAGAAGGTCTGGTAGAGATAATAAAGAAGGTGTGCGTTATTCAATGAGCCAATGGTACCCAAAGATGGTAGAATATGATTACCAAGGATGGAATACCAATCCATATATAGCTAGAGAGTTTTATGGTGTTTGGGGTAATTACGATGTGACTTTAAGGTTAGATAAAAACTATATGGTGGGAGGAACAGGCGTATTACAAAATCCTAGCGCTCCTTTAGATAAAGAAGGTCATAAAGTATGGAATTTTAAAGGCAACACAATTCATGATTTCGTGTGGTTTGCAGATAATAATTTTAAACATTTATCTAAAGAAGTACGCAAAGGGTTGACACTTCATGTGTATTATAAAGCCAAAGACGCAAAAGCAGATAGTGCTTGGGCAAATGTGTTATGGGCAGCTGAAAAAGTGCTGCCATTTATGGAAAAGAAGATGGGTGCTTATCCATACCCTCAATATTCATTTATTCAAGGAGGTGATGGTGGTATGGAATATGCCATGGCTACTTTATTAGTTGGTCCAAGTTTAGGTACTGCATTTCATGAATGGATACATAGTTGGTACCAACATATTTTAGGATCTAATGAAAGTTTATTTGCATGGATGGATGAAGGCTTTACAAGCTATGGAGAAGAAATGGTTAGTCATTATTATGAAACAAATTTTGCATCGCAATCTCCTTATATTAGTGATGCAGCTAAAAAGCAAATTCAAGTGAGTCTTGAAAGACAATCTAAATTGTTGCCTGCAGTTCAAAGCGGTAATTATAGCGGTTATTTAGCTTTAGCCAAAAGTGGATTAGAAGAACCCATGTCCACACATGCAGACCATTTTAACACCAACTATGCTTATAGCAATGCTGCTTATAGTAAAGGGGGTACTTTCTTGGGTGTACTAGGTTATATGATGGGGGAGGCAAAACGCGATCAGTTAATGCTTAACTATTATAACACTTGGAAATTTAAACATCCGAATGCCAATGATTTTATTCGTGTTGCCGAAAAAACAAGTGGTTTGCAATTACAATGGCTAAAAGAATATTGGGTCAATAGTACAAAAACAATTGATTATGGTTTAAACGACATTCAAGTTAGTGGCAATGCAGCTTTAATTAGTGTTCAAAGAGTAGGCAAGTTCCCAATGCCAATCGAAGTAGTTGTTACTTATAAAGATGGAACAAATGAGTTGCATTATATCCCATTGGATTTAATGCTTGGCGGTAAAACCCAAGAAGGTGCGATTAAGCAAATTAACCATCCAGAATGGAAATGGACACATCCTACTTATACTTTTGAAACGACGCAACCATTGAGTGCAATAAAATCTATCGAGATTGATCCTAGTCAAAGAATGCCAGATATTAATAGAAGTAATAATAAAATTGAAATCCCGAATTAAATAAGTGTTCTTCAAAAACTTTGATAGTATAAAGAAAGGCGTCCATTGGACGCCTTTCTTTGTTATTTTTTAACCTGTATAATATATTTCTCTTTAAAATAGTCTTCTTGAAAGATATCATAAATAGGCATCATCTTAGGTCTAGTGCCACTTTCAAAAATCTCTTGATGTAAGTCGCCACCCTTTAAACAAATCAAGCCATTGGGCTGATTTGGTTTTTTAACAAGTACAGGACCAGCCCATCTCCATAAATCCTTTAATGGGGCAACAGCACGGCTTACTGCGTAATCGAATTTTTTATTCTTTATATCTTCTACACGGGTATGTTTTGTCTCAATATTTTTAATCCCTACTATATCGCATACAGCATCTACTACTTTTAATTTTTTAGCTATGCTATCCACTGCATAGAATTTCACTTCAGGAAAAAAGATGGCTAAAGGAACTGTTGGAAAACCACCCCCACATCCAATATCAATTACCTGAGTACCAGGTTCCCATTCAGCGATTGCTGCAATACTTAGGGAGTGTAACACATGATGAAGGTATATTTGATCAATATCTTTTCTGGATACGACATTGATTTTTGCATTCCATTCTTGGTATGCGGCTTCTAGCCCTGCCAATTGATCTAATTGAGCAGGTGTAAAATCAGCAAAGTAGCGGGTAATTAATTCCAATTTTTCTGAGGTCTTTTCCATACGCTAGGCAAGGTTAATAAATAATAGAATAATGACCATATATCCAATAAAATGAACCATGGCCAAAGATCTAGTTCATTTAATTTTTTCATTGCACCACGTAAAATTAGTCCTTGTAATATGGCTCTAAAAGCCCAAAGTCCAATAATGATTAAATAGGCTTTAGTAAATACAAGTGCTATAATTAAAGCGGGATAAACTAAAAATTGACTCAATGAAAAAAGACCCAATAAAAAAATATGTTTCTTTTTGTAAAATTTACTAGTTGTATAATGACGGTATTTCTGTGTCATCCAATCTTTAAAACTAGTTTTTGGCTCACTCAAAGTGTGCGCATCATGATCTACCACAATGGCTGTGTTGCGTCTATTAGCTACTTGATTGATGAATAAATCATCATCTCCACTAGGTATTTGATTGATAGAAGAAAAGCCTTTATTTTTTATAAATAATTCACGTTTATAAGAAAGGTTTCGACCTACACCCATATATGGCAATCCTGCTAATGCATAGGAAAAATATTGTAATGCGGTATTGAAAGTTTCAAAACGAATGAGTTTATTTAATAAGCCAGGCTTCTTTTTATAGGCGCCATATCCAAGTACTATTTCTTTTCCTTCGTCATAACCATCTTGCATCAGTTGCATCCAATATTCACTTGCTGGAAGACAGTCTGCATCTGTTAATAATAAGGTTTCATTTTTTGCAGATTTAATGCCCATCGAAAGAGGGAATTTTTTTCCTGCTATCATTTTTGCTTCTTGTGTAAGTTGAACAGGGTTCAAATTTTTAAAGGACTTTTTGAATTCATCCAACAAATACTTTGTCTCATCTTCTGAATTATCATTCACTAATACCACTTCATGGGTAGTACTGTAATCCTGAACTAAAACTCCTGGTAAAGTATTGGCTAAATTATGAGCCTCGTTACGTGCACAAATTACCACAGAAATAGGGTGTTCTACATGAACTGTTTTTTTAGGCTTCTTATAAATGGCAAGTCTTAAAAAGAAGAATAAGTAATAAAAAACCTGTATCGCAATCACGGTGGCAAAAAAGCCTATCAGTATTTCCGTTAGGAGGGTAGATGAAATGGGTAAGTTGATTATCATAGCGCAAAAGTAAAGATTTTTGACCTTACCTTTGTTCCATGGCCGCATTACAATTTGAATTAGCAGCAGAGAGTCAACAAGGTGCTTCAAGAGCAGGAACGATTACCACAGATCATGGGGTAATTCAGACACCTATTTTTATGCCTGTTGGTACCATAGGATCTGTAAAAGCAGTGACTCAACAACAATTAAAGCAGGACATAGATGCAAAAATCATATTAGGGAATACCTATCATTTATACTTAAGACCAGGAACGGAAGTATTAGAAGCTGCCGGTGGTTTGCACAAATTTATGGGTTGGGATCGTCCAATTTTAACAGATAGTGGTGGGTATCAGGTTTTCTCATTAGCATCCAATAGAAAAATCAAGCCAGAAGGCGTGGTTTTTCAATCTCATATTGATGGTAGTAAGCATTTGTTTAGTCCAGAAAATGTGATGGATATACAAAGAAGTATTGGTGCAGATATCATTATGGCATTTGATGAATGTCCTCCAATTCCTAGTACTTATGATTATGTTCGTAAAAGTATGGACCTAACCCATACCTGGCTGGATAGATGTTTTAATCGTTTGGACGAGACACCTGATTTATATGGACATACACAAAATCTATTTCCAATTGTTCAAGGTGGATTATATAAAGATTTAAGAAAAGCTTCTTGTGAATATATCGCTTCAAAAAATGCAGTGGGCAATGCGATAGGAGGGTTAAGTGTAGGAGAAACAGAGGAAGAAATGTATGAATTCACCGCATTATGTTGTGAAAATTTACCAAAGGAGAAGCTACGTTATTTAATGGGTGTTGGTACCCCTTGGAATATTTTAGAAGCTATTGATTTGGGGGTTGATATGTTTGATTGTGTGATGCCAACTAGGAATGGACGTAATGGGATGATCTTTACCTCTCAGGGTGTGATCAATATTAAGAACAAAAAATGGTATAAGGATTTTACGCCAATCGATCCGGGTATTCCAAATGAAATGAGTCAATACTATACCAAGGGGTATATTAGACATTTATTTGCAGCCGATGAAATATTGGGTATGCAATTGGCGAGTATACAAAACCTGTCTTTTTACCTATGGTTGGTTGAACAAGCAAGAATACATATTATTGCCGGGGATTACAAAGCTTGGAAAACAGGTATGATTCCTCAAATAAGTAAAAGATTGTAAGCATTGAAAAAACTGGATTGGTACATACTAAAAAAATTTCTGGCAGTATTTTTCTTTGCCATCTTCTTCTTTGCAGTAATTGCAGTGGTGATTGACGTGAGTGAAAAAACAGATGATTTTGTTCGCTCAGGATTAACTAGTTCAGAAATCATTAAGAATTATTACGTTGGTTTTATACCGCATATCATTGCTTTATTATTTCCATTGTTTGTATTTATTGCGGTGATCTTTTTTACCTCTAAAATGGCTGGACAGACCGAGGTGGTTGCTATTTTAGCGAGTGGCACATCCTACAATAGATGGTTAAGGCCTTATTGGATTGGCGGATTGTTTTTAGGTTTTGTTTTATGGATATCCAATCAATGGATTATCCCAAAAGCAAATAATATTAGAGGAGATTTTGAAGCCACTTATATTGATGCAAACTCTTCCTATAATGCGCTGTTAAGAGGTTCTAATGATTATTATTTTAGGATTGATTCTTTTACTTACGCCGGTATATACGCATATGATACTTCTACAAAAAGGGGTAATAACTTTTTTGCCTACACTGTAAAAGGGGATAAAGTGGTTTATAATATTCGTTCAGAATCTATCGTTTGGGATACAGCAAAAAAGGATTGGACTTTAACCGAGGTATTGGAAAGAAAAATTACGGATCAAAAAGAATGGGTTACTTATATCCCCAATCTTCATAAAAAATATCCCTTTAAGCCTGTAGATTTAGAAAAGGACAAGTACGCTAAAGATAAATTGACGACCATGCAATTGATTAAACAAATCAAGATGGAAGCTTTAAGGGGATCAGAGGGGTTAAATGAGCTCAAAATTGAACGTTATAGGCGTGATGCTACACCCATTACAGTACTACTTCTAACCTTAATTGGAGCCATTATTGCGGGTCGGAAAGTTAGAGGTGGAAGTGGGGCGCATTTGGCTATGGGGTTCACTATTGCTGCTTTGTTTATCATTACCGATAGATTCTCAACTATCTTCTCCACTAAGGGTAATTTACCCCCTTTTCTAGCAGCCTGGATACCCAATATTATTTTTATGTTCGTGGTCTATTATTTGTACAAAAAAGCCCCTAAATAACCATTTCTTAGTTAACTTCGTGTCCAATTTTAAACCGTTTTTTAACAATAATAATTGGGCATATGGAAGAGATCAAAGACCGCTTTGGAGAAAAAGCAACTGCTGCTGCTTCAGAGATTAAAGAAATGCTTAAACAGCATGGTGATAAAAAGATTGGAGAAATCACTTTAGCACAAGTTTATCAAGGTATGAGAGGGATGACTGGTCTTGTAACTGAGACTAGTTTATTAGATGCGCAAGAAGGTATCCGTTTTAGAGGTTTTTCAATTCCAGAATTACAAGATAAATTACCAAAAGTGGAAGGTGGTGATGAACCATTACCAGAAGGTTTATTTTACTTGATGATGATCGGTGAATTACCTACAGAAAGAGATGTTAAAAAATTAACCAGCAACTGGCAAAGAAGAAGTCATGTTCCAACACATGTTTTTGATGTGATTGATGCATTTCCTCTGAATACGCATCCTATGACCATGTATGTTGCTGCGGTGATGGCTTTGCAAACTGAAAGCAAATTTTCCCAAGAGTATGCGAAGGGTATGAATAAAAAAGATTACTGGCAATATACTTATGATGATTCAATGGATTTAATCGCAAGATTGCCAAGAATTGCTGCCTATATCTACAGAAGAAAATACAAAAACAACGAGCATATTCATCCAAACGGATTGTTAGACTGGGCAGGTAACCTAGCTTACATGATGGGCTTTGAAGATGAGAGCACAAAAGAATTAATGCGTTTGTATATGACGATTCACGCAGATCATGAAGGTGGTAACGTGTCTGCACATACAACACATTTAGTGGGCTCTGCATTGAGCGATCCTTATTTAAGTTACGCTGCAGGTATGAATGGTCTAGCTGGTCCTTTACATGGTTTGGCTAATCAGGAAGTGATTAAGTGGATTTTTGAAATGCAAGAAGCAATTGGTTCTGATAGCCCAACAAAAGAACAAATTGTAGACTATGTTCAAAAAACTTTAGCTGCTGGTAAAGTAGTTCCAGGATATGGACACGCGGTTTTAAGAAAAACAGATCCTCGTTTCACTGCACAAATGGCATTTGGTAAAAAACATTTACCAGACGATAAATTAGTGAATACAGTTTGGAATATTTATGAAACTGTACCACCAATTTTAGAGTCATTAGGAAAAGTGAAAAATCCATGGCCAAATGTGGATGCACATAGCGGTGCTTTATTAGTACACTATGGCATTGTTGAATATGAATTCTATACAGTATTATTCGCTGTGAGCCGCGCGCTTGGGGTATTAGCAAGCTTAACATGGGATAGAGCATTAGGCTTCCCATTAGAGCGTCCAAAATCTGTAACGACAGCTGCAGTGAAAGACTGGATAGACGGAAAAGGAGAAATTTAATTTTATTAAAATATTTTTTGCAAGCCAGTCTAATTTAGGCTGGTTTTTTTTTACCATTTAACAAATAAGTAAGCTTACATAAGTTAACGCAGCTTATTTTTGCTTTCTTATGATGCGATTAATACATAAATTACTAAAGCCAATTTTACTTGTTCAAATAATTTTGATCCAGTTTGTTGCGATTGGACAAGAGAAACAATTTAAAATTACTGTAATTGACGTCAAAAAGCATCCTGTTGCTTTTGCGAATATAAGTGTACAAAAAATTGACTCTGCAAATAAATTAAATCTTGTAACTGATAGCAATGGGTCTGCGTCAGTGCTTTTAAATGCGGCAAGCCTCTATCAAATTCAAACTTCTGCAATTGGATTTCAAACAGATACAAGAACAATCAAATTGAGTCAACTAGGTTCAATTCAAATTCTTTTAAAGGAAACGCAGAATCAATTAAAAGAAGTAGTTGTAAGTTCCTCCAAGCCATTAATAAAACAAGAAGATGACAAGACTGTTGTCGATCCGGAGCCTTTGGCTGAAAGTTCCACTAACGCCTATGAAACAATGGAAAAAATTCCTGGTATTTTTATAGACCAGGATGGGAATATTTATTTAAATGGGTTGTCGCCAGCAGGTGTCCAAATAAATGGTAGAGAATTAAGGATGAGTGCATCAGATATGGCAACAATTCTTAAAAGCTTACCACCAAGTTCAATTCAGAAAATTGAATTAGTTAGAACACCCTCTGCAAAATATGATGCATCAGGTGGCGGTGGAGTAGTCAATATTATTTTAAAGAAAGGCATCAAAATTGGATTAAATGGGTCTTTGAATACGGGGATGAATCAAGGGGTCTATGGGAATCAATTTATAGGACTTACTTTAAATAATACGACAGATAAATACAATACTTATTTGAATACACAATACAATCAGAATGATGGCTTTAGTAATGTGAATACAGACAGGTATTTGTCAATGGATACAGTTTTAAGACAAACAGCAAAAACTTTAAGCCCTAATAAATCGGCCTATATTGGGTTTGGTTTAGGAAGAAATTGGACAGATCGTTTTGAATTGAATTATGATGCAAGATTTAGTGGTCAATCTTTTGTGAATAGCACGAATAATGAATCTATTTTAGAAAGGGTTTCGGCAAAGCAGAATCTAAGTGCCATTGCCTCTCTGGTGGACAACGATGGTTCAAATTTAAATATCAATCAATCTGTAAGGTCTAAATTAAAATTAGATTCATTAGGTGGAGAATGGACGGTTGATTTTTCATATAACCTAATCAGGTCTAATACAGATCAATTATATAATAATACATTATTGTCAGGCGGCTTGGTTTCAAAAGGGGATGGTAATTTCTCCAATGATAGAGATTTTTATACTTATCAGACAGATTATAAAAAAAGAAAGTTTGGAATAACAATTGAGTCTGGTTTAAAGTCAAGTATTTTGCAATTTCGAAATAATGCCAATTACCAAAAGGATAATAATGGTATAGCAGTCAAAGATATTTTTAGAACGAGTGCATATGATTTTAAAGAACAGATTAATGCAGCCTATATACAGGGTTCAAAAACCTGGGGTGCAGTGATTTTAAAAGTGGGTACTAGGGTAGAGCAAACAATCATGCAGGGTAAGCAAAGCATTCCTTCTGACACTTCATTTTCTTTGAATAGAACAGACGCATTTCCCTATGTATTTTTAAGTCGTAAATTATTTACCATTTCAGGCTATGAGATGCGAGGTTATTTAGTTTACAGAAAAACAATAAGTCGACCTAGTTATGAGTTTTTAAATCCATTCCCTAAGTACATCGATCCATTCTTGTATGAGTCAGGTAATCCAAGCTTAAAGCCACAGTTTACTTCTAATTATGAAGCGAATATTAGTGTAGACGATAAGCCAATTTTTGCATTTGGTATTAATGAGACAAAAGATATATTCACTAATGTGGTGTATCAGTCTCCTACTAACAAACAAGTAGCTTATCGAACCTATGATAATCTAGGAAAGAGCAAAGAAACTTATTTTAGAGGAATTGCGGTTATTCCCCCAGGTAAAGCATTTTTTGCAGTAGTTGGTGCACAATACAATCATAATGTGTATAATGGTTTATATGAACAAAAGCCAATCGTTTTTGATAAAGCTACTTGGACGTTCTTTACTTTTCAGTCCCTTAAATTAGACAAGCTATCAACCTTTACAATCAATGGATTTTTGAGAACTAATGGCCAGCAGCAATTTTATGAGTTAGATAATTTTGGACAATTAAATAGTTCATTGAACAGACAATTTTTGAATAAAAAATTAACAGTGACATTATCAATGAATGATATTTTCTTTACCAATAGGAATACTTTTACACTTAGACAAGGTAGTATCTATGCAGTAGGTTTTAGAGAAAGTGATTCAAGAAGATGGGGGATCAATATTCGCTATAATTTTGGTGTAAAACCAAAAGAACAAAAGTTGGATATGTTAGATTCAGATGTGAAAGTGAATTAATCTTATTTCAAAAAAGTATCAACTAGGGCATAAACACTCATCGAGCCCATTATAATAACAACAAGCCATCCCGCAGCTTCAATCCATAATGGATATTTATATTGTTTTAATATAGGTATTCTCCTACTTGCGATTAACATGATTGCAAGTGCAAAGGGAAGTATAAAGCCATTGATTAAACCAGCAAAAAGTAATAATTCTTTTGGTTTCCCGATCCAAATAAATATACAAGTTGATATCAGTATAAATCCGCTAATTGAAAATCGCTCATGATTTAAAAATGGGATATCTAATTTCTTTATAAAAGAATAGGAGGTATAAGACGCACCTATCACCGATGAAATTGCAGCACTCCACAATACAATACCAAAAATAAATAAGCCCCATCTTCCTCCAGCCGTTTCAAAAACAGTGGCTGCAGGATTATTTTTATCTAAATGCACCCCTTGTGATACTACACCAACCACTGCCAAGAATAAGATAAAGCGCATGAAGGAAGAAATCAAAATTCCTCTACTTGCACTTTTTGTTACAAACGGAATATAGGTTGGGCCTACCATTCCTGCATCCACTAACCTATGTGCACCCGAAAACGTGATATAGCCGCCCACTGTACCTCCTACAATAGTTACAATAGCAAGTAATGAGATTTGTTCTGGTACGAAGCTATGATGCACTGCAGATAGGATAGGCGGGTTTGCCAGATATACAATTATTAAGGTCAGGCTAATTTTAACGATGCCTAAAACTTTAGTCAATCGGTCTAACATCTTCCCAATTTCATCAATCCAGAAAATTAGGATTGCAATGATTCCACTCAGCATGGCTCCTTTAGCAAAACTTAATCCTGTTAATATATTAAGTGCTAGACCACATCCAGCAATATTGCCAATATTGAAAGCAAAGCCTCCTATTACAACAGATAGAGATAATAAATGACCTAGTCCAGGTAATAGTTGATTAGCAATTTCTTGTGCACGCATACCACTTAAAGTGATGGCTCTCCATATATTTATTTGTGCACCAAAATCTAAAAGAATGGAAATTAAAATCACAAATCCAAAACTAGTAAGTAACTGCTCCGTATAAAAAGAGGTTTGTGTTAAAAAGCCCGGTCCGATGGAGGAATTGGCCATTAGAAATGCTGCGCCTAAACTAATTCCTGTTAAGGAAGGTAACGCGGTTGTAGGTTTAGGGTTGTTTGATTTCAATCTGATATGTTTGTAAGGTGTTATGTATTTTTTTAGCAATTTCAAGGGCTTCAGGATGATCCCCATGAATACAAATTGTATCTGCTTTTACTTCTATCATTTCGCCATTGTTGGCACCAACCTTTTGATCAAAGACCATCGATAAAACTTGTTTAGCAGCTATAGATGAGTCTGTAATAATAGAATGATCCATATGTCTAGGCGTAAGTTGACCATTAGACTGATAGGTTCTATCTGCAAATGCTTCCTGAACACATTGTAGGCCAATCATTTTTGCTTCCTTAATGGTATGACTCCCACTTAAGCCATAAAGCAAAATGGATGGATCAATAGCTTGTATTGTTTGTGCAACAATTTTGCTTGACATTGCATCTTTCGCACAATCATTGTAAAGAGCACCATGTAATTTTACATGATGAATTTTACAGCCCATCTGATCGGTAATTTTTTCAAATAGACTTATTTGTTCGCTAATAAGTTCAGCAAGTTCAATTAAAGTAATAGTTTGAGATTGTCTGCCAAAATGTACTCTGTCATTATAGCTTGGATGAGCTCCAATTGCAACATGATTTTCCAATGCAAGTTCAATGGTTCTTTTGATAGTGTCTTCATTGCCTGCATGATAACCACATGCTATATTCGCACTACTAATATAGGGCATTAAAGCTGCATCATTATGCATGCCTTCGCCCATATCGCAATTGATATCAATGCTTAAACCAGGACTGTTTTGCTCGATAGAGTTGATGTGCTGTTTGAACATTTGTAATGCTTAACTTAAATTGACTATGGTTATTTAATTGCGCCAGCCTTGGTAAATCTACCAAAATTATTTGACCCAAATTAGCATAACCTCCAATGGTTTGATGATCAGCCATTAAGACAATGATTTGGCCATTAGGTAATAACTGTAATGTGCCTCTAGTGACAGCACTTGAAGTGTATTCTTTTGGTGTAGTTAAATTAATTTTCTCGCCATTTAATAAAAATCCCATTCTATTCGATTTTGAGTCGATAGAAAATGGTTTATCCATTATTACTTGAATTGAAAAAGGGTCTAGATCTCTCCAAGCTGGTCCAGGAATAAAACGAATTGGTTGTTCCTTGAATAAGCAATCTTGTATTTGGTTTATTAAATCGTGGGAGTCACTCTTGTTGTCAATTGCTTCATCACTATGATTTTTACTAGAACCTTTTTCAATTTCAAAATGATCCTCTTTTTGGAGGGTAGTTTGAAAACTTGAATAACTATCGAGCCAGCTATGACGATTGTTTAATTTGCCTTTAAAAGCTAGGTAGGCAGTTCTTCCTTCAATGGGTTTTAGAAAACTTAGTTGATCTTTTGGGTAGACTTTAATAGGGGTATTAAGCGCAATACTTTTGTTATTGATTACTGGAACAAAATTAGCCCCGCTTATACAAATCAACATATTTTGTTCGAATTCAAATACAGAGGTTGGGAAGTGCAATTCAAATAATGGATTGCTTAATTCATTTCCTAAAATCTTATTTGCTAATTGGGCGGATAAGAAATCCATTGGTCCAGTCGGTTGAATACCTAAATCTTGGTAACCATATCTGCCTTGGTCAACAATGCGATCTGATAGTCCTTTTTTAATAATTCTAATCGACATCTTCCTGGTTGTTTAATTGATGAAACAATTCCAATGAGATGGATTTAAATTGAACTTGATCACCTGCTTTAAAAAGTGTTAACAATTCACTGCTTGGGTCAAATATTTTTAAGGGAGTACGTCCAATAATTTGCCATCCTCCTGGTGAGTCTAGGGGATAAATACCTGTTTGTTTTCCAGCTATACCTACACTGCCAGCAAGTACATTTGCTCTTGGTGAAGGATGTCTTGGCAATTGAATTTCTTTAGTAACATCACCCATATAGGCAAAGCCAGGTAGGAATCCAAGGCAGTAAACAGTGTAAATTTTTTCAGTATGTTGTTGTATTAAGGACTCCATACTGCATTTTAAATAGATAGCTGCTTTTTCTATATCAATGCCCAAACTTGGGTGATAACAAACGGGGACTTCGATCAATCTTGCCTTTTTGGTTTGATTGATTTTAGGGGATTCCTTTAAGAATGAATCAAGTTGTTGAGAGGCAAATAAAAATGGGTTTTCGTCAAATTCTAAGATATCATAAATCAGGGTCAATGTATCATATGCAAGAATGATATCTTTTACGCCCCGAAATTGCTTCTGTTTAAAAAAATAATTCAAAGCAAGTAAATCTTGATCTATGCCCTCGAGTAAGCCAGCATTTATTTTAAATAATATAGCGTGGTCTCCAAGTAATTGAATATGAAATTTATTGCCCAAGCTTTGCATACCTAAACTTACCATTTTTTAGGCCATTTCATTGTATATTTAAAGACTATAATTTATTAAATATGAAAGTTGGTCTATTCATTTCTGTTTTACTATTTGTTTTTGTGCTTCAGGGCCCTGCTCAGTTTACACAGACAGTGACTTCTGGAGATGGAAAAATGCTTTTAAAAGAATTGTCTAGTCCATTATTGGCATCGAGTGAGACTGCTACTATTTCTTCTAACAATATCTATGTGAATGAAAAAGTACAGTTTCAAAATATAGCCGGATTTGGATATACCTTAACAGGGGGGAGCGCGCAACTATTATTTCAATTGTCGGAACAAAAAAGGAAGGCAATACTAAAGGAACTTTTTGGTCGAGGTCCTAATGATTTACAAGTGAGCTATTTGAGAATAAGTATGGGTGCCTCGGATTTGGATGCGGCTGTGTTTAGTTATGATGATTTACCTATAGGGCAGGAGGATGTTCTATTAAAAAAGATGTCTCTCAAAAATGATCAACAATATTTGATTCCAATATTAAAAGAAATCAAATCAATTCAACCTGCAATAAAATTAATTGCAACACCATGGAGCCCACCAGTATGGATGAAGGACAATGGTAAATCGATGGGAGGACATTTATTAGAAAAGTTTTACCCAACTTATGCAAACTATTTTGCGAAGTACATTCGGTTAATGCAGCAAGAAGGATTAAATATCAATGCTGTCACAATTCAAAATGAGCCAGAACATGGAGGTAATAATCCAAGTATGTTAATGAGTTCAATAGAACAAAAAGATTTTATTAAATACCATTTAGGGCCATTATTTAAAAAACAGCATATTGAAACAGAGATCGTGATATGGGATCATAATGCAGATCATCCAAACTATCCAATTGAAATTCTTAATGACTCAGTTGCCAAATCTTATATCAGTGCATCTGCATTTCATTTGTATTTAGGACAGGAAACAGCTTTGTCAAAAGTCCACGATGCACATCCTGATAAAAAAATATATTTTACAGAACAATGGACTGGTGCTAAAGGAAGTTTCGCAGGTGATTTTATGTGGCATATGGAACATGTCGTAATAGGTACATTAAACAATTGGAGTAGTATGGTCTTGGAATGGAATTTAGCGAATGATCCATTATATGGACCTCATACACCCGGCGGTTGCACGGAATGTTTAGGTGCATTGACCATATCTGGTGATGAAATTAAACGGAACGTAAGTTATTATATCATAGGTCAAGTTTCTAAATTTATACCAGCAGGCTCCGTCAGAATTGAAGCTAGTTCAACGAATGACCAGGTTCATGCGGTTGCTTTTAAAACCCCGACCGGAAGGAAGGCTTTGTTGCTTTTAAATAAGTCAAAGGAATCGGTCTTTACGCTCAATTTTGAGCAGAAAAAATTTAACTTTACCTTGCCCGAAAAATCATGCTCAACGATAGTATGGTAATGAATTATTGAAAATAAATTATAATCTATGAAAAGAGTTAGTTTAACTATACTTGGTTTAGGAATCCTATTGATTGGCTTTGGTCAGTCTGCTAAAGAGGTAAAAATGCATCAATTCATTAATGCGTTGATGTCTAAGATGACCCTTGAGGAAAAATTAGGTCAATTGAATTTGCCTGCATCTAGTGATTTTGTTACTGGGGCAGTTAGTAGTTCTGATATTGCTGATAAAGTAAAGGCTGGGAAAGTAGGTGGTGTTTTTAATATAAGATCTGTTACTAAAATTAAAGAGTTGCAACAGTTCGCTGTTAATAATTCAAGATTGCATATTCCTTTACTTTTTGGAATGGACGTGATTCATGGTTATAAAACTATTTTTCCAATTCCGTTAGCTATGTCAGCAACTTGGGACATGGATTTGGTCAAGCGTTCTGCAAGCATTGCAGCGAGCGAAGCGAGTGCTGATGGTATACAATGGACTTTTTCTCCCATGGTTGATTTAACAAGAGATCCAAGATGGGGAAGAGTTTCAGAGGGAAATGGAGAAGATGCATTTTTAAGTTCTGCGATTGCAAAAGCAATGGTACATGGCTATCAGGGAGATGATTTAGCGGCGCCAAATACAATTTTGTCATGTGTTAAGCATTATGCTTTATATGGTGCAGCAGAAGGCGGAAGAGATTATAATACAACAGACATGAGTAGGGTAAGAATGTACAATGAGTACTTCCCTCCTTATAAAGCAGCTGTGGATGCGGGTGTTGCTTCTGTGATGGTATCCTTTAATGAAGTAGATGGTGTACCTGCATCAGGTAATAAATGGCTTGTTGATGATGTATTAAGAAAACAATGGAAGTTCAACGGATTTGTTGTTTCAGATTATACTGGTATCCCAGAAATGTCAAACCATGGTATGGGTGATGCACAAACAGTGAATGCTTTATCAATGAATGCCGGAGTGGATATGGATATGGTGGGTGAAGGATTTTTGAACACCATGAAAAAATCTATCCAAGAGGGTAAGGTTACTTTAGCTCAAATAAATAAAGCTTGTGAGCGTATTTTAATTTCAAAATACCAATTAGGTTTATTCGATGATCCTTATCGTTATTGTAATGAACAAAGATCTGCAACTGAGGTTTTTACTGCAGCAAATAGAGCAGAGGCAAGAAGAATCGCTGCGCAAAGTTTTGTGTTGTTAAAAAACAACAATGTGCTACCTATTGCAGCAGGTAAGAAAATTGCATTAGTTGGTCCACTTGCAGATGCAAAAGAAAATATGACTGGAACATGGAGTGTAGGTGCTGATAATTCAAAATCAATTAGTCTATTAAAAGGGCTTACAGATGCGGTAGGTAATAATGGTAAAGTGGTTTATGCAAAAGGTGCTAATTTAGAAGACGATGCTGAACTGCAAAATCGCCAGACGATGTTCGGTAAGGATATCGCTAGAGACAATCGATCAGCAGAAGCAATGATTCAAGAAGCTTTGGCTATAAGTGCTGATGCGGATGTGATTGTAGCTGCTTTAGGGGAAGGTGCAGAGAGTAGTGGTGAAAGTGCATCAAAATCCTTTATTGATATACCTGAAGCTCAAAAGCGTTTATTAAAGGCTTTAGTTGCTACAGGAAAACCAGTTGCTTTGGTGCTATTCAATGGTCGTCCTTTGACTTTAAATTGGGAAAACGAAAATGTGCCAGCAATTTTAGATGTATGGTTTGCTGGTTCTGAGGCAGGGGATGCAATTGCAGATGCGTTATTAGGGAAAGTGAATCCTTCAGGTAAGTTGAGTATGAGTTTTCCGCAAAATGTAGGTCAAATTCCATTGTATTATAATCATAAGAATACAGGCCGTCCTTTAACTGGTAAATGGTTCTCTAAATTTCAATCTAACTATATAGATGTAAGCAATGAGCCTCTATATCCTTTTGGGTATGGATTAAGTTACACAAAGTTTGAATATGGGGATATACAGTTATCCTCCAATAAATTAAAAGGCAACCAAAAGTTAACAGTTACAGTTTCAGTTAAGAACACAGGATCAGTTACTGGTAAAGAAGTAGTTCAACTTTATATTCGTGATTTGGTTGGCAGTATTACAAGACCAGTAAAAGAATTAAAAGGATTCAATAAAATTGAATTAGCTGCCGGTGAAACTAAAAATGTAAGCTTTGAAATAACGCCTGAGACATTAAAGTTTTACAATAGCGATTTGAAATTTGACTGGGAATCGGGTGATTTTGAAATCATGATAGGAACTAACTCAAGAGATGTAAAAGCAAAAACGATTAATTGGATCAAATAGGGAAATAAATTCTTCGAATTTACCAACTACCATATAAGCCCTCTTTGAGGGCTTTTTGGTATTTTTTATCATTGAATGAATACAAGTAAGCTGCTTTATGCGCTCCACCTTTTTTTGTTTCGGTTAGTCTATTAAGAATACCAAAGCTCAATAGTTTGCGTTGGAAATTACGACGATCTAATTTTTGATTTAATATGGTTTCGTATAATTTCTGCAATTCAGGCATCGTGAATTTCTTTGGCAATAAGTTTTTGCCAATAGGTAAATAAGCGAGTTGAGTTCTTAATGTTTGTAGTGCCTTCTGAACAATTTCTGCATGGTCCATCATCAAGCCATTTAAATATTCAATGTCCATCCATTGCCATTGGGCTTCTTGTTCCGATGGTTGTATTTTTACCTCATTAAAATCTACTAATGCATAAAAGCCAACTGTAATGAACCTTTGTATCAGCCAGTTGTCTTTAGGGATTTTAATTCCATAGCTTTGAAATCTTTTTTGATGAATGCTTGCATCAGCTCTATCTGGTGCACCAAATACTTGGAATTGTTGCAAAAAAATATCTTTCACGCCAGTCCTTTCTTGTAATACTCTATAGGCAGCCTCTTCAATAGGCTCAGTTTTTTTTATGAAACCACCTGGCAATGCCCATTTATGAACTGTGTCAACTTTTAATAATAAGATTTTAAGTTGTTGTTCGTGAAATCCAAAGATGACACAGTCTACCGAAATGCCAGGATGAAACTGCGCTTCGCCTTTTTCTAGCAAGTTTTTTAAGGAAGCGGGTAGGGCATTGTTTTTAGGCATAGTAATAAATAGAAAAGAATTAATTGATTGTTTGTTCTGTTATTTTTCCAGTCGTCTTATTTTTCAAGATCAATTTCTTTGCACCATAATGAGTCATTTCTTCTTTCACTAAATAATGATCTGCATCGTACTCCACTAAATGACTTTCTTTAGTTAAGCCTGTTTTGCCTCTCCAGATATCAAGTTGTACTGGTTCCCATAATTTTGTTTTAGCAGACTTATAGGCTGCGTCTAAGATACAATTGACTACATAGCCATCATAGAATGTTTCTTTTGGGGCTTCTCCTTTTTCAATAGAGTTAAACATATCCATGAACATATGGTTGTACCCAAGTTCATTCAATTCATCTCCAACAGGAAATAACCAACCTCTATCACTCTCTGCTTTTTCTGCAATATAGTCGCCACCTTTTCCTGTGGTAAACATTTCAAAACCTGTTCTTAAGAAACTATTAATCCAAATTGTACCTTCTGTACCCATGACTTCGTCTCTTAAATCCAACCCGCCTCTAAATGTCCAGCTCACTTCAAATTGTCCAATCGCTCCGTTTTCATATTTTACTAAGCCAATTGCATGGTCTTCTGCATCAATCGGTTTGACTTGTGTGTCTGCCCAACACATGACTTCAATTGGTTTGATATCCTTGCCAATATAACTTCTTGATATTTCTACACAATGACATCCTAAATCTAAAATACAACCACCACCTGCTTGATTAATATCCCAAAACCACTCACTATGTGGGCCAGGGTGGGTCTCTCTAGACTTGGCCCATAATACACGACCTAATGCACCTTCTTTGACACTCTGATTAGCTTTAATAAATTTAGGTGTATACACTAGGTCTTCTAAATACCCATTAAAAATGCCTGCTTCTTCAACTGCAATTAACATGCGTTTAGCTTCTTCGCCATTGCGGCCAAGGGGCTTTGTGGTCATCACTGCTTTCTTATGTTTGCAACACATCATCACTGCAGCCTCATGCAAATTATTTGGCAAGGATATACAAACAATGTCCACATCTGGATGTGCAATGGCTTCCTCCATTTCGGTGGTCCAATGCGCGCAATTGTAATCTGCAGCAAATTGCTTAGCAGCTTCCTCACGCCTTGCATAAATACTTACTACTTTGTCTTTACTTCTATAGCCTTGTAATGCATCTGCATAAAATCGGCCAATGAATCCCGCACCTAACATTGCAATTCTCATAATAATAGCATTAATCTTATAAAATGTGTTGAATAAAAAAGCCTATCCAAGCGGATAGGCTTTAGAAAGTTTTTATATTAAGCAGCTTCTACTTCTTTTTTCTCTTTAAAGAATAAAATGAAAGCAATTAAGACTGCACCTGCAATCGCAGCTGGTGTTAACCAAATGCTTTGCCAGTTATGACCAGTTGCATCCGCTAATTTATTTTGCTCTACTACAAATCCACTGTAGTTTGTTCCAATAAACATACCTACACCGTAAGTCGCAAAAGTGAATAAACCTTGAGCAGCATTTTTAATATTCTCACCTGCTTTCTTTTCTGTATACATATAACCAGTTACAAAGAAGAAGTCATAACAAATGCCGTGTAAGATGATACCTGCATATAGCATCCAGCTTGCATCCATATTGCCGTAAGCAAAGCATACATATCTCAATACCCAAGCTGCAATACCAAAAACCAACATATTTTTTACACCAATTTTATTGAATAAGAAAGGAATCGCTAAAATGAAGATTGCTTCTGACATTTGACCCATTGTCATTTTGCCAGCTACGTTATCTAAGCCCACTTCGTTTAAGAAAGGATTTGCAAATCCGTAATAGAAAGAAAGTGGAATACAAATTGCAATAGCAGAAATAAAGAATACTAAGAAAGATTTATTCTTTAATAAAACAAATGCATCCTTTCCTAAAATTGCTCCCATAGAAGAAGGTGTGCCTGCCGCTTTAGGAGGTGTGTTTGGCAAAGCAAAACTCAACAAACCTAATACTGCAGAAATGCCCGCAGCAACTACGAAAGTGCCTTCTGTTTTCTCAATGCCTAATTGGCTTATTACCAAGCCAGCAGCAATCCAACCTAATGTGCCAAAAACACGAATCCAAGGAAATTGTTTTCCTGGATCTGTCATTTGAGCAAATGCAACACTATTACTTAGAGCAATAGTTGGCATATATAGTAAAGAGTAAACTAAAATTACCCAATAGAAGTTCGTGTTATCAACCTTAGTTGCAAAAAATAATAAAGCAGCCCCTACAATATGAAGTACCCCCATAATTTTTTGAGCAGAAAAGAAACGGTCTGCAATCATACCTACAAAGAATGGTGAGATGATTGTAGCGATTGCGCCTGCACCATATGCAGCACCAATATCAACACCTGTTGATCCTAATTTTTCACCCATATAGGTTCCCATAGTTACATACCAAGCACCCCAGATATAATACTGAAGAAACATCATGGCAGATAATAAAACGCCTGTTTTTAATTTCATAGGTTGTTTTTTAAAACGTTAAAATTTTAAGCGTTTTAAATATACAAACTATATTGTAAAAATGACACAATGTGGGGCCAAAATTAGGCTTCTAGGGCCTGAAGGATATCATTTAAAATATCTTCCTCATGCTCAAGTCCTACTGAAATGCGTATAAGGCCTGGTGTGATTCCAACAGCTTGTCTTTCGGCTTCTGAAAGTTTAGCATGTGTTGTACTTGCTGGATGGGATGCTATACTTCTGCTATCTCCAAGGTTCGCAGTTAAAGAAAGCATTTTTAAATGATTCAAAAATTGTCTTCCTGCTTCTAGTCCACCTTTTAATTCAAAGCAAACAATCCCACCTCCGTTTTTCATTTGCTTTACTGCAATGGCATGATGTGGATGGGAATTTAAGAAAGGATATTTAACGAAATTAATTTTGTGATGTCCTTCTAGTTTTTGTGCAATAGAGTATGCAGATTTGGAATGACGCTCCATACGCACTTCTAGTGTTTCTAAACTCTTACTCAATACCCATGCATTAAAAGGGGAGAGAGAAGGTCCTGTACTTCTGCAGAATAAATAAATTTCATGAATCAGTTCTTTTTTACCAAGAACAGCGCCTCCTAGTACACGACCTTGTCCATCAATCCATTTAGTTGCAGAATGAACTACTAAGTCTGCTCCAAGATCGATTGGTGTTTGTCCAATTGGTGTCGCAAAACAGTTATCTACATTCAAAATGATATTATGTTTTTTAGCAATCGCACTAATCATTGCAATGTCTAACACTTCTAATCCAGGATTAGTGGGTGTTTCTAAATAAATCATTTTTGTATTTGGCTGAATCGCTGCTTCCCATTCTGCAGCACTTGCATTCGCAGATACATAACTATATTCCATGCCATATTTAGGAAGGTATTTTGAAACCACTGTATGGGTGCTTCCAAAAATAGAATTGCATGATAAAAGGTGATCGCCTTTTTTTAATATCGCCATAAATGAACCAAATACAGCGCTCATTCCACTTGCTGTAGCAAAGCCTGCTTCTGCATGCTCCAATACCGCTAAACGGTCTACAAATTCTTGCACATTAGGGTTAGAGAAACGACTATAAATATTATCATCAGATTCGTCTGCAAAAGCGGCACGCATCGTTTCGGCTTCATCAAAACAAAAACTACTAGTTAAAAATAAAGGACTAGAATGTTCGCCCTCTGCAGTTCTTTCTATCTGTGTACGAATTAATTTAGACTGATCGTGTTTCATGTATGCGCAATAAAAAATTATAAAATTTCAACCTCCCAAGTGATCACTGCACCTGCTGCTCTCAATGTAGCTGCAACAGAACAATATTTATCAATAGACAAAGCACAAGCTTTCTCAGCTTTTTCTTTTGTCATAGAGCCCTTTAGTTTAAAAACAATATGGACTGTCTCCCATAAAGCTGGTTCTTTTCCAACGGCTCTTTCACCACTAATAACCATTTCATAGTGATCCAATGTTTCCTTTTGTTTTTTTAATATCATCACAACATCTACGCCACTACATCCACCTAATGCACTTAATAAAGCTTGCATCGGCCTAACACCATTGCCATGTCCACCTTGATCTTCGGGGATATCCATAGTCATTACTTGACCAGCTTCGTCCATCGTTTCAAACTGATAATCATTATCAATACGCTTAAGAGTAATCGTTGCCATAGGATATAATTGGTTCGTGTATAGGAATTATAAATATTGTACCTTTGCAAAGGTAATTCAAATAGCCAGTTAGTTAGCACAAGAAAGCGATAAAATGGACCCAGTCATCTATAAATACCACCAACCTTTTACCCTTGAATGCGGTATCAGTTTGCCAAAGCTTAAAATAGCCTACCATTATTATGGGGAATACACGCCAGGTAAAAAAGTCGCTTGGGTTTGTCATGCATTAACGGCTAACTCAGATGTGGCTGATTGGTGGAAGGGTTTTGTGGGGGAGGATGCCATCATCAATCCGAATGATTACTTTATTGTTTGTGCGAATATTATTGGTTCTTGTTATGGTTCCACAGGTCCATTAAGTGTGGAGGACTTAGACGCGTCTAGCCGTTTTGATCAATTTCCAACCATTACCATTCGGGATATGGTGAAAGCTCATATTCTATTAAGACAACATTTAGGGATTGACAAAATTGATCTTTTATTAGGAGGGAGCATGGGTGGATACCAAGCTTTAGAATGGGCAATAATGGAGCCAACTGTGATTCAAAAAATGTTTTTGATTGCCACATCGCCCTCTGAAAGTGCATGGGGTGTAGCAGTTCATACTGCTCAAAGATTGGCGATTGAAGCAGATTGCACTTGGAAAGATGCAAAGCCTAATGCAGGTGCGAAAGGGTTGAAAGCGGCAAGGGCAATAGGTATGTTAACCTATCGTAACTATGGCATTTATCAAGAGAAGCAAACCGATGCTGATCCAGAAAAAATAGATGATTTTAAAGCCTCATCCTATATCAATTATCAAGGGGATAAATTAGTAAAAAGATTCAATGCATATAGCTACTGGATGTTGACTAAATCCATGGATAGTCACCACCTTGCGCGTAAGCGCGGCGGAGATTTAATGGCTACTTTAGCAACGATTCAAATTCCAACATTAATTATTGGTATCAACAGTGATATCCTATGTCCATTGGATGAACAAAAGTTCATGGAAGCACATATGCCTAAAGCAACATTGGTTGCAATTGATTCTATGTACGGTCACGATGGTTTTATTATTGAGACAAAACAGATTACAACGCATTTAAAAAATTGGTTAACGAACCAAGCATAATTTTACCAACCTAATTTATAAACTATGGGTATTTTAAGACAATTTGGAGAGTACTTATTTATTAAGAAAAAAGATCCAAATCAACCAAGGACGCAGTGGATGAAATACATGCATGGTATGAACCGTATTTCTTTGTTGGTTTTTATTTTTGCGATCCTTTTTACTTTATTCAGGGTATTTATCCTGCCTTTATTAAAATAAGTCTAACAAAGAGGGGGGATTTATTTTTTATTCAGTTCTTCCTGAATAATACCAGCGGCAACCTCAGTGGCTTTTTGTCCTGTGGTTAGCGCTTGTTTTAATGCAGCGTAATCAGCTTTGATTGCAGCTTGTCTTGTAGGATCTTCCAATAGCTTCTTTAATTCAATTGAAAGATTTTTTGTGGTTAAATCTTCCTGAATCAATTCTTTAACTACTTCTTTGTCCATAATTAAATTGACCAAAGCAATAAATTTAATTTTCACAAATCGTTTTGCTAAAGCGAGTGTAATGGCATTCCCTTTATAACAAACAATTTCTGGGACATTTAATAAGGCTGTTTCTAAAGTAGCTGTTCCACTGGTTACCAATGCGGCTTTGCTATGTTGCAAAATGGCATAAGTATTTGCTGCAACCACATGTACATTTGAGGTTTTAGGAATCAATGTGTTGAACCAATCAGTATCTATACCTGGTGCTTGTGCGACCACAAAATGCTCCATTGGAAATTCCTTAGCAACAGATAACATGATGGGTAATTTTTTTTGAATCTCTTGCTTTCTGCTTCCAGGTAAAAGGGCAATTAATTGCTGATCTTTTAATGAAGTAAGGGGATGAGGTAAGCTTTCCAAAGCATCAATAACTTCCATCAATGGGTGTCCTACATAGTCCACTTCCCAATCCCATTTATCTTTAAAATACTTTTTTTCAAAAGGAAGAATACACATCAATCGATCAATTGATGCGCGCATTGCGGGTACCCTGTTTTCTTTCCATGCCCATACCTGTGGTGCAATAAAATAAACTACTTTCATGCCATTTTTTTTGGCCCATTTTGCTATGCGTAAATTGAATCCAGGATAGTCGATACAGATTAATACATCAGGTTCAAAAGTGAGAATATCTTTTTTGCAAAATGCGATATTCGAAAGGATGGTTCGTAAGTTTAAAAGGACTTCTACAAAACCCATAAAAGCTAGGCTGCGATAATGCTTAACTAGGTTTCCTCCAGCTGCTTGCATAAGCTCACCGCCCCAACATTGAATGGTTGCGGAAGGGTCATTTTTTAAAATGGCTTTTATTAAATTAGATCCATGTAGATCTCCACTCGCTTCGCCTGCTATAATGTAGTATTTCATTTATAAAAACCATTTTGCAGCAATAGCAGCTATTGCATAAATACAAGTAGTGAAAAATATACCTTTAGCTGTTCTGTCCATTTCTTTTTGGAAGAAGAACGTTAATGCAGCGGCATTTAACAACAAGGAGACACTGATCATTGCTGACAATATCGATTTCTGACTTGCTAGTAAATCTAAAAAGGTTTGTAGGGATACCATGCTAAACTTCCATTGGTAGAAACCTGCAAATCCTAAAAAGGGTAGGGTAAGTCCAATGATGACGCCAAGTATATAATTATCTTTATTTAATTGCATTGGATTACCATTTCCATTTTTTACTTAATTGGTCTTTCAGCGCATGGTTTGTTAAATCAAATTGGACTGGAACCACACTCACATAATTATTTTTTAGTGCCCAAACATCTGTGTCTTTAGACTTATCAAAGTTCACAAATTCACCCGTTAGCCAATAATATTTTTTGCCATGCGGGTCGGTGCGTTCCACAAATTTTTCGTCGTATTTAGCATAAGATTGTTTACACATCTTAATGCCTTTGATCATCTTAGTCTCTACTTTTGGGATATTCACATTCAAGCATAAATGCTTGTCCAATTTCTTATCTGCTAAAACATGCTCAACAATGATACGTGCATAATGTGCAGCAGCTGTAAAGTCTGCCTCAATGCTTAAGTCTAAAAGACTAAAGCCGATACTTGGTATACTTTCTATTGAAGCTTCTAATGCAGCCGACATGGTTCCAGAGTAAATCACATTGATAGAATGGTTTGCTCCGTGATTGATGCCGCTTAAACAGATAGTTGGTTTACGATGTAACACTTTATCGACTGCCAATTTCACACAATCCACTGGTGTGCCACTACAAGTATAGGCTTCAACAGTAGGATCATCCTGCCAATGCACTTTCGTTAATCTTAAATGCTGTCCGAGGGTAATGGCATGTCCCATGCCACTTTGTGGTTTATCTGGTGCCACCACTATGACCTTGCCAAGTCCTTCAACAGCTTTCACTAAAGCATGAATTCCTGGGGCATTGATGCTATCATCATTTGTAATTAGTATAACTGGTTGATCCTTCTTTGTCGAGCCTTTTTTTGCTGCAATTTTCTTAGCCATACTGCAAGTTACCAAGAAGCCATAATCCTTTCAAAAAAAAGAAATTGCTAAAATAATTTGGAAAACTAAATTTATTAGTAAATTGCACTAAAATTATTAGTTATGTCATACGCAGGAAAGAATTTGAAATTCATCAGAAAGCAACGTGATTGGACTCAGGAGGAGTTAGCCAACCAACTTCAAATTAAGCGCTCTTTAGTTGGTGCTTATGAGGAAGGCAGGGCAGAACCGAGGTTAGAAGTACAAGAAGCCATTTGCGCTTTATTTAATATTAGCTTGGAGATTTTCTTATTCCAAGATTTATCCCAGATGGATGAGTTTGACTTGAATCAAGGATATAATATGGGTGGGTCCTATCTGGAGCGCCGTCGTTCACTCAAAACGGATAGTTCTAATAGTGCAGCGATTGTTTCATTTGTCCCTGTGAAAGCAGCTGCGGGTTATTTGGCTGGCTATGCTGATCCAGAATTCATAGACGAATTGAACACTTTTACTTTGCCCATGTTGGCGCCGGGTGAGTACCGTGCATTTGAAATTGTGGGAGATAGTATGTTGCCAACTCAGAGTGGTAGTGTTATTGTGGGTGAACGCGTTGCAAGCCTTAAGGATGTAAAAAGTAGCAACACTTATATCGTCATTTCAAATACAGATGGGGTTGTCTATAAGCGTATTATTACCAACGATGATCGTTCAAGCGATACAGTTGGAGAACGACTTACTTTATTGAGCGACAATTCTTTATACGAGCCATATCAAGTAAATACGAAGGATATAGTGGAGGTTTGGAAGGCTGTTTATATTATTCATAAAGCGGGTGCGCAGCCTATGTGGAATGTGGATCAATTGGCTGGTGTTGTGAACACTTTGCAAGATCAAATCACTTCTATTCAGAAGAAACTGAATTAGTAAAATTTGGTTAAAGTAAAAAGGGTTAATTCATTGAAATATAATGAATTAACCCTTTTTTATTAAAATTAAATTTGAAGTATTATACTTCAAATTTAAACAGTTATTCCCACTCAATAGTAGCCGGTGGTTTGCTACTAATATCATACACAACTCTATTTATACCTCTTACTTGGTTAATGATGGAGTTGCTCATATGTGCTAAGAATTCATAAGGTAAGTGTGCCCAATCGGCAGTCATGCCATCCACAGATGTTACTGCTCTGAGCGCAACTGTAAATTCATAAGTACGTTCGTCGCCCATTACGCCAACGCTTTTAACAGGTAAAAGGATGGTTCCAGCCTGCCAAACCTTATCATATAATCCGAATTCCTTTAATCCATTAATATATATAGCATCTGCTCTTTGTAATAAGTCCACTTTTTCTGGTGTAATCTCGCCTAAGATACGGATTGCCAAACCTGGCCCAGGGAAAGGGTGTCTTTGGATCATATCGGCAGGGATGCCTAATTCAAGACCAACTTTACGTACTTCATCTTTGAATAAACTACGTAAAGGTTCAACAAGTTTAAGGTGTAGAGTGTCAGGTAGGCCGCCTACATTATGGTGCGATTTAATGGTCTGTGAAGGTCCATGAACGCTTACGCTTTCAATAACATCAGGATAAATCGTTCCTTGACCTAAAAACTTGGCTTTCAACATGTTAGAAGCTTCTATTTGAAATACATCTATAAATAGTTTTCCAATAATTTTACGCTTTTCTTCTGGGTCAGATTTGCCAGCAAGTGCATCATAAAACATATTCTTTGCGTCAATGCCTTTTACATTCAAACCTATATTATGATACATATCCAGTACTTGTTGGAACTCGTCTTTTCTTAAAACGCCATTGTCAACAAATATACCGTGAAGGCGATTGCCGATGGCTTTATGGATTAGGGTTGCTGCAACTGTACTATCAACTCCACCACTTAAGGCCATTATCACATGACCTTCACCAATTTGTTCTTTTAATTGAGCAACTGTCTCATTTACAAAAGAGGCAGGTGTCCAATTTTGGCTACATCCACAAATCTCCACTAGGAAATTGCGAATCATTGTTTTTCCTTCTGTAGAATGATATACTTCTGGGTGAAACTGGAATCCATGTAAACTATGCCCTTGATCTGCTTTTTTTCTAAATCCAGCTACGGGAATACTTTCTGTATCGGCTAATAATTCAAAATTTTCAGGTAAAACGGTGATGGAATCGCTGTGACTCATCCAAACCTGACTATTATTTGCGATATTCTTGAAAATGATATCGTCTTTTTGTATGCGCAATTGAGCACGGCCGTATTCACGTTTATTTGACTTTTCTACTTTACCTCCAAAGTTCTTAGCACTCAATTGCGCGCCGTAACATATGGTTAGGAGTGGCAATTTGGCTAAAATTGCTTCAATATCCACATTTGGCGCTTCGTCTTCGTTCACACTTGCAGGGGAACCACTTAAAATGACCCCTTTTAAGTGCTCATCAAACACAATTTCATTATGAAAGGGTTGAATTTCGCAATATACATTGGCTTCTCTTACAGCACGAGCAATTAATTGTGTGTACTGGCTACCAAAATCTAGGATGATAATTTTTTCAGTCATACCGCGAAGATACAAGGAAATTGTATCTCAATGAAAGGGAGTATTTCACATGGGGTGGGGACAAAAAAAATCCCGCCCCTAAAGGCAGGATTTAAATATAAGTTTTCGACGCTCTAAATGCGTAATAGATTACTTCTTTTTAACCACTTGCTTCACCGCAACGTGCTTAGCTAACTTGCTCTTTAAATTAGCAGCTTTGTTTTTGTGGATGATTCCACGCTTAGCTAATTTATCAATTTGAGAAACGATTGTTGGTAATTTCTCGTCGTAAGCTTTTTGTTCTTCTATTGTCTTTAAATCACGAATAGCGTTACGTGTAGTTTTACCATAATAACGGTTTCTATCGCGACGTTTAGTTGCTTGTCTTACATCTTTTTTTGTAGCCGAATGATTTGCCATGTACTAATTAATTTTCAGGAGGGCAAAGGTAAGGGACTTGTGCAAATATTTAAAATTAAAATGAAAAAAAATAAAAATTGAATATAATATATTGATAATCAATAAGTTAAAATGTATCAAAATTGCAGTTTTTCTCTATTTTGAACAATAATGTCAAAATCGGCGTCAAAACCCTAAAAATTCTATCATAAATGATCAAAATTTACCTGAGATTTTTAGCGTATTTTACTTTATTAATCAATCATTTAAACCGATATTTGCAAACCTTGTTTCGACAAATAAACGAAAGGATATACAATGAAGGATTTTACCTACATCACCAACTCCCATCCAGCCTTTATAGAAGGTTTGTACCAACAATTTTTAACTGATCCAGCATCAGTAGACCCAGATATTATAAAGTTTTTTGAAGGTTTCGATTTTGCCATGCAAAATGGAACAGTGGCTCCCGCTCAAGGTACTGCAACAACTGTATCCAATGTTAGTGCGGATTGGGCCAACGAAATAAAAGTGTATCGTTTGATTTTGGGTTACCGAAATAAAGGACATTTGATTGCAACAACTAATCCAATACGTACGCGTAAGGATAGAGGCGCAAATTTAGATTTAGCCTTCTTTGGTTTGTCAGATGCTGATTTAACAAAAACATTTCAAGTTGGCTCAATTATTGGATTAGGCGCTACTACTTTGAGTAATATTCTTGCACACTTGCAAAAGACGTATGCTAAAAGTGTAGGTGTTGAGTTTAAATATATCTCTGACCAACAAAGAGTAGATTGGTTAACAAATGAATTAGAAAATAAATTCAGTCAACCAATTTCTTTAGAACAAAAGAAGCACATTCTTGAGAAATTAAATCATGGTGTGATATTTGAAAAGTTCTTGCATACAAAATACATTGGACAAAAACGTTTCTCATTAGAGGGTGGTGAGTCAACTATTGCAGCTTTAGATGCGATTGTTAACACTGCAGGAGAGCATGGTGTTCAAGAAGTGGTGATAGGTATGGCGCATCGTGGAAGATTGAATGTGCTTGCTAATATCATGGGCAAAACCTATGAGCAAATATTTAGTGAATTTGAAGGTACTGCTGTATTAGATCAAACCATGGGTAGTGGAGATGTAAAGTACCATATGGGCTATTCATCTGAAGTTACTACGTTTAATAATAAAAAAGTACATCTTAAATTGATGCCCAATCCATCTCACTTAGAAGCAGTTGATCCTGTTGTTTTAGGATTTGCTCGTGCAAAAGCAGATGTATTGTATGATTCAGATTTATCAAAAGTTTTACCAATTTTAATTCATGGGGATGCTTCTGTAGCAGGTCAAGGTATTGTGTATGAAATTTTACAGATGTGTCAATTGAATGGTTACAAAACAGGAGGTACTATTCACTTTGTTATTAATAATCAAATTGGATTTACAACAGATTTTGATGACGCAAGAAGTGCAAATTATTGTACATCCATTGCAGCCATGGTTCAAGCACCCGTATTGCATGTGAATGGAGATGATGCAGAAGCAGTGGTGAAAGCAGTTCAAATTGCAACAACTTACAGACAACTATACAAGAGTGATATTTTCATTGACATGGTATGTTATAGAAAGCATGGCCACAACGAAGGAGATGATCCAAAGTATACACAACCTCAATTATATAGCTTGATTGAAAAACATAAGAATCCAAGAGAAGCTTATGTTGAATGTCTTTTACAAAATGGGGAAGCAAGTGCGCAGGAATTAGCAAAGGAAATGGAAAAGAAATTCTGGTCCGATCTTCAAGCAAGATTAGACGAGGTAAAACAAAATCCATTGCCTTACAAATATCAAGCACCAGAATTAGCTTGGCAAGCTATGCGTAAAGCAACAAACGAAGATTTCCTTAGCTCGCCATCTACTGCAATCCCAGCAGAGAAAGCAAAATCAATTTTTGATGCTTTAATGAAATGGCCTGCTAGTTTTACGCCATTGAAAAAAGTAGATAAGTTAATTCAAGAGAAAATTAAATTATACGAAACAGAACAAAAAATAGATTGGGCTACAGGTGAATTGATGGCTTATGCCTCTTTACTTGCAGAAGGAAAGACAGTTCGTATGAGTGGACAGGATGTGAAGCGTGGTACTTTTAGCCATCGTCATGCAGTTTTAGTGGATGAAAATACCAATGAACAATTTAATAGATTAAATCAAGTTGCAGAAGGACAGCAACCTTTTAGAATATACAACTCATTATTGAGTGAATATGGGGTGCTTGGTTTTGAATATGGTTATGCATTAGCAAACGCAGATGCGTTGGTTATATGGGAAGCACAGTTTGGAGATTTCTCTAACGGTGCACAAACAATCATTGATCAATTTATTGCCGCTGGTGAACAAAAGTGGCAACGTCAAAATGGAGTGGTGATGTTATTGCCACATGGATATGAAGGTCAAGGTCCAGAACATAGTAGTGCACGTTTAGAGCGTTACTTGCAATTATGTGCCGAAAATAATATGGTGATTACTAACGTAACTACCGCAGCAAATTTATTCCATGCTTTAAGAAGACAATTAACTTGGTCTTTCAGAAAACCAATGATTAATTTCTCTCCTAAAGCGAACCTTAGAAGTCCGGCAACATTTAGCCCAATGTCTGATCTGACGAATGGTAAATTCCAAGAAGTAATTGATGATTCTTACGTACAAAAAGTAGAGGACGTTAAGAAAGTATTGTTCTGCTCTGGTAAGATCTATTATGAGTTGGCCGAAAGACAAAAAACAGAACAAAGAAATGATATAGCAATTGTACGTATAGAACAATTGTATCCTTTGCCAACACAGCAAATTACAGCACTATATCAAAAATATGGAAAAGCAATTTGGTTCTGGGTTCAGGAAGAGCCTTTGAATATGGGTGCTGCTAGTTTCTTGCAAATGAATTTAAAGGCAATAAAATACGGTGTAATTAGTAGACAAGCATCTGCTGCAACGGCTACTGGTTATGCTAAAGTGCATGCTAAAGAACAAAATGAAATTATAACAACTGCGTTTTCTATCTAAAATATTAAAACATGATTTCGATTAAAGTACCTACAGTAGGAGAATCTATCACAGAAGTAACTTTGTTAAAGTGGACTAAGCCAGAAGGTGCTTGGGTAGATCGTGACGAAGTTATTGCGGAGCTAGAGAGTGAAAAAGCAACATTCGAAGTAAACGCTGAACAAGCGGGTACTTTGCATTATAAAGCAACAGAGGGAGATAGTATTTTAATCGGTGCTATTTTAGCTGATATTGATGAAACTGCAGCTAAGCCAGCTGGAGAAGCGCCAAAAGCAGAACCAGTTGCTGCACCAGCAGCAGCGCCTGCAGCTTCTTCTGCATCTGTAACAAGTGTTCCTAATAATGTGAAAACTACACCAGTTGCTGCTGCAATTATTGCAGATAAGAAGGTGGATACCAATCAAATTAAAGCAAGTGGATACGCAGGTAAGATTACTAAAGTAGATGTTTTAGATGCTTTAAATAATCCTGGTAAAATTCAATTTGCTGGACAAGAATTATTTTCTCGCAATGTACGTCCAGAGAAAATGTCTAACCTTAGAAAAACAATTAGCCGTCGCTTGGTAGAGGCAAAAAATACAACTGCTATGTTAACTACTTTCAACGAAGTAGATATGACTGGCATTATGCAAATCAGAAAACAATACAAGGATAAATTTAAAGAAGCACATGGCGTGAATTTAGGTTTCATGAGTTTCTTTGCAAAAGCTTGTGCGATTGCTTTAACTGAATGGCCTTCTGTAAATGCATTTATTGATGGTGATCAATTATTATACCACGATTATGCAGATATCAGTATCGCTGTAAGTACGCCAAGAGGTTTAACAGTTCCTGTGATCAGAAACGTTGAAAGTTTAAGCATGGCTGGTATTGAGAAGAAAGTAATTGAATTAGCTGGTAAAGCAAGAGATAGTAAATTAACTGCAGAAGAATTAACTGGTGGTACATTCACTATTACCAATGGTGGTGTATTTGGAAGTTTAATGAGTACGCCTATTATTAATATTCCTCAATCTGCTATTTTAGGAATGCATAAAATTCAAGATCGTCCAATGGCGGTGAATGGTGAAGTGAAAATTTTACCAATGATGTATTTAGCTTTAAGCTATGACCACAGAATCATCGACGGACGTGAGAGTGTAGGATTCTTAGTACGTGTAAAAGAGTTGTTAGAAAATCCATCGCTTTTATTAATTGCTAAAGATCCAGTAGCAAGTTTATTAGAATTGTAATTTTAAGATCAATCAATAAAAGGAAGTCATGTTTTGCATGACTTCCTTTTTTATAGTATGACGCATCAAAATCAACATCAAGAGGTTGCTCAAAAGTTAATCGCTGCTTATCAAGGGCAGGAGCCTTTGGCTGCCTATTTGAAAAAATATTTTGCTGCCAATAAAAAACATGGGAGTAAGGATCGAAAAAGTATCAGTGCGTTTTGTTATGCGCATTTTAGAACCATGCATGCTGATTTCCCTTTACAGGATGAAATTTCAAATGAAATAGATATTCCATCTTTTATTCATTCTCATACGATTCAACCCTTATTGTTTATTCGTATACGTCCTTGGCAAAAAGAAAAAGTGATCGCTGCATTGAATACGGCATCTATTGAGTATACCGTTGTCAATGAGAATTGTTTTGCTTTTTCTAATACCACTTCCTTACAAAATATATTAGCACTCAATAAGGAAGCTGTGATTCAAGATTTGAATTCACAAGCTTTGGCGCAATTATTAAACCATGTTCCAACAAGCATGGAAACACCCATTCAAGTATGGGATGCATGTGCAGCGAGTGGTGGTAAAACAATTTTAATGTATGATACGATGCAAAATATTAGAATGCATGTATCGGATGTAAGAGAAAGTATTTTATTCAATGCAGACAAGCGTCTTCAAGAAGCTGGTATACGCCCTGCAAGTTTACAAGTGGTTGATTTAACAGAATCCTTTACTATAAAAAAACCTTTTGATTTTGTATTTGCAGATTTACCTTGTTCAGGTTCTGGTACATGGGGTAGAACACCAGAGCAAATTGCTTTTTTCAAAAAGGAAAATCTAAATACCTACACGCAATTGCAATCTAAGATCATTGAAAATATTTTACCTACTATAAAGTTAGGTGGGCATCTTTTAATTGCGACTTGTTCTGTATATGCAGCAGAAAATGAAGCACATATAAATGCTATTCTTACACAAGGGCAGTTTGAATTAATTGAACAACGTTATTTTAAAGGTTACACCCAACAAGCAGATACATTATTTGGTGCTATATTAAAACGCCACTCTGTATAATACCTCCAGCAACCACATCGTCGCCTTCGTAAAATACAGCACTTTGTCCTGGTGCAATACTTTTCACGTTTTCATAGAATCTAGCTTGCACACCATTGTCCGTGTGGGATAGGGTACACAAAGCACCACTATCATGGTACCTGATTTTTGCCATCAAGTCCATTGATTCTGGTAAATGATCGTATTTTATCCAATTCATTTTAGCGACTAACATATCGTTCTTGTCTAAATCAGATTCTTCACCAATCACTACCACATTGTTTACTGGATCAATGTTTGTAACATAGACAGGGTGGCCCATTGCTAATTCTAATCCTTTTCTTTGTCCAATGGTATAGAATGGGTAGCCTTTATGTTTGCCTAATCTTTTCCCTTTTGAATCTACAAACCAACCACCATTTACTTTTTCTTCTAAACCATCAACACGACGTTTTAAGAAGCCTCTGTAGTCGTTATCAGGAACAAAGCAGATTTCATAGCTCTCGCTTTTTTTAGCCAATTCTGGATAGCCCATATCAATGGCCATTTGCTTGATATCTTTTTTATGCATGCCTCCCAATGGAAGAATTGTACGCTTTAATAAATCCTGGTCCACACCCCATAAAACATAGCTTTGATCCTTTGTTTCATCTAATCCTTTAGAAATCACATAGCGACCATTGGTATGTTGGCGCACTTTGGCATAATGCCCCGTAGCAATAAAGTCACAACCTAATGCATCTGCTCTTTTTAATAAAGCACGCCATTTGATGTGGGTATTACACATCACACATGGGTTAGGGGTTCTCCCTGCTAGGTATTCTTCTACAAAGTTCTCAATGACAAAGTCACCAAACTCTTCTCTAATGTCTAATATATAATGTGGGAATCCATTGTTTACGGCCGCCATTCTAGCGTCGTTAAATGAATCAATATTGCAACAGCCGGTTTCTTTACCATTGGCATTGCTAGTGGAGTAGTCCCATGTTTTCATGGTAATTCCTACTACTTCGTATCCTTCGTTGTGTAAGAGTATTGCAGCGACTGTGCTGTCTATTCCGCCGCTCATTGCGACAAGTACCTTTCCTTTTTTGCTCATATTTCGGTGGCCAGTTAAAAGTTGGCTTGGCACAAAAGTAATAAAAAATTACTACCTTCATTGTCTAAGAAAGTTAAAATATAAGAATATGATAAAGTTACAAGTCATCGGAAATTTAGGTAAGGACGCGGTTGTGAATAACGTCAACGGGAAGTCAGTGATCAACTTCAATGTGGCGCATACAGAGAAATATAAAGATGCGCAAGGGGTACAAAAAGACAGGACTACTTGGGTAGATTGTTCTTATTGGACAGATCGTACAGCTGTAGCCCCTTATTTAAAGAAGGGTACACAGGTTTATGTAGAGGGTACACCAGATGTAAGATCATATACGACTGCAGATGGTCGTCAAGGGGCATCTTTAACCTTAAGAATTGTTTCTGTACAATTATTAGGAGCGAAGCCTTCTGGAGGTGCAGGTGGAGATCAGCCAAGCTATGGTGGAGAATCTAGTCCAGCACAAAGCTACAACCCACAGCCAGCTAATGGCGGAGACAGTGGTGAAGCGGACGATTTACCATTCTAAACAATAAGTTTTAAAATAGATCAAAGGGTGTACTTAACAGTGCACCCTTTTTATTTGTAAATTTGCGTTATGCATTTTACACATTATACATATAAAGAATTGACTGAATTTGCGGAAGCTGTTTTTTTAAAGATGGGTTGTTCAGCAGGGGATGCAGCATTGGCCACCAAAGTTTTGTTATCCGCAGATTTAAGAGGGATTGATAGTCATGGTATCGCTAGGTTAGTTGGTTATGTCAGATTATGGGAAGTTGGAAGAATTAATCCAACACCTAATATCACAATAGTGCATGAAACACCCTCTACTGCAGTCATTGATGGAGATAGAGGATTGGGCTTGATTGTTGCGCCAAGAGCAATGGAAATTGCAATGGAAAAAGCGAAGCATGTTGGAACTGGTTGGGTGAGTGTAAAAAATAGTAATCATTTTGGTATTGCGGGATACCATGCTATGATGGCTTTAGAGCAGGAGATGATTGGAATGGCGATGACCAACGCAAGTGCATTAGTGGCACCTACTTATGCTGCTGAAAAATTATTGGGCACCAATCCAATTGCTGTAGCAATTCCTGCTGGAGATGAAGCTCCTTTTGTTGCAGACTTTGCAACAACCACTGCGGCAAACGGTAAATTAGAAATTGCACAAAGAAATAATACTGAAATACCACTAGGATGGGCGCAAGATGCCACTGGTAAAGCTACACAAGATGCAAGCATCTTAAAAAAAGGTGGTGCTTTATTACCACTTGGATCTGAGAAAGAACAGGGTAGTCATAAGGGTTATGCATTAGGATCTATTGTAGATATTTTCTCTGCTGTCTTGAGTGGTGCAAGCTTTGGTCCTTGGGCACCCCCTTTTCCTGCTTATGTTCCAATGCCAGAAAATATGCCTGGCGAAGGTCTAGGTCACTTTATTGGTGCGATGCGCATTGATGCATTTAGACCAGCAGTAGATTTTAAATCTAATATGGATTTATGGTTGAATAGATTCAGAAATGCAACACCTACCCAAGGGCATGATAAAGTATATGTTGCTGGAGATATTGAGCGCAACATGGAAATAACACGTATGCAAAATGGCATTCCTATAGTGGATACTGTACAACAAGATTTAAAGGCATTAGCAGAAAAATTAGAATTGACTTTTATTATCAAGAGCTAACAAATGTTCATCGCTTTTCTAATTAACTTTGAAGTAGATATATAAAAAGATCCTTAAAAAGAGATTGTATGAAAGTAATGAAGTTCGGTGGAACCAGTGTAGGTAAGCCTGAGAGAATGCGTCAGATTGCAGAATTGATTACCCAAAGTCAAGAACCTGTAATGGTTGTATTAAGTGCATTAAGTGGCACTACAAATGCTTTAGTTGAAATTAGTAATCGCTTGGCTTTGGCTGATAAACAAGGCGCAACTGAAAAAATAATTACGCTAGAAAATCACTACCAAAATTTTGTGCAGGATTTATTACAAGATGCTACATTAAATGCGCGCGCGAAAGAGATGATCAATGAGCATTTTGAATTTTTAAGAATCACACAAAAAATCTCTTTAAGTGACGCATTGAATAAAGACATTTTAGCGCAAGGTGAATTAATGAGTACAAAATTATTTTCTTTGTTTTTAGAACAAGCAAATATTGAACATGCCTTATTACCTGCGTTGGATTTCATGAGACTAGACCATAATGAAGAGCCAGATTTAGGATTGATTCAAGAGAAATTAAATGGGGTTTTAGCAAACCATCCAACTAAAAAAATATTTGTAACACAAGGCTATATTTGTCGTAACGCAAAAGGGGAGGTAGATAATTTAAAAAGAGGAGGCAGTGACTATACAGCCTCATTGATTGCAGCGGCTATCAATGCTTCGGTTTGTGAAATTTGGACAGATATTGATGGAATGCATAATAACGATCCAAGAGTGGTTGATAAAACAGTTGCAATTGAGCAACTTAGTTTTGATGAAGCAGCAGAGTTAGCTTATTTCGGTGCTAAAATTTTACATCCAACATGTATATGGCCAGCACAGCAAGAAAATATTCCTGTGAAATTGTTAAATACAATGGAGCCAACTGCTGCCGGAACAGTGATTAAGAAAGAAGCAGGTACCGTAGGAGTTAAAGCAGTAGCAGCAAAAGACGACATCATCGCTGTCAAAATTAAAAGTACAAGGATGTTATTGGCATATGGATTTTTAAGAAAGATTTTTGAAGTATTTGAAAAATATAAGACGCCTATTGACATGATTACCACATCCGAGGTGGCTGTATCTGTAACCATTGATAGTGATACGCATTTAGATGAAATAATTGCCGAGTTAAGCAATATTGCTTCTGTAGAAGTAGAAAGAGGACAAACAATCGTTTCTATTGTAGGTAATGAAATAGCAAAGACGGATTCTATCTTGAAGAAATTATTTAACGCTATTGATGAAATACCTGTAACCATGGTGAGTTATGGCGGTAGTGCACACAATATTAGTTTGTTATTACCAAGCTCCTACAAGACTAAGACATTGCAATTAATAAACAAAGGTCTTTTCGATTTATAGATAGATCTTGTTGCATTAAAATTTAGCGCCGATAGAAATAAAGAATGTTCTACCATCAGCAGGTAATGCACCTGGCCCTGGATAGCCTCCTGCACGTCTGGTGAAATATCTTTTATCTCCTACATTATTAACACCCGCCTTTATATTTAAGTTTTTAGAAAATTTATAGGAGGCAGTGAGGTCCGTAACTGTGTAAGAAGGGATGAGTCCTGTATTGCCATTTGCAGAAGGTTTTATGGTATTATTTGCATCACTAAAGGCTTCTCCAACATAACTTAATTGAGTAGTAATTAAAAAGCCTTTATAACCAAAACTAATACCAGCTCTAATAATATCTTGAGGTGCATTCTCGACTTTTTTATTTTTTGTACTTGCATCTTTATGGTCTCCACTATATCTAGCATCAGTAAAAGCGTAGGAACTAAACAAAATCAAATCTGTGTGAGCACTATTCGTAAAAGCTCTTGTAGGATTAAATTCGATATAGGTTTCCAATCCTTTACTAGTACTTGCACCAACGTTTGTAATGAGCCTATAGTTTGTGCCTGAAGGTGTAATTGTTCCAACACGATTGTTATATTGTAAATAAAATCCACTAATATCAAACTGAAGGAAATTTTTTACTTTTCCTCTATAACCTAAATCAATATTATAACCTTTAGCATCTTTTAATTCTGGATCTACAATATCGGTAGTAGGGGGTGCTTGTAGATTGGCAAATTGAATAGGTCTGTAAGCTTGAGCGAAATTTGCATAAAACTCAGTACTTGATGTTAGATGATATTCCGAGCCAATGCCACCTAATAAAAAGCTTCTACTTCTGGTAATATTTTGAAGTTGAATGGTTTGCCCAGATGCAGTTATTCCATTTCTTCCCGCGGCAGCGCCTTCGAGCCATTCATATCTAATTCCTGGAATTAAATATAGTTTACTTGACAATCTAAAAATATTTTCAATAAATCCAGCTGCATTATTTGATTCAAAACTCACATCTCTAGGATAAATGCCGGTGATACTTATGTCATAATCTGATCCAGTACTTCCTTTTCCATCCGCTAATCTATGTGTGGTTCCTGTATAAAATCTTAATCCCCCTGAAATGGTATTTTTCATTTCGCCAATATAGTAGTCAGTAATGATTCTGCTTTCAAGACCATAGTTTCTGTATTTATCTATATTGACAACTCTATTGTTAAACTGATTAGTCAATTTATTGATACTATCTTGAATATTGATAGGTTGTAAAAATCCTACACTATTTCTATCTCCAATAGTTCCGAATATTTTTGTATTCCAACGGGTATGGTCATTTATTTGATATTGAAGTGTAATGGCTGGTGTTGTCCATTTAATATCAAACCAGTTTCTTGCTCTAAAGCTTTGCTGCGCATTTTTTGTAATTTGTTCATCACTTAAACCTCCAGCTTGCTGACTTCTAATATGCGAATGCATCAATTCAAAACTTAGTGACAATTGATTGGTAAAATTATATGTTACAGAACCGAAGCCCGCTTTTGTAAAAAACGCACTATTATCTCTCCAACCCTCACCATTTCTTTGATCGTAAAATGAGTAATAGTTGATTTTCCCTTTTTTACCACCTATTGCATTAAAACTATTCAATAATCCATTGCTTCCCATAGTTTGCTGTGTCTCAAACTCTATGGGTTTATTAATTTCACTGCCATTTTTTAAAATATAGTTGACCATGCCACCAAATTGAGGGCCATATTGGAGTGCCCCTTGACCTCTTACAATTTCGATTCTTTGTACGGCTTGTAGCTGGGGGTTATAATAGGCCTCGGGATATCCAAATGGATCGGCAGCAATATCATATCCGTTTTGTCTTATGTTGAATTCCCAACTTCTATTTGGACTTAGACCTCTTGCAGCAATACCAATTTGTATGCCACTTGGATCGCTTTCCCATACATGTATGCCAGGTACTTTTGCTAATACTTGGCGCATTGTATTGTTTGCAATATTGCCCTGCACATTTTCAAGTACGATTAATGCATTCTTTTTGCCTGCATAAATATTGGTACCAACAATTTCAGGAATTTGTTGGTAGTCACTTTTACTATTGCGCCCAACAATGGTTACATCTTTTAATTGGTTCCAGTCTGTTGTATCTTTTCGAATTATTTTTGATTGTGCATTCATGCTCTGCGATAGGCAAGAGAACAATAGAATTAAACTTATATGTTTAAATGGGTGAATTTTCATGCCGCAAAGTTAGATTAGGACAATGCATGGGGTTTATAGAATCGGGAAACCAATTTATACAATCGGGAAAATAAAAAAGGGTCAGCTAATCTAGCTGACCCTTTGTAGGGTATATCGTTTTTAGTTCTACTAAAACTAAATAAATACCCCAAAAAATATAACAGAGTATTATTTAATTAGTTTTTAGTTCTACTAAAACTAAATAAATAATAACGCGTCACCGTATGAGAAGAAACGATATTTATCTTTAATTGCTTTTTTATAAGCTTCCATTGCTAAATCATAACCAGCAAATGCGCAAGACATAATCAATAAGCTTGTCTTAGGTAAGTGGAAATTGGTTACTAAGCTATCTGCAATATTAAAATTATAAGGAGGATGGATGAAGTGGTTTGTCCATCCTTCTGCAGGCTTCAATAATCTTTGAGCAGTTACGCTGCTTTCCATTGCACGCATTGCAGTCGTTCCAATGGAGCAAATACGACGTCCGTTTTCTTTTGCAGTATTAATGATTCTACATGCATCTTCATCTATCTTAAAGTATTCAGCATCCATTTTGTGTTTGCTTAAATCTTCTACTTCTATTGGTCGGAAAGTGCTTAAGCCAGTATGTAAGGTAACTTCTGCAAAACGGATACCTAAAATTTCGGAACGCTTAATTAATTCTTTGCTAAAGTGTAAACCAGCAGTTGGAGCTGCAACAGCACCTTCATGCTTTGCATAAACTGTTTGGTATCTTTCTTTATCATCTTCTTCAGGCTTACGCTTAATGTATTTTGGTAAAGGTGTTTCCCCCAAAAATTCTAACATTTTTTTAAATCCTTCATCGTCACCTTCCCATAAAAAACGTATTGTACGTCCACGGCTAGTGGTGTTGTCAATGACTTCGGCTACTAATTCTTCGTTTTCTCCAAAATACAATTTGTTACCTACACGAATCTTTCTTGCGGGATCAACAATAACATCCCATAAACGATTCGGTTTGTTTAATTCTCTTAATAAGAATACTTCGATTTTTGCACCTGTTTTTTCCTTACGGCCATACATTCTAGCAGGGAAAACCTTTGTATTGTTTACTACAAAAACATCTTTGTCATCATAATACTCTAATAAATCAGAGAAATTACGATTTTCCATGTGACCGTTTTTACGGTTTACAACCATCAATCTACTGTCTTCACGACGTTTAGTAGGGTACTGGGCAATGAGGTTTAAAGGTAGGTCGTACCTAAATTGAGAAAGTTTCATTTGTGTCTATTTTAAGATGATAGCCACATTAAGTTTACTACAGCCTTACGGGGCAGTTCGCTTCATGTTACGGCATGAAAATTATGGACGCAAATGTACAAAATCGCCGTAAATTTGCAAATATAAGATTTGGCTAAAAATTAGGCTGTTAAACTAAAAGTCTTAATTTTGCCAAACAGCCGTTAGTTTTGAGCTAATCAATTAAATATTAAGAAGCTATGCTGCATAAAAAATGGTGGAAGGTCCTATCTTTTGTTTTGCTTTTGTACACTTGTACTTACGGCTTCTTGGTGAAAGTTCCTAAGCTGGACGATCGCATGCAGGAATCTATTCGTAATTTCTTTTTTCATGTTCCAATGTGGTTTGGCATGATGATTCTTTTATTTGTTTCTCTAGTTTATTCCATAAAATATTTAAGGTCCTCAAGTTTGGTTCATGATATCTATGCACAATCATATGCTGCCATGGGTTTAACTTTTGGTATATTAGGAATCATCACAGGTGCTTTATGGGCAAATTACCAATGGGGTAGTCCTTGGGTAGGTGATCCAAAACAAAATGGTGCTGCCATTGCTTTATTAATCTATTTTGCTTATTTCGTTTTAAGAGGTAGCCTGGTAGACGCAGAAAAAAAAGCAAGACTATCAGCAGTATACAATGTATTTTCCTTCTTTATGTTATTTCCAACGCTTTGGATATTACCTAGACTAACTGAATCTTTACATCCAGGTGGGCAAGGGAGTGATGGTAATCCTGGGCTTAATGGAAAAGATATGTCCGCTAATATGCGCACTGTATTTTATCCAGCAGTAATAGGTTGGACATTATTAGGCGTATGGATTTCGACTTTAAAAATTCGAGTTCAAATGATTCAATTAAAAAAAGAAGGTCTTTTATAATTTAGCAATTACAAACATTAAAATATGTTCACCTTTTTACAAACACAACAAGCAGCAAATCAAAGTATCATGTTGCAAAATGGTAAAATCTACTTAGTGATGGCAGTAGTTTGTATCGTTTTAGTCGGACTATTTACTTATGTCGCTGCAATAGATAAGAAAATTAAACAACTAGAAAAATAAAAGTATATGTCAACAACACCAGAGTACAGTTTTTTTCAGAGTGTAGAAAAAAGTTTCGATAAAGCATCTAAATACACTCAATGGGAGAATGGCTTGTTAGAACAAATCAAAGCATGTAATAGTATTTACAGTATGCGCTTCCCTGTAAAAATGGATGATGGCAGAATTGAAGTAATTGAAGCATATAGAGTTCAACACTCTCAACACAAATCTCCATGTAAAGGGGGTATACGTTTTAGCTTGGCAGTAAATCAAGACGAAGTGATGGCATTGGCTGCTTTGATGACTTATAAATGTGCGATTGTGAATGTGCCTTTTGGTGGTGGTAAAGGCGGTATTAAAATTAGTCCAAGATCTTTGAGTCCATATGAACTTGAAAAAATTACAAGAAGATATACTGCAGAGTTAGTAAAGAAAAACTTTATTGGCCCTGGTATTGACGTTCCAGCTCCAGATTATGGTACAGGAGAGCGTGAAATGGCTTGGATTGTGGATACCTATCAATCATTGAAGCCAGGTGAAATTGATGCAGCTGGTTGTGTAACTGGTAAGCCAGTTTCATTAGGTGGTGTAAGAGGTCGTAAAGAAGCAACAGGCTTAGGTGTATTTTATGGTGTAAGAGAAGTTTGTTTGATGGAAGATGTGATGAAAAAATTAGGATTACCCGTTGGTATTGAAAACAAACGTGTAATTGTTCAGGGCTTAGGAAATGTGGGTTATTTCTCTGCTAAATTCTTTAGAGCACATGGTGCAAAAGTAGTTGCCATCGCTGAATATGAAGGTGCGATTTATTGTACTGATGGTTTAGATGAAGAAGCAGTATTTCAACACAGAAAAGCAACGGGAAGTATTTTAAATTTCCCTGGTGCGACAAATATTGAGAAGAGCGCTGATGCCTTAGAATTGGATTGTGATATTTTAATCCCGGCTGCATTAGAGAATGTAATTGATAAAAATAATGCGCCTAATATTAAAGCAAAAATTATTGGTGAAGCAGCGAATGGTCCTTTGACACCAGAAGCAGATGATATCTTAGCTAAGAAAGGTGTTTTGGTTATTCCTGATATGTATTTGAATGCTGGTGGTGTAACAGTGTCTTATTTTGAGTGGTTGAAGAATTTAAGTCACGTAAGATATGGCCGTTTAGAAAAGCGTTTCACAGAAAATGCAAACATCAATATCATCAATCAAATTGAAGAGTTGACTGGTAAAAAAGTTAGCCCTACAGAAAGAGCTGTTATTGCTCATGGGCCAGATGAAATTGATTTAGTACATAGTGGTTTAGAAGAAACAATGATAACTGCAACTAGAGAGATTATGGATATTTGGAATGCAAATCCATCTATTCCAGATATGAGAACTGCGGCTTATGTATGCGCTATCAATAAAGTAGCAACATCTTATACAGAGTTAGGTATTTTCCCATAGTCCTTTAAAGCTTTGGGTCCACATAATTGGGGAAGTGTTGCAATGAATGTAGCTTCCCCAATTTTATTTCTGCTCCGATTGTCTCATGCCCATTAGATGCGATAAGAAAAGAAGCTTCTAAAACTTGTTGGTATTGTAATAATTGTTGAATTGTTTTTTCGGATAATGTTGTATTTGCTTCCTTACATTCAATGATCATCCAGGGCTTATCCCCTTGATAAATCAAAATATCAAAACGCTTATTTAAATCTCCTAATTGAATAGTTTTTTCAATGGCAATTAATTCAGCAGGGTAATTACATACCTGAATCAAGTATTGTAATAAGTTTTGTCTAACCCATTCTTCTGGGGTTAATATTACCCATTTCTTTCTGCAAGGATCAAAGATCTGGTCTTTACCTTTTATTGATTGAATCTTGAATTCGTAAGCAGGGAAATCAACTAAAATCATGGATTGCTAAAAAAATGGTATTTTTACAAAATAATTAGATCAAAGATAGGCTTATGAAAACAAAAGAAGAAATCGTAGAAAACTGGTTACCTAGGTATACAGGTGCAAGTTTAGATCAATTTGGTAAATATATCTTATTGACAAATTTCAGCAATTACGTAAAAATGTTTGCAGAAAGACATCAAGTAGAGATCATTGGAAAAGATCGCCCAATGCAGTGTGCAACAGCAGAAGGTATCACCATAATTAATTTTGGTATGGGGAGTCCAGGTGCTGCAACGATTATGGATTTGTTAACAGCTATCCAGCCCGAAGCTGTTTTGTTTTTAGGAAAGTGCGGAGGACTCAAGAAAAGAAATAAAGTAGGAGATTTAATTTTGCCAATAGCTGCATTAAGGGGTGAGGGAACCTCTAATGATTATTTCCCGCCTGAAGTTCCCGCTTTACCTGCATTCGCACTTCAAAAAGCTATTTCAACAACAATTAGAGATAACAATGTAGATTATTGGACAGGAACAGTGTACACAACTAATAGAAGGGTTTGGGAGCATGACGATGACTTTAAAGCCTACTTGACTAAGGTTAGGGCTTATGCTATTGATATGGAAACGGCTACTGTTTTTACGGTGGGTTTTTATAATAAAATTCCAACGGGCGCATTATTGCTAGTAAGTGATTCTCCGATGGTTCCAGAAGGTGTTAAAACTGAAGCAAGTGATAGTAAGGTAACAGCGGAATTTGTGGAACGTCATTTATCAATTGGAATTGAATCATTGAAACAATTAATCAATGATGGACTGACAGTAAGACATTTGCAGTTCTAAACCTTTCATAAGAAGTAAAACTGATAATAAAAAAAGGGATAAAAATTTTTATCCCTTTTTTTATTATACTCAATCCTTCCAAAGAAAAGGGAACAGAATATAAGCGAGTGCTATAATCATAATATCGAATCCAACAAGTAATCCAATTAGTTGTGGCAATCCATTTTGTATGATATCAGAGAATGCAATATTTGCAATCTTCATTAATAATAGAAGTTGAGGGATAATCAACGGAAATCCTAAAATTGCCATGATAGCAGAAGGCTGTTGCGCTTTAGCTGCGATTGCAGCTAAAAAACTAAATACCAAACTCAGACTCATTCCACCTAGGCAACTTAACCCAAAGAATAAAAGAATATGTGTTAATGGATTGCCTAATAAGACCATGAATAATAAAAGGCTTAATGCGCTCATAGTGCACATTAGTAAGCTATTAAAAATTAGTTTCGAAAAAATAAAATTGACAGGACTGACAATAGAATAAAAATATAACATTCTGCCTTTTCCTTCTTGTAAGAAACTTCTAGCAACAGCATTGATGCAAATGAAAAGTAGGGTGATCCAATACAAGCCATTCCAAACTTTATCCTCTGGCAAGCCCATTGTTAAGTAAATAACAAATGTGGTAGATGCTAAATAAATTAATATACCAAAAAAAGTATACTGCTGTCTCCATTCTAGAAGCAGGTCTTTTTTTAATAAAGTGGTTATATTTTTAAACGACGTATTCATTTATTGAAACTGCTTATTTAGCAGCGCAGATTCTACACCTTGGTTCGTAATTATTCTTTTCACCTAACACAACAGTACCTTCTTCGTCACTTGTTCTATATGACACATTTGCTAAATGCCCACACTGCACGCAAATGGCATGTAATTTAGTGATGAAGTCAGCCACTGCCAATAGTTGTGGCATTGAACCAAATGGTTTGCCAGTATAATCCATATCTAATCCGGCAACAATAACACGTTTGCCTTGCATGATAAGGGTTTCACAAACACGAACAATTTCATCATCAAAAAATTGTGCCTCGTCAATACCTACTACATCTGCTTTTTCTGCCAATAATAGAATGTTTTTAGCATGATCTATTGGTACAGAAGAAATGGAGTTGGCATCATGGCTAACAACTTTTTCTTTATCGTACCTTGTGTCAGTAGCAGGTTTGTAAATTTCAACTTTTAAATTTGCTATTCTAGCTCTTTTTAGTCTTCTAATTAATTCTTCGGTTTTGCCGCTAAACATACTGCCACAAACCACTTCTAACCAGCCTCTTTTTTCTTTTGAAAAGTTTTGTTCAATAAACATAGACAATAATGCAATTTCTTTTTCGTTCTT
>CAZOHD010000008.1:0-63039 GCA_964579885.1 uncultured Sediminibacterium sp.
TGGTTGATACAAACTGTGATCCAAATAAAGTAGATTTCTCTATTCCTGCAAATGATGATGCTACAAAATCAATCGCAATCATTACTAACTATATCACTGCAGCAATCGCAGAAGGTTTGGCTGAGCGTCAAGCTTCTAAAGATGATGAAGGTGAAGTAGAAGAAGGTAACAACGAATTAGAAGCAAAGGCTAAGAGAATGGAAGCTGAAGCAAACGCAGAAGGCGGAAGAGCTAAGCGTGGTGCTGGTGCGGCTCCATCTGCTCCAGGTGCTCCTAAGCGTCGTACAACTACTGGCTCTCGTGGTCCAGTAAGAAAATAATATTTTATCCCAATTGGGTTATTGATATCCTATGGGTATTAATGACCCAATTGTATTTTATTAAGTACGACTATATTAACTAAATATTAATTAGACATTTTTAAAAATAATTTTATGAGCGCTATAACAGCACAAGACATTAATAAATTACGTCAAGCAACAGGTGCCGGTATGATGGATTGCCGTAAAGCATTGACAGAAACAAACGGAGATTTTGAAGCTGCGATCGATTGGTTACGTAAGCAAGGACAAAAAGTTGCTGCTAAGCGTAGCGATAGAGAAGCAAAAGAAGGTGTAATTATTGCACAAACTTCTGCTGATAAAAAAGTTGGATTTGTAGTATGTATTTCTTGTGAAACAGATTTCGTTTCTAAGAATGCTGAATTCGTTGCTTTCGCGCAAACTATTGCTGATGCTGCAGTTGCGAACGATGTAAAATCTGCTGAAGAATTAAACAATGTATCTATCAACGGAATAACTGTTGCAGATATGATCAATGATAAATTAGCTGCAATCGGTGAAAAAATCGCTGTAGCTAAATTCGAAAGAGTGGAAGCAGCTTATGTAGCTTCTTATATCCACGGTGCATACAGAATGGGTGTATTGGTAGGCTTGACTGCAGAAGCTGCTGAATTGGGTAAGGATGTTGCAATGCAAATTGCAGCGATGAACCCAGTAGCGGTTGATCCAGAATCAGTACCTGCTGAAACTGTAGCACGTGAAAGAGCGATCATCATTGACACAATGAAAGAAGATCCAAAGATGGCAGGTAAGCCAGAAGAAATGATTGCTAAAATTGCTGAAGGCAAGATTGCAGCATTCTTTAAAGAGAATACTTTATTAGCGCAATCATTCGTTAAGGATGGTTCAAAGACAGTAGCTGAACATATCAAGTCTGTAGGTGCTGATATGAAAGTGACTGAATTTAAGCGTGTAGCCTTAGGGTAAATTGCAAGTCAACACTGTTTGGTCCAAAAGATTCAAATGGTGCAGATTCCAAGAAACTAAGCGTTCAAAGAATATCAAAAGGGAGGTCATTGACCTCCCTTTTTTATGCCCTACCATAAGCTGTTATAAAAGCTTTTAATCCTTATGCAAAATTTGTATCTTGCAAGTATAAATCTCAACTACTATGGAGCCTAAGTACAAACGCGTCTTGTTAAAATTATCTGGAGAAGCATTATTAGGAAATGAAAGAAATGGTGATCCATTTAATCCAAAAATTATAGAACAATACGCAAATGAAATCAAGCAATTGGTAGACATGGGTATTGAAGTGGCGATTGTAATTGGCGGTGGTAATATTTATAGAGGAATGAACGAGGCTGAAAGTGGTATTGAAAGAGCGCATGGTGATTATATGGGGATGTTGGCAACAGTGATCAACGCGATGGCAATACAAGCGATGTTAGAAAAAATTGGTGTGTACACAAGATTGCAATCTGCAATAAACATGGAGCAGGTAGCAGAGCCATATATCAGAAGAAAAGCATTAAGACATTTAGAAAAAGGACGTGTGGTAATTTTTGGTGCAGGTACGGGCAATCCTTATTTTACAACCGATACAGCAGGTTCATTGAGAGCGATTGAAATGAAAGCTGATGTGATTTTAAAAGGTACAAGGGTAGATGGTGTGTATGATGCAGATCCAGAGAAAAATCCAAATGCAAAAAAATTCGAAACAATTAGTTTCCAAGAATGTATCTCTAAGAATTTAAAAGTGATGGATATGACTGCTTTCACTTTATGTATGGAGAACAAATTACCAATTATTGTATTTGATATGAATCAAGCAGGTAATTTAATGAAGATTGTTCAAGGAGACTCAGTAGGCACGCTGGTAAAATAGTTATAAAGTCCAAGTTGATATACCACTGATGTAAAAAACACAGGGAAAACCTCGTTTTTAGCCTGGCTGGTTTAAATTTATAGTATGCAAAAACAAAATTTCATTGTCTTAGTTTTGGCTTTAGTTTTTTCGCAAGAAAAATTAGCTGCTCAAAATAATTTAAGTTTAAAAGAAGCAGTAACGATTGCTATTCAAAATAGTTATGACATTAAGCTTGTAGAGAACAATGCTTCTATCGCAAAGAACAATAATAATTATGGTGTAGCAGGTGGATTACCAACAGTTACGGCAACGGGTACCAACAACAATACCTTAACTACAATTAATCAGACCTTCCCAGATCCTTCAAGAAATACAACAAGAAGCGGTGTAGATGGATCTACCCTGAATGGTGGTTTATCGGCAACAATGATTTTGTTCAATGGTTATAGAATTGCTGCCACAAAGGATAGATTAGCAAGTATCGAAAAACAAACTGAAGCTGCATTACAAACACAGATGTTGAACACAAGCTCAACAGTGATGCAACAGTATTATAATGTAATCAGACAAGCGGCATTTTTAAAAACAATTGAAAAGTCTATAGAAGCTTCAGAAGAGCGTGTAGCTATTGTGAAAACAAGACAAGCGATTGGTGTTGCAAATCAATCAGACCTATTACAATCTAATTTAGACTTGAATGCTTTAATACAAGCAAAGCAAAATCAATTGTTGGTATTGGAACAAGTGAAAGCAGATTTGTATAATAGTATGGTTGTTCCTGCGAATTCAAATTATATTTTTACAGATAGTATACAAGTTGATCAAAAATTAAATTTGTCAGATGTAGAATCTAAAATGAAAGAGCATCCTTTATTACAGTCTGCACAACAATTGATTAATGTAAATCAGTTTTTAGAAAAAGAAACCAAAGCGCTTACCTATCCTACTTTAAGAGCGAATGGTGGTTTTAACTATAACAGTAATAAATCAACAGCAGGTTTCATTTTATTAAATGAAAGCTATGGTCCCTTTTTAGGATTTAACTTGAGTATTCCAATTTATGCAGGAAGCGCAAGTAAGCGTGCAGTAAAGAATGCGCAAATCAACACATTGAGTGCTAAATTACAATACGACAATACAGCGCAGGATTTAGCAACAGAATTATTCAAGACCTATCAAAATTATCAGAATAGTTTAAAGCAAACGCCAATTGAATTAGAGAACTATCAAATGTCAGAAGCGTTGTTGGCATTGGTAATGGAGAAATTTAAATTAGGACAAGCAACGATTGTCGATGTAAAGCAAGCGCAGCAAAGCTTTGAAACAGCTGGGTTTAGATTAACAAGTTTAAAGTTTAGTGCAAAGATTGCAGAGATAGAATTAAAGCGTTTGTCTAATCAATTGAAGTTTTAAAAGATAAAACTATATCAATAAAAAGGGCGCATCATTGATGCGCCCTTTTTTATTGTGATGAAATTCATTCGGTTAGAACCAAGATCCATTGAAAGTGCTATCTCCGTTTGCATTGTTTTTAGCATTTCTTCTTTTCACTTGTTTGTTGTGAATCCATGTACTAACAAACATTAAAGGAATGAATACAAATGTCAATGGAGGTATACCCAACATGCTAATCCATTTGCCACCAAATTGACGACGCATTGGACGACGTAATCTTTCTGCAATTAAATACATTGCTGGAACGATAAACAAAGTCATAAAGAAAGCAAAAGCCAATCCAAATATAATGGTCCAGCTCAAAGGCTTCCAGAATGCAACGTTATCTCCACCAAAGAATATATGTGGATTCAATTCACTGAATAAAGTAACAAAGTTGATATTGAAACCAACTGCAATAGGAATGAATCCAAGTATTGCAGCAAGTGCTGTTAACAATACAGGAATGATTCTTGTCTTACCTGCTTGAATTACAGCTTCTCTTGTTTTGTATCCACGACTTCTTAATTCATCTGCGAATTCAATTACAAGAATACCATTCTTAACAACGATACCTGCTAATCCAACTATACCCAATCCTGTCATGATACCAGATACTTTCATGCCTGTTAAAGCAAATCCTAATAATACCCCAATGATACTAAATAGAATCTCTGTTAAAATGATCACCGATTTAGAGATAGAGTTAAACTGTAATACTAAAGTGAACAAGATCAACATTAATGCAATGATCAATGCTTTTCCTAAGAAAGCGACTGTTTCAAGCTGTTGCTCATTCTCTCCTGTTTGTTGTACAGTAACCCCTTCAGCAATTCCTTTGTAGTTTTCGATATACTGAGCAATTACTGCATTCACAGCTGTAGGATTGTATCCTTCGTTCATTAATACATTTGAACGTAATTGAATTTGTCTTTTTTGATTCTTTCTTTTTACACTACCCAAAGTGCTCGTAGGCTCCACCTTAACCAATGAGCTAATAGGAATATTTTTTACCATTCCACCAGCAGCCATATCGCGGAAAGACAAACGCATATTTAATAAGTCTACTAAATTTTTACGTTGCATCTCTTGGTTGCGTAATTGAATTTTATATTCATCCTTACCATCTTTTATTTTAGAAATTTCTTTACCAAATAAAGCGGTACGAATTTGCATACCCACTTGAGCAGAAGAAACACCCTCGCTCAATGCGCGTTCTCTATCAATTGTTAAAGTTAATTCTGGATTTTGTAAATCCACATCCATCTTTAATTCTTCGATACCAGGAATCTGTGCTGCATCTAAATAATTTTTTAATCCAACAGCTGTTTTGATTAATTTATCAAAGTCATCTCCTTGAATTTCGATATTTACTGGAGGCTCCGTTGGCGGACCACTAGACTCTTGAGTAACTGTAATCTCTGCACCTGGTATACCTTTCATCTCTTTGCGCACTGCATCTAAGTAAGGCATAGTTGAAACACCATGACGTTTTTCAAACTCTACAAAGTTCACTTGAATACGCCCTAACTCCGATCTTGTGCTTCGGTCTCCTGTCATTGGATCACCTGCACCCACTGCGATATTCGAAATGATAGACTCTACTACAGGATTCTTTTTACCATTATCTGTACCTAGTACTTTATTCACACGAGCTTCTAAAACTTTAGTGATAGAGTCGGTATGTTTTACCTCTGTCCCCACTGGTAATTTAAGGTACACATAGACCTGGTTTGGATCTGCTTGAGGGAAAAACTCAATACCTGTTCTTCCGGTACCCACGCTGATACCAAATACAACAAAAGAAAATATTAACAAACCGAATGTGCCAAATAATAATTTAACAGGTCTCCATCCAGTCAATGATCTTCTTAAAATACGCTCATATAAATCCATCATGTTCGGTAAGGTTGTTTCTTGGAAATGCTTAATTGCACCTGCAATGAAATACCTGTTTGCAACCACCAATATCATAAAGAAGATGATTAGGTTGCCTAAGAAAGTCGCACCCATTAAATCTAATACTATTCCAAATCCAATAGGAATCCAGAAATTCTTTTTCTTGAAGATGGCAGACTTTGGTTCCTTATCATCATGCTCCTCGTGGTTCATAAAGTCAACCGCGAAAACTGGGTTCATGATAAACGCAACGACTAAAGATGCTGCTAAAGTAAAGATCAACATCGCTGGCAAGTACACCATGAATTTACCAATGATACCAGGCCAGAATAATAACGGGAAGAAAGGTGCTAAAGTTGTCACGGTACCTGCTAATACAGGTATGAATACCTCACCTGCGGCCATTTTAGCCGATGTGGTTGCTGTTAACTTTCCTTTACCCTGAACAAATATTCTGTGTGTATTTTCAATAACAACAATCGCGTCATCTACAATGATACCCAGGCCAAATAAGAGGGCAAACAATACCATGAAGTTCAAAGTAATATTTGTGCCAATTAATAAGTTACCTGCAGGTAAAAACACAAAGGCAACAAACATGCTCAATGGCACCGATAAGGCCACAAAGAATGCGTTTGTTACACCCATAAAGAACATTAATACAATCAATACCAAGATGAATCCAATCACAATAGAGTTCACTAGTTCAGTGAAGGACGATCTTGTTTTGATACTTTGATCACCTGTAATCACAGTATTAAGGTCTTTTGGTAAACTTGTTAATTTCGCTTCATCAACAATTTTCTTCACTGCATCAGAAGTTTCAATTAAGTTTTCGCCACTACGCTTGATGATATTTAATGTCAAAACGTTTTTGCCATCTAAACGAGCATAGCTTTCGTTTTTCTTAACGGTGTCAATAATAGTTGCTACGTCTTTTAAATAGATTGGCGCACCGCTTGTATTACGAACAATGATATTTGCAATGTCATTTGCATTTTTAAGCTGACCCTTTAATTGAAGGTTACGCTGCATGCTGCCCACTTCTAAAAGACCACCAGATAAATCTAAGTTTTCTCTTTGAATCGCATAAGTAATATCATCAAATGTGATACCAGAACTTTGCATTCTAAAGTTGTCTACATTAATTTGAAATTCACGTTCAGGCGCACCTACTAAATCAACACGGTTAACCTGAGTGATGTTTTCTAATTTATCTTTTAAATCGTCAGCGTATTTCTTTAATTGAACCGAGCTATAATTACCGCTAATGTTTACATACATGATTGGCTGCTCACTAAAGTTCACTTCAATTACTCTAGGCTCTTGCGTTAAGTCATTCGGCAAGTCACCCTTAGCTTTGTCCACCGCATCTTTTACTTTTTGCAAAGCGATATCCGGTTTAACGCTGGTATTAAATTCAACAGTGATAGCCGAGAAATCTTGCTGTGAAACCGAAGTGAACTTATTGATTTTCACTCCAGTAATAGCTTTGATTTGTTTTTCTAAAGGACGTGTCACTAAGTTTTCAATATCCTTAGGAGAGTTACCTACATAGATAGTTTGCACATACATGGTAGGAATCACAATCTCTGGAAATTGTTCTTTAGGAAGTGTCAAGAATTGATAGATACCACCAAGGCTAATAAACAACATCACTAAGTAAATAGATGTTTTATTGGTGATACTCCAAGAAGTAGGTTTAAATTCTTTAAACTTTTCTTTTATATTATTAAGTGTCGACATATGGATCGATTGTGCTTTTAAAAATTATTTAATGGTAGTCGTGATCAATTGACCATCGTAGATAGATTGATAACCTTCTGTGATCAATACTTCACCAGCAGTTAAACCACCAAGTACTTCGATATTGTTACCATAGAATTCACCCGTCGTAACCATTTTCTTACGAGCAACCATTTTACCAGCTTCTATTGAAGCTACATATACAAACTTTCCTTTCTCGTCGTTTTGTAATAAGTTAACAGGGATGCTGATTGCGTCTTTCTTTTCGTAATCTTTAATTTTTACTTGAGCCAATAAATTTGGTCTAAAGTTTTTATCTACTGGTAACTTAGATTCAATAAAGAAACTTCTGCTTAAAGGATCAATTACATTCCCTAAAACATTGATCTTATTGTTAATCGTTTTTTGAATATCAGGGAAGGTCAATGTTAACTCTGTACCTACTTTTACTTTACCCGCATAGTTCTCAGGAACCTGTGCAGTTAATTTAAGTTTAGAAGTGTTTACTACTTTGATTTGACCAGGGCCCATGAATAATTCACCTACTTTTACATTTACTTCTTCCGCTACACCGTCTACATCGCTGTAGATGCTTGTAAATGCTAATTGGTCACGTACCATGCCTAATTGCTCTTGAGCTGCTTTTAATTGACTAGCTAAAGCATCAGCATTTGTTTTTGCAGTCATCAATTGTATTTCGCTTCCAATGTTTTGTTCCCAAAGGTTTTTTTGTTTTTCGTACACAGACTTAGCTAAAGCAGCTTGAGATTTTAAAGTCTCAATGTTTTGAGCAGCAGCAGCAGCACTTTGCTTAATTAAAGTGTTGTCTAATTGTAATAACAATTGACCCTTTCTTACATTATCTCCTCTTTTAACATAGACTGCTCTAACTTGACCCCCACCCGCGCGCGGTGTGATATAAGAAACGCTTTCAGACTCCACTTTACCTTGTAATTCGATATAGTGTGTGAAAGTTTCTTTTTGGATGGTATCAGTTGCCACTAAAATTGCCTTAGCTGCAGCGGCCCCACCCGCTTTTTCTAAATCTTTTTCTAATGCGACGATTTGAGCATTTAAGTCAAGTGCTTGTTTCTTTAAACCAGCTAAAGTTTTTTGTTTCCCTTCAATGCTATTGTCTCCACCACCACATGCAGTTGCTAAAACTATTAAGCTAAGGGTTAAAAATGTTGCTATCGATTTCATTGTATCTATTTTAATTTGATTGTTGTATTGATTGTATATTATAATTTACCACTTGCTTTTAATAAATCTACTTTAGCAATTAAAGCTGCATAAAGTGCATTCATAAAATTATTTTGAGCAGCCACTAAATCGGCTTGAGCAGCAGAGATTTCTGTATTTGAACCAGCACCTGCTTCAAACTTCTTTTTAGTTTGGCTAAATACGTTTTCTGCTAATTGCATGTTCTTTTTTTGAAACTCAACCGTAGCAACCGAAGACATATAGTTCAACTTTGCTTGACTTAACTCATTGTCAATATTATTCTTAAGCGCAGACATTTGATTTTCTACCTGTTGTAATTCAATTTTCGCTTTTTTGATTTTAGCTACAGTAGACCCACCATTGAATAAAGGAAGGTTGATGTTTAAACCAATTAAAGAAGTTTCAAACCAACTTCCTTTTTTATCAAAAAAGTCAAATTTCGTTCTTTGGGCATTTTTGGTATAAGCGCCATTCATAGTGATGGTAGGCAAGAAGCTCAATTCGTAGCGCTTAATATTATATTCACTTAATTTTTTTACCGTAGACAGGTACTGATAGTCTTTGCGAATAGTGTATTGAAAATCATTTTCATACAATACATCAGTGCTTAAATTAGATTCGTTAATCACATCCGTCAATACAAGACTGTCTTTTACCGGCATGCCCATTAACATTTTTAAACCCATAAAGCCAATTGTAACACTGTTATTTGCTTTCAATTTCTCTGTTTGCAAATTGTTAAGTTGCACATTCACTTTATCAACGTCTAATTTTTCTGCAAATCCATTCTTATACATTGCAGCAGCATCATTTGCTAATTTTTGTAAACGCTCAATATTTGCATCTAAAATATTTAACTGAGTTTTACTTGCAGAAAGCTGATAGTAAATTTTGTAAATATTTGCTTTGATGTTTTCTTCGGTCAATGCTGCATTCTTCCTTTTCCATTCCAAAGAAGTTGCTCTTGCTTGTAGTGCAATGAATACTTGACCATCAAATAAAATTTGATTAAAATTCACGCCGTAGTTTGCATTGAACTTTGTACCAAACTGAACTGGAATAAAGGTTCCAGGAGCGCCCCCAAAAATCTGACCAGGCAATAAAGATGTTGGGATAGTTAAGAAATCTGTTCCACCAACACTGCTATTAACTGAGGGTAAAGCTGCTGAAGCGATTTCTCTATTAGTTTGAATTTGTGCATCAATATCCAATAAAGCATTCTTTACTTGGACATTATTTTTTTGAGCATAACTCACGGCATCGGCCAGAGAAAATGCATGCACCGTTTTTTGTTCTTGCGCGCGCGCTGCAGTAACAATAAACAGGCTTAGAATGAGGATGATTTTTTTCATTTGTATATATAGATTGCTTGTTTACTTAATTAAGAATGATTCAGTTTGTATTGTAGCATGATCTCGTACCCTTTGTCTGTCATCAAACCATACACAAAATGTTCCATCAGTTGTGTATGCACTTTAATTGGATCAAATTTGGATACAGGAAAAGCATGAAGGTTAAAAGGGATAAAGATGGTTTCTAATCTGTATTTAGAAATAATATCCACGTCTATGGTATTTCTATAAACACCTTGTTCAATCCCCTTGATTAAATTTTGTTTGATCAAGGAAAGAAAAAAATCTTCTTTATGGTTTTTAATAACATCAAATGCAGATGGAAAATATTTTTCTAATTCCATCATCGTACCCGGATTCATGGTCTTGGTCATTTCCTTCATTGTCTCCATCATCAAAAACATTTCATGTACCGCATTATCTGCATTGGCTTCACAATGCTGGCAAAGTTGATGGTGGTTCTTTAATTCATAATTTACAACTGCCTTAACCAAGTCATCCTTATCCTTATAATATTGGTAAATTGTCTTTTTGCTGATGCCCAATTGGGTCGCCAAATCGTCCATCGTGACCTGCCGAATACCGGTTTGAAACATTAAGTCCTTCGCTTTCAACAATATTCTTTCTTCCATAGCTTTAATTGAGGCCGCAAAACTAAGGAAACTTTATGCGTTTTCAAAGTTTCCAAGATGAATAATTTATTAATTTGTGATAAATGGCAAAATTGTGTGAAATTTGAGGCTAAATCAGTAAAAAATGCCCAGTTTAAGCCAAAAATTTAAGAGAAAACAGGTTTTGGCCTTTTTGGCACAATTGTTCTTTCAGGGGGTCGTGGTCTTGGCACCAATCGGAGTAACCGTATGGGTGGTGGTGAGTTTATTTACCTGGGTAGACAATTTCTTACCTAATTTATTAAATGTTTTATTCCCGGTAAAGTTCGCTGCGGTAAATGGACAAATTCCAAAAGTAACAGGCTTAGGATTTATAGTTGCCATTACTTTAGTTTTAATTGTGGGTTGGTTGTCGTCTTTATTTTTTGTAGAAAGATTGGTTTCTGTTTTCGATAAAGTGTTAGAGAAAACACCGGGTATAAAAATTATCTATTCTTCGGTAAAAGATTTTTTAGAAGCATTTGCTGGAAATAAGAAAAAATTTGATGAACCTGTTTTAGTAAATGTAGATGCAACCGATGTTTGGAGAATAGGATTTATCACACAAATTGATAGTGCACATTTTGGATTAGCAGATTTTGTGACGGTGTATGTTCCACATTCTTATGCAATTTCTGGCATCACTTATATTGTGTCTCCAACAAGAATTAAAAAATTACCAAAAGGTATTAGTGCCTCAGAAGCCATGAAGTACGTGGTTTCTGGAGGAGTAACAACAATGGATGACGCCGAGGAGGAAGAACCATTGGTGAACATTTAATAATTTTTTTAATAGTTTAAGCTTTTTGCTTTTTAAATATTTTTCATGCAATTACACAATTTCAATTCTGGTCCATCTATTTTACCTAAAGAAGTTTTAGATCAAGCAGCCGTTGCGATTCATAATTTTAATGGAACAGGATTGTCTTTATTAGAGATTGGACATCGAACAGAACATTTTGTTGCGGTGGTCGAAGAGGCAAAACAAATTGTAAAGAGGTTGATGGATATTGGAGATGAGTATGAAGTGCTTTTTTTACAAGGAGGTGCAACGATGCAGTTTATGCAAGTGCCCATGAATTTACTAGACGAAAATGGCTTGGCAGCAATTTGTGATAATGGCGTATGGGGACATAAAGCAGTGAAGGAAGCGCAGTTGTTTGGACCCGTAAAAGTGGTATCAGATACCAGTGCCGAGAAGCATACATATATCAATAAAACCCTTGATTTACCTGCAAATACAAGCTATTTACATATTACAACTAATAATACTGTAGAGGGAACGCAGTGGCATGAATACCCACGCGTTAATGTGCCCTTGGTTGGAGATATGAGTTCAGATATTTTTTGTAGACCTACTCCATTTCAGAAATTCGATTTAATTTATGCAGGCGCACAAAAAAATATGGGTGCAGCAGGTGTGACAATGGTCGTGGTAAAAAAATCTATCTTAGGAAAAACGAACAGAAAAATTCCTGCCATTCTAGATTATACAAAACATATTGAAGCAGGTTCATTATTAAATACACCACCTGTATTTTCTATTTATGTGAGCTTGTTAACTTTAAGATGGATAGAAAAAGAAGGTGGATTAAAGGAGATGGAAAAAAGAAATACTGCAAAAGCAAATTTATTATACAACACAATAGATGCATCGGAACATTTTTATTGTCCAATTGCAAAAGAGGACAGAAGCATCATGAATGCAGTATTCTTTTTAAAAGACCAAACCAAAGAAGCATCATTTTTAGCTTTGTGTAAAGAAAAAGGGATGATTGGTGTAAAAGGATATAGAACAGTTGGTGGTATAAGAGTAAGCATGTACAATGCAATGCCAATAGAGAGTGTAGCCGCTTTCTGCGAATTAATAAACAACTTTTCTTAGCCTAGATTTATACACAATAAAAAAAATAAATTTTTTTTAACGAATCAGTTTATACCAAGTCGATTATATTCGATAAAATGAACGATATTTGCCCTCATGGCAAAAATTAGTCCCTTTCAAGCATTGCGTCCGCAGCCACAATTAGCGAAGCAAGTTGCAAGTAAACCTTACGATGTTTTAAATAGTGCAGAAGCAAAAGCAGAGGCGGTAGGAAACGCATATTCTTTTTTACATATCACCAAGAGTGAAATAGATTTACCAGAATCGGTAGACATACATAGTCAACAAGTGTATGATATTGCATTAGAGAATCTAAATGCATTCATACAGAGAGATGTGTTGTTTAAAGAATCCAAACCTTGTTATTATATCTATCAATTAATCATGGATGGGCGCGCACAAACCGGTTTGGTATGTGTGAGTAGTGTAGATGATTATGAAAATGGTATTATCAAAAAACATGAGTTTACCCGTCCAGAAAAAGAACAAGATAGAATCAATCATATCAAAACGACTGGCGCTCAAACAGGTAATGTTTTCCTAGCCTATCGCAATCAAGCGGCAATTGACACTTTAATTGATAAGTGGAAAACCACGAAGAATGCAGTGTATGATTTCACGGCAGAAGATGGCGTTCAGCATACGGTTTGGGCAGTGAGCGATACGGATACGATTGCTCAAATCACCCATTTGTTTGAGACCGAAGTGCCTTGTACCTATATTGCAGACGGACATCACCGCGCAGCATCAGCTGCTAAAGTGCGCTCTGCGATTGGAAAAGAAAATACAAATGCCGATTATTTCTTAACAACTTTATTTCCATCTAATCAATTAGCGATTATGGATTATAATAGAGTGGTGAAAGATTTAAATGGACATGAAGCTGCCGCATTTTTAACTGCTTTGGAACAAGATTTTGATGTTCAAACAGCGGATGCAGCTTATAAACCAGATGCCTTGCATCGTTTTGGATTATACCTAAATAAACAATGGTATGCTTTGACTGCAAAACCAGGTACTTATAATGATGCAGATCCAATTGGTGTTTTAGATGTGACGATATTATCTAACAATATCTTAGACAAATTATTAGGCATCAAAGACCAAAGAGTAGATAAAAGAATTGATTTCGTTGGAGGCATAAGAGGCTTAGAAGCGCTAGAAGCTAGAGTGGATAGCGGTGAAATGGCTTTGGCTATTAGCTTGTATCCAGTAACGATCGATCAATTATTCAATATTGCTGACGCAGGCGAAGTGATGCCACCAAAAAGCACTTGGTTTGAACCAAAATTAAGAGACGGTTTATTGACACATTTGATTTACGATTCTAATGATTAATCCAAAATTAGAATGGATAAAATGCTAGTTTTTTAAAAACAATATTTCTTATGTAAAACCAGTCGAAAGACTGGTTTTTTTTGTATTTTGTTACACAATTTGCTTGCTATATGGAATCAAAAAGACTCTTTGATTGTATCGAACATCAATTAAATAATTTTCCACAAGACGTCATGTTGGCTGGAAAAGAAAATGGCACATGGAGACACTACTCTACAGCCGAAGTTGCATCAACGGTGAATTCGTTAAGTGCTGGCTTGTTAAGCCTTGGCTTGTCTGGTAATGATTTTACGCCAGAGGGTTCAGACAAGATTGCGATCATTAGTAGTAACAGACCAGAATGGTTGATGGCAGATATGGCCACACAACAAATTGGTGTTATTTGGGTACCAGTCTATCCAACAACGAATCCTTTAGAATTAACTTTTATCTTGAATGATGCATCTGTGAAATACATGTTTGCAAGCAATCAAGAATTGTACAATAAAGTCATGTCTGTCAAAGACAAAGTGCCTTGCTTAAAAGAGGTGTATACATTTGATAAAATTCCTGGTGCAAAACATTGGTCAGAATTGTGTTTAACAGATGCCGATTTGTTGCAACAAGTGGATGTGATTAAAAAAACAATTCCAGTAGAACAGGTTGCTACTTTTATTTATACTTCAGGAACTACAGGTACACCAAAGGGTGTGATGTTAACGCATCATAATATATATTTCAATTTACAATCAGGTAAAAAGAGTTTCCCCTTCCCTGATGCACCAACACAAAAAGTGTTAAGCTTTTTGCCATTGAATCATATTTTCGAAAAAGTGGCTTCTTATATTTATATGTATAGCGGAATGAGCATCTTCTATGCAGAATCAATGGATACCATTGGAGAAAATTTAAAAGAGGTTGCGCCAGATGGATTCTCAACCGTACCAAGATTATTAGAAAAAGTATTTGAGAAAATCATGCTTAAGGGCGAGGAGTTAACTGGTATTAAAAGAAAATTATTTTTCTGGGCGGTTGCGTTGGGAGAAAAGTATGATAATTTAAATCCAGGATCTGCATGGTATCAATTTCAATTGAAGCTTGCTAATAAAATCATTTTTAGCAAGTGGAGAGAAGGACTAGGTGGCAATGTAAAGTTCATTGTTACAGGAGGTGCGGCTTGTCAAGTAAAATTATTGCGCATATTTAATGCAGCACAAATACCAGTATACGAAGGCTATGGTCCAACGGAGAATAGTCCTATTATCAGTATTAATTTTAGAACACCAGGTGATACAAAGTTTGGAACAGTAGGATTGCCAATTCAAGGGGTTCAATTAAAGTTAGAGGAAGATGGAGAGATCTGTGTGGCAGGTCCAAGTGTGATGAAAGGGTATTATAAATTACCAGAATTAACTGCCGAGACCATTATTGATGGCTGGTTGCATACTGGTGATATTGGAGTTTTAGTAGATGGCAAATATTTGAAAATCACTGATCGTAAAAAAGAGTTATTCAAAACAAGTGGAGGAAAATATGTTGCACCTCAGCCGATAGAAAACAAAATGAAGGAAAGTCCATTTGTGGAACAAATTGTTTTAGTAGGTGATAATAAAAGATTTGTTAGTGCATTGATTGTTCCAAGCTTCACTAAGTTAAAGGAGTGGGCAAAACAACATGGCATTGAATACACAAGCAATGAAGCAATCATTAAAAATCCAATGGTACTTGCGACTATAGATTCTGTTGTTGCAGAATACAATCAATTATTCAATCAGGTAGAACAAGTGAAGAAATTTACTTTATTACCAAGAGAACTTACAATTGACAAAGGCGAGATGACACCAAAGTTGAGTGTTCGTAGAAAACAAGTACTAGCCAATTTTGAAAAAGAAATTGACGAAATGTATGCATAATTTTGATGCAATGAAAAATATATTACTGTCAATTAGTTTTATTTGCATTTTTGTTTTTCAATCAAATGCACAAGCAAAGAATGCTTCAGTTTCTGAAAATGGATCTAAATTAAATTCAGTTGCAACCAATGCTGCTTCAACGAATCCTTATTTTAATTATAAAGGAAAATTAATCATTGTTGGTGGTGGTTCGATGCCAGATTCTTTATTTGAATTCTTTGCACAACACTGTGGCGGCAAAGACCAGCCAGTCGTGTATATTCCAACAGCAACTACCGACGAGAAGTATATTCAAGAAGGTGGACATTTGGTAAAGTTCACCTCAAGAGGTTTTACAAATTTATCGACGATCCATACAAGAGATAAAGTAAAAGCAGATGATCCCAAGAACATTGAATTATTAAGAAAGGCAAAGGGTATCTTTTTTGGAGGTGGAGATCAAGACTTGATTGCCGAAGCCTATGGGGGCACAAAATTATACAAAGAGATGTTGGCTTTGTTAGATAGAGGTGGCGTAATAATGGGTACATCTGCAGGTGCAACGATTATGGGTGCATTGCTAGTGGGTGGTGATGCAAGAAAAGACCTCACAAAAAATTATCCCTTTCAACCTGCGTTTTCATTTATACAAAATGTAGATATCGATCAACATGTATTGGTGCGCAATAGACAGTTTGATTTAATTCCTGTGATTGAAAACCACCCAACACATTTAGGTGTTGCAATAGATGAATCCACCGCGATTATTGTAGAAGGTAATCAGTTTAAAGTATGGGGCAACTCTTATGTGATGGTTTACGATCCAAAAGATTGGGCGAATCAAAAAGCTACATGGGGTAAAGTGCTTAGACCATTTAAAATGCTATCATCAGGACAGGCATTCGATTTGATCAGCCATCAAATTAAAAAGTAAGGAATTTTTCCTTGATAATAGTTTGAACATCTTTCTCCTGAATTCGACTCTCTAACCAAGAGATGATATCTAAATACATAAAGGCACGACTTTCTAATTTATTCTGTTCAAGTGGACGTAATATTTGTACTAACTCTTCAAAGGCTAATTTCAGGTCTTCTTTGTTCATGCCCGCAACGCCAGCTCGGCCGTACTTTTGAATTGACTTCTTTAAGAAGTTGAATAATACTTCTTCAACTGTACTTAAGTTATCCATCTTACCCATAAATCGATACACCGATTTAGACAAGTAATTGACCACTTCCATATTCCCTAATTCAAAGTGCGCAATCAAGTGCAGTAAACGCGCATAACATTGTAAGTCGTCACGCAGGTTTAATTTCCAATTAATAATCTTATTTAAATAATCAATTGCTTTATCAAATGCACCTGCACCAAAATACAAGCAAGCAATTTTATAGTAAAATACCAATACACGATGACTATCAATAAAAGGTTCAATCTCTTTTAATTGCTCCTCCATTTTCGGAATCATATCTAACCCTTCACTAAAACTACCTTCTAAAAAGTGTTGGTTAATTTTAGCAATATAGATATAGACGAAGCATTGAATTTGATTATTTTTATTATTCAATACAATTGGTTCTTCGCTAAACTTTTCTAAAATAGCAATCGTGTCTTTTAATTTTTGACTATTTCTTAAGTCAAAATGTGCGCTAATTAAATTGTGTAAGGCTTTGATGTATTGCGCGGTCTCAATGGTTTTCATGCCCTCGTTCGCGTCGTATAAGTCAACCCACTTTTGACTATAGCGGTAATGCAATAAAAAATCCTGGTTGATAAAACCATACCAACATTTACATTGGTAACGGTACATTTTTTCGTAAAATCCAGTAGCCGATTTTATCTCTTCTAATACTGGATGTTGCATCATAGCATCTAATGTTGCACGATCTTCGTCGTTGCGTGCATGACCATGTTGAATATACCAGCCATAAAGTTGTAAAGAAAGATTAGATGCTTTTGCAATAATTTCTAGACGTTGATTCACTTCATCAATTTCATCACTCAATTGTTTTGCACGGTCTTGCATACTACGCGTGATATGCAGTGACTCAATCTTTTTTTCTAAAAACAAAACTTGCAATAAATAAGTAACCTGGTTATTTTGTTTTGTAAGTGTCTTAATTTTTTCCAGTAAACGAAGGCTCTGTAAATAAAGTCCCTTGTTGTATAAAATTTTAGCATGGTCCAATTGCTCATGAATCTGCAAGTCGATGTTCTCGTGTTGCTTCAAAATGCGGAGGCTGGCTAAAATCTGATCGTATAAATGTGCCTTAAGGTTGGAGAGCTGTTGTTTCTGAATGGACTCGTTTTTACGGAGCAATTCCTCCTCGTCATATTCCTTCATTTTGTCCAAAGCGTCAAAAAGCTGGATAATCTTTAAATCAGTAGACGCAGAATTACGGGTAACGTACAATTTGAAATTGCGTTTTTCGGCCCTTTCCAGGGATTTTAACAAAATAAATAGCGCATCCGTACTCAGGTTGGGCATCGTAACTGAATTTGTTTCAATTTATTGAAAATCAATCTATTATCCAAATAATAGAAGGCTTACACAGTGTAAAATAGGCATAAAAATGATCAAAAACACCCGGTCGGAATCGATAAATTTGAACAATAAACGGGCTTCAGGCCCGTTTTGTATCTATAATATATTCAAAATCAATTAGATGAGCGAAAAAGTCTACATATTCGACACCACCCTAAGAGACGGGGAACAGGTTCCAGGTTGTAAATTAAACACCAAGGAGAAATTAGCCCTAGCGGTAAAGCTAGAAGAGCTAGGAGTGGATATATTAGAAGCCGGTTTTCCGATTTCAAGCCCAGGTGATTTTGACTCCGTAAACCAAATAGCCAAAACCTTAAAAAATACGGTGGTTTGTGGTTTATCAAGAGCGGTGCAAAAAGACATCGAAGTAGCTGCAGAAGCATTGAAGCCAGCAGCACGTTTTAGAATCCACACTGGTATCGGCACTTCCGATTTACATATCAAATACAAATTCAATAGCACCAGAGAGGAGATCATTGAACGCGCTGTTCAGGCGGTGAAGACAGCAAGAAATTTTACAGACGATGTAGAGTTTTATGCAGAAGATGCAGGAAGAACGGACAATGAATATTTGGCGAGAGTGATTGAAGCGGTTGTGAAAGCAGGTGCAACCACTTTGAATATTCCAGATACAACAGGTTATTGTTTACCACATCAATACCAAGAGAAGATGGCCTATTTATGGAACAATGTTCCAAACATAGACAAAGCAGTTTTGTCTTGTCATTGCCATAATGATTTAGGATTGGCAACTGCCAACTCTATCGCTGGTGTATTAGGTGGTGCAAGGCAAATTGAATGTACCATCAATGGTTTAGGAGAGCGTGCAGGTAATACTGCATTAGAAGAAGTAGTGATGATTTTAAATCAACACAAGGATTTAGGATACTACACCAATATCAATTCAAAATTATTAAATCCAATCAGTCGTGAAGTTTCCGATGTGATGCGTATGGCAGTACAACCGAATAAAGCGATTGTGGGTGCGAATGCATTTTCACATTCATCAGGTATCCACCAAGATGGATTTTTGAAAGAAGCACAAACTTATGAAATCATTAATCCTGCAGAAGTAGGTGCCGAAGATAGTAAGATTGTATTGACTGCAAGAAGCGGAAGATCTGCGCTAGCACACCGTTTGCACAAACTAGGATTTGAATATACAAGAAACGATATCGATGTGTTGTATGCGATGTTTGTGGAAGTGGCAGATAAAAAGAAAGAAGTATTAGAATCAGATTTACAAGAAATGGCAGCAGCCTACAATAAATAATTAGACAATTCAAAGAGATCAAATAAAAATCGAACTATGGGAAATACATTATTCGGAAAAATTTGGGACAAGCATGTGGTCAAGCAAATTGAAGATGGTCCATCGGTATTGTATATCGATAAGCACTTTATTCATGAGGTAACGAGCCCCCAAGCGTTTAGTGGTATTGAAAAAAGAGGTGCAAAATTATTTAGACCAAATCAGATTGTCGCAACGGCAGATCATAATGTACCCACCATTAATCAGCACTTGCCAATTGCAGATCAGTTATCAAGATTTCAGGTAGATACTTTAATCGATAATTGTAAAAAGCATGGTGTAACATTATACGGATTAGGTCATGAGCACCAAGGTATTGTGCATGTGATTGGGCCTGAGTTAGGTATCACCCAACCAGGTATGACGATTGTATGTGGAGATAGTCATACATCTACACATGGCGCATTTGGATCGGTGGCCTTTGGAATTGGAACGAGCGAAGTAGAAATGGTTTTTGCATCACAATGTATTATGCAAACTAAGCCAAAAGCAATGCGTATTAATATTGATGGTGTGTTGAATAAGGGTGTGGTTTCAAAAGATATTATTTTATACATCATTGCAAAAATTTCTGCAAGTGGTGCAACAGGCTATTTTGTAGAATATGCAGGCTCTGCGATTCGTGCATTGAGCATGGAGGCGAGAATGACTATATGCAATATGAGTATCGAGATGGGCGCGCGTGGTGGATTGATTGCACCAGATCAAACCACATTTGATTATATCCAAGGAAGAATGTTTGCACCAAAGGGCGAAGCTTGGGATGCAAAATTAGCAGAATGGAAAACATTGTACAGTGATGCGGATGCAAAATTTGATATGGAAATCAATATTGACGCAGCGGACATTGAACCAATGATTACATATGGAACAAATCCGGGTATGGGCTTATCTGTAACAGGCACACTTCCAACAAGTGAAAGTTTTACAGATGCAACAGAAAAGCAAAACTATGAGAAGGCTTTAAAATACATGGGATTAACAGCAGGCCAACAATTAATTGGCATGCCAATACAGAATGTGTTTATTGGATCATGTACTAATTCAAGAATCGAAGATTTTAGATTGGTCGCAAGTATCATAAAAGGCAAGCAAAAAGATCCCTCTGTAAAAACATTGATTGTGCCAGGTTCACAGGAAGTGGCAAAACAAATAAAGAAAGAAGGGCTAGATAAAATATTTGAAGCAGCAGGTATTGAGATCAGACAAGCAGGCTGTAGTGCTTGTTTGGGTATGAATGAAGATAAAATACCAGCAGGTGAATACTGTGTAAGTACAAGTAACAGAAACTTTGAAGGGCGTCAAGGTGCTGGAGCTAGAACCATGTTAGTGAGTCCACTTACCGCAGCAGCTGCATTGTTAACTGGTAAAATCACAGACATTAGAACCTTATTAAATTAATTAAAGCAGTTAAGCAACTAACTACTTAATCATTCACATATGCAATCATTACAAAAAATAACAAGCAAGTTTATTCCATTAAGAATAGAGAATGTGGATACCGATCAGATTATTCCTGCGCGTTTTTTAAAGGCAACGACTAAGGAAGGATTTGGTAAAAACTTATTCAGAGACTGGAGATATGAAAATGATGATGAAACAAAACCAAAAGCAGATTTTGTTTTGAATCAAAAACAATATAGCGGCGAGATATTAGTAGCTGCAAAGAATTTTGGATGTGGGTCTTCAAGAGAACATGCAGCATGGTCTATATTGGATTATGGCTTTAAAGTAGTGGTGTCTAGTTTTTTTGCAGACATCTTTAAGAACAATGCTTTAAACAATGGCGTATTACCTGTAACGGTAACAGATGCATTCTTACAACAAATTTTTGCGGAGGGTCCAGACGCTACATTGTCTATTGATTTAGCTGCACAAACAATCAAGATTGATTCAACTGGAGCAACTGAAACATTTGAAATAAATGCGTACAAAAAAACATGTTTGCTAAATGGGTACGATGATATTGATTATTTATTAAGTATGAGAGAAGAGATTGCAGCATTTGAAGCAAAAAATAACAACTAATTGAAAAGTATAAATTCAAATAGTTAAAAAAATAAAAGCGTTCATAACGAATATAAAATTTATGGAAAAGAAAATCGCAGTGATATTAGGAGATGGCATTGGTCCAGAAGTAACACAACAGTCTATCAAAGTGTTAAAAATGATTGCCAAGCAATACGGTCATAGCTTTAGTTATGAGTACGCACTAATGGGTGCGGTAGCCATTGACGAAACAGGCAACCCTTTGCCAGACGAAACAATTGCTATTTGTAAAAATAGTGATGGTATTTTATTTGGTGCCATTGGAGATCCAAAATATGACAACGATCCAACTGCAAAAGTAAGACCAGAGCAAGGCTTGTTAAAGCTGCGTAAGGAATTACAATTGTTCGCGAATATTCGTCCAGTAAAAACCTATTCCTCTTTACAACACTTGTCTCCATTAAAAGCAAAGCAATTAGAAAATGTGGACTTTGTTATTTTTAGAGAATTGACAGGTGGTATTTATTTTGGTGCAAAATCATTGAGTGAAGATGGCACTATTGCAAGAGACGATTGTTCTTATAGTGTGATGGAGATTGAACGTGTAGCACATTTAGCATTTCAGTATGCACAAAAAAGAAATAAGCATTTAACATTAGTAGATAAAGCAAATGTATTAGAGACCTCAAGATTATGGCGTAAAGTAGTGCAAGCAATTGCAACTGAATACGCTGATGTAAAAGTGGATTATTTATTTGTAGACAATGCTGCGATGCAGATTATTTTAAATCCAGCACAATTCGATGTGGTCTTAACTGAAAATTTATTCGGAGATATTATAAGTGATGAAGCATCTGTCTTAGCAGGTTCATTAGGTTTATTGCCTTCTGCTTCTGTTGGAAATTCAGTAGCATTGTTTGAACCAATCCATGGATCTTATCCGCAAGCAAAAGGAAAAGACATTGCAAATCCAATGGGTTCTATATTATCGGCAGCAATGATGCTAGATCATTTTGGAATGAACGAAGAGGCAAACAGTGTAAGAACAGCAGTAGACTGGTGTTTGAATAATGGATTTGTAACAAAAGACATTGATGCAAGTAATAGTTACACAACTACTTCTCTTGGCGATATTATTGCTGAATTTATAGAGCGACATGCAAAGGGCGAGAAGCATCCAATACATGAGCGTTTACATAAATCAACCATTATTTAAAAATAAGTTGTCATAACAAACACTTGTTATAAGGTAGTGCAAATAAACTAGGTTATTTTTATAATCGCTTTTTACAAATAGATATATTATGGAATTAAATAAATATTCAAAAACCATCACACTAGATCCTACGCAGCCTGCTGCGCAAGCCATGTTCTATGGTATTGGATTAACAGATGAGGATTTACATAAAGCGCAAGTGGGTATCGTAAGTATGGGCTATGATGGCAATACTTGTAATATGCATTTGAATGATTTGGCTGCTGATATTAAAAAAAGTGTTTGGGCAAATGATTTAGTGGGCTTGACCTTTCATACAATTGGTGTAAGTGATGGTATGAGTAATGGTACGCCAGGTATGCGTTATTCTTTAGTGAGTAGAGATGTGATTGCAGATAGTATTGAAACAGTTTGTGGAGCACAATATTATGATGGATTAATTGCAGTGCCTGGATGTGATAAAAATATGCCGGGTTCAGTAATCGCAATGGGTAGATTGAATCGTCCCTCTATTATGATTTATGGAGGAACGATTGCGCCAGGACATTATAAAGGACAAGATTTAAATATTGTTTCTGCATTTGAAGCATTAGGACAAAAAATGGCAGGACAATTAGAAGAAGCCGATTTCAAAGGCATCGTGAAACATGCTTGTCCAGGTGCGGGTGCTTGTGGTGGCATGTATACAGCAAACACCATGGCATCGGCGATTGAAGCATTGGGTATGAGTTTGCCCTACTCATCTTCTAATCCTGCATTGAGCGAAGAGAAACAACAAGAATGTAAGGATGCAGGAAAAGCAATAAGATTATTATTAGAAAAGGATATTAAGCCAAGAGATATCATGACACGTAAAGCATTTGAAAATGCGGTAGCAGTGATCATGGTATTAGGAGGAAGCACCAATGCAGTATTGCATATGATTGCAATGGCAAAAAGTGTTGGCGTGGTATTTACGCAGGATGATTTTCAAATGATCAGTGATAAGATTCCTGTTCTTGCAGATTTTAAACCATCTGGAAAATATTTAATGCAGGACTTACATCAATATGGTGGTGTACCAGCAGTGATGAAGTATATGTTGGCGCAGGGATGGTTACATGGAGATTGTATGACGGTTACAGGAAAAACAATCGCCGAAAATTTAGCCGCTGCGCCGGACTTGGATTTTGATCAGCAAAAAATTATTCTTCCAAAAGAAAATCCTATCAAATCAACAGGCCATTTACAAATCATGTATGGCAACTTAGCAACAGGCGGAAGTGTGGCAAAAATTTCAGGAAAAGAAGGTGATATGTTTGAAGGCCCTGCACGTGTATTTGATGGAGAGCATGCATTGATCGAAGGCATTAACTCAGGTAAAATAAAAGAAGGCGATGTGGTTGTAATTAAAAATGTGGGACCAGTTGGTGCGCCGGGTATGCCAGAGATGTTGAAACCTACTTCTGCAATTATTGGAGCAGGTTTAGGAAAATCTGTTGCTTTAATTACAGACGGAAGATTCAGTGGTGGCACGCATGGTTTTGTGGTAGGACATATCACACCGGAAGCTTATAAAGGAGGATTGATCGGATTGGTAGAAGACAATGATATCATTGAATTAAATGTACCAAAACGTACAATGACTTTAAAAGTAGATGAGGCAATCATCGCAAAACGAAGAGCAGCTTATCAACAACCAGCAATCAAAGCAACACAAGGTGTTTTATTTAAATACGCAAGATCGGTGAAGGATGCAAGTGAAGGATGCGTAACGGATGAAATCTAAACGCGCGCGTTTAGATAAAATGAAATTTAAAAAAGGGTTTTATGGAAACAAAACAACTTACAGGATCACAAGCAGTATTGGAAGCATGTATTGCTGAGGGCGTGGATACTATTTTTGGTTATCCAGGTGGAGCAATCATGCCAATCTATGATGCCTTGTATGATTATAAAGAAAAGTTACAGCATATTTTAGTACGACATGAGCAAGGTGGTATTCATGCTGGGCAAGGCTATGCGCGAACATCGGGTAAGGTTGGAGTAGTTTTTGCAACGAGTGGGCCGGGTGCAACAAATTTAGTTACAGGTTTGGCAGATGCAATGATAGATAGCACGCCATTGGTTTGTATCACAGGACAGGTATTTGCGCATTTATTAGGAACAGATGCTTTTCAAGAAACGGATATTATCAATATCACCATGCCGGTGACAAAGTGGAATTATCAAATCACAGATGCAACTGAGATTCCAACAGTGTTAGCAAAAGCATTTTATCTAGCAAGAAGCGGAAGACCAGGGCCTGTGTTGGTGGACATCTCCAAGAATGCACAATTTCAATCCTTTGATTATGAAGGCTACACTGTGTGCAATCATGTAAGATCTTATAGACCAAAACCAATTATCAGAAAACAATATATTGATGAAGCAGTAAAGCTTATTAATGAAGCAAAAAAACCGTTGGTTATTTTTGGGCAAGGTGTGATTTTAGGAAAAGCAGAAAAAGAATTTCAAAAATTTATAGAGAAGTCTGGTATGCCTGCGGCATGGACTATATTAGGATTGAGTGCATTGCCAACAGATCATCCGCAGAATGTGGGTATGCTTGGAATGCATGGCAACTATGGACCGAATGTATTAACGAATGAGTGTGATGTATTGGTGGCAGTGGGTATGCGCTTTGATGATCGCGTTACCGGAAGACTAGATAAATACGCGAAGCAAGCAAAAATTATCCATTTGGATATTGATCCATCAGAAATCGATAAAAATGTATTAACACATGTAGGTGTGTGGGGAGATTGTAAAGAAACCCTACCCTTGTTAACCATGGGTATAGAACAAAAAGATAGAACCGAGTGGTTGAATGTTTTTGCAGGTTATGCAAAGGAAGAATATGAACAATGTATTCATGAGGAAATGAATCCAAGTTCCGAACAATTGAGCATGGCCGAAGTGATCCGCACTGTGAATGAACTTACAAAAGGAGATGCAGTGATGGTAACCGATGTAGGACAACATCAGATGGTCACTTGTAGGTATGCCAAATTTAATCAAACAAGAAGCAATATTACTTCAGGCGGATTGGGTACTATGGGCTTTGGTTTGCCAGCTGCGATAGGTGCAAAATTTGGTGCACCAGACAGAACTGTGATTGCAGTGATTGGAGATGGCGGTATTCAAATGACCTTACAAGAATTTGGAACCATCATGCAAACTGACGTAGATGTTAAAGTGATGATTCTTAATAATGAATTCTTGGGCATGGTGCGTCAATGGCAACAGTTGTTCATGGAGAAGCGATACAGTTTTGTGGACATTGAAAGTCCAGACTATGTCATGCTTGCAAACTCCTATAGAATTGCAGCTGCTAAAGTAAGTAAGCGTGAAGAGCTAGCAGATGCTGTCGCGAAGATGTTGGCACATAAAGGCTCTTATGTATTAGAGGTGATGGTTGGAAAAGAAAATAATGTATTCCCAATGGTGCCTCAAGGATGCTCAGTAAGTGAAATCAGACTCAAGTAAACTTGAGTCTGATTCGACCGAATGAAATGAGGTCAAATACCTAAAAAGTAAAAAATTATGGAAAACGAAAAACAAGAATTCACGATCACGGTGTATACCGAAAACCAAGTTGGTTTGTTAAATCGTATTGCCATTATTTTTTCGAGAAGAAAAATAAATGTTGAAAGCTTGAACACTTCTCCATCAGAAGTGCCGGGCATCCACCGTTTTACGATTGTTGTAGAAGAAACAAAAGACACTGTAATTAAGGTAGTAAGACAAATCGAAAAACAAGTAGAAGTTTTAAAAGCTTATTATAATACCAACGATCAAATTGTATGGCAGGAGTTGGCTTTGTATAAAGTATTGTCAGATGAAATTACAGAGAAAGTAAAAGTAGAAAGATTATTAAGAGAGTTTGGTGCAAGAGCAGTTGCTATCCGAAAAGATTTTATCGTATTTGAAACAACGGGTCATAGAGAAGAAACTAATAAACTAATGGAAGCCTTGGCACCATTTGGTTTGGTGGAATTTGTAAGAAGCGCGCGCGTAGCAATTATTAAAGAGAGCGCAGGCTTCCACGAAAAATTAAAAGACTTTGAAAAAAGAGAACCAGGAGACGAACTAATCGAAAATGAATACTTAGGAAAAAGAGAAGCTGTATTCACTATGTAATCAAATCATCAAATAAATATTTCAATTCATAAACTAAACAAATCATGGCAAAATTAAATTTCGGAGGTACCGAAGAAAATGTGGTAACTAGAGAAGAGTTCCCATTAGCAAAAGCACAAGAAGTATTAAAAAACGAAGTAGTCGCTGTTATTGGATATGGCGTTCAAGGACCAGGTCAGGCATTGAACCAAAAAGAAAATGGCATTAACGTTATTGTAGGTCAAAGAAAAAATTCAAAATCATGGGATAAGGCAGTAGCTGATGGATTTGTTCCAGGCCAAACTTTATTTGAAATAGAAGAAGCATTAGAGAAAGGAACCATTATTTGTTATTTATTAAGCGACGCTGCGCAAATCGCAATGTGGCCAACTGTAAAAAAACATTTAACACCAGGTAAGGCATTGTATTTCTCTCATGGATTCGGTATCACTTTCAATGAGCAAACAGGTATTGTACCTCCAGCAGATGTGGATGTTATTTTAGTGGCACCAAAAGGGTCAGGTACTTCATTAAGAAGAATGTTCTTACAAGGACGTGGCCTGAATTCAAGCTATGCAATCTTCCAAGATGCTACTGGCAAGGCGCATGACAGGGTAATTTCCCTAGGTATCGCAGTAGGATCAGGTTATTTGTTCGAAACCAACTTTAAAAAAGAGGTTTATTCAGATTTAACTGGCGAGAGAGGTACATTAATGGGCGCAATTCAAGGTATATTTGCAGCACAATACGAGGTATTGCGTAAGAACGGACATAGCCCTTCTGAATCGTTTAATGAAACAGTCGAAGAGTTAACGCAATCTTTAATGCCACTAGTAGCAGAAAATGGAATGGACTGGATGTATGCCAACTGTTCAACAACTGCACAAAGAGGTGCTTTGGATTGGTGGAAAAAATTCCGTGACGCAACTTTACCAGTATTCTCTGATTTGTATGATAGCGTAGCTACTGGAAAAGAATCTGCACGTTCAATCGACTTAAACAGTAAGGCGGATTATCGTGAGAAACTAGAAGTAGAATTAGCAGAATTACATAACAGTGAAATGTGGCAGGCTGGAAGAACTGTAAGAAGTTTACGTCCAGAGAATCAGCCAGGGAAATAATGGTTATGGCAAAAAGTGACTAAAACACCGCTTGTTGCCAAAGCATATAAAAGAAACTGTGAAAGTATAAGTAATGAGCGAAGAGAAATTTGTGATTAATCCTGCACTCGATATCGAGGGAGCAATGCAAAGACTAAAGCCGGTGGTAACGCATACCCCGTTGCAGTATAATGCAAACCTTTCCCGAAAATATCAGTGCAGGGTTTATTTGAAAAGAGAAGACTTGCAAATTGTACGTTCTTATAAATTAAGAGGCGCTTACAACATGATGAGTCAACTTTCTGCGGAGCAATTAGCAAAGGGTGTTGTGTGTGCGAGCGCAGGCAACCATGCACAAGGTTTTTCTTATAGTTGTAAAAAGTTAGGCGTTAAAGGCGTTGTATTTATGCCTATCCCATCTCCCCAACAAAAAGTATCACAAACAAAAATGTTTGGCGAGAATTTTGTAGAAGTCAAATTAGTAGGTGATACATTTGACGACACGGCGGTGGCAGCAAAAGCCTATACAATTGAACATGGTATGACCTTTATACCACCATTTGATCATGCAGATATTATTTCAGGGCAAGCAACAGTGGGTGTTGAAATTTTAGAAGACTTACCCCAGTTTACAAATGAGTCAATTGATTATTTATTCTTGCCAATTGGTGGCGGCGGATTAAGTGCAGGTGTTGGATCTTATTTTAAATTAAAATCTCCTCACACAAAAATTATTGGATTAGAACCAGAAGGTGCCCCAAGTATGTTGGCTGCATTGAAGGAAGGACATCCTGTTGAATTAGCGAAGATAGATAAGTTTGTAGATGGCGCTTCTGTAAAAAGAGTCGGCGATGTCACTTTCAATATTTGTAAAAATGTTTTAGATGACATGCATTTGGTTCCAGAAGGAAAAATATGCACGACGATATTGGATATGTACAACGAAGAAGCAATCGTGGTGGAGCCCGCAGGCGCCATGTCGGTTGCTGTATTAGATGACTATGCAGACCAAATTAAAGGAAAGAATATTTTATGCATTGTGAGTGGAGGAAACAATGATATCGCCAGGATGCAAGAAATAAAAGAACGTTCTTTAATTTATGAAGGCTTGAAATATTACTTCCTAATTCGATTTGCACAAAGACCAGGTGCGTTGAAAGAATTTGTGAATAAGGTTTTAGGAGACAATGATGATATCACAAGGTTTGAATATATACAAAAGCACAATAAAGAATCGGGTCCTGCATTAGTAGGCTTGGAATTAAAATCTAAGAACGATTATACAGCGTTGATTGATAATATGAAAAAGTATCAAATCAATTATAACGAAATCAATAAAGACGACAATATATACGGCTATTTGATATAGCCCTATTGGTAAAATAATAATTATGCAGGTTTTAAAGTTTGGAGGAAGTTCCGTTGGTACACCAGAAGCAATCTCAAAAGTAATTTCGATTGTAAAAGAGCGTGTTAAAACAAAGCAAGCCATTGTAGTTGTATCTGCAATGAGTGGCGTTACAGATCAATTGATTTTATTAGCGCAAAGTGCATCACAAGGAAATGAAGCTTATAAAACCATTATTCAAAATTTAGAACAAAAACATTTAGACGCGGTACGCGCTTTGTTGCCCATACAACAACAGTCTGGTACATTGAGCATGGTGAAACAATTGATCAATGAAATTGAATCCAATTGTGACGGATTATTTATGCTTAGGGAACTTACAATGCGCATGCAGGATAGGTTGATAAGCTATGGAGAAATTTTATCCTCCAAAATAATTGCTGCTGCTTTTGAAGCAGAGGGAATAGACCAAGTATGGTTAGATTCAAGGGCAATGATTAAAACCAACAGCAAATATTTTAATGCTGTTGTAGATAAGGATTTAACGAATAAAACGATTCAAGCATATTTCGCAACGCCATCTAATAAGCATGCACTGTATATGGCCCCGGGTTTTATCGCATCAGATGCGGAGGGCAATACAACTACTTTAGGAAGAGGTGGATCAGATTATACAGGTGCAATTTATGCAGCGGCATTGAAAGCAGCGGTTTTAGAAATATGGACAGATGTGAGCGGCATGATGACCGCCGATCCAAGAATGGTACATAATGCAAAAGAGATTCCAAAAATCTCTTACCAAGAGGCAATGGAGTTATCGCATTTTGGTGCAAAAATTATTTATCCTCCAACGATACAACCGGTAATGTATCAAAACATACCAGTTAGAATTAAAAATACATTTGAGCCGGAGCATCCTGGTACTTTGATTGAAAATGAATCACCAAAGGATGATAATTTTATTCGCGGTATTTCAAGTATCAAAGACTTATGTTTATTAAGTCTAGAAGGTGCAGGTATGGTGGGTATACCTGGCTTCTCTAAAAGATTATTTGATGCATTGGCTAAAAAACAGATCAATGTCATTTTAATTACCCAAAGTTCATCGGAGCATTCTATCTGTGTGGGCGTGAATGTGCATGATACACATTTAGCAAAGATTGCAGTAGATGCAGAATTTGAACATGAGATTAATACACAGGTAGTAGAGCCATTGATCATCGAAAAAGATTTATCAATCATTGCGTTGGTGGGTGAGCAAATGCGTAATCATCCTGGTGTGAGTGGAAAAATGTTCGGTGTCTTAGGACGTAATGGTATCAATGTAAGAGCGATTGCACAAGGATCATCTGAAAAAAATATTACAGCTGTTATTGCATCACAAGATGTAAGAAAAGCAATCAACGTATTGCACGAAGAATTTTTTGAGACAAGCTATAAACAAGTAAACGTATATGTTGCGGGTGCAGGAAATGTAGGGGGCAAATTAATTGAGCAAATTAAAAAGCAGGTACCTTATTTACAAGCAAACTTAAGATTACAAATCAATATAGTTGGCATCGCAAATAGTAAAAAGCAATTGATCAATGTGGATGGAATAGATTTAAGCAATTGGAGAGATCAATTAGCGGCAGCGCCTACAGGTACTATTACAGACTATGTAGCTGCAATACAAGAAAATAATTTACGTAATTCTATTTTTGTAGATGTTACAGCACATGCAACTGTTGCAGATACTTATGCACAATTATTAAGTAAGGCTGTATCGGTTGTTGCTTGTAATAAAATAGCATGTTCGTCTCCTTATGCGCATTATGCTAAATTAAAATCGTTGGCAAGAACCTACAGTGCTGCATTTTTATTTGAAACCAATGTGGGTGCAAGTTTACCAATCATTGGCACTTTAAATGATTTGATCCGAAGTGGAGATAAAATTAATAAGATTGAAGCGGTCTTGTCGGGTACTTTAAATTTTGTGTTTAACAATTACGATGGTTCAAAATCATTTGCGCAGGTTGTGAAGCAAGCACAGGATGAAGGGTATACAGAACCAGATCCTAGATTGGATTTAGGAGGCACCGATGTGATGCGTAAAGTAATGATCTTGGCGCGTGAGGCAGGACATAAGTTAGAAATGGAAGATATTGCTAATGAAGCTTTCTTACCAGCATCTTGTTTTAATGGATCGGTAGAGGATTTTTACGCAGAGATGGAGAAGCAAGAAGCGCATTTCAAAAAAATATATGAAGCTGCAGCAGCAGAGGGATGTAAGTTAAAATTTGTGGCAAAGTTTGAAACAGATGAAAATGGAAAGGGCCATGCAAAAGTAGGTTTACAGCATATTCAACCAAGCTCAGATTTTTATCATTTATATGGTAAGGACAATTTAGTCTTGTTCTATTCGGAGCGCTATCCTGAATTGCCATTGGTGATTAAGGGTGCCGGTGCTGGAGCAGATGTGACAGCGTCGGGTGTGTTTGCAGATATCATTAGAGCGGCAAGAGTTTAAAAACGTAATTCATAAATAATGGTTGAATTAAATCAATGGATAAAAATTAAAGCACCTGCAACCGTAGCAAATATGGTTTGTGGCTTTGATATTTTGGGCTTTGCCGTGAACAATCCATATGATGAGATGGAAATGCGATTAGTCGCGCGATCTAAAGAAAGTATCCAAGAGCCCTCTGCCAATATATTAGCTTCTGCGATTAAGATCATCAATCTAGACAATTATAATTTACCCACCGATCCAGAAAAGAATGTAGCGGGTGCAGCATTGATTGCTTTGATTGAAGCCTACGAGGAACAAGTAGAATTGGGTAATGCAAAAGCAACTATACCAGTTGGACAATTAGCATTCGAAGTAAAAATTAATAAGTTAATCAAGCCAGGCTCTGGCGTAGGATCCAGTGCAGCAAGTTCTGCTGGAGCTGTGGTAGGCGCCAATTATTTATTAGGTAATTTATTTACGAAGGATGACTTAGTGCGTTTTGCAATGAATGGTGAAAAAATTGCATCGGGTGTGAAACATGCAGATAATATTGCACCTTGTATTTTCGGTGGGGTGACTTTGGTAAGAAGTATTTTCCCATTGGAAGTAATCGCACTTCCCTCACCTACTTTACATGTGACCATTGTGCATCCGCAAATTGAAGTAAAAACTTCTGATGCTCGAAGTATTTTAAAACAGAATGTGCAATTAAAAGATGCTATTAAGCAATGGGGTAATATCGCAGGTTTAGTTGCAGGCTTAATGAAAGGAGATTATGATTTAATTGGAAGGTCTTTGGAAGATGTCATTATAGAACCAGTAAGGTCGATCTTAATACCAGGCTTCGATGAATTAAAATTAGCATGTAAAGCCGCAGGTGCTTTAGGTGGAGGTATATCAGGATCAGGGCCGTCTATCTTTTTCCTAAGTAAAGAGCAAACAACCGCAATGGCAGTAGAGCAAGAGATGAAAAAATTATATACGCGCATTGGATTGCCACATCATACTTATGTGACTTCGATCAATGGTGCTGGCGTAGAAATAGAATTGGGTTAAAAGTAATTTGTATTCATATACAAATTGTTTTGCCAAAATAAAAAAGTTTTAATTAGTTTATACAAGGAAAAAGCTGAAAATGGAATATTATAGTTTAGGAAAACAATCACCGAATGTCTCATTTAAAATAGCAGCCATTACTGGACAGGCACCAGACAAGGGATTGTATTTTCCAACGACTATACCACAGTTTACAAAAGAACAGATTGAAAGATTCAAAACATTAGATAAGGCAAGCTTGGCTTTTGAAGTCATGCAACCTTATGTGGCAGGAACTATTGATGATACAAGCTTGAAGCAAATTTGTAAAGAGACGATTGATTTTGATTTTCCTTTAGTACCTATAAGTTCCAATATTCATTCCCTTGAATTATTTCATGGTCCTACTTTAGCATTTAAGGATGTGGGTGCAAGATTCATGAGTAGGTGTTTGGGCTATTTTGCAAAGGAAGAAAAATCAACTCAAGACACTACTGTACTCGTTGCTACCTCAGGAGATACAGGTGGTGCGGTAGCCAATGGTTTTTTAGGTGTGGCTGGAGTGCAAGTGATTATTTTATATCCCAAGGGGAAAGTCAGCCCAATCCAGGAATTACAGTTAACCACTTGTGGTCAAAATATTACAGCTTTAGAAGTAGATGGAAGCTTTGATGATTGTCAAGCAATTGTGAAGGAAGCATTTATGGATGCAGATTTAAATGCAGTGTATAAATTAACTTCCGCCAACTCCATCAACGTCGCAAGATGGTTGCCGCAACAATTATATTATTTCTTTGCATGGCAACAATGGGTGACGCAGTATGGAAATAATACGCCAATGCATATCGTGGTACCAAGCGGTAATTTCGGCAATATCTGTGCAGGCATGATGGCGAAAGCGAGTGGCTTGCCATTGGGACATTTTGTTGCAGCATGTAATGCCAATAATGTGGTCACTAGATATTTAGATACCGAAAAATATGAAGTAAAAAAATCTGTCGTAACAATTTCAAATGCGATGGATGTGGGCAACCCAAGTAATTTTGTGCGTATTTTGGAAATTATGCAAAACAATTTCGAGCAACTTAAAAATGCTTTAAGTAGTTATAGCTATGATGATCTTACCACACAAGCAACAATTACAAGAGTTTATAATGATTATGGTTACACATTAGATCCACATGGTGCAGTCGCATTTTTAGCAGCCGAAGAATTTATACATGATCATACACATGCCATTACCCATTATAACCATACCGAGGAAGCGGTGCCTGTGCATGCGGTCATTTTAGAAACAGCACATCCTGTGAAATTCCCTGAAGTAGTAGAGGAAGCGATCGGCCAAAAGTTAGCAATACCTGCTTCAGTTCAATATTTATTAGATAAGCCAAAGCAATCTATTCTGCTGAATGCAGATTACGTTGCGTTTAAGCAATGGATGCTTGAAAGAGTATAAATAAAAGCGGCTCCTATTTGGAGCCGCTTTTGTATTTAAATAAGTTCTAGTCAATTTTAAATTAACTAGTAAAGGTCTTGAATTATTTCCCTTTTAAGTATTTATCTAACCAACGTCCTTGCTCGTATAATAAGTGCAATACGTTTTCTTTTCCTCTGTAACCATGCGCTTCATAAGGTAAGTATACAAAACGCACTGTGCCACCGTGTCCTTTGATAGCAGCATATAAACGCTCACTATTAATTGGGAAGGTGCCAGTATTGTCATCCATTTCACCGTGGGTTAATAAAATTGGTGTTTTTATTTTATTTGCATGTGCAAAAGGACTCATGTCTAAATACAATTGAGGTGCTTGCCAGAAAGTTCTGTCTTCGTTTTGGAAACCAAAAGGAGTCAATGTTCTGTTGTAAGCACCACTGCGAGCGATACCTGCTTTGAATAAATTACTATGTGCTAAAACATTTGCAGTCATGAATGCACCGTAGCTATGTCCGCCGATCGCAAATTTGTTACGATCACTTACACCCATGCTTACTAATTTATCGATCGCAGCTGTTGAATTCAAAATCAATTGATTCACAAAATCATCGTTTGGCTTTTTGTCTGGAGAAGTTGCTACAATTGGCATCTCCGCATTATCCAAGATGGCATAACCTTGTGTTACATAAAACACTGGAGAGCCCCAGCTTAATAATGTAAATTTATGTTGGTTACCTCTAATCTGACTTGCATCAGCAGCACTTGTAAATTCTCTAGGATAAGCCCAAAGTAAAGTAGGTAAAGGACCATCTTTTTCTTTGTTATAGCCTTTAGGTAAATATAGGTCACCCGTTAAGTCAACACCATCTGCTCTTTTGTATTTAATTTTTTCTTTCGTTACACCTTCCATGCTTGCGTATGGATTGCTGAAATTGGTGATGGCAACAGAAGTGTTTGCTTTTAAAGATTTCAAGAAATAGTTTGGCACTTCTTTCTCTGTTTCTCTGCGAGTGATAATTTGTAAACTAGATGCATCTAATACATCCGCTACATATTCAAAACAATCTTCTTTACTACGCCAGATAATTTCATTTGTTTTTGTATCAAGGTTGTAGATAGATAAATAAGGAAGATCCCCTTTGTCAGATGCCCCAGTAGTGTTGTTCATTAATACTGAACGACCATTGTTTACAGTTGCAATAACATCTTTACCATACTTATTTTTATGTGTTACAGGATTACCAAGATTACTATAAGCGTCAGTTAAGCTTCTTTCGTATAAAGTAGTTAATGTATTTGCTTTTTGGTTGTACACACTCACTTTATAACGTTGTTTTGTTCTTAAAACTTCTGTTACTAAAGCAAGTGTTTCGTCTCCCCAGCTAATATTAGAAAAACGCGCAGCAGTTTTAAACAATTCTTTAGGAGCATCATTAAATGGCGCTGCTATTGCCATTACTGCATCGTGGAAAGGAACTGCTTTTTTAATTAAGCCACTATCTAAAGGCATTGCATACACAATGGTAGCCGCTTCGTCATCCTTCCATTCAAAACCTCTAGGTGCATTTTGTACGTTATCGTAACCACTCGCCGTTCCTTCTGTAGAAGGCAACTGCGCAATCGTTTTTACAAGTGCACCATTTTTATCAAGCACTTGCATAGAAGATGCAAAACCATATGCAGTCACTAAATAAGAGAAAGGCTTATTTAAAGAACGTGTAAGGATGTAATTTTTATCTGGAGAGATGCTGAAACTATTTGTCAATGCAGGTGCACCAATTTTAGTTTCTACCCCATTTTTATTTTTAACTAATTGACTCTTCGCTAAGAATTCAAAAACATATTCATCATAAGGCGACTTAATTAAATCTTGGTAAGTTACACTTGGTGCAGCTTTACCTAGGTTTTCTTGAATGGTTGGTCCTTTTGGTGTGATAGGTCTTTTAGCTAAAGCACTTGCAGCATTTACATTTACTTTATACATCACTGTTGCGTCATCTAACCAAACTAAGCTTGCGCCTAAAATTAAATTAGCAGCAGTTTTGTTTATTTTTTGACAAGTCAAAGTTGTTAAGTCAATTACATATACATCCACTGCATTTGCAGACACATTGTAAAATGCAATTTTATTTTCTGATGGATTCCATGTTGGACTTAATGCAGCAACTGTTGCAGGCATCCCCTTAATCGCTAAAGTTTTGTTACTAGCGATATCCTTAATCGTCATACCCTTTATATAGTTCTGACGGGTAGGTGAAAAGTTGTTTGGGTTAAGACGTAGACCGGCAATTTTAAATTCTGCTTGTCCAAGTTCTTCTACCAAAGGATAAGATGGACGCTCCATTACCAACATGTGTTTTGCTTTACCATCAACACTAATTGATGGAGTAGGTGCTGCTAATAATAAATCAGCAATTTCTTTTGGCGGTGTTTGATAAGCAGATGCTTCTTGCGCAATAGATTGCAAGCTTAACAATGCTAGAACAAAAAAGCCAAGGATAGATCCTATGATTTTTTTCATATTCGGGTTTTAAGGAATTTACTTAAAAATGATTTTACCTAAATTAAGATAAAATCTACATTACGCTCTACCTCCTATCAAATTTTCCTTCTTATCATGCACTAAATTCGTAAGTGTAACTACTTGCAATTGTTAAAGTATTAAACAATACTTGACTCAATTAAAAACGGCCCCTATATTAGGAGCCGTTTTGTTTCATCCGATTGCTTGCTTAAAACTCAATTCAAAAACCTATTTTGAAATTCTTATGAATAGCCTTAGCTAGGTCATTTATTTTTTAATGATCAACTTTTCAGTTGCTCTTCTTACTTTCTTAGCACCAGATAAATAATCATTTGCTGCATCTCTGTAACCCAATGTTACTGCAACAGCACTGTGCAATCCTAATTCTTTTAATCCTAGTGCTTCATCTACTGCATCAGGGATAAATCCTTCCATTGGCGTTGCATCTACTTCTTCAGAAGCTGCAGCTACTAATGTGAATCCTAAAGCGATATATGTTTGTTTAGCAGCCCAGATCTGCAATTGCTCTGCAGTTAAGTTCTTGATAGAACCGTTGATATAACCAGCAAAATCTTTTAAGTTTTCTACTGGAACACCTCTTTCATCCGCAATTTCTTGCATGTACTCAGCCACTTCTTTTTCAGTAATGCTATTCCAAGTAGCAAAAATTACTAAAGCAGAAGATTCAACCACCTGAGGTTGATTGTAGAAATGAGGTTGTAATTTTTTTCTTGTTTCCTCATCTTCAATCACAATAATATTATAAGGCGTCAATCCAAAAGAGCTAGGTGCTAATTTAGTTGCTTCCAAAATTGTGTTCAATTTAGCTTCTGGAATCTTGTTACCGTTCATTCTCTTAACCGCGTAGCGCCATTTAAGTGCATCTAATAAACTCATAATCTGTCTTTTTAATTTATATTTTGAAATACTTTAAGTCAATCTTTCATTACCTCATTGTTTGGAATCATTCAACTCAATCCCTGAGGCCTAAATCAATGTTTGAACATCAAAGATAGGCTATCTTATGATTGTTTCAAAAACTGTTTTAGTTCGATTGCCTAATTGATTAACAAGGACTTTGTGAAATAGTTCAAAAAATGGCAAAAACAGGCCAAAAATGACTAATTTGACCCCATAATTGAATAAAATGAGACAAAAACAGGCGTTTTTTACAATATTGGTAATATTGGTTGTGGGTCTAAATTTTAGTGTAAAAGCTCAAAAGTCACAACCAGCACCGAGTACCAAGTTGACAGTCAGTAAAAGATCAGCCGATTCAAAACTGGATGAACCTGCAAACCTGATTATTATAACTACCGACGGTCTAAGATGGCAGGAGGTATTTAATGGGATGGATTTTACATTGGCCAATAGTAAAAAATTCAATCATGGAGATAGCGCTTACTTATATAATAAATATGGTGCAGCCACTGTGACGGATAGACAATCGAAACTTCTACCCTTTATCACGCAAGTCATGGGCAAAAAAGGACTCTTGTTTGGCAATCGTTTTAAAGAAAATAAAGTCGACGTTGCCAATCCTCATTGGTTTTCTTATCCTGGTTACAATGAAATATTTACGGGCTATCCAGACTCTGCAATCAACTCAAATAATTATCCTCCTAACCCACACGAAAATGTATTGTCATTTATCAATAAGCAAGAAGGGTATCAAAATAAAGTAATTGCTTTTGGTGCATGGGATGCCTACAATCGTATTCTAAATGAATCTGCGTCAGGGTTTCCGGTGATCAATGGTTTTGAAAATTTATTGCCAATTCTAAAAGATCCTCAAACAAAAATGTTGGCAGACATGCTTAAGGATAGTTACAAACCATTTAAAGAAGCAGAATGTTTAGATGTGTTTACACATACTCAAGCAAAATACTATTTGGAAACCAAGCGTCCAAAAGTGATGTATATAAGTTATGGAGAGACAGATGAGTGGGCGCATGAAGGAAATTATTCGGCTTATTTAGATGCAGCCAATCAAGTAGATACTTGGGTTGCGGGGATATGGAATTGGGTGCAAAACACACCAGGTTATAAAGACAATACTTACTTACTAATCACCACCGATCATGGTCGTGGATTTGGCGAAGCTTGGACCGATCATGGTGCAGATGTGCAAGGCGCTTCAAGTATTTGGTTTGGTTTAATGGGTCCAGACAATGAATCAAACCTGTCAAGTGTCGCAGAGGCGATGTATCCTATCTATGGAAAAATGCCAAATATGGGCGAGCAAACAGGGACACAACAATTGTATCAAAAGCAATTGGCTGCCACCATGGCTAGGTTGATCGGACTACAGTATAAAGCTAACCATCCAATTGGTAAGGCGATTTATTAAAGTTTGAACTAATAAAATGTAATAGGAATTGGCCTAATTGAAATTGGTTTGGTTAAACAGAATTTTAACTTAAATAAAAATTTGGTTTAACTTTGAACTATGCTACAACATAAAATCTTTAAGCAATTTCTTGCGCTAGCGATGCTAGTGGTTTTTGCGTTTAGCATTACGCCACAAAAATCTATCCACGATTTAGTTGCAAAGCACGTTGATCCTACAAGCTGTTCTGTGCATAAAGATTTGCCAATTGAGCAAATTGAAAAAACAGAACTACATTGTACTTTCGATTTTCAAGTAGCCACTACACCTTTTGTGGACTATGATTTTAGCATTTCAGTTGCTGCGCCGATTATTGCAAAAGCAAAAAATCAAGCTTTTGTTACCGCCGCAATTAAACAACAATCAATTGTTGCTGGATCGAGAGGCCCCCCTGCTTTTATTTGTTAAAAAACAATTGACTTAATTAAAGTCAAGCAATTGCTATCAATAAGATTCGATATGGTTGTAAAGTAATTTCAAACATTACTTTATATGTTTATTTACAAATAAAAAGTGCTCATGAAAAAATATTTATATGGACTACTCCTATTGGGTGTAGCCGTTTGTTTCTCTAGTGCTGCATATGCACAACAATTTACATTAACTGGAAAAGTGTTTGATAAAGCTACGGGCAAAGTGTTGCCTGGCGCAAGTGTTTATCTTCCTGAAATTAAAAAAGGAACCATCACAAATAAAGAAGGCGTTTATTCAATCAATATAGAAGCTGGAGCCCATGTGTTGGAGATTGGTTTTGTTGGATACGCGAATAACGTAGCCAATGTGCAGGTGCTGAGCAATACTACAAAAGATTTTTATTTAAATAGTTCGGCTATAGAAGGTGGTAATGTAATTGTGACAAGCTTTTTAAGAGCTACTTCTACAAGACGCACACCAACGCCAGTAACCATCATTAAAAAAGATGAATTGTTTAGAGGGGTATCTACTAATTTAATCGACGCTTTGTCTAAAGTGCCAGGGGTTTCACAAATCTCTACAGGTCCAGCAATTTCAAAACCAATCATTCGTGGTTTGGGTTATAACCGTGTGGTGGTGATGAACGATGGTATCAGACAAGAGGGGCAACAGTGGGGCGACGAGCATGGTATTGAAATAGACGAATACAATGTGAGCAGAACAGAAGTATTGAAAGTGCCAGCCTCTTTAATTTATGGATCAGATGCCTTAGCTGGTGTGATCAATATCATTTCTAATGTACCTGTAAGTGAAGGTGTGATTAAAGGAAATGTTTTTTCAAACTATCAAACCAATAATCGTTTGATGGGTAATCACTTTGATATTGCAGGAAACAAAAAAGGATTTATCTGGGGATTCAACCTGAGTTCAAAGAATGCCGGAGATTATAAAAATAAATACGATGGTAATGTATTTAATTCAAGGTTCTTAGAAGATAATGGTGGTGGTTATATTGGTATTGAAAAAAGCTGGGGTTACTCTCAGTTGTCCTATAGTAATTTTTCTCAGCAGTTGGGTGTCGTGGAAGGAGACAGAGATGCAGACGGACGTTTTTTAATGTTGAAAAATGTAAATGGCGTAGCAGAAGAAGTGATTGTAGATGCCGATGAAGAAAAAAGATTTACGCCTAATGTGCCCATGCAAAAAATAAAACACACCAAATACACATTGGACAATAATATTAAAATTGGTAACGATAGATTGAAAGCCACATTTGGTTTACAGCAAAACCAAAGAATGGAATTCGGTAACGTATTGGACTTAGATGAAAAAGAATTATTCTTTGATTTAAAAACATTCAACTACGCTATACAATATTTACAAGCAGAAAAGAATAATTGGAAAAATACTTTTGGTGTAAATGGTATGCGTCAAACAAATACTAACAGAGGTGAAGAAGCATTGGTGCCTGACTATACTAGCTTTGACATAGGTGCGTTTTATTATACTCAAAAGAGAACAGATAAAACAAGTTGGAGTGGAGGTTTACGTTACGATCAAAAGTACATGAACTATATTAACCCTGCACAGTTTGTATGCCCTCCAGGTATGGGATGTATAGCTTTATACAATCCAGTTGAAAGCAATAAACAGTTCAATAATTTTTCTGGTGCAATTGGTGTAGCGCATGATGTGAATGAGCAATTGACATTGAAGTTCAATATCGCCAGAGGATTCCGCGCACCTAATATGGCAGAGCTGGCTTCTTATGGTGCACACGAAGGCACCAACAGATTTGAATATGGCAATGAATTATTAAAGTCTGAAAAGAGTTTACAATTTGATGCGGCTGTAGAATGGAGCAATGAGCATATGAGTATTGCAGGTAATGTGTTTTATAATACAGTGAAGGACTATATCTTTTACCAAAAGTTAAATGCAGTTGCTGGAGGCGATTCAATCATCATGGATTATGCACATGATCCAGCTGGAGAGGAACTGTATGCATTTGCATTTAGACAAAAAGATGCGCATTTATATGGTGCAGAATTCAATGTAGATTTTCATCCACACCCATTAGATTGGTTGCATGTTGAAAATAGTGTGAGCTTGATCCGTGGACAATTTAAAGATGCTTTAGACGGTTCTAAAAATTTACCAGGTATTCCAAGTGCAAGATGGTTATCTGAAATAAGAATCGAATTGTTTAAAAAATCAAAAGTAATTAAGAACAGTTTTATCAATGTACAATTAGATAATGTGTTTGCACAAAATCATCCATTTACAGGTTACAATACAGAAACTCAAACGCCTGCTTATACTTTGTTGAATGTGGGTTATAGCACACAGATCCAACATCGCAATAAAACATTGTTTAGCATTTCATTGATAGGACAAAACATTACAGATGTAGCCTACCAACATCATTTGAATCGTTTAAAGTATGGTCCAGTGAATGAAGCGACTGGTCGTATGGGTGTATTCAATATGGGACGCAATTTTAGCTTTAAAGTGAATATACCATTTGGGAATTAATACAGATTCAAAGTTTATTCGAAATTTTAAAGGCCCAGCAGAAGTTGGGCCTTTATTTTTATTAAGTAAGATTAGTGAACTTGTATCAACGTATACTTTGTCTTGCATTACTTACATCTGATTCTAAATCAGATGCAGGGTAATTAAAAACCGAAACGTTAAAATCTCCTAAGCGATCCATAAATTCAGTAATTGTAAGGCCCGACAATTCAGCAGCTTGGCTCATGGTTAATTTGCCAGCTTCAAATAGTTTAGCAGCAATAAATGTTTTTAAATCATTATTGTCATAGTCTATACTATCTGGAAGATCTAGTTGAATTGTTTTCATTACACTAATTTATGATTTTAATTCGTTTCAATTTTTAATTCTTTTCTGTAGCTGAAAGGTTTTTAATATTGTTTGATAAAAGAAGCGAAAAGAATTATTTGATTTCAACGTATTAGTACGCTATAAAAAAGTATATTTAAGTAAGAAAATATTCTAAATCTATGTTTACACAGTATCATTTAAAATCTACTATCGCAACGCTAGTTGCCTGTTTTGTCATTTCAGCTACAATGGCACAAACTCCTGCATCTAAAGGTTTATCGAAGGAAGAGCAACAAGTGATTGCATGGATTGATGCGCATATGCCGCAGGCGATAGAGTTGTTAAAAGAGTCGGTGAATATCAATAGTGGTACTTTGAATATAGAGGGCGTGAAAAAAGTGGGTGCACTTTTTGCGAAAGAATTTGAGAAAGCAGGATTTACAACGGAGTGGGTTGCAATGCCTGACTCTATTAAACGTGCTGGGCATTTGGTGGCGAGTCGTCGCCCTAGCGCCGCCGCCACTAAGTCATCTACCAAAACAAAATCGGGTAAACGTCTTTTCCTAATAGGTCATCTAGACACGGTCTTTGAACCAGACATGCCGGCTAATCCATTTACCATGTTGAATGATTCCACTGCAACTGGTCAGGGTGTGAATGATATGAAGGGTGGAGATGTAGTGGTACTTATGGCATTGCAAGCACTAGAGCAAGCGGGTTTATTAAAGAACACCAACATCACTGCTTATTTTACAGGAGACGAGGAACATGCAGGTTATCCAAGAGAAGTGACAAGAGGTGATTTTATCAATAGAGCTAAACAAGCAGATATCGCATTGGCTTTTGAAGGAGCGAATGGATTAAACTCAGTCGCTACTGGAAGAAGGGGTGCAAGTGGATGGAGATTAGACGTGACAGGAAAAACTGGACATAGCTCGGGTGTATTTACACCAAGTGCAGGTTATGGCGCCATCTATGAAGCGGCAAGAATCATCAATCAGTTTAGAGAGACTTTGAGTACGGAGAAATACTTGACTTTTAACCCAGGTATTATTATTGGTGGATCGGATATAGAATACAATGAGGCAACGTCCAAAGGCGCGGCCATTGCCAAAACCAATATCATCTCCCCTGCTGTGACTGTCACTGGAGACCTAAGATTCCTTACCGAGGATCAAAAAGACCGCGCCAGAATCAAAATGAAGGAGATTGTAGCTCAAAATTTACCCCAAACTAGTGCCAAAATCAGCTTTGTAGATGGTATCCCAAGCATGGCACCTACGGAAGGAAATAACCAAGTTTTAAGCGTAATCAATTCAATATCAATGGATATGGGCGCTGGTCCAACGGTAGCTGGCGACCCAGGTTCAAGGGGTGCAGGGGATATTTCCTATGTGGCTGCTTATGTAGATTGTATTGATGGATTGGGGGCTTCGGGACGCGGCGCGCATGCGCCGGGTGAGACCATTCACCTGAATCAACTGCCTTTTTTGATTAAAAGAGCCGCTTTGACGATTTATAGATTGAGTAAATAGGCGGATTGTTGTGGTGTGGCGCGGTCCGAAGGCCTGAGCGCCACACCACAAAACACTCATTTTGTTTATTTCTTAGACTTAAAAGCTTTAATTTTACAAACAGCTGATAAACAATAGTGTTGCAAATACATTTATGTCCGACAAAATTATACTTTCAGATTTAATAGCACAGGTTCAAAAAACGATCAGATATATCTTTTCGCAATATGTCCTATTGTTCAAAATATCCTTGCTTACAAGTATTTTGGCTGTTGGCTATTGGTTTTTCCAGGCAGATAAATACCAAGCAGACGCCACTTTTATAGTGGAGGAAAAGTCGGGCTCAAAGTCCGGACTTGGTGCATTGGCTTCGCAGGTTGGATTTGATTTAGGCGGATTAACAGGCGGCAATGCAGGCTTGTTTGAGGGAGATAATATTTTAGATATTATGCAATCCCGACTCATCGTTGAGAAAGTACTATTGAGTAAGGTAGATTCAACTAACAATGCTTCCCAGACCCTTGCAGATTTATATGCGGCTTCAAATGGCTTAAAGAAAAAGTGGTCTAAAAATCCGGACTTAGCGAATTTCAAATTTGGTCAAGCACCCAAATCTGAAAAAGACAGACTACAACAGGATAGTCTTGTTTATGTAGTTTTTGAGCAGGTGGTAAAAAATAATTTAGTTGTAAAAAGGCAAAATAAAAAAGGTTCTATTATTAATATCCAAGTTGTTTCTACAGATCAAATCTTTTCAAAATTATTTACAGAAAGATTATTAAAGGAGACAGGTAATTTATATGTAGAAATTAAAACAAGCAATATGAATAATAATATTGCGCGTTTACAACAAAAAGCAGATTCATTACATACAAAATTGTATAGCAAGTCCTATGAAGCAGTTGCTTTGTTAAATGCCAATTCTGGCCTAAAAACAACTGTGGTGAATGAGGATTTGACACAAAAAGATAAGTCAGTAGTCTTTACATTATATGGCGAAGTGCTAAAAAATTTAGAAGGATTAAAACTTTCTCAAATCAACCAAACGCCAGTGATTCAATTATTGGATATGCCTAAGTACCCATTGGTAAACCAAACTAAGCCTTGGTATATTTATCTATTGGGTGGTTTTGCTGCAGGTATACTTCTCGGTAGCTTATTCGCTGTTTATTTATATACCGAAAAGCCTCAATAAGTAAAATATGCGTCGTCTATTTTTACTAAGAGCTTATGGTGATTTTATCATTGCAATCAGATCTGCATTATTATCTTCGGATCCGTCTTCAATTAATTTAGTTGCCTCCAATCATTTATATCCTTTGTACGAAGCCATATCAATGGCCATGGATACGAGCAAATTAAAAATCAGCTTCGAAGATTTTGGTATCAATCAGAGTCAGCTTAATTTATTTACCAATAGACATTTGTTTGAGAACGATACTCTAGAGCAAGTAAAAAAAATAAAAAACTATTTAAAAGAAAATCCAATCCATTCTTTTGAAGAAGATTTTTTGGAACAGAAAAGAAAGAAAAGTGGTTTTCAATTTCTGATGGGCAGAAAGTTTAAGTCTGTTGTAAACAAAGACGCAGTATATCAAGAGTATGCGCAGTTTTTTGGACATGAATTGAATCCTGCATTGAATAATGATGGAGCAGAAAAAAGAAATTTTTTATTGTTGCCAGATGCAAGAATCTCCAAAAGAAATATTCCACAAGAAATTGTACAATCTATCATTAAAGAGGTAAATCAAAGAGGTGCTTCTATACAAGTGGCTTATTTTAAACGTGTAAGTCAGGTAAACCGAACAGGAAGACCAATCAAGGTGCAGATGCAAACAGATTTGATTTTTAATCAAACCGTGTATAATAATTTTAAAGAGTTATTTCAATTAATACAGGAAGCAGATTTTATTATTGGAGCAGACAGCTTGCCGATTCATATAAGTCAGATGCTTAATAAAAAGCATTTTATATTGTATCCAAATGGTGGATCAAAAGCATTCTTTACACCATATACAGTAACAAGGCAATATTACTGTGAGTTTAATAAGTATAAGTCAACAACCATTCCTTACTAGTACTATTATGAGTATAACGATACCTGCTTATATTTTATATGGTCCACATGATAGCGCAAGGTCGTCACAGGTAGCGTTGCTTCAAAAAGCATTTCCAAATACAATTATTGTCGAACCCATATTTCCAAAAAAACAAAAAGTACCTTTTGTAAATGATTTAATTCAAAATGCATTTACAAGAAAGGGCATTAAAATGTTGCCAGAAGAAGTGGGTGTGTTTATGTCACATCGAAAAATTTGGCAGGACATTTCAAAAAAGGAGACCAATCAGCATTTTGTAGTTTTAGAGTCTGATAGCCAAGTTAAAAATCTGGAATTAATTAAGGCGCAGTTTTCAAATGCTCAAGAAAGCTATGATTTGTTTTTCTGGGGTGCCTGGAATAATCATGTAAGTATTCAAAGGTCAACGCAAACAAAATTGCAGGATGGATATCGTATTGGCACACCCTTAATAAGGTCTGTGTATGGTGCTTATGGTTATTCATTGAACGCTAAGGCAGCGAAATACTTATTGAAACAAAGTAAAAAAATCAACAACCCAGTTGATTTGTATAAATACTATGTAGATCCTTCTCAAATTAAGATTGGCGCAATCAGTCCCGAAGTAATCTCTACATGGCAAACAACAGATAGCACTATCCGAAGAGAACAGTTAATACACAAGGTTAAACGCATCATAATAATTAAGATATTTCATCTTAGAAATCAAATTCTAGCTTACTTTTGTTAAGCATGAAAGAAAAAGCATCAAAATCTATTATTGTAGTTAGTTGGGATGGCCAATCTGCGCCAGTTTCTTTTATCCAACAGGATGCACCAGCCGATTTTCATTTATTCATTTTTGATTATAGTGGACAAGACCATCAAGCAGCATTAAGTGAAATACCGCACTCGTTTTATTATAGTCAAAAAACAGAGTGTAAGGGAGATATTATTCAAGCAGTTCATAAATACTTAATCGATCACCAGCAAACCAGCTTTTCTTATATTGGTTTATTGGACGACGACATTTTGATAAGCGTACATGATTTAAATAAATTATTATTTATTGCCGGTGCAGAAAATTTAGATGTCTTTCAGGCAAGTTTAACACATGATAGTTATTACCACCACCGTCAGTTTATTCATAAGGCCGGCTACTTGGTGCAACCTACCTATTGGGTAGAGATCATGGCGCCGTTTTATTCCAATGAAGTATTTTTTGCTTCAGGCAAAGATTTTGAAAGAAGCATTTCGGGAACGGGTATTGACGTTTATTTAATTCCAACGGTACAAGTGTTGTTAGATAAAACAAAGACTGCGGTTGTGCATGCCGTTCAGATGAAGCATTGCAGACCAATTAGAACAGACAATCGAATTTTCAGTAACGGAAAGGATAATCTTACAGAGATAGCAGAGCTACAGGCTTACTGTAAAACAATTGTAGATAGTAATCCAACAAAGTTCAATGTAGATTTTATTAAATCGGTTATTGAAAGAAAGTATGTGTACGGAATTCCTTTAAAATATAAATTAAGGCGTTTGCCAAAATTGCTACGCAATTTGTACCGATTTATTGTAGACGAAAGTTATAGATAACTCAGCTATGCAAACGCAAAAGAATATTTTTTACAATGTACTATTGGCACTGTCACAGGTGTTGTTTCCATTAATCACTTTTCCATATATAGCAAGGGTATTGGGTCCAGAGAATATTGGATTGTATAATTTTTCTGAAAGTTATGCGCGTTATTTTGCGTTGGTAGCAGCATTAGGTATATCCGTTTATGGTGTAAGAGAAATTGCAAAAAAGCAAAGCAACCCCCAAGCACTAGCATTTACTTTTGTAGAGCTTTTCTTAATTAATCTAATAGCCACCTGCTTTTTAAGTGTTGTTTATATTGCGACTATTTTTGAAGTAGATAAATTAGCAGCTTATCCTGATTTATTTTTCTGGTCATTTATATTCTTCTTCCTGCAAGTGTTTGTATTAGAATGGTTTTTTACAGGCATTAATCAATTTAAGTTTATTGCCGTTCGATTTTTCTTTATACGCTTACTCTTTGTAGTTGCCTTATTCCTATTCATTAAAACATCCGGTGACTATGTCTTGTATATGAAAATGCAAGTGATGCTGAATTTTTTCTTAGGCGTTATAAATTTTATTTATTTGCGCAAATTTGTTGACTTAAAGCAAGTGCAATTTGCACAATTAAATTTAAAGCAGCACTTAAAGCCTTTATTCATTTTATTTCTTACTATTTTCTCTATTAGTATCTACTTGCATTTTGACACAGTCTTATTAGGTATGCTAGCGGACAATGAAAGTGTTGGTTATTATAGTGCCTCTTTAAAATTGGTCAAAATTATTATTGCCGTTTTAGCAGCCATCACTGCTGCTATGTTTCCAACGATGGTAAAATTATTTGAGCAAGGCGAGTTAGATGAATTTAAAAAAATGCTCCAACAAGCTTTTGAGTTGGTCATAAGTATTGGCATACCCACGGCCGTGCTTGTTTGTTTATTGGCCCCAGAAATTGTTTATTTACTTTTTGGCTCCAATTTTAATTTGGCGATCCTGCCATTGAGAATTACTACGCCACTTATTATTATAGTAAGTCTTTCTACTATATATGGCTTTCAAATATTGAGTGTACACGCAAAAGACAAACAAATTTTAATGGCAGCCATTGCTGGTATGGTTTTTAGTTTAGTTCTGTCTTTTTTAATCATTCCTATCTATAAGCAAAATGGCGCTGCTGTAACAATCTTACTTACCGAAGCCTTGGTTTTAAGTGTATTTATCTTTTTCTCCCGAAAAATTATAAAAATTAATAATAGCATTCAGTTTCTATTAAAGGAAATGATTTACGCGCTTCCTTATTGCCTAATCACTTTTATCATTAAGGAGCAATCTTATACTCCAATTATTACAGTTGCTGCTATATTAATTTTTTCTTGCAGCTGGTTTTTAGCATTACATTTTAAGATCTTAAAAAAAAGTGTCCTCCAAAGTTTTGTTAGTGTTATAATTTTAAAGCGTATAAAAAAATAATTATATATCTTTATTCAATGAATCGAACCTTTTTTGCAAATAGGATGAGGACTTTATTACCCTTTTTGTGTATTTTATTTTTTACTGGGGTAATTTCAAATAAAGCATTTGCACAACAAAAATCAATCAAAGAAAGAATCAGTTCCATAAAGGTTCCAAATTTCTTTAAAGGAAAGAAGATTGATTTAGATGATACCACTCGCGTTAAACCAATTGCGCGCAACAAAAAAATTAAAATTGTAGATAGCTCTAGAATTGTGGTGAGCAGAAAAATTCAGGTTAAAATGCCTAAGATTGGAGCAGCATTTAAAAAATTGCAAACCAATATTCAGGCAAAATTTCAGGCCAAAAAAGATTCAAATATTTTAGCTACTAGCTCAACTCAAAAAAACAAATCCAAGAAAATATTTCAATCTAGTTCTAAAAAGCAAAAAATTAGTAAAGAGTTGCGCATTGGCAAAGTGCCTTTAAAGCGTATCAAGCAAAATAAAATCGACCAGCTATCAACAGATGTAATTGATCTTGAAACTCAGATAGCACAATTACAAGCACAAAAATCAAGAATCGAGCAAAAAATAGAAGTACTTAACCGACCAGATTCAGTAAGACAAGCTTTAAGAAAAGAAATTATAGATTATAATAGACCTTCTCAAGCCGAAATGCCTATCCCTGTTGGTATGACAGATATAGATGAATTAGTAAGGAATCTTGTTTTATTAGACAAAATACCCTCTAATACCAATCTGACAATTAGACCTTACTATACAGAGACAAAGTTAAACTATCCAGCTTTGTTAAAGATTATTGATAGCAGTATCGACTACGATCCAATGTTATTTAAGACAGGCAGTTTGATTATTAAAAAATTACCAATTCAGTTGGGTCAAAAATTAAACACAGATCATCCTTATGGAGGTAATGATGGTGCATTAAGTTATTCAAAAGGGTATCAGTTTCAAGTGAGTGGTGGGATATTTGCACAATGGAAAAACTTTAAATTACAATTAAGACCAGAGTATGCACAAACTGCTTCTCAAAAATATGAGACGGGTGCATGGGGTCAAGTGAATCCAGCGTATAAAAAGTTATTCTTAGGTAATTCTTCTTTAAGAGTAGATCTTGGAAAAGTATCCTTTGGTGCATCTACTCAAAATTTATGGTGGGGACCAGGTATTTATAACTCCATCTTAATGAGTAATAATGCACAAGGCTTTTTCCATTATTCTTTGAATAGCAATAGACCTATTAAAAACTTCTTAGGTACATTCCAATTTCAGGTAATCACTGCCACACTTACACAAGATTCTATCCAAGGCTTTGAGAACAATGGTTTAAGAAGAAGAAATATTAATAAGAGTGATCGTTTCTTAAGTTCTTTGGCTTTGGATTACCAACCTAGCTTTTTGAAAAACATCTCATTTGGTATCAACCGTTCTTTGCAATCTTATAAGGACAGGTTGCCAACTGATTTTGTTCAAAAGAATATTCCTGTATTAAGTGCTTTTTTTGGAAGTACAGATGCGGCTAGAGATACTTTCCCGCAGGATCAAACAGTTTCTATTTATACAAAATGGATGTTCCCTAAATCACATGCCGAATTGTATTACCAATTTGCTTACAATGATGCTAAAGCCAACTGGCGTGATTTTTGGTTAGATATGTCCCATTCAACTGCCTATATCCTTGGATTTAAAAAACTATTTATTTTAAAGAACGAACATTACTTGGATTTAGGTATGGAAGTAATTAAGCTTGGACAAACACCAAGTTATTTACATCGGAATGCCGGTAATTTTTATGAACATGGTCAAATAGGGGAGGGCTATACCAATCAGAATCAGATTATTGGAGCAGGCAGCGGGTTTGGTAATAATATGCAAACAATGCAATTGAGTATGAATAAAGGATGGAATAAGTTTGGTTTTATATTCCATCATATTCAACAAAATCCAATGGCATTGGTAAGTGGTGTGAATGACCTTGGACTAAGAAAAATAAAATGGGATGATTATTCTTATGGTATTCAATCCAGGTTTAAGTATAAAAATATTTTATTCAATACAAATATTGAATGGGTCAATTCAAATAACTATTTATGGATAGGGGGTAATAAAACAAATAACCTTTATGCATATTTTAATACTATCTTTTTATGGTAAAGAAAATATTTACCTTTTGTTGTTGTTTGATTGGATTGCAGTCTATTGGGCAAACTAACTATTTAGACGAAATTCAATTGATGGACTATTTTAGAAACAGACAATTAATTGGTAATACCCAGGATAGTACTTTGGTGAAAGATCAATCTTTTATGATTCGATCCACATTCACTTTTCAGAATTTATTTTATAAATCAAATCATAAGGACAAGGGTCTGAAAATAAAAAGTTTTCTATTTTCAGACAATCGTTTAAACAATTCGAATTTACCAATTAGTGCTAATGATGGTAATTTGACGCCAGCAAAAGGTTTACAAGAAAGGGCATCTATCGGCGTTCAGTTACAATGGCGTGCTTTAGATATCAATATCCAACCAGAATATTTAAGAGGCGAGAATTTAAGACAAGAAGTTTTTAAAGGGAATACTGCTGACAATAACTGGTGGGTTAGGTATTTTTATTATGTACAAAACACGATTGACGATTACCGAAAGTTAGGTAATGACCCTGTCAATGAATTTAATTTTGGTCAATCTCGAATCGGACTTAAGTACAATCAATTTGCGGTAGGTATTAGTAACGAAAATATGTGGTGGGGACCAGGACGTAAAAATAGTTTGGTCTTTACTAATAATGCAGCTGGTTTTGGTCATATGTATTTACAAACTAATAAGCCAATCAAAACTAAAATTGGACAGTTTGAGGCGAAAGCTGTTTTGGGTGTTTTAGCAGGTACTAGTTTTACCCATCCAGATGATAGTATTGTAAGAACGATTTGGGGTGGAGCAGTTACGCCAAAAATTCAAAACGATCGAAACTTACAAGCAGTCACAGTTAATTGGAATCCAAAATGGATGCCTAATTTCTATATTGGCTATGCGTATGCAAGTCAACAGTATAAAGTAGATAGTGCTTTACTAGCAAGTAATTTTAATAAGCAGTATAATATTATGTCTTTTGGTGCCATTCAGTTTAGGTATGTTTTGCCAAAAGACCATACGGAATTTTATGGAGAGATAGGACAACCAGGTCAAGCGCCTTGGCCTAGAAATTTTTTCTCTGATTCTACAAAAACAGGCTTTGTATTTGGAGCAAGAAAGCTTTTCTTGAATAAAAAGCAAAGCTCCTTTTTCGATTTAACGATCGAAGTTACCCAACTTAAATTAATGGATCCAAGGCAGGTCTTTGTAGAAGGTGCCCCATTTGGCACACCAAAATACAATAGTTGGTATACTAGTCCTTATGTCCGTCAGGGTTATACGCACAAGGGACAAATTTTAGGTGCTTCTGTTGGTCCAGGTTCAAATAGTCAATATGTTTCCTTGAGTTGGAATAAAGGGTTTAATAAAATTGGGGTCTTTTTTGAAAGACTAGTACATAATAGTGATTTTTACCATTATGCTTATCTAACTGGCTTATTGGGTTATTCAAGAGCAGATGCTTATTGGGTTGATTTAAATAGTGGGGTAGAAGTTCAATTTATGCCGTATAAAAATATTCTTATCGCTGGTACTTATCAAAGCACCAATGCATTGAACTATAGATGGGTTAAAAATGTAAATGATTTAAGTGTGGACAAATTTGCAGCTCCAGGAATAGATTCAGATAAGTACAATGCGCAGTTTAACTTCTCTATTAAATTCCTATTTAATGGACCACGTTAAGCAAATCTATCTTAAAGCTTATTTGGGCGTGATGGCGCTCTATGTTTTTTTAAATAAAGGAATTGCCTATACCTATTTAGTAGAAGCTTTATGGTTGATGGGCTTGTTCATTATTTTTTTAAACCGAAAAAGTTTTGAACTTATACTAAATAAAAAAACCAAGTTGCTTTTATTTTTCCTAGGCATTAGCTTGGTTTATATTTTAAGGGGCGCTGGCGCTTATTCATGGTTTGATTTAATAAGAGACTCTTTTATATTTCAATATGGGTGGTTTGCTTTTATCCCATTTTTGTTCAAAGACAAACTGAATCTAATTTGGGACGGTTTTATATGGATCTACAAGTGGTTCCCACTTGCTGCCTTGATTAATTTTGTCTTACAATATTTTGTACCCTTTTTTGAAAACATTACCCCTTTTGGTGGCATACCCATTTTATTGTATAAAAATGGAGACATGGGGGTGCACCTTTTAATAAGCAGTTTGTTTTTTCTATACTCTTTTGAAAAGTATAGTTTTAAGTGGCGTGCACTATTGAGTACTTTAATTGTATTTGATTTCTTAATTCTTGCTTCTTATAGTCGATCTGGTATGTTGTCTTTTTTAGCTAGTTTATTTTGCTTTATTTATTTTAATAAAGACATTCAGTTGCAAAAAAGAGCAAGACTGTTGTTTAAATACTTGCCCATTTTATTACTCATTGTAACCCCTATTTATATTAATTTAAAAGTATCCGAAAATTTTCAGGGCCGGTCTGTTGGATTTGAACAAATAAAAAACAATTTTAGTTCGATTGTAGGTGGTACTACAGATGCTACTTCGGAGGACAATGTAGTTTGGCGTTTAGTATGGTGGGCAAAAATCATTGATTATAGTTTTACCAAGGCAAACTTTATTGCTGGTAAAGGCTTAGGGATGAGTTTAGCAACAGACGATGATATTATTACTTTAGACGAAACATTAAGATCGCCCCATAATTTTCACTTAAATATTATGGCAAGGTTCGGCGTGCTTATATTTTTAGTATGGTGCTATTTTATGGCTCTATTTCTAGTACCACTGTTTAAACGAAAACTTCAGGGCAAATTACTTTTAATAGGTTGTGCCTTAGTTGCCTTTTTATTGAATGCCAGCTTTGACGTTTTTTTAGAAGGTCCAATGGGCGCATTTCCTTTTTGGACCTGGGTGGGGCTGTATTTATTAATACAAGATCAAGAAAACTTAGTTGAGCCCATAGCTAAATCCGAGTTGGAAAATTGATTCTTGTTTTCTAGTTGCTTTTCCTGCCGTGTTTTTATCATCAATGTATTCAAAGCTCGCTCTTAGGTAACAATTGTTAAGCCACTCGTAACTTGCTTGTAAGAAAAAGTCGTTTCTTGTTTGTCTGTAATCAGATAAAAACTTTGGTTGCGGTTCTGCATTGTATTGGTCATAGACAGATCCCTCTCCTCCTTTATTCATGAATTGAATTCGTGTATAAAACTTTAGCTTAGGTAGGTAGTTGTACCTAGCATAAATCATTTTTCTGTGAAAATTACTACCCATCCAATCCCCTAAAGGGTAAGTATATTGCGTATAAGTTTGAGCAGGAATTAAATTATTATATACAAAAGGATTTACTCTTGTGTACTCAGCTCCAATGGTTAAATATGGTGTAAAGTAATCTGTAATTGCAGCGCCAAGCGTATACCCTAATTGATTTCTGCTCTTAGCTTTATTAAATACGGATGCCAATCTTATTTCATCTATAAACAATGATCCATATAAATGGGTGTTCTTGATTTGATTTCTTGAAATCAATTGTAAAAAGTATTGACCGTTTGAGCCTGCATTAATGGAGTAATTACTTTTATTGTTGTCGTAAATTTTGAATAAGTTAATTGGGATTAAGAAACCTGGATCAATTTGATCGCTGTAAATGATGCTTTCTCCAATCGCAAGATCAAGCCCTTGCTTAAGGTTAAATTGAATCGTATGACTAGCAATCATTTTTTGTCTATTGATGATTCTAATATCACCACTAACGCCCCCATTATAAGTAGGATAAGTTTTTGCTGAATCAACGATTTCCGAGTTTAGCCAGCCATGAAAATAATTAAATCTTAACCATTTAATGGGATTGTAATCTAATCTAATTAATGGGAAGCTAGGTGCACGATCCGATAACACTATACGACCATTTTCTCCATAACCCCATACTATTTGATCCTTTCCAAAACTGATAGAACCATTTTTAAAACTATAGTTGATATTTGCGCGAATATCTGAATGGTTGATTCTTTTAGGATTGTTCAAGCCCACTAATATGATACCCGTTTTTGGCTCCTGTCTTCTAAAATCTAATTTATTGACTGTATAGTATTTTTGAACATCACCAGATTCGGTGACATCCCTATAGAGTAATTGGTAACTCCATTTTTTTCCTACTTTCCCCCAAAGATTTAAGCCATTGCTAACCTGTGTAATACCTATGCCACTTCCACCTAATCTATTGGCACTAATATTAGGATCCAAGTTTAAAGAAAAATCTTTTGTATGTATGAAAAACATTCTAGCACGTTGGTAACTGTCTTTAACAAAAAAACCAATTTCATTCTTTGTTATTGTATTTGCTGAAGCAGATTGATCGTATTCTTGTTTATAAAACAGGAGTTCCTCTTGTTCGATTTTAGATAAACTATCTTTTTTAAGATAAAGTTGATTCAGTGCATTGGCGATTTGAATTCTATCAACAGGTTGAATGATATCCTGCCATTGTATCAAACCCTTTTGGGCCATCCTTGATAAGTATGGGTAAACTTCGGCATTTTTATTTTCAAAAATTGTTTGCGCCTGGATCGCATTCATGGTAAAGCAAAAGAAAAGGATACCGATAATTTTTTTCATTAGTACGCGTTTTGATCTCCTCTAAAAATGTTTACAACAGTTTGTATAATTATTTGTAAGTCTAACCAAAAAGACCAACGGTGAATATAGTATAAATCAAAATTAACCCTACGTTGCATTTCCTCGGTTGTTTTAGTTTCACCTCTACAACCATTTACTTGCGCAAGGCCAGTAATACCTGGCAGTACTAAGTGACGTAGCATATAATTGTCGACTGTTTGAGCCGATTCAATATTCAAAGGAGTGGGATGTGGTCTTGGCCCTACTACCGACATATTACCTAATAATACATTCCAAAATTGCGGTAGTTCATCCAAATTTGTTTTACGTAATAATTTTCCAATGGTGGTGATTCTTGGATCGTCTTTGGTTGCTTGATTATAATTGCCACCTTCATCTAGGTCCGAACTATCTTTAACCATGGACCTGAATTTATAACAAGTAATTTTTTTATTATTAATGCCCCATCGTTCTTGTTTAAAAAACACTGGCCCCTTACTAGTGATTTTAATAATGAACGCAATAAGTGGGAAGATAAAAATACCAATTGTCAAAAAGAAAGTGCTTGCAAAAAGAATATCAAATATGCGCTTTGCAATTTTATTTTCTTTTTTATCCAAAGGCAAAAACCCAATATTCACCACCGGCAACTGTCCTATATTTTGAATAAAAACCGAAGAAACAGTAAAGTCAGTTAAATCGGGTAACATTCGAACGCGCACTCTGTTGGCATCACAAATATCAATACATGTTTGAATTTGGTTTGCTTCTGTATTCGGCAGCGCAATAAAAACTTCGTTCACTGCATTTGATTTTAACACTGCATCTAGCTGGTTTATATTCCCAAAATAATTTGCCTTATCTGCTAATTTTGGTTGCTCAGCAATGTACCCAGCACATTGGTAGCCGTAATAATAGTATTTCTGAACCGTTTCAATAAAGTTGACAGCTACATTATTAGCCCCAATTAACAGCACTTGGTCAAAATAAGCGCCTTTGTATAAGGCAGCATGAATTTTTTTTCGGAGTGCATATTTAGTTGCGATGGCTAAAAAAGAACAACCACTCACAAAAACAATAATAAAAGGAGAGGAATATTTGTGGTTTAAGCTTAAAAAGAACAAAATTGAACTTAATGCAACGGCAAATAAAATGGTATGGTAAAGAATAAGTACAATTTCCTCCGAAAATTTATTGGACCTCTTTTCGCTGTATAAATTAGAAAGAATCGACAGAGACCACCATAATCCAATCGCCACCATGAAGAAAATAGGGCTTAAAATCGGAATCACCCCTTTGTTAAACCCATACGCTGTGAGAAAATAGCTTGCAAGCACAACCAAGGCGTCTAGTGTGTACCTTATATTTTTAAGCAATATATTGGGCTTTTGCATGATTTTTTTTTGCGACTAATTGATCAATTAAAGTGGGGGAAAAACAAAGCTAAATAAAAATGAGTTAAAGGACCCATAAAAAACCACTAAATGCATGAAAATTAATAGATTAATTACTTTGAAAATAGAAAAGATAATCTATCTTCGCAATTGAACTCCCCCCCCATTTTAGTATGTAATATCGACTGATTTTATCTAAGTTTTAAACCACAAATAGCTTAGAATAATCAACAAGCGTCGTATATTTGCTGCATAAAATCTACAACTAGGCCCAGTTTGGGACTTAGGATGGCGATGCCATATTTAAATTAATAAAATTCGCAATATGAATTTAATCAAAACTGCTTTATTAAGTCTTATTTTTTTATTACTAACAAGCACTACTATTTTAGCTCAAAATTCAGCTAACTTATTGACAGGCAAGGATTTAAGTACAATTAAAGTGGATGCTTTAACAGATGCGGAAATTGCACAAATACAAGCTCAGTTAAAGCAGGCTAATGTAAGTATTGACATGGTAGAGTCTCAGGCTATTGCAAAGGGCATGAGTCCTGCTGAGTTTGCGAAACTAAAAGCGAGGTTAACTAGTACAAAATCTACAAGTAATAAATCGCCTCTTTCAAAAAAGACAGTTACAAAAAGAACAAATAATGAATCTGATAGTTCCCAAAGACAAAGATTTGTAAACACGATCAATCCATTGATTTATGGTTCTGAATTGTTTGCGAATGAAAATGGCTTTGGCGGTAACGAGAATTTAGCGACGCCTCTAAACTACGAAGTAGGTACCAACGATGTATTAAAATTGGTGGTATATGGTGTACAAGAATACAGTGCCGATTTAGATGTGAGCAAAGAAGGAACTGTGTTGATTGAAAACGTAGGAAGGGTAAAAGTGGCTGGTTTAAATATAGAAGCAGCTACCACAAGAATTAGACAACAGATGGCAAATACAGCTTATCCAAGTTTAAGAACTGGAGAATCTAAAATGGCTTTGACTGTTGGTGAAACAAGAACCATACAAGTAACGGTGATTGGTGCACAAAGAAGCGGCAACTACAATATATCCTCTTTATCCACTGTATTGAACGCTTTAACAGAAGCAGGTGGTCCTAGTGAAATAGGTTCTTATAGAGCAATTGAATTAATCAGAAATAATAAGTTGGTCAAAAAGATTGACTTGTATGCATTCATGTTAAATGGCGATCAATCTCAAAACATTGGTTTGAAAGATCGTGATATCATTCGCATTCCTTCTTATACTGGTAGAGTAGAAATTAAAGGCCAAGTAAAGCGCCCGGGTATTTTTGAAATCAATGGCGCAGAAAACTTCAAACAATTTTTACAATATGCAGGCGGCTTTGACGATACTGCTTATACCGCGATGGTAAAAATTATTCAAAAGAATGATAAAGAAAAATCAGTAAAGGATTTATCTGCTAATAATTTTGCTAGCTATCAACCACAGGGTGGTGATGTGATTCAGGTATCTAAAATTTTAGATCGTTTTCAGAATCGTGTAAAATTAACAGGTGCGGTATTCCGTCCAGATGTATATGAATTAACACCAGGTATGCGTGTAGCAGATTTAATCCAAAAAGCAGATGGTTTAAAAGAAGATGCTTATGTTGGAAGAGCGCAGTTGATTCGTTTGAAGCCTAATTTATTGAAAGAATTAATTAGTGTGAACTTAGCAAAAGCATTGACGCCAGGTGCGACAGAAAACATTGTATTACAAAGAGAAGATGAATTGTATGTAAACTCAATTGTAGATTTAAGAGATTCTTTAACAGTTGATTTATTAGGAGAAGTAAGAAGCCAAGGCCGTTTTAATTATATTGATAGCATGACGGTGAAGGATTTGATTTTGATGGCTGGTGGATTTACCTACGCTGCTAACAAACAAATAGAAGTAGCAAGATTGGTTCAATATGGCGAAAAAGTAACAGATAACCAAGTAGCAACTATTTTAAGAACAGAAGTGAATGGAGATTTAAGTTTCAACCCAGGACAAGAAAATTTTGTGTTGCAACCATTGGATGTAGTGACCATCACTAAAAAAGTGGGCTATACGAATCCAGAAGTGGTAAGCATTGTTGGTCAGGTTCAAAATGAAGGTAAGTATACCTTAAGCACACGTGTGGAGCGTGTAAGTGATATTGTGAAACGAGCTGGCGGTTTAATTGGAGAAGCTTACGGAGAAGGTGCTTATATTAAAAGAAGTCGTTTTCAGATTGACACTTTAAAAGCAGATGAGTCTAAAACAAGTATTGAGCAAGCTTATAATAGAAAATTTAAAGCGCAACAAGTAGCTGAACGTGAAAATTTAGCTAGTATCATGAATTCATCAAGTACAAATGGAATTGAAAACACCGCAAGTTTAGACGCTCAAAATCTAAAAAAGAAAAATTTAAAAGACACTTTAGATATTTTATTCAAAGAATTGAATGAGGATACTTATCAGATTGCCATTGATATTAATAAAATCATGCAAAAGCCAGGTTCGGAATTAGACCTTGTATTGCGTGATAAGGATGAAATTATTATTCCTAAAACCGATAATCGCGTAAAAATTAGTGGTGGTGTTTTAAGACCAACCAATATTGTATACCGCGAGGGCTTAACCATTGGAGAATGCATTAGTGCGGCCGGTGGCATTAGTGAATATGCAAGACGTGGCAGAGCCTATGTGATTTATGCCAATGGTAAATCAAAAAGAACTTCAAGTTTTGGTTTGTTTAGATTTAACCCAACCATCAAACCAGGATCAGAAGTTGTTTTACCTGAAACCAACGAAAAAAAGGATAAGCCTTTAACAAGTATTATCCAATTTACAACAGTACTTGCTCAAATTGCAAGTGCAATTGCAACTATTTCTATCTTAAATAGATAATATGACAGAACAACCGGTTCAAATAGACAACGAGGAGATTTCTTTAAAGGAATTGATTCAAAAAATTCAGGAATGGTTCCAGTATTTGAAAACAAAGTGGAAACTCATACTTGCAATTTCAATATTGGGGGCGATTATGGGCTTGCTCGTTGCGCTTTTATGGAAACCATCCTTCGAAGCAACAACTACTTTTGTATTAGAGGAGGATAAGGGTGGTGGTGGTTTAGGTGGCGCTATGGGTTTGGCGAGTAGCTTTGGGTTTGACCTGGGTGGCACAGGCAGTGGCTTGTTCACCAGTGCAAATATTATTGAAATTATGAAGAGCCGTATGGTGGTTGAAAAAACACTATTAAACCCTGTGCAAGAAGGTGTAAATGAAATCAGCTTGGCTGATTATTATATTCAGGTGTATGAACTAAAAGATGACTGGTCTAAGAAGCCGAAGTTAGCAAATATTAGCTTCCCCACAAATTTAGATAGAAATAAATTTAGTTTGGTGCAAGATTCAATCTTAAATGAAATATCAAAGGAGTTGATAAAAGAAAATCTAACAATTTCACAAAAAGATAAAAAAGTAAGCATCATCAGCTTGACTGTGAAAACGAAAAATGAATTATTTTCAAAACTATTTTGTGAGCAATTGTTAAAAGAAACTTCTGATTTTTATATCGAAACAAAAAGTAAAAAATCCAGGTTAAATGTAGAGGTTTTACAACACCAAGCAGATAGTATAAGAGCGGAGTTGAATAGTGCCATTACAGGAGTAGCAGCCGCAAGTGACAATGTTTATAATTTAAATCCTGCATTTAATGTAAAGAGCTCCCCAAGTAAAAGAAAGCAAGTAGATGTTCAAGCCAATACAGCGATATTAACCCAGCTGGTTGCTCAATTAGAATTATCTAAAGTGAGCCTAAGAAAAGAAACGCCCTTGGTTCAAATTATTGATCGCCCTATTTTACCATTGAAAAAAGAAAAGTTAGGTAGAATTAAGTCATTTGTTTTGGGCGGTTTCTTAGCAGGATTCTTATCGGTTTTATATCTTGTATTTGGTCGTTTGTATAAAAACCTAGTCGCCTAATTTTAAATAATATTTTTTCAAGCCCCCGATTGAATGTCACAAACAATTAAAAAAATCATGTTAAAGAAAATTAATATTGTCCCAAGGTGGATTATATTTATACTTGACATTGGTGTTGCTTGTTTTTCGTTCTTATTGGCTTTTATTGTCAAGCAAAATTTAGCATTAACTGGCGTTTCTTGGGAAGCTTTAGCTAGTACTGTATTTTTATTAGTGATTACTAATAGTTTGGTATTTACGAGTATAAAAACTTATGCCGGCATTGTACGCTATACAGGCATGCAGGATGCGATACGTATTGCTATCTCCATTTTTGTATCTTCTGTCTTGTTGTTTATGTTCTCTAAATTATCTTTTAGTTATAGAGATGCATTTATTCTAGATAATGTCATTATTATTTTATACGCCAGTTTCAGCTTCTTAAGCATGTTGAGCTATCGTATGGGTGTCAAGTTTTTATTCTCCTATGCCAAGAACTATAAGATGGTAAAAAAGAATGTTGTGATATTTGGCGCTGGAGAAGCTGGCGTGGCTACTAAAAGGGTATTGGAACACGACACTCAAAATAATATTAGCTTATTGGCCTTCATAGACGATGATCGTAAAAAGAACAATAAAGTATTGGATGGTATACCAATTATTAATTTTAATGAACTAACAGATTTTGTAAAATCGAATGAAGTAGATGAATTAGTTATAGCAAGTTTTACGATTACCCCTCAACGAAAAAATGATATTGTAGATTTTTGTTTGGATCATGATATAAAAGTCTTGAATGTACCTGCTTATAGCAAATGGACAGAAGGTAAGTTCAATAGCAAGCAATTACAAAATGTAAAAATTGAGGATTTATTAGAACGTGACCCAATTGTGATTAACAATAATCAAATACGCACCCAAATAAAAGGTAAGCGTGTTTTGGTAACGGGTGCTGCAGGATCTATTGGTTCAGAGATTGTAAGACAATTAATTAATTATGCACCCGAACTTATTGTTTTGTGTGATCAGGCAGAGACGCCATTGCATAGCTTGGAACTAGAATTGCAAGAGAAGAAACATCATATTAACTGCATTCCATACTTGGCAGATATCACCAATGAACAAAGAATGGAGGATTTGTTTAATCAGTTTAAGCCGCATTATGTTTATCACGCTGCTGCTTATAAGCATGTACCTATGATGGAGCTTTGCCCAAGTGAAGCGGTCAAGAATAATGTATTGGGTACTATGTTGATGGCGGATTTATCTGTGAAACATTATGTAGACCGATTTGTGATGGTGAGTACAGATAAAGCAGTGAACCCAACTAATGTGATGGGTGCGAGTAAACGTCTTGCTGAAATTTATGTACAAGGCTTATCGAAAGAAATTGCAAATAGTACAAAATTTATTACAACACGTTTTGGTAACGTATTGGGAAGTAATGGTTCGGTGATAAATCGATTCAAACAACAAATTGAAAATGGCGGTCCGGTTACAGTAACCCATCCCAATATCACGCGTTATTTTATGACCATTCCAGAAGCCTGCCAATTGGTATTAGAAGCTGGTAGTATGGGGAATGGGGGTGAGATATTTGTTTTTGACATGGGACAACCAGTCACTATTTCAGATTTAGCCAAGAAGATGATTCGATTATATGGCTATATCCCAAATATAGATATTGATATTACTTACAGCGGATTAAGACCAGGTGAAAAATTATACGAGGAATTGTTAAATGATGCTGAGAATACATTGAATACGTATCATGAAAAAATCATGATCGCAAAAGTGCGTGAAGTTGCCTTGCAAGATATAGAAGCAAAGTTTAATCAATTTAGAACATTGGTGAATAGTGCGGATAATGAAAATGAATTAGTGGCTCTAATGAAGGCATTGGTTCCAGAGTTTATTAGTAATAATAGTGTTTTTGAGAAACTTGATAATTCAAAAATTATTAAAATAATTTAATGAAAATAGCAGTTGTAGGCACAGGATATGTTGGATTAGTAACAGGTACTTGTT
>CAZOHD010000009.1:0-62462 GCA_964579885.1 uncultured Sediminibacterium sp.
TAGCCGCGTTGGCGTGCTTCGTGGTGAAATGTAGTTTACTCATAATCTTTTGTTTAAATGAGGCTGCGCTATCCCGCTAGCCATAAATTATCCCCTTTTATAAGGGAGGACAAAGGTACGGGTGGATTTTTGCTTTTTAGTCCCTTTTTGAGGATATTTTTCATCGCACTCCCGTAACTAATTGATTATCAATAATAATTTTGTATCGTAATTTTCATGATATAAAAATAGTGCTGATTATCAATAAGTTGCAAAAATATGAACTATACAACTTAAGGCCTATTTTTACGTTACTACTATATATATGTATCAAAAATTCCAGGCAGACCAGCTTTTCAACGGAACCGAACTACTTGATGGTTCAAAATTTGTCCTAATTACAAAACAAGATGGAACAGTAGAGGGGATTGTGCCTTTATCTGAAGCGGGTGAGGACATACAAAAAATGGAGGGTGTTTTGACTCCAGGTTTCGTGAATGCTCATTGTCATTTAGAGTTATCGCATATGAAGGGGGTGATCCCTCCTCATACTGGATTGCAAGAATTTGTAAAACAAATTGTTGCATTGCGTCAAGTGGAGCCCGAGACAATTCAAGAAGCAATAGTTACTGCAGAAAACGAAATGGTATCAAATGGTATTGTAGCGGTAGGCGATATTTCAAACACACTTGATACATTAGAGCAAAAAGCAAAACACCATTTAGCGTATTATAGTTTTGTGGAGTTATATGATTTGGATCCGATACGCGCGCATGATAAAATAATTGCAGGAATAGAAATTCAAAAACAGTTTCAGGATAATTGTGTGCGTGCATCTTTAGTACCACATGCGCCATATTCTGTATCACCTCGTTTGTGGACATTACTGAGTGAACATTTTGAAAGCCATACAATTAGTATGCACAATCAAGAGACACCAGATGAAAATGAATTTTTTAAAACAAAGACAGGGAGTTTTTTAGGGATGTACGAAAGAACAAAAGTAAGCCTTGATTTTTTTGAAGCCACTGGATTAAGTTCTTTGCAATCTGTTTTACCGGTTTTAAAAAATGCAACAACAAGTATTTTAGTCCACAATAGTTTTACAAATGCAGCTGATATTGATGCAGTAAAAAATAAAATGCCAAATACTTTTTGGTGCTTATGTCCTAACGCAAATCAATACATAGAACAAACGATGCCGCCGATTGAATTACTACGCAGTAATAAGGTTAATATTTGTGTGGGTACAGATAGTTATGCAAGTAATTGGAGCTTGAATATTTTAGATGAACTCAAAACGATTCAACAAAAGTTTGCAGCAATTCCTTTGGCCGAACTATTACAATGGGCCACACTCAATGGCGCGCGCGCGCTACAAATGGATAAACACCTTGGTAGTTTTGAAAAAGGCAAGAAGCCAGGAGTCGTTTTGATTAAAGGGGCCGATGAATTAAACAGTTTAAGAAACGCAAGTAGTCAAAGAATATTGTAGCTTACAGTATAAATCATTCACCATGACATTTCCTATTTTATTTGGTATCATCGCCATCATGCTTATCCTTTGGCGCAGAAATAAGAATAGCAGAAGAGATAATGACTAATGCAACACTGCTTGTAAAATAGGAAGCGATTTTATTTCACTAAATTTTTTATAGTGCCAACTTAAAGAGAGTTGGAATAGTTCCAATATTTTTTTTCTTTGAGCGCCATTTAAGTGGATTGTTTCCAACTCATTGTATAACTGTAGGCTTAAAAATGTAGATGCAGTAGCAGCTTCTGTTCCTTCTAAAAAATAAGGATGGAGTGGCTTATTGGCAACAAAGTTTCCTTCATGCACATCTAAAATGGGTGTTTCATTGGAGTATTCTCCTTGTAAACCAAAACCTAGCGTTTGACTTAAGTGAATTAAAAAATAGATAGGGAGGTTGCTCACTAAACCTGGACCACCTTTATCTAATTGCTTGAATGTATCTTCTATTAAATAAAACAATTCAGGATGGGGTTCTGGTTCGAGTGTTTGTTGTAAAATTTCTACAATATAGGTGGCGACTGCATTACGCAATACATCCGAATAAACATGTTGATACACATAGGACCAATTTACATCCTTGATCATCTGCATACTCTTCATTGGATAATGATAAGCTTCCATTTGTAAAATGGCACCGGGCTGATAAAAGACACCCTTGCTTGCGCCTTTTTTACTAATGGTTCGAACACCTTTAACAATGTATTGTTGTAATCCAAAAAGTTCCGTGTAGATAGAAGCAATGACACTTGTATCTCCGTATTTGGTCACGCGTAAAACAATACCCTTGGTGTTGTGTAACATAAATTATTGATCAACGGATATACACCTAATTTAAATAGGATGTTCCTAGACGCTTTTAAATTGTTGCAAGAACCTGACATCGTTTTGAGAATACAAACGCAAGTCGTTCACTTGGTATTTTAATTGTGCGATTCTTTCTACACCCATACCAAACGCAAAGCCAGTATACTTTTCAGGGTCAATGCCAAAATTTTCTAACACTTTTGGATGCACCATACCTGATCCTAAAATTTCTACCCAACCGGTATGCTTACAAATATTACATCCCTTACCAGCGCAAATTTGACAACTGATATCCATCTCTGCACTAGGCTCTGTAAATGGAAAATAACTTGGACGAAAACGCACTTTCACTTCCTTGCCAAACATCTCTTGTACGAAAAAATAAAGTGTTTGTTTTAAATCTGCGAAGCTTACATTTTCATCTATATACAATCCTTCTACTTGATGAAAGAAGCAATGTGCTCTTGCAGAAATTGTTTCATTTCTATACACACGTCCCGGACAGATCACACGAATGGGTGGTTTCTGCGATTCCATTACACGCGCTTGTGTACTTGATGTATGCGTCCTTAATAACCAAGCAGAATGATCTGCGGTTTTTTCTTCTACATAAAATGTGTCTTGCATATCACGTGCAGGATGATCTTCTGGTAAATTCATCGCACCAAAATTGTGCCAATCATCTTCGATCTCTGGCCCCTCCGCAACTGCGAATCCTAGTCTTTTAAAAATGGCAACCATTTGATTGCGCACCAAATTCAAAGGATGTCTTGTTCCAACTGTTGTTGGATCTCCAGGCAAACTAAAGTCCATCCCTGTTTCTACCTCTGCGCTATCCCCTAATCCTGCTTGTAATGCTTCAAATTTTTCTTCGGCAACTATTTTAAAAGCATTTAAAATTTGCCCAAACTCCTTCTTCTGCTCGTTTGGCACATTTTTCATCTCACCCATGATTTGCTTTACCAAACCCTTGGTTCCTAGGTATTTAATTCTAAACTGCTCTAAAGCTTCTGCATTAGGCGCTTCTGCCGCAGTTATCTCCTTTTTAATGTCTTCTATTTGCTGTAATAGTTGCTCCATGCTACGAAGATAAAGAAAAAATAAACCGTAAAAAACCTTACATTTGTTATTCGTTGAAGTAATATATACATGGAGTACAATACAGCAAGAAGCATCATGGGGATGAGAGAGTATGGCCGTCACGTTCAGAGGATGGTGGATCATCTATTAACCATTGAGGATAGAGCAAAAAGACAAGAACAAGCCCAAGTGGTGATTGAGTTGATGGGATTCCTAAACCCACAACTAAAGAACATCGAGGACTACAAGCATAAATTATGGGATCACTTATTCTTTATGAGTGGTTTTAAATTAGATGTCGACAGTCCATACCCAATCCCAACAAAAGAAACTTATAAGCAAAAGCCAGATCCTTTGCCTTACCCACAACGCAAAATTAAATATGCGCATTTGGGTAAAAATTTGGAATTGGTGATTGACAAGGCGATGGCAGAACAAGATCCAGAAAAGAAAACTGGCTTTGCACACACCATTGCGCACTACATGAAATTGGCTTATAGTAACTGGCACAAAGAATTGGTACAAGACGATGCAATACGTAGCGAATTAAACGCGATCACTGGTGGTGAATTAGAATTTAGCAACACGCCTTATATCAAGCACCGTAATCAAAACTTTGAACGCGACGAATATCGTCCTGCTGGTGGTCGTTGGCAGAATAACCGCAACAGACCTAATGCTGGCGGTGGTGGTGGAAGAAACAACAACAACCGTAATTTCAAAAAGAGATTTTAATAAAAAACCCCGTAAATCAATTACGGGGTTTTTTATTACATCTTGATTAATTTAAACTGCTTACTCATTTTTCGATCAGCAGAAAACACCTTTAATAGATAATTGCCGGCCGATAACCTTTCTAGGTTTAATTGTGTACCAGGGGAAATACTAGGTCTTGAAAATACCCTTGATCCTGTCGCAAGATCAAAAACTTCTACATCAATCAATGGATATTTCTTAATTGAAAAATCAATATTTAATTTTCCCACGAAAGGGTTAGGCGCCACTTTAATAAATTCATCTTTACTTAAATTAACCACGTCAGTAATTAAATAATAATATGCGACACTTGAAGCACTCGTGCAACCATCTATTGTGTTTGTAACGGTATACTGGCCCGCACTTGTAGGCTTATACCTTTGCGTGGTATCGGGCAAAGCTACTCCATCTTTATACCAGGTATTACCATACACGGTACTGGATTTAAGATAATTGCTTGTATCCCTTATTAATACAGGAACCACAGGAGCTTCTGCTGTGTAGCTTACTGCTATATTTTTATTACCAACCGTATCTGAAATTGAATTTGGCTTTACAGTTAAAACTAATTTATCAGAACAGATTCTATTAATATAAGCATGATATTGGGTGTTTGATATTTTTACAACAGAATCGACACGACCTACATTAATCGACAAGCTATCTTTTGCTAAATTATTGGATAAAAATTCGTTTGACTCAATTGTATAAACTGTTTTTGAATTAATGCTATTATTTCTTTTTATAGAAAGTATAGGATTTTTGGTGTCTTTATAAATAGAGCTAATTACAGGAACTGTCTCGTTACCCAACGAGTCTTTAATCATTATTTTAATATTAATTAATCCATCAGCAAAACCAGATAAGTTTATGTTTTTAATTTTGAAAACAGAGTCTGTAATTTTACCTGTTAAAACAATTGAATCACCAACTGCAAATGTCTGCTTGCTTGTTGAATAAGTTACATATCTCGATTCGGACATGCCACTGATTTTTGCAATTGAAGATTGGGTTAAAACCAATTGGTATTCACAATTCAATTCCGAAACTTTGATATCATAAACAAGGGAGTCAATATTACTAATACCCATATTAGATAGATTGGCTTTTAGCAAAGAGGACTTGGGCGCTACAACATCTTTTGTATACTGTGCTTTTCCTATGCCCAATAATACTTTTCCGGTATCTAATATAAATACGGTTGCATATAATGTCCCGTCATTCACTCCACTTAGTTTTAAGTTTTTGACAACCAAGGAATCACTTGTCATCAACCCCTCATATAAAACCGACTCGCCCCCCATGTCACTATATATTCTTGCTCGGTAATTTTTTTGAGCACAGTTCGAACAAGCTATAGAAAGGGAAACAGAATCCACATTTTTAGAATTTACTTTCTTTCCCAAAATTTCGACACGTGGTGTCACTGATTGAGTTGAATCTTTTTCCTCAATATCAAAACGAACTAATTCAACAAAACTAGTTTGTTTAGTATTGTTTGATCTATCAATAAGATCTATAGATTCTACTCCCCATAATCCAGGAGCAGAGCCTTTAGGCAATAAGGTGCTAACCTTATACTTTCTCCAAAAACCAGGACGGCCATCTGGATCTGCAATGAGATAAAAAAAGTTTTGTTTAATCTTATCAAAATCATTTTGCATACTAAAATTAAACTGCTTCCCTTGTGGATCTCTTAACATATAAGATCCATGTTTTAATCCCGCTTCATTACCCGGATAAGCAGATGAGTCTTTCGCAAAAAATTCCATCTCGAAAAGCGTTTCTCCGTCTGGTGCTTTAGGATTGGTAGGGGTGGCTTTAATTGTAATTGCATTCAAGTCTAGTACTGGCGGTATAAAATCGGGATACTTAGTATCCATAAATATACTGTCTCTAACATGCTTAGATGTTTTTAAATCCCCAGTAGCAATTTGAAAACTAGACGTATCATTCATAAAAAAGGCACGCTTTGGATTGCCGCCCTCGTCGACTAAATACATCATTGTTAATTCATAATAGCCTCTAGGAAAATATTCAGGAATCGGATACCTATATGTAATATGTTTGATATCTGGATTAGTAGCATCAATTTGATAATATTTATTATCTCCATTACCCAATACACCAAGTTGTAACTCAGTTTTAACGCCTTTCTCATTCAATTTTGGTAATGCATAATTTGTGCCAATATAGGTGATTGAATTTCTATCACTTAAATCAAATTTTGCTTCAATATATTGTGTATTAACACCATTCACATCTTCGCTGGGCCCCATTGAACCGAACTTTGCAATCCCCTTATTTAGTTTCAATGTATTGTCTATATATTTTGGTGGCGTCACATCTTCAAGTGGATTGTCTAAATATAATTTCAGTCCAAATGTATTATTATTTTCAAATCGCTTATTACCAACTGCATCAGACACCATTATTTGATTCACTGTCCAATAACCTGATTTAAAATATTTACTTAGTGTAACTTGTCCTCTTAAAATATTACCCTGACTATTTGTTGCTGTTAAACCAACATCAAAAATAGTACCTATTGAACTTGCAAAACGAGTATATCCAGAAGTAGCACCATCTCGTGTGCTATCTATGATATTTAATTCTATTTCTAAGGTGACTTTTTTGTCCTCATTCCTCCCGCCTTCCACTTTTACATCGACTCTTTTAATTTTTCCGGGATAATTATAATCAGGTGATAAATTATAAACCATAAATGTAAGGTCCTTGCGGATCATTGCTACATACCTCGTACCGTTCATAATTCTATCTCTTATGAATTCAAACTTCCTGATAGATCTTGACATCAACATGTCAGGATTCATAACATAAAAAGAGATTGACTCTGCCATATCCTCATTTGGATTATTTGCATGAGCATAGGCACTTACGAATTCCGTTGTCTTTGTTGTTGACCAACCCGAAGCAACTGTTGGATCTATATACCAACCTCCTAAATCGGCCCATTCATTTTTTATTTGTTGACTAAACAAGCCTTCCCATAAAAAATGCGCCTTTTCATGCAAAACCAATCTTTGAATATTAAAATAATCGTTTCCTTGGAAAGCTGTATTTACAAACTCTATCGTTTTTCTTCCAGTCCATGCAATTGCTGCAGCATTCGGATAAACAGGATTAACCTGTCCTGCTATCCTTCTCGCCATGTATTTTAAATTTGTTTGCGCATGCATTCCTTCGGGCAGCTCTTCAATCATATCAAGAATAGTTAATTTTTCAAACGCAGAAAACTCCTGAAAATTTGAAAAATCCTCATTCATAATTCCTTTTAATTCTTCATTTGGAATTAGAAACTTAAAACCATACCTATTTGTAGCAAGCTGATTTACCAAGTCCTTATTATACCCGAAGTTGGTACTAAATGCAACCACCGCATGAAATAGTCTTTTTGAAAAAAACCTTCCTTTAATTCCATCCAATACTCCCACAGATGGATTGGCATAAACAAAAGCTTTTTTAGATATTGTAACCATCTTGATGTTGTCAATCGTATCAATTGTGATATCATTTGCAATATCGGTATCTACAATTTTCCAAACAGAATTTACTTTAACAGGACTGCCTTCTCCATAAGTTTGAAACAATGGATTGTTGGAAATTGTTTTAAACAACCTATAGGCATCTTCATTGGTCCATTTACTTAATTCATTTGAAAGTGCAATGCCATATTTATTATATAATGTAACGCTTGAGAAATCGTCTGGTATTGTAATTGTAGAATTTAAAACCTGGATTGAATATGGTGTATTAATGTAGCTTTGTTGTGCGTGACCAACATAACTACTATCATCCTGCCATTGATAAACATAATTAACTGTATTTGATAAGACAACGGGATTTAATTTAATTTCTACTAGTTTTTCATTGTTGTTAAGTTCTACCACTTTAGAAGGAGGGAAATAATATCCAGTAGCATCTATTTTTACTTCCCATTTGCCATTGGACAAACTCTGAAATTTATAGGTTGCAATACTATCACTTCCAGATTTTATTATTTTATAAAACTGAACCTCAGCACTTTTTTGAACATAGACTGTACAAGAATCCCCGGGTTTTAAACTTGTTACTTTAAAAGTGATAGCGCTTTGTGCAAAAAGAGCAGAAGCACTAAACATTATTAATGAACAAACGAAAAAAATAGACAGCCTAAAATTATTCAGCTTCATAGGGCATTATTTAATGCAATAATTATAATGACAACTATACCACCTTTTCATTATTAAAAATTTAAAAGCGATATAAATATTTGTATTCTAAAACTTAGCAGGAACTCCCAACTTTGGAATACTGTTTTTAATAAATACTCTTAAGTGATCATTGCTAGTAGATAAATCTTCTTTTCTCAAGTACATCATATGCCCACTTCGGTAGCCTTCCCAAAACATTCTATCTTGAATTTTTCCAGCTGGATCCATCTGCCACATATTGTACTTCGCATTAAAGTAATCACATGCACCGTCATAATACCCTGATTGTACTAATAAATTTAAATAAGGGTTCTCCATCATTGCCATGCGCAAATCCTCTCCTGTATTGTTATTGCTGTTATCCCAAGGTTGTACTGGTCCAAAAATATAATAGTTTAAATCGGTCTTGTAACCCAACTCATCTCGTAAATACATATTGATTGCTGGCGTAAAGGAATGTTCCCAAGACAATAACTCTGCATTATAATCTGGTTTTTGTCCTGCATCTTTTTTATCCATTCCAATATACCTTGAATCTAATCTTCCAATTGTTTTTCCTTGATCACGTAATAGTTCTTTCCAAAAATAATCAAATGGTACTTCCATATTTTGTTCTGCAACAACCGTTTCTTTTAATCCAATATAACCGGCCACTTTTTTCACTATCGCTTTGCGTTTATCTGGGGGTAATGCACCGCCTTGTGCCAATGATGGTAAAAGCTCATTGATTGTAAATGCTTCTACTTCTGGTAAATATTTTTCTAATTCTTTGGATTGAAATTCTGGAGCTAGTTTTTTGTGATGCCATGCAGTAGCCGCCATATAAGGGATACGAAGCGCTGCACTTGAAACCGCATCACGCTTTAAACCAAGATCGGTAGGAGAAACTAAGATCACCCCATTCAAAAACATCCAATGTCTATTTTGTAATTCTAAAGACAAACCAGATACACGATTCGTTCCATAACTTTCTCCAATTAAAAATTTTGGAGAAGCCCAACGTTTTTGTCTCCCCACAAAAGTATTAATCCAGTCTGCTAAATATTTTATATCCGCAGTTACACCAAAAAACTTTGAACCTGGTGTTGCTTTATCTAAAATTCTTGAGAACCCAGTATTCACAGGATCTACGTATACAATGTCTGCAACATCTAACAAAGACTGAGGATTATCTTCAAATCCATAAGGCTGAATGGGATATCCTTCGTCGTCGATTTTTAATTTTTTAGGTCCGGTATAACCTAAGTGCATCCAAACACTAGCAGTACCAGGACCGCCATTGAATGAAATAACCAATGGTCTTGTTTCTTTATTTGTTACATCTGTACGCTCATAATAAACATAAAATAAACCCGCAATTGCTTTACCCTCTTCGTCCCAAACTGGCTGTGTACTTGCCGTCACCTTATAAGGCACTTTTTGTCCTTTGATGGTTACCTCTCCTGTTTTTTCGGCTTTTTGCTCTAAGCTTAAGGCTCTATTAAACGTGGCTGTTTTAGTTGTACCTTCTTCTGCTGGCTTTTGCGCTACTACTAACACTGAACTCAGCAAGAATAAATAAGTAAAGAATTGTTTTTGCATAAATAATGGATGATTAATAAAGGTTGGAACTACTAAAATTTTGTGGATTAAATATACAACCTATTTCCACTTTCTATTTCCACTTTATTATTATTTATTTAGATGGTATTTGCGTAATTTAGTCCCATGTCTGAACATCAAAAAAAAGTGATCATTTTGACTGCTCCTTCTGGGGCGGGTAAAACATCCATCACTAAATTTTTATTAGCCAATTATCCCCAGTTAGCGTTTTCTGTCTCTGCTACAACAAGAGCTCCAAGGGGCGCAGAGAAAGATGGTGTTGATTATCATTTTATTAGCCCCGTAGTATTTGAGGGTCATATTGAGCAAAACGACTTTTTAGAATATGAAATGGTCTACGAAGGGTTGTATTATGGTACTTTAAAATCTGAGTTAGATCGTATTTGGAGTCTTGGCAAAACGCCAGTACTCGATATAGATGTAAAAGGTGCAATAGCAATTCAAAAACAATTAGGGGAGAAGTCATTGTCTATTTTTATTTTACCACCATCTATTGAAGTGTTAAAAGAAAGGCTCGAAAAAAGAAATACCGAATCTCCCGAAAAAGTTCAAATGCGTTTAGATAAAGCAGCTTATGAAATTAGTTTTAGCAACCAATTTAATGCGGTCGTAAAAAATGAATTTTTAGAAACTGCTTGCAAGGAAACGGCTTTATTAATACAAGATTTTATTTCAAAATAAACCAATAACCATGTCCGAAAAAACACTTCAAGGTAAAACAGTTTTCATCACTGGTGGAAGCAGGGGAATTGGAAAAGCCATTGCACTTAAATTAGCTGCAGCAGGCGCCAACATTGTGATTGCAGCAAAATCGGTGGAGGAGGATCCACGCTTAGGGGGTACGATTTATTCGGCCGCTGCAGAAGTTGAAGCTTTAGGTGTTAGTGCTTTAGCGGTACAAGTAGACATTAGAGATGAAGCACAAATTGCTGCTGCGATGCAACAAACAGTGGACAAATTTGGGGGCATTGATATTTTAATAAACAACGCATCTGCCATTCAATTAACAGATACCGAACATACACCAAGTAAAAGATTTGACTTGATGCACAGCATCAATGTTCGTGGTACTTTTTTAGTTGTACAACATGCACTTCCTTATTTAAGAAAGTCTACCCATGCTCATATTTTAACTTTATCACCACCAATTAATTTAGCACCAAAATGGTTAGGACCACATGTTGCTTACACAATTACGAAATACAACATGAGCATGATGACACTCGGTTGGGCAGAAGAATTTAAAGAAGACCAAATTTCCGTGAATGCATTATGGCCTCGTACAACAATTGATACCGCTGCTGTTAGAAACTTATTAGGGGGTGAAGCGCTTGCAAATATGAGTAGAACGCCTGCAATACTTGCTGACGCTGCTTATGCGATTGTTACTAAAAAACCATTGGTGTATACGGGGCAAACTTTTGTTGACGAAGCAGTATTAGCTGCAGAAGGCATTACCGACTTGTCGCACTATTCTGTAGTGCCTGGCGGACATTTATATACCGACTTATTTTTATAAAATCTTAAAATACGACAAGATGAAAAAATTATTCCTAGGAGCAATGCTGTTTTTATCCTTTGGTGCTTGGGCTCAAAAGAAAACAAAAGCAGATCCAGCTGCTGCACAAATCAATGCAAACAAAGAAGCCGCATTGAGTGCTTTGAACAATGCTTATGAAGCTGATAAAAAAACCGCATTACAGATTTGGGATTTTGCAGAAGTAGGCTATAAAGAAGTGAAAAGTGCTGCTTTACATATTCAGCATTTAAGGGACGCAGGCTTTACAGTTGAGACAGGTGTTGCAGGAATACCTACTGCTTTTGTTGCTACTTATGGCACCGGAAGTCCTGCCATTGGCATATTAGCAGAATATGATGCATTACCTGGTATCAATCAATCTGCATCAGCAGAAAGAAATCCAATTCCAGGAAAAAATGCTGGTCATGCATGTGGTCACCATCTGTTTGGAACTGCAAGCGTATCTGCGGGTATTGCAATTAAAGAATTAATCGCTGCTGGTAAATTAAAAGGTACTATCAAGGTTTATGGAACACCTGCAGAAGAAGGCGGAAGTGGTAAAGTGTTTTTAGTAAGAGAAGGCTTATTCAATAATTTAGATGCAGTGATACACTGGCATCCGGATGATGTGAATGCAGTTACAACTACAAGTGCTTTAGCTAATAAATCGGCTAAATTTAAATTTTATGGTATTTCTGCACATGCCGCAGCTGCGCCAGACCAAGGTAGATCTGCATTAGATGCAGTAGAAGCGATGAACAATATGGTGAACATGATGCGCGAACATATCCCTCAAGAAACAAGAATTCATTATGTTATTACAAATGGTGGTAAAGCACCTAACGTGATTCCTGATTTTGCAGAAGTATATTACTATGTACGTCATCCAAGAAGAAAAGAAGTAGTAGAAATTTTTGATAGAGTAGTGAAAGCTGCCGAAGGTGCTGCTTTAGGAACTGGTACAACAATGAAGTATGACATTATTGGTGGCACACACGACTTGTTGATTAACAAAACACTTGCAGAAACAATGCAAGCAAACTTAGACAAGGTAGGTGGTGTAAATTATACAGAAGAAGAAATTGCTTTTGGTAAAAAGCTTCAACCAACAATGGTAGCGCCAGTTGATATTGCGACTGCTGCTAAAGTAAAACCACTTACATATATTAACGAAGGCAATAGTGGTTCTACCGATGTAGGTGATGTGAGTTATTCAAAACCAACTGTTGGATTGCGTGCTGCTACATGGGTTCCTGGAACTGCTGCACATAGCTGGCAAGCTATTGCTTCTGGTGGCACTGAGATTGGAACAAAAGGCATGTTGGTTGCTAGTAAAACAATGGCATTAACTGCAATTGATTTAATGAGCAATCCTGAATTAATTAAAAAAGCAACCGAAGAGTTTAATAAATCAATCGGGGATTATAAATACAAAGCTTTATTAGGGGATATAAAACCCGCTCTAAATTATAGAGATTAATTATAGAAAATAATGAATCTCTATAATTACCTATAATGATTTTTTCGAGGCAACCCATAAACGGTCGCCTCGAGGGTATCGCGACTAGTTCGTTAATAAAAGAAGCGTAACAAAAAAGGCCACTCAATTGAGCGGCCTTTTTTAATCTATAATTTATCTTTCAAAAGACACTCAAGGCGCCCGTTTATGGGGAGAAGATGCGAAAGCATCTGATTTATTGAAAAATCATTAGAGTAGAAAAAAAGAGGCGCTTATAAAATTTAAGCGCCTCTTTTTTTTATTCTTGGTTTGATTCTGGGCGCATCTGCGGGAAGAACAACACGTCTTGAATAGATGGTTGATTTAACATCATCATACATAGACGATCTATGCCAATACCAATACCTGATGTTGGTGGCATACCATATTCCAATGCTCTTAAAAAGTCATGATCAATAAACATGGCTTCGTCGTCTCCTCTTTCCATTAGCGCCAATTGATCTTCGAAACGCTTGCGTTGTTCAATAGGATCATTTAACTCAGAATAAGCATTTGCTAATTCTTTTCCATTCACCATCAGCTCGAAACGCTCTACCAGGCCTTCTTTGCTTCTATGCTTTTTAGTTAAAGGACTCATCTCTACCGGATAGTCAATAATAAATGTCGGTTGGATATAAGTGTGTTCACTTGTTGCACCAAATAATTCATCTATCAGCTTTCCTTTTCCAATGGTTGGCGGTACATCTATCTTTAATTGCTTACAAACGTCTCTTAAACCCGCTTCGTCCATACCGCTGATATCAATACCCGTATTTTCTTTAATCGCGTCTAAAATGCTTATACGCTTAAATGGCGCTTTGAAGTTAATCGTCTTTTCACCCACTTTTAATTCAGTCGTTCCGTGTAATGTCAATGCAATTTTTTCAAACAACTGTTCTGTGATTTCCATCATCCAGAAATAATCTTTGTAAGCAGTATACCATTCTAATACAGTGAACTCTGGATTATGCGTACGGTCCATTCCTTCGTTACGGAAGTTTCTACTAAACTCATATACCCAATCAAATCCACCTACAATCAAACGCTTTAGGTATAACTCATTCGCAATACGTAAATAGAATGGCACGTCTAAGGCATTGTGGTGCGTGATAAACGGTCTTGCGGCCGCTCCACCAGGAATTGCTTGTAATACTGGCGTATCTACTTCCAATGCACCACGATCGTTCAAGAACTGGCGAATGGTATTCATTAATATAGTACGCTTTGTGAAAGTATCCTTTACTTCTGGATTGATAATTAAATCGGCATAGCGTTGACGGTATCTAAATTCAGGATCTGTTACCGCATCAAATACTTGGCCCGACTCATCTCTTTTAACTACCGGCAATGGTTTTAAGGACTTTGCCAACAAGGTTAAGGTAGATGCGTGCAATGAAGTCTCTCCGGTTTTAGTCGTAAACACATAACCAGATGCACCAATAATATCGCCCAAGTCCAATCCGTTCTTAGTCATTACATCCCAATAAGTTTTGTCTTCATCGGGACAGATCTCATCTCTCTTTATATATAACTGGAAAATTCCTTGGTCATCTTGAATCTTTACAAATAACACTTTACCCTTGTCATTCACACTCATAATACGTCCAGCTACACAAACCGCTGTGAATTGGTCCTTTGTCTCTTCGGTATAATTGCTCTTAATATCCTGTGATAAATGCGTTACTGGGTACAATGGGGCAGGATATGGATCGATCCCTGCTGCTTCTAATGCTTGTAGTTTTTCTCTTCTAATAATTTCCTGCTCTGATAAATGACTCATTATAATCGATTAATATTTTATTGGATTACTGCAAAAGTAAAACTTAGCAGTCAATTAGCGAAAGAAGCCTTCCTGAACTTCTTTAGCTGTTAAAGAAAGACAATCACCTGGTTGCATGTCTTGAATGGTATACTTACCCAATTTTGCTCTAATTAATCGCAAGACAGGGAATCCAACTTGCGCAAACATTTTGCGCACTTGACGATTCTTGCCCTCTGTTACTTGAATAGATACCCAACTTGTAGGAATACTTTTTCGAAAACGAATCGGAGGGTTCCGATCTGGGACTTGAACAGGTTCAGACAATTGCTCCAGTTTTGCTGTCTTCGTTTTGTAGGCTTTTCCATCTACATTGATGGTGACACCTTTAGTTAATTGCGCTAATGCTACTGCTGAGATTGCGCCATCAACTTGCACCCAATAAGTGCGTTGATGTGCAAACAATGGATTCAATAATTGTTGGTTGATACTTTTGTCATTTGTAATCAACAATAAACCCTCACTATCATAATCTAATCTGCCTACTGGATAGACGTCGGTGGGTACATGTAAGATATCTTTTAAACATAATTTTCCCTCTGTCGATGTGAATTGAGATAACACTTGAAAAGGTTTGTAGATTAAAAAATAGTCCATGAATAAGTACTTGTTTGAGTGGCTGAAAAAACAAAGTCCCACTGTTGTGGGACCTCGTATATAGATGGGTTAGTAAGTACGGGAATTGAATTCCCATCACAATATTAAATATACTTTATTCGAATTCAAAAAAAATTGTAAACAAATTTTTCGGGGTTATCCACAAATGGACAATTTGAAGAAAGATTTTACAGTGAAAAAAATAAATAAATCGTCGATGATTTTTGATTTTAATTTTGTGTTTCATAAAATATTAAACGGCTGAAACATATATAAACAAAGGGTTTTATCGAATTGTATTTTCATGATTAAATTTTTTATGAAAGATTGTATTTCTGTTTTTGAAGCATGAATTTGCTTCGAAAGAGGGAAGAATTTTGGTTAAAAATATTTTTTATAAAAAAGGCGCATTACCTTTGATTTAGCCCAAAATCACACATATGAAGCTTCCTGCACCCGTTTCGGCACAATGGTTATCTGAATTTACCAACGCGGAAATTATTGGCAATGACCAAAATTTTATCACTGGAATTAATGAAATTCATCAAGTAGAAACAGGTGATATTGTTTTTGTAGATCATCCCAAATATTATGCTGCATGTTTAAATAGTGCAGCTACTTGTATCCTCATAAACAGCAAAGAAGTGGAGATTCCAGCAGGCAAAACTTTATTGTATTGCGATGCACCATTTGATGCCTATTCTAAAATTGTAAACCACTTTAAACCATTTAAAATAAGCACAGAATCAATTAGTTCTGACTTAAAAATTGGTGCAAATTCGATTGTGATGCCCAATGTTTTTATTGGCGCAAATGTGCAAATTGGGGACCATTGTATCATTCATCCGGGTGTAAGTATTTTAAGTGATACCATTATTGGAGACCATGTAATTATTCAAGCAAATACAGTGATAGGATCAGATGCATTCTATTATAATACCAAAAAAAATAGACCATCCTGGTATGTAAAAATGCCAAGTTGTGGCCGTGTGATTATAGAAGATAAGGCTGAAATTGGAGCAGGCTGTACCATTGATCGTGGCGTAAGTGGCGATACAATTATAGGTATGGGTTCGAAGCTAGATAATATGGTTCATATTGGACATGATACACAATTAGAGGCCAATTGCTTAATTGCTGCCCAAGTGGGCGTAGCCGGTGGGGTTAAGATAAAAGCTGGTGTTACACTTTGGGGGCAGGTGGGAGTAAGTAAAACATTAACGATTGGCGAAAACGCCGTGGTACTTGGACAAGCTGGCGTAACGAATACTTTAGAAGGTAATAAAGTATACATGGGCTTCCCTGCAGAAGATGCAAGTGTGAAGCGGAGAGAATATGTATGGATCAAGAGAATTCCAGCACTATGGAAGAAAATGATGGAAGATTAAGCTCATTAGATAAACAGCATTGTTAGCGAAGACGACTTAGGGCAATTTATGAATTGCTTTTAATTCATTGGCCACTCTAATGATGGTGTCTTCTAATTTTCGATATTGAAAGTTGGGAAATGCATTTAGGAACTTTTGATTATTAAACCTTACTGTAGCTTGTGCAGTTGCTGCAGTTTCCTTGGTTAATAAAGGTGCTTTTCCAGTAAAGAATCCTTTTATTGCCTCCAGTCTCCAAACAATACCCGCTAATAATGGTGTGACCTTTTTATATGGTAAGCGTTTGTTAAATGCTGTTGCGATTGAATTGAATAAAGACCTATAGGCAAGATTGTCGGCGCTCAATACATAACGTTGGCCAGTGATATTGCTATCCATTAAAATTTGCATGGCATCTACCACGTCTAATACATCTACAAAGCCACTCATTCCGCCCGTATACCAAGGGAATTCATTGTATGCAGATTTAAAAATACCAGAAGAGCCATTATTCCAATCGCCGGCGCCTAAAATAATAACTGGATTCACAATCGCCATTGGCAATCCTTCTTCCATTGCTCTCCAAACTTCTAATTCTGCTAAATATTTTGATTGACCATAAACACTATTACTTGTTTCGGGTGTCCAGTGCATGGATTCATCTATAGCTTCTGTTTCTCTAATTCTACCTAAGGCAGCGACCGAACTTACAAAAATTAATTTCTTTACTTTTTGAGTCAAGCAGGCATTCACCACATTTGCTGTGCCTTCTACATTTGAATGAAGCATTTTTGCTGCATCACCTGGTGCAAATGAAACGATTGCAGCACAATGATAAACATGATCAACGCCCTCTAAAGCTTCGTTTAGTCCAATTGGATCTAATATGTCTCCTTTTACCCAATCACATTGTTCGGATCCCGGAAACACAGGCACAGCTTGGCGATACAAAGCACGAACTTTTTTTCCTTTACTTAATAATGATTGGATTAAATGTGATCCAACTAGTCCGCTAGCGCCTGTTACAAAAATCATTCAACTATTTTTTTCTTGTATTTAGACAAGTGTTTTAAAATTTATTCTTTAATCAATCTTCCAATATCAACCTTTAATTGCTCCACCTCAAGTGTCTTTAAGCCATCATAAATTTTACCACGTACTTTTCCATTTCTATCGACTAATGCAAAAAACTGTGTGTGAATAAATTGGTCTTCAATTTTAACCACATTATTTTTAGGATCATCCAATAAATAAGAGCCGCGCGCCATTTGATACAAACTGTCTTTTCGCCCCGTTAAGAAAATCCACTTAGCTGTATTTACTTCCAAAGAATCGGCATAATGCTTTAAAACCGGAACCGAATCTGTTTCTGGATTACAAGTATGGGATAGAATTTGAAAATCTGGATTATCCTTATAAACCAAATAGATCTCCTTCATGTTTTTATTCAACTTAGGACAAATACCCTTGCAGGTAGTAAAGAAATATTCTACTACTGTGATTTTATTTTGTAAGGTTTTCTCTGTCACTATTTGACCGTCCTGATTCGTAAATGCAAACGGCTGAACGTAACTCAAAACTGGCATCTTTACCTTCCAATTGTCTGTTCCTCTAAATAAGAAATAATAAAATCCTGCAATAAGGACTGCAAAAAATCCAAGGTAAATGATTAATTTCTTTGACATTGCGTAGCGTTTTAATTACAGCACAAAGTTACTATTATTTTCAGGGTATTGGCTTAGCTTTGTAGTATGTTTAAAAATTGGAATTGGGATGCGATTGGAATAGGAACCTCTTTGGCATGTGCCATTCATTGTGCATTATTGCCCTTATTTTTTAGTAGCCTTCCTTTATTAGGGATCAATGTTTTGCATAACCCAAATTTTGAATTTGGAATGATCCTTCTTTCATTTGCCATTGGTGCTTATTCATTGTACCATGGTTATAAAAAACACCACCACAGCTTTAAGCCAATTATATTGTTCAGTATTGGCATAGGATTGATGTTTTGCCGTATGATTTTTAGAGATGCTGAATTATACCTGCTTTTCCCTGCTGCATTTTTTATCATCATTGCGCATATCAACAACCACAATAGTTGTAGAATGCATAATCATGCACATGAAGACGACTGCGATCATTAATTGACCCATTTAACTATTTCCAAAATTACTGGTAACTAGAAGCTGTAGCTCATGGACCCATCCTTCTCATCCTTTAACTGGATACCCATTGCGGCTAATTGATTTCTGATTTTATCGCTGGTTGCAAAATCTTTATTTGCCTTTGCTTCCTTTCTGATCTCAATTAATAATTCAACCACGCCATTCAATTGTTGACGATTAGCGCCTTTATCTACTTTCAATCCTAAAATAGATTCAACGAACACTTTTAATTGTGCTTGAACAAAGGACCAGACAGCACCAGATACTGCGTCTTGTGCGATATGCTTATCCTTTAATGAATTGATATTAGGTAGTATTTCAAATAAGTTCGCAACGACTTTTGCTGTATTGATATCGTCGTCCATAAAGGTTTCTAACTCGTTGACCCAAGTTGTTAACTGCGTGGCCAATGCTTCGTCTTTAGAAACTGTATCCGTGCCAAAGTTTTGAGCTTGTAACCATTCGTATCCTTCCAGGAACCTGCGTAAAGCTTTTTCTGATGCTTGTAAAGCTTCATTGCTAAAATCTAAAGTGCCGCGGTATTGACTTTGTAAAATAAAGAACCTTACCGTCATTGGATTATATGCTTGAGTCAATTCTGCGTGATTGCCTTCAAACAATTCACTCAACTTAATCACATTATTATAACTCTTACCCATCTTGCGACCATTGATGGTAATCATATTATTGTGCATCCAATACCTTGCAGGCATTTGATGATTGCATACTGTACTTTGTGCAATCTCACATTCATGATGTGGAAATTGCAAGTCCATTCCACCGCCATGTATATCAAATTGTTTGCCTAAATATTTTGTTGCCATTGCAGAACACTCAATATGCCATCCCGGGAAACCCTCTCCCCATGGGCTTTGCCAGCGCATGATATGTTCAACAGGTGCTTTTTTCCATAAAGCAAAATCAACTTTATTTTTTTTCTCTTCTTGATTTTCTAAATCTCTAGTCGTATCTAACTGCTCTTCAATATTGCGTCCACTTAAAATGCCGTATGGTTGATTTTTCTTAGAATAATCGTCATTGTATTTTACCACATCAAAGTAAACTGATCCATTAGATTCATAGGCATAACCATCAGCCATGATTTTTTTAATCATTTCTATTTGCTCAACAATATGTCCAGTAGCAGTTGGCTCGATACTTGGAGGTAAATTATTAAACTGCGTCATTGCCCAATGGTATAAGTTGGTGTACTTCTGTACCAACTCCATTGGCTCTAATTTTTCTAAGATAGCCTTGCTTGCAATTTTATCTTCTGCCACTTTTCCTTCCTCTTCAAAATGGCCAGCGTCCGTGATATTTCGAACATAACGTACTTTATAGCCCTTATGTAAAAGATAACGATACACTACGTCAAAAGTGATAAATGGTCTTGCATGTCCTAAATGACTTTCTCCACTTACTGTAGGTCCACAAACATACATGCCCACATAAGGAGCATTAATAGGTTCAAAGACTTCTTTTTGACGTGTAAGTGAGTTGTATATTTTTAGTGGCATAGTAGACCACAAAGATAATTTTATTTTACCTAATTGAATCGCTAATTCTTGATCAATTGAAGGTCTGCCATAATCATATGGTGGTCGCTCAAGTTCTCGTCAATTGACTCCCAACCCTTGACTTGCCAGTTTTTGTCGGCCATGATGTAGTCAATTCTTAAAGTAGGCGAAAGATTCATGTAAGTTGCGCCTATCCCAAAACCCTTTGTCAAAAAAGCGTCCTGCATATCCCCCTTAATTTGTTTATAAGTATAAGAGCTTGGGACGTCATTAAAATCACCCGTTATAATTGTCGGATAAGGGCTTTTTGCAAGTTGCGCTTTAATGGTCTCCGCCTGTATTGCCCTTGTCATAAATGCTTTTTTCATTTTGCGCATCACACCATATTTGGCTTTTAAAGCAGCTGTGTTTGCATCAGCAGCATCGTCAATTGCCTCAAAATCATTTTGTTTAAACTTAAATGAAGCTAAGTGGGTGGTATAAACTCTAATGGTATCATCCCCTTTTAATAGATCTACAAAAATCAAGCTTTCTTGATTGTTATAAGAAATCCTTTCCGCGTAAAGCACCTTGTATTTTGAATAAATGATACAGCCTGCAAAATAGTTAGCCTCATTAATTTGATGATCTTTTGAAAAAAATGAATATGGATATTTTTTATCGAAATAGGCAGCATGATTTGCTATATCATTCTTTAATTCCTTTGTATTATACTCTTGTAAACAAATTATATCTGGATCCCATTTTTGAATAGATGCTGCAATATCTTCTGTCCTTAATTTATGACCGATTGGCTGAGGATTATTTCCATTGAACTCTTTCACATTAAAACTAGTGATACGCAAACTATTGTCTTTTTTTTGCTGTGGAAATGGCGTGCCAGGATGCCAAGCAAATAAAACCAAAATGGTAGGATAAGCAACTGCTAATGTTGCTACCGAAATAAATGAGAATAGGGGTTTAGCGACCAGCCAAATAAAGAAAAAAAGTAAATGGAGAACAATTATATATGGCGCAAGTAAACTTAAAAAACCATTCAGCCATATCCATTGGATTGGCATAAAAAATTGAGGGTACAATAATAATAATACAAGAAAAAGATGTAGCGACAAGAGTAAACCCTTTCCAAAAATTCTTATGCGCGATTTTTTAGCCATCTTATTTTTTAGGGATTAGATTTCTTTAGGGGCCATAATGGCATTGCATTTTTTCACAAGCACATGCATCCACGCACCAAGATCTATTTTCTTTTTCAACAATAACATATAGACAACTCCAACAAGTCCACCCACGCTTAAAGTAAAAAAGAAAACTGGATTATCAGATAAATGTGTTGCGATTTGTACCACAAAATACACTGCAAATATTAGCCAAACAGGTATACCAGCTGTTCCGCTTAATTTTAGTTGGTAAGCAGGATTCAAGCTTAATGCAGCGGTAGCCAATGCCATAATGCTAAGTTCTGCGCCCATGAATGAGACGCCTGCACCAAGTGCAATAAAAGCAAGTGCACCTATTATTCCACTATAAAAATAGATGGGAAATAAATGTCTATTTGAGTGTTGATTTTGTAAGATTGTTCCAAAAACTGTTAACCAAATCATATTGCCGCATAGGGTCCAAAATTGATCATGTCCCCAATTATAAATAAAGAAAGTCCAAGGTTTCTCTAATGACTCTTGATAATAAGGTGACAACATAAAATGATGCACCACTTCATCATAGAATTGCGCCATTGGAAAACCCTCTAAAAAATAAACCATTCTTGTCATCCCATAAGTAACTGCAATCATTAGATTAACAGATACCAATGCCACCAGCGCATTGTTATCTGCGCCTAATAATGGTTTTGATTGTTCAGAGGTTTGCATAATGCTATAAAACGTTTTTGTTTTGTTAAGACCTTATTGGAATAATTAATACCATCTATTGCTTCGGTCTGTTTTCTTCCATATATACACTAGTATGAATCCAACAATTGCACCACCGACATGTGCCCATCTTGCCACGTTATCTCCTGCATTATTTTGTAATGCCATAAATAATTCAGAGCCAAAATATAAAATTCCTAACCACTTTGCCTTGATTGGAAAGAAGAAATAAATATAGAAAAGAGTATTAGGAAATAAATAAACAAAGGCCATTAAGATACCAAACACCCCACCACTAGCACCCATCGTTGCAATATTAAGCGACGCATCTGGACGATAAGATAGAATTAATAAATGGATGGCTGCAGCACCCAAGCCGCATAATAAATAAAATAGTAGGAAGTTTTTTGGACCCCATAAGTTTTCTAAAACCGATCCGATCATCCAAAGTGCAAGCATATTACCAAACAAATGCCAAAAACTTGCATGCAAAAACATATGCGTAATCATTTGCCATGGCTGGAATAAATCGCTTTTCCAGGCATGTAGTGCAAAATAATTTTCTACCGAGAAAGTACTTGTTACACCCGCAAATGTATTCTGTGCAAAAAACACTAAGACATTGATGATGATTAGATTTTTAATAATCGTAGGTAAAATCTCTAATCTTGTAGGTCTAAAATCTCTCATAATTACGCGTTTAATAAATCCGTTCTTTTTAATTGAACCACATTTTCAATATGTAAAGTATGTGGGAACATATCTACTGGTTGAATTTTGGTTACTGTATATTTTTCATTGAGCAACGCCAAATCTCTTGCTTGTGTAGCTGGATTACAACTTACATAGACAATTGTTGGTGCTTCCATTTCTAATAATTTATGCACTAATTTTTCGTGCATACCCGCTCTTGGGGGATCCGTGATAATCACATCTGGTTTACCATGTGTTTCAAAAAAAGCGTCATCACATACCTTAATCACATCGCCTGCAAAAAATGCGGTTTCTGTTAAACCATTCAATGCCGCATTTAACCTTGCATCTTCAATCGCCTCTTCAACAAATTCTACTCCAACTATTTTTTTCGCCTTTTCGCTGCAAAATATTCCGATGCTTCCTGTTCCACAATATAAATCATATACTACTTCCTTACCTGTTAACTCTGCAAAGTCTCTTGTCACTTGATACAATAGTTCTGCTTGTTTGGAATTGGTTTGGAAAAATGATTTTGGACTAATTTTAAATTCAAATTTTTCTAAACGTTCGGTGATATAACCATTACCATAATATACCTGAGGTTCTAAATCTTGCATACTATCATTACGCTTGGTATTAATAGTGTACAACAAAGTCGTAATCTGAGGAAACTGCTTTAATAACAAATCTAATAATGCTTCACGTTTTTCTTTGTCCTCATAACCCAATATTAAATTAATCATCCACTCACCCTTGGTGGTGTTTCTTACAAACATATTTCTCAACCAACCTTGATGTTGTTTGATATTATAAAACGGCATATTATTATCCAACGCAAATTGTACCACAGCCTTACGCATAAAATTTGTTGGCTCTTCTTGTAAATAACAAGTGTCGATTGGAACAATTTTTTCAAAAAATCCTCTTGCATGAAATCCACCATCACCTGGACCTTTAACTTGTTCTTGTCCAGAAGCTTTTAATTCCCTAAAGGCTTCGAAAGACATATAGATCTCTGTTGCAAAAGTATACTCTACCTTATTTCTGTATCCTTCGGTTTGTTTTGCACCTAAGATTGCAGGAATAGGTGGTAAAGGAATCTTAGCAATCCTTGTCAAATTATCAACAACTTGTTTTTGTTTATAGATTAATTGTTGTGCATAAGGCAACATCTGCCATTGACAACCACCACATACACCGAAATGGCTACAAAACGGCTTGACCCTGTTTTCTGAATAGCTATGAAATTTTTTGGCAAAGCCTTCTGCCCAATCTGTTTTATTTTTTTGTAATTGAATGTCTACAATATCTCCGGGTACTGCGCCTTCGACAAAAATTACTTTACCATCTACTCTTGCCAAGGACTTACCCTCAGCGGCATAATCCTCAATAAGGATCTTTTCTAAAATTATTGCTTGTTTTGACTTTCTCACGGAAACAAAGGTACAATCCAGCTACTAGATTCTACGATTCCAGGTACTTAAATTAAACCTAAATCTGTTTTTTATTTTTTACTTTTACAGCGATTAATTATCCATTTCCAATTTTATATGATGTCAAAAAATACCCTTCCTTATATCTTTAGTTTCTTTATGCTATTCCCTAGCTTAATGAATGCTCAATCTGTTAAAAAGGCTTCGACGAATAACAAGTCGGCCATTAAACCAGCAGACAAGACAGCGACATTAGGACGAAATATTGAAATCACTGTAAAACCCTATAAAAATACGAAGCTCTACCTGGGAACAAATTATGGTCAAAACCGTGTTCTAGTTGACTCTGCTATTTTAAACGAACAAAGCGTCGGTTATTTTAAAGGGAAAGAAAAGTTAACGCCAGGAATTTACTTTGTGGTATCTCCAAAATATAGCATCCTATTTGAATTTTTAATGGACGAAGGTCAACAATTTAAAATTGAAGCAGATACCCTTGCGTTGGCAGATTTCAAAATTTATGGATCTACAGAAAATGACATTTTTAGTGCTTATTCAAAAAAGATGAATCAACTAGGCATGCAAAAAAACCAATTAGAACAAGGTTTTGCAAGCGCTAAAACAGCTACTGATTCTGCTTATTATATAGCACAATTCAAAATAATAGATTCTAATTTTAAAGCTGCGCGCCAAAATATTACGACCACCGCACCCAATTCAATGATGCGTTTTTTCTTGGATGTACTTGAAAGACCAACTCCACCAGCAATACCCTTAGTAAATGGAATAGCAGATTCTACTTATCCATTTTATTATATGAAAAATCATTATTGGGATAATGTGGTTTTCAATGATAATCGTTTATTAAGAACGCCTTTCTTTGAAGCAAAGCTGGATGAATACTTTAAAAACTATGTGTCTAAAGAACCAGATTCAATTATTGAAGAAGTTCAATACATGTTAACAGTAGCAAAAACAGGAAAAGAAATTTATCCTTTTTTGCTTTTTAAATTTACGAATAAATACATCAATCCCGAATTCATGGGACAGGATAAAGTGTTTTTACATTTATTTCAAAACTTTTTTAGCAAAGGAGATACCGTGTTGCTTAACAATGATTCTAAAAAAGCAATCACCGAACGCGCATATAGTATCATGGCAAACGTCATTGGAAAAACGGCTCCTGCATTGGAGTTGAACACAATGGACAACAAACTATTCTCTTTATACAAACAAAATTCAAAATATACATTTATCGCTTTTTGGGATCCAACTTGTGGTCATTGTAAAACCGAAATGCCAAGAGTAGATTCTTTTTATACCAAAATCTGGAAACAATATGGTGTTCAAATGATTGGCGTGAATACTAATTTTAAAGAAATAGCTGCATGGAAAAAATTTGTATCAGATCAAAAATTCGATGCAGGATGGGAACATATATATCAAACAGAAGCAGACTTTAATGCAGAAATTAGAGCTGGCAAACCGGCAACCATAAGACAGCTTTATGATGTTTTTAAAACACCCACTTTTTATTTATTAGATAAAGACAAAAAGATTATTGCAAAGAATTTATCAATTGAACAATTCAATGAATTTCTTCAGGTGCAACAGAAAAAATAAATTAAAATACTGCCGAAACGACGTCTCTAATTACTTTTGGTTTTCCAAGTGTGTAGTAGTGTAAAACAGGCACACCAGCAGCTTTTAACTCCTTGCTTTGTTGAATCAGCCACTCTGTGCCCACTTGCTCACACTCTGCATCTGTCTTGCATTTATTAATTGCGTTAGACAAATCGGTTGGGATATCAACGTGGAATATTCTTGGTAAAATAGTTAATTGCTTCTTATTCGTGATGGGCTTAAGACCAGGAATGATTGGAACGGTAATACCCATATCACGACAAGCTTTCACATAGTCCAAAAACTTTTGGTTGTTGAAAAACATTTGAGTCATGATATAATCTGCACCCGCATCTACTTTCTCTTTCGTCTTTAATAAGTCTATTTCAAAATTTGGAGATTCAAAATGTTTTTCTGGATAGCCGGCAACACCCATACAAAAATTAGTTTTGCCGCCATTCAAAATATCTTCATCTAAATAAATACCTTGATTTAATTGACCTACTTGCTTTAATAAATCAATAGCGTATTTGTTTCCACCTGGTTCTGGTTCAAAGCTAGACTCATTTTTAGCAGCATCGCCTCTTAAGATTAATGCATTGTCGATACCTAAAAATTGCAAATCAATCAATGCATCTTCTGTTTCGCGCTTGGTAAAACCTCCACAAATAATATGTGGCACTGCATCAATATTATAATGGTTCATGATCGCAGCACAAATGCCTACTGTACCCGGGCGCTTACGCACATCTACCTTTTCAAAAGTGCCATCTGTTTTTTTCTTGAACATGGTCTCGCTGCGATGGTAAGTCACATTAATCCATGATGGCTTGAACTCCATCAAAGGATCTAAATGGTCATAGATAGAAGTAATTGTTTTGCCTTTTAATGGTGGCAAGATCTCAAAGGAGACCAATGTGTCTTTTGCTTTAGCTAAATGTTCGGTAACGTGCATAGAATGCAAAAATAGTTAATATTATTTGACTAAGTTCAAATAGGCTTTTTTACCCTTATTTTTGTAGAAATAATAACTGTGATACTTACTATACATACCGATAAGCTGATTAAACAATACAAGGGTCGCAAGGTCGTCGATCAAGTAAGTGTTTCTGTAAAGCAAGGTGAAATCGTAGGTTTACTTGGACCAAATGGTGCAGGTAAAACAACGACTTTTTATATGGTGGTGGGACTCATTGCACCAGATGAAGGCCGTGTGTTTTTAAACGAGCAAGACATCACCCATTTACCCATGTACAAGCGCGCGCAAATGGGACTTGGATATTTACCTCAAGAGGCAAGTGTTTTCAGAAAACTTTCTGTGGCTGACAATATCATGGCTATTTTAGAAATGACTAAATTAACGAAAGGTGAACGCGAGCATAAAATGGAAACGCTTTTAGATGAGTTTAATTTGCAAAAAGTCAGAAATAATAACGGCGATAGTTTAAGTGGTGGTGAGCGAAGAAGAACAGAGATTGCAAGAGCATTGGCTGTTGATCCTAAATTTATTTTATTAGACGAACCCTTTGCTGGCGTAGATCCTATCGCAGTAGAAGATATTCAATCAGTTGTTGCTAGATTGAAATTAAAAGACATTGGAATTTTAATTACCGATCACAATGTAAATGAAACCTTATCGATTTGTGATCGAGCTTATTTGTTGATTGAAGGAAAAATATTTAAACACGGCACTGCCGAAGAATTAGCAGAAGACGAGCAAGTAAGAAGATTATACCTAGGGACCAACTTTGAATTAAAACGAAAAGATTGGATCATCGAAATGGGACAAAAATAACCTATGAAGATTTTTAGCCCGGCATTATCAAGATTAGCAAGATTGCGTTACTGGCAAATCGAACACTGGGTGAATGATCCAATCGCTGCACAACGTGAGGTGCTGCAGGACTTAATTACACATGGTCAATACACACAAATAGGTAGAAAATATCAGTTTAGTTCCCTATTCAATATTAGAAAATTCAAGGAAACGGTTCCTATTCAAGAATACGAAGACATTAAACCCTATATCGATCAAATCATGAAGGGCGATGCAGATGTATTATGGAATACGCCCGTTGAATGGTTTGCAAAAAGTAGTGGAACAACAAGTGATAAAAGTAAATTCATTCCGCTTACTAAAGAAAGTATTGAAGACAATCATTTTCAAGGCTCTAAAGATGTCTTAACCATTTATTACCATACTTTCCCAGACAGCGATTTATTGACAGGCAAGGGATTGGTGATTGGGGGTAGTCATCAAGTGCATCCAATTCAAGAAGATATTCAATATGGAGATCTTAGTGCCGTATTACTACAAAATGCACCTATCTGGTCGGGTTTGATTCGGGTGCCCGAATTGTCAATCGCACTCATGGATGAATGGGAATCTAAAATTGAAATGCTTGCACAGAGCACCATTCAAGAACCCGTAACTTCTATTGCAGGTGTGCCAACTTGGACACTCGTATTGTTAAAAAGAATTTTAGAAATTACTGGAAAGCAAACAATCAAAGAAGTTTGGCCAAATTTTGAATTATATATTCATGGTGGTGTATCATTTACGCCCTACAAAGAACAGTTTAGTAAAATAATTGGAGGGGATTGTAATTACATAGAAATCTACAATGCTAGTGAAGGATTTTTTGCTGCGCAAGATCGACCAAATGAAGAGGGCATGTTACTTTTTTTAGATCATGGTATTTTTTATGAGTTCATGCCGACTGAAGAATATGGAAAAGAAAATCCAAAAACAATTGGATTGGATAAAGTGGAATTAGGAAAAAATTATGCCATTGTGATTAGCACCAACGGTGGATTATGGCGTTATCTAGTGGGAGATACAGTGCAGTTTGTTACACTAAATCCATATCGCGTAAAAGTGAGTGGAAGATTAAAACAATACATCAATGCATTTGGCGAGGAATTAATTGCAGACAATAGTGATAAGGCAATCAGTGAAACCTGTGCTAAATTTAATGTGGTGATGAAAGAATACACTGCTGCTCCAATATACATGTCAGATAAGGGTGCAGGTGCGCACGAATGGCTGATTGAATTTGAGCAAGGACCAGCAGATATGCAAGCATTTACCATTGAGCTTGATAAAAATTTGCAAGCCGTGAACAGTGATTATGAAGCCAAAAGACATAAAGATATTGCACTTGGATTACCACAAATTACTGTTGTTAAAAAAGATTGCTTTCACGAATGGTTAAAAAGAAAAGGGAAGTTGGGTGGACAACATAAGGTACCAAGGCTTTCTAATGAGCGAAAATTTATAGAAGAGTTGAAACTAATTCATCAGGAAGGTTAATGATGTGAATGGTAATTGAATTGTTGGGGAAATTAATAAATGAAAACTGTTTTAAAATAAATAAAAATGATAGAAGTCCTAGGGTATGTGGCCACAGCGGTGATAGTTGGTTCTTTTGCAATACAAGATGTTAGAAAGTTAAGAATGGCAAACACCATTGGCAGCTTACTTTGGATTGTGTACGGTTTTTTAAAACAGGATAATCCTATTATATTTGTAAATATTAGTATTGCCCTGATGCATACTTATTGGTTTATTAAAAACAGAAACTAATGAAATTATTAGACGGAAAAGTTGCTATTGTAACAGGTGCAGCAAGAGGAATTGGAGCTGCAATTGCATTGAAATTAGCAGAACAAGGTGCTCATGTTGCATTCACTTATGTAAGTGATAGCAGTGCTGAAAAAGCAAATCAACTAGTTGCTGAAATAGAAAAATTAGGCGTAAAAGCAAAAGCTTATCAAGCAAATGCGGGCGATTTCGCGGCATGTGAAACATTTGTAAACGATGTAGTAACAACTTTTGGAACGGTAGATATTTGCGTAAACAATGCGGGTATTTCTAAAGATAACTTGTTGTTGCGCATGACGCCAGAACAATGGGACGATGTAATGGAAACAAACTTAAAGAGCGTATTCAATATGACCAAGCAAGTGATTCGTCCAATGATGAAGGCGCGTAGTGGTAGTATTATTAACATGAGTTCGATCATAGGTATTCGTGGTAACGCAGGACAGAGTAGCTATGCAGCGAGCAAGGCGGGCATCATTGGCTTTACAAAATCAATTGCTGCCGAAGTAGGTAGTCGTAATATTCGTTGCAACGCAATTGCGCCAGGTTTTATTGAAACAGATATGACGCATTATTTAAACGAAGGCGAAGCGGGTAAAGCATTCTTAGATAAAATTCCTTTAGGCCGTTTTGGAAAGGCAGATGAAATTGCGAATACTACTTTATTCTTAGCAAGTGATATGAGTAGCTATGTAACCGGACAAGTGATTAGCGCTTGCGGAGGATTAAATATTTAATGAATGCCGCTTGAATCAATGTCAAGCCTGAATTTTAATCGTATAAATAATAAAAAAGGATCAACAATTGTTGATCCTTTTTTATTAAACAATTTTATTCTTAAAGAACTATTTAATTCTTTTATCGATTTCTGTTTTTAAATCTGCATAGATTGATTCTACAGTGCCCTCTCCTTTTACAGAAACAACTTTATCAAATTGTTTGTAATAGGTGGCAACCGCTGTTGTCTTATCGTGGTACTCTTGTATTCTTGCGCGAATGATTGTCTCGTTGGTATCATCACTTCTACCTGAAGTTAATCCTCTTCCTAATAATCTTTTAACAAGCTCTTCTTCACTTACTTCCAAAGCAAGTACAACATTGATTTCATTTGATTTCTTTTCTAACAAAGCATCTAATGCAATGCATTGCGCTGTTGTTCTTGGAAAACCATCAAATAAAAATCCTTTTGCTTCGGGATGTGCATTCATGAAATTATCAACCATGCCAATCACCACTTCATCTGGAACCAATTGACCTTGGTCCATTAATCTTTTTGCTTCCATGCCCAAGGTAGTTTGATCAGCAATTTCACTACGCAATAAATTGCCGGTAGATAAATGCTGCAAACCATAAGCCGCAATGATGTTTTCACTTTGTGTGCCTTTGCCGCTTCCTGGAGGACCAAATAAGATTAAATTGAACATGCTATAGAGTTGATAGAAAACAAAGATAACGAACTCGCTCAAATTTTTTTAACCGGATCTTATAAATTACTCAACAAATTATCTGAATACTTGTTAGTATTTTTATATAGAAATCTACCACATGTACAAAATACTTTGTTTTTGCCTATTGATCAGCCAAACAGCTTGTGGACAAAGCGCCATCAAGCAGTCAAATAAAACGAACACCATGCCAAATAAAGAAAACACCTACTATTCTAGAACAAGTAAAGAGGCTGTAATTGTGCCTGATAGTGTTTGGAAGCAAATTCTAAGCCCAGAGGTTTATGCCATTGCTAGAGAAAAAGGGACAGAGCGTCCATTTACTAGTCCTTTTGAAACCTCTAAGGCTATTGGCACTTATTATTGTAAAGCTTGTGGCAATCCCCTATTTAAAAGCGATACCAAATTTGATAGCGGTTGTGGATGGCCTAGTTTTTATGAACCCCTTACCAAAAAGTCAATTATTTATACCCCAGATAATACCCACGGAATGGTACGTACCGAAGTTCAATGTGGTAAATGCAAGGCCCACCTTGGTCATGTATTTGAAGATGGTCCTCCTCCAACAGGATTACGCTATTGTATCAATGGGGTGATTTTGGATTTTGATGCAAAATAATACATCGCATAGGCTGTTATAAATAAGCCTGCAAAAGACAGAATCATTACACTCTGAGCAAAAAACGAAGTCCAGGCAATATCTAATGTCATTCCTTCTTTTACAAGCATCACAGAGACGCTGCCCACATATCCAATCGAATCTGCTAGATAGATAAAAAAGCCCGCGTTGCCTTTAATAGAAAATGCGGCAATCAATCGATCAAAATAGATAGAGTTAAAAGGAATGTATACAAGATACAATCCAAGACCAACCAATAACATCCACCAAAATGGATCTAATAATTTTTGGGTGAAAAAATAAGTGGACAATCCCGCTATTACAAAACCAATTAGTATAAATACATGTGCAATCATGAAAGCCTTGAAACTATTTTTAACGGCTACAACTGTTCCAATAAGAATTAAAATAAAAATAGTGATTGGAATTTCTGTTTCCGAAAAAGTAGATGGCTTTGCAGCATAACCCATCTCCTTCCACATGTCAGCAGAAAAATTATCTCTGATATCTCTAAAAATAGTGGCAAATAAATAAATCGCAACAAAAGCAATCACTCCGGGTAAATAAGTTTTCAAAATTGTCTTTCTATCTTCCGAAGTCATTGGGATTCTTTTTGCCCTTAAAGCTTCGTCTTCTGCAGATGGTGCAGGAACCTTTTCTAGCCCCCAAACACATAGCACAAGCGGCAAGGCAAAAACTAAGCCTGTGCAAAACGGAACCCAAGTCTCTGTAATTTGAAAATGTAACATGAGCCACGCTCCCACTGATTTTACCCATCCTGCAGAAAAAATAAAACTCACCGCCAACGCTGCTCCTATAAAATCTGTGCTCCTTCTGCCCTCTACATAAGAAAAGACAACACCCCATAACATGCCCAATGGAAAGCCATTAATAAACAAAAACAATATGCTATAAGGAGCAGGAACAAGCGCAAACAAAAGCCATGCAGCCCATGCGATTCCAGTCAATAAAAAAATGATTTTATATCGGTTCTTTTTTTCTAAACCAGAGATAAACTTAATGCCGTAAAATTTAGCCATTAAATAACCTAACATTTGACTAATCACCATTGCAGTCTTGAATGCAATGGGGCCAAAAGTCATCCCATCAAAAGTGCAAACAGTGAATGATTTTCTAAAACCAAATATAAAAACATAGGTGCCGAAGGAAACTAAAGCTGCATACAGCGCAACTGATTTTTCTTTGGAGATGAATGACATGCCTGACTCTTTTAATGAAAACAATTTTTTTATTGTCCTCTTAAAGATAGGGTAAATCGACTAATTTTTATGGTATGCGAAGACGAAAGGCTTCTCTGGGTTGTCCTTTAAGACACGCTTAACTAAATGAGGCTTTTGAATGATTTTTCTTTTATTCAAATCAATCACTTCAATGTTCTGATAAAACAATTCCACTTGTTCAATTTTAAACAACATCGCATGTATTTCCAACAACAATACCAATTGCTTTTGTTTTTTTAAAACATCATTGTTCGCAAGATATATGTGGCTTCTTAACATGAATACAAAACTACAATTTTTTACAAGTATATTTGAATAAGATTTAATTATTCATGCAACAAAAGTCTGTACTTATAGCACCACTTGATTGGGGACTTGGTCACGCAACTAGATGTATCCCCATCATTGTTGCGTTACGAGAACTTGGCTATTCCGTAACTGTTGCTACTGACGGGCCTCATGAAACTATTTTAAGGGAAGCCTTTCCTGGATTGAGTTTCCTTAAATTAAAAGGATATGGAATACGTTATTCTAAAAGGAATAATGGATTTGCTTTAAAAATGTTTTTACAAATTCCACGCATTTTGTACAACATCCTTAGAGAATTTTGGTGGTTATATAAAACAAATCGTAAGGGAAGATTTGACCTGATTATTTCTGATAATCGACTTGGTTTTTTCCATCTCAAAACGCCCTCTATTTTTATCACGCACCAACTCAATCTTCAAACGCCGTTTTCTTGGACAACAAGCATGTTACAGTCCATGCAATATGCTTGGTTCCGTTGCTTTTATTCCATGGTATGGGTGCCCGATATGGAGGGATCAAAAAACCTTTCAGGCATTTTAGGCAATCCAAAGAGAAAGCCATCTACACCCATTTGGTATATGAACGCGCTTTCTAGGCTCAAGGAATTTGCCATAGACAATAAAGAAGCGCAAAAACCAGAACATTTGTTTCTAGCAATCATTTCTGGTCCTGAACCACAAAGAAGTATTTTTCAGGATAAAATTTGGAAAGAAGGCAATCAAATGCAAGCACCTTTCCAAATCATTGCAGGCACAGCAAATCAACCTGAAAACCATGCAAGTTCTACCACAGGATCCATCTCACCTCATTTAGGAGGGCCTGCATTAGCTAAAGCCATTCAAAATGCGACTTATATTGTAAGCCGAGGTGGGTATACTAGCTTGATGGAGTTAATTCCATTTGGTAAAAAATTGATTCTGATTCCAACACCTGGGCAAACGGAACAAGAATACCTTGCAAAGCGTTGGCAAGAAAATGGCTGGGCTATTTCATTTAATCAGTCCGAATTTCATCTTGCTACAGCCCTACATGCTGCCGCAGCATTTAAATATCAACCCATTCCTTTTGAAAGCTTCACAAAAGAAGCGTTGAAAGAAGTATTAAAGAAAGTAAATTTGTAACATGGCTGTTCAAAAAACACAGGATGGGGTTTTTGAAAATTTATCAAACTATTTAATCATTGACGTAAGAAGTCCTGGAGAATATTTGCATGCACATATACCTAGTGCTTTTTCGCTTCCACTATTCAGCGACGAAGAGCGCGCAGCAATTGGTACTACTTACAAACAAAAAAGTAGAGAAGCGGCAATTAAATTAGGCTTGCCTTATTTTGGTAGCAATATGTTCGCCATGATTGAAACGGTTGAAGAGTGGGTACGAGAATATGAAAAAACGGAAAAGAAAAAGCCGACTATTTTAGTTCATTGTTGGAGAGGAGGAATGCGGAGTGCAGCAGTCGCTTGGTTACTAGATTTATACGGTTTCAAAACAGAACAACTCACGGGAGGCTATAAGGCTTATCGCAATTGGGTGTTAGCACAGTTTGAAAAAGAATATAAAATGAAAGTGTTGGGCGGTTACACAGGTTCAGGTAAAACCGAAATTCTTTTACAATTACAAAAAAGTAAAATTCCTGTAATCGACCTAGAAGGATTAGCGCATCACAAAGGATCGGCATTTGGTGCACTTGGTCAACAAGAACAACCTAGCCAAGAGCAATTTGAAAACAATTTAGCGACGGCTCTTTTTAAAACAGCAGCAACCGAAAACTATTTTTGGATAGAAGATGAAAGTCAAAGAATTGGCACAAACATGTTGCCCATAGGGTTTTTCAAAAATCTTCGCAATAGCGTTTGTTATTTCATTGACATCCCTTTTGAATCCAGGCTTAATTTTATTGTTCAAGGATATGGAAAATTTACAGTAGCAGATTTAATCGCCGCTACACTTCGAATTCAAAAGAAGCTGGGTGGACTAGAAACAAAAAATGTGGTGAATTTATTAGTAGAAAATAATATTGAAGCGGCTTTCGATATTTTATTGAAATATTATGACAAGATTTATTTGAAGAATCTACAAAGCGCGGCAATTCCAAAAATTAAAACAGAAACAATCAAAGTGCAAGAGGTAAATCCGGTTTCTAACGCAGGTTTATTAATGCACCTCTAATTTATTTATATGTTACAGCATTTTTTAGCATGGTGGTTCTTTAAAGTGAGAGGATGGAAGATAGAGGGTAGTTTTCCCTATAGCTTGAAGCAATCTGTTATCATTGCGGGGCCACATACGCATAATGTGGATTTCTTTCTTGGCTTAGCTGTAAGGAAGAAATTACATTTTGAATTTGTTCAATTTCTTGGGAAAAAAGAGCTTTTTAATCCAATTACTGGCTGGTTTTTTAGACTATTAGGCGGTCATCCGGTAAATCGAGGTAAAAAAAATAATATGGTAGACCAGGTGGTTGCATTATACCACAAACACGAACGCTTCCATATCGCGCTTTCTCCCGAGGGCACTAGAACAAAAGTTTTTAAATTTAGAACTGGCTTTTATCATATCGCAAAAAATGCAAAAGTGCCCATATTAATGGTGGGGTTTGATTTTGGGCAAAGAAGGGTTGTCTTTGCCGATCCTATTTTCCCGACTGACAATGAACAAGCAGACATGCGCTTAATTGTTGACTTTTTTAAGCAGTTCAAGGGATTTGTGCCCGAATATGGCATTACGGACGATATAGTTTGTTAAAATGAAGTGATTTTTCACTTTTGTTTTATTCCTTAGCAGTTGTTTCCTATTTTTGTTATAGCAATAACTTGATTATTCATTTATAAAAATCGACTTAACATGAAAAGTAAAATTTTTTTAGCGCTTGCTCTTATTAGCTTGGGTGCTTATTCGTGCGTTAGCCCTAAAAAATTACAAGAGGCAGAAACTAAATATGGTCAATTGAATGGCGCATATGCCGATCTTCAAAGCAAATATCGTGAAGCACAAGATGCAACTGCAAAAGCAAAAAATGATGCAGATAAAATTGCAGCCGATAGAAAGTCTTTAGAAAAACAAGTTGAAGACTTAAACAAACAAGTTGACTACTTAAAAGCAAATAACAACGTTGTTTTAAATCAATTAAAAGACATGTCTGTTGTTACTGGCGCACAAGCAGAGAGCATCAAAAAATCTTTAGAGAATATTGGCGCCAAGGATTTATACATTCAAGGTTTACAAAGCTCTATGGCTCGCAAGGATTCTATCAACATGAACTTGGTGATGAACTTAAAGGGTGTATTGGGCGACCTTAACGATGATGATGTGAATGTTAAAGTAGACAAGGGTGTTGTTTATGTAGACATTTCTGATAAACTATTATTTAAAAGCGGAAGCTTTAATGTAACTGATAAAGCAAAAACTGTATTAGGCAAAGTTGCTAAAGTATTAGCTGCACAGCCATCTATTGAATTTATGGTAGAAGGTCACACAGACTCTAAGCAATTATTAGACAACGGTTCTGTTTTAGAAGACAACTGGGATTTATCTGTTAAACGTGCAACAACTGTGGTACGTATTTTACAAGACACTTACGGTTTAGATCCTAAGCGTATGACTGCAGCAGGAAGAGGTGAATATGCACCATTGGTTGAAAATGATAGCGCAGCTAATAGAGCTAAAAACAGAAGAACTAGAATTGTTATCTTACCTCAATTAGATCAATTCTTTAAATTATTAGAGAAGAAATAAAAATAACTTTTGTGGCAAAGTATATTTTAAAATTACAAGGACTAGAATTGCACGCATCGGCACATTCTCTAACTGACCAAGAGGTTACTGATATTAAAGAGTATCAAGAAGAGAATGGCTATAAGACATTAAGCGAAATGGACTCGGAAATTGAAAATGTAATTAATGATTATGAGCCATTCGTAACAAACATGTGGACGGTAGATGTTCCTATGGATAGTGACGGTTTAAATTTTATTCTTGAAGATGCAAATGGAAAAGAAATTTCCACCTTCAAACTCGATGAGCTGACCGATCACTACGAGGTAGACGAGGATTACGAAAGCAAAAGCTGTAATGCCTATCCCGAAGAAGATGGGGAAGAAAATATTTTACTTTACATGGAGGAATACAAGGGTATCGTTTATGGATTGAGCTTTGAATCAGATGAGCAACCTACTCCAAAAGACTTCTCATACATACCTGGATCTATCTATACGCCCGAAGGTGATTTGGACTTCATAGATAAAGTGTTCTTTAAAGGAAAAGAATTGGAAGTAGATTTTGATTTCCAAGATACAAAGGGTAAAAATTTAACTGTTCAAATATGGACATTAAATGATGTGGACTAGACACTTAATTAAGTAGAATACATACCATAAAGATTTAATCGGCGCCTTTTTAATTAGGGCGCCGATTTTTTTATTTATTATTTAAACAATTTTGTTGGTTGCTGCTTTTATTCCCTTTTTAGTTTTCCACCTCTATTAAAATGCTCCCAACTAAACGTATCTTCGCTGCATGCAACAAGCGTATTTGAATGGATTAAATGAACAACAAAGAGAGGCAGTGCTTCATCTTAACGGACCCCTGATGATTATTGCCGGTGCTGGTAGTGGAAAAACAAAAGTATTGACCTCGCGCATTGCTCATTTGATGCACAGCGGCGTGGACTCCTTTAATATTTTAGCCTTAACTTTTACCAACAAGGCTGCTGCTGAAATGAAAGAAAGGGTTGAAAAAGCCCTTGGCAATACAGAAGCTAGAAATTTATATATTGGTACTTTTCATAGTGTTTTTGCGCGCATCCTTAGAGCAGAAGCAGATAAGCTTGGATACCCGCAAAGCTTTACTATATATGACACAGACGATTCTAGATCTGTGTTAAAACAAGTCATTAATGACATGGGCTTAGATGATAAATTATACAAGCCAAACGTTGTTCAGAATCGCATCTCTTCGGCTAAAAATGCTTTAGTAGGACCTGGCGAATATGCGATGGATAATTTTCTTAAGCAAGAAGATGCTAGAGCAAACCGCCCACAGATTGCGGAAATCTATGCAAGCTATGTGGCGCGTTGTTTCAAGAGCGGTGCAATGGATTTTGATGATTTGCTTTTTAAGATGCATGAATTATTGCGCGATTTTCCAGAGGTATTGCACAAGTATCAACACAAGTTTAAATATATTTTAATTGATGAGTACCAGGATACCAATCCCGTGCAGTATCAAATTGCAAAATTACTAGCAGCAGTTCATGAAAATCTTTGTGTGGTGGGTGATGACGCACAAAGTATCTATAGTTTCCGCGGCGCTACAATTGAAAATATTTTACAATTTCAAAAAGATTATGACGACGTTAAACTTGTAAAACTGGAACAAAATTATCGTAGTAGTAAATCAATTATTGAAGTTGCTAATTACGTAATTAAAAATAATAAAGGACAGATTCCAAAAGAACTATGGACCGATAATGACGAGGGGGATAAAATTAAGTTGGTGAGAACCATGACCGACAATGACGAGGGAAAATTTGTTGCGGATAGTATTCAAGAAAATAAATTAAGAAATCATTTTTACAATAAAGACTTTGCAATTTTATATCGAACAAACGCACAGTCAAGGTCTTTCGAGGAAAGCTTAAGAAGAACAGGGATTGCGTATAAGATCTATGGTGGGCTTAGCTTCTATCAAAGAAAGGAAGTAAAAGATTTTATTGCCTACTTAAGAGTCATTGCAAATACCAAAGATGAAGAGGGTTTAAAAAGAATCATCAATTATCCTGTAAGAGGGATTGGAAAAACAACAGTAGAAAAATGTTTGGTGATTGCGAGTGAACAAAATATTACTTTTTTTGAGGTACTAGAAAAAGCAAAGGGTTTTGGATTCAAAGCAGGAACACTTAACGCGATTGAAGAGTTTGTGGTGATGATAAAATATTTTCAAAACCTCTTAACAAAAAACAACGCTTACGATGTAGCAGTGCAAGTGGGTAAGAGCACCAATATCATTAAAGAACTTTTTAATGATAAGTCTACCGAAGGATTGGCGCGCTATGAAAACGTACAAGAATTATTAAACTCCATCAAAGAGTGGACCGAGAGCCCAAGTAATGACGACGGAGAATTAGGTGATAAGAGTTTAGGATCTTATTTACAACAAATTACTTTGATCACAGACGCTGACAACGATAATGGAAATGAAGACACTGTTAAATTAATGACAGTGCATGCTGCAAAAGGCTTGGAATTTGATTGCGTCTTTGTGGTTGGATTAGAAGAGACCTTATTCCCAAGTGGAATGAGTGTCAATACAAGAGAAGAACTAGAAGAAGAAAGAAGGTTGTTTTATGTTGCCGTAACCCGTGCAAAAAAACATTTATGGTTGAGCTATGCAAATTCTAGATACCGCTTTGGACAATTGGTTCAAAATGATCCAAGTAGGTTTATTGAAGAAATGCCAGAAGAAAAACTTGATAAGTCAAGTGCCGGCGGTGGCGCAAGAAACCAAACAAGTGGCTGGGGCAGCGCTTACGACAGAATGCATGGTGGCAATAAATCAAGTTATTGGAATGAGTCTAAACCCAAAACTGGTGCTACTAACAAAACTGGAACAAACACAGGCACGACAGGTAGCAAACCGAGCTATTTACCTGTAACGCCTCCTAATACTGTCAATAAAAACCATATCCCTACGGCTAATTTCACAGCTGCAGACCCTTCTGCGCTTGAAGAAGGCATGAAAGTAGAGCACCAAAAATTTGGTTTCGGGATTATCAAGTCGATCGAAGGTTCTGCACATAACCCGATTGCCAACATCCTTTTTGATAACAACGGCGAGAAAAAGATCATGTTGAACTATGCCAAGTTGAGCATTGTTACCAGCTAGTCATTTTTCGATATCGGAAAAATAAAGCCAGAATGGGCCAGCCAAGGGCCAGCAAGCCAGGCAATTTGATTATTTTTGTATTGGATCTTTAAAAACAGCAGACTATGATTACTACAGGAAATACAATCGTGAGCATTTATACCGAAATGACACCAAACCCAGAGACAATGAAATTTGTGGCAAATAAATTATTGTATCCAGGTAAAAGTTTAGACGTGGCAGAAGAGTCATTAGCCACAGCTTCTCCTCTTGCGAAAGAATTGTTCAGCTTTCCTTTTATTAAAAGCGTATTTATTGCGAGCAACTTTGTTACACTTACAAAAACAAACGATACAGAAGATTGGCAGGATGTAATACCTACAATCAAAACATTTTTGAAAGAATATTTAGAAGCGGGGGGGGTTGTAGTGAATGAAGAGGAAGTATCAAAAATGAAACAAGAAGCTACTAATGTTGTTTCTGCAGATGATGATGATGTGGTAAAGCGTGTGAAAGAATTATTAGAAAATTATGTAAAGCCAGCGGTTGAAATGGATGGTGGTGCAATACAATTTAAAAGTTATAATGATGGCGTTGTAAACTTAATGTTACAAGGCTCTTGCAGCGGATGCCCTTCTTCAATGGTTACATTGAAAGCGGGTATCGAAGGCATGATGAAACGAATGATTCCAGAAGTGAAAGAAGTAGTGGCAGAGGCCGAGTAGCTTTCAAAGCTCTTGTTATTCAAAAAATATTTCGATGGGTTAAAAAGTACGAAAAAGGGGACCGCATTTGCGAGTCCCCTTTTTATATTATTTATGTCTTCTTTTTTAGAAAATATTTCGAAAAGCCTACAGCTTTCCGTAAAGCTCACGTAGCTTTTCTCTGGTCATAATTTGTTCCCAATCTTTTCCTAGTGCGTTCTCCCATAATGGTTTCATGCCAAGAGATACATTGATCATGGCGTCAAATTGGTCTTCTGTTAAATTTGAACAAATACCAACCGGGATATCAATATTGTTCTTTGCAACCATATGCTTGAACTCCTTCACACCAGCTGGATAGTATTCTTCTAAATGATTCATCACAATACAGTTTCCAATACCGTGCTTGGTACCTAATAAATAACTAAGGCCGTAGCTCACCGCATGTGCTACACCCACTTGACTATATGCAATACTCATGCCGCCGGCATAAGAGGCCATCATCAATTGATCATCACACTCATCGTCCCAAGTATTTTTTTCAACAAATACTTTTCTACAAAGCTCTAAAGCTTTTTCACCATAGCTCTTACTAAATTCATTTAAGAAAGTACCCTCTAAGCTTTCGATGCAATGAATATAACAATCCATTCCCGTATAGAAACGTTGATTCGCTGGTGCATCTTTTGTTAATGCCGGATCTAACACTATTTGATCAAATGGCGTGAAATCAGAGTTCATGCCTAATTTACGAGTTGGTCCTGTTAAAACTGTTGTTCTACTTACCTCTGCTCCTGTTCCACTTAGTGTTGGGATACCAACCTTATACACACCAGCTTGTTTTACTAAGTCCCAACCTTGATAATCTGCAGAAGAACCCGGATTTGTCATCATCAATGCAACTGCTTTAGCTAAGTCCATTGTGGAGCCTCCGCCAATCCCGATGATACCACTAACTTCTCCAAATTCAGCTTTTAATTCAGCAGCTAAAGCATCTACCTGTGTTGTTTTTGGTTCATAAGTCACATCAACAAAAACAATTTTATCTTTTCCTCTTAATGGAACCCTATTCGCCAAGTCTTTTCCTTCAAAATAATGATCTAAGAAAAAGATCATTGGGAAATCACCTTTTCTACGAGGTGCTATTATTTCATCTAATTGGTTAAAAGATCCGCGGCCATATACCACATAATCTACCATTTTAAAATTGCGAAACTGCATACAGATAATTTTATTGAACTAATTTCTTTTGTAATTCCTCCAAAGATACGCCTTTTGTTTCTGGCACTTTAGCCAAAATCCAAACTAATTGCAAAGCCATCATGCCTGCAAAGAATGCAAAAATTGGCCAAGGGTTTTCTTTAAATATTCCATATTCACTATCCAAGAACACAGGTGTAACTAATGTAATTAAAGCAGCAAATATCCAATGGATACTTGCGCCGAATGCTTGTCCTGCTGCACGTATCTGAGTTGGAAATATTTCAGAAATTAATACCCATATCACCGCACCCTGCCCAATTGCGTGTGCTGCGATAAACAACAATAAGAACACCAACATAAACGAAGGAGCACTGTGCATAAAGAAGCCATAAGCGACCATGGACAAGCTGATGATGTAACCAAATGAACCAATGATTAATAATGTCTTGCGCCCAATACGATCTATCAACCATAGACCTACAAAGGTGAATACAAGGTTCATTAATCCAATAGAAATAGAACTCAATAAAGAATTATCTTTTGCAAAGCCCGCTTCTTCTAAAATTCTTGGTGCATAATATAAAAGGAAGTTAATACCAGATAGCTGATTAAAAAAAGCGACAAAAAATGCAAGTGAGATAATCTTAACATGGTGTTTTGTGAAAAGTTGTGCACTACCAAATGCTTTTTCTTGTGCATTCGCTTCATTGATCTCCTGAATGGTTTCATCAATATTTTGGACACCAACAGCGGCAAGATTTTTTCTGGCAGCCGACTCATCGCCTTTAACAGACAATAACCATCTTGGACTCTCTGGCAATCCCAGGGCCATCACTGTAAAAATTAAAGAAGGAATTAACAATACCGCTAACATCCAACGCCAGTCATTAGATCCTCCAACACCTTGTAAAAAATAATTAGACAAATAAGCAATCAATATTCCAAATACAATATTGAATTGATACATACCCACTAGTTTACCGCGATTGTTTTTATTGGATATTTCTGAAATATAAGTAGGCGCAACCACAGAGGATACACCAATGGCAATACCACCTATTAGTCTAAAGAAAGAAAATGTATAAGGGTCTTGTGCAATTGCCGAACCTATTGCAGATGCAATGAATAAAACACCCAACCAAATTAATACTTTTTTACGGCCATATTTTTCTGTTGGTGCGCCTGCAAATATGGAACCGATCACCGTGCCCCACAAAGCCATTGACATGATGAAGAATCCATGAAACCATGGTGTTGTTTGCCACAACTCTTGAATAGGCTTGTCTGCACCAGAGATCACCACCATGTCAAATCCGAAAATGAATCCTGCAAGCGCAGCGACTACTGTTGATTGAAATAATTTTCCTTTATTCATTGAATGTATTTTTCAGTTATGATTATTAAAAAGTGTTTTATTTTAAAAGCGCTGCTGCTTTGATTAAATCTTCTGGCGTATCAATTTCAACACCCATATAATTGGTTACTGCCATCTTGATGGACACCCCATTTTCTAAATAACGAAGGCACTCAATTTTTTCTGCAGCCTCAAGGGGTGACATTGGCCAGTTGGTAAAATCTATCAGGGCTTGCTTTTTAAAAGCATAAACACCTACGTGTTCATAATAGGTAATTGCAATATCTGTTGCCCTAGGATAAGGTATTACACTACGAGAAAAAAACAAAGCGTTCCAGTTTTTATCTACTGCAACTTTTACATAATTAGGATCTTCGATGGATGCCTGGTTAGTCAATTCCTGCATTAAGGAGGCTACTTGTACTTTTTGATCTTGAAAACATGCAAGCACCTGCTCCAAGGGTTCACGTTTTACAAAAGGCTCATCTCCCTGTACATTCACCACTATATCAATATCGAGACCCTCAATGGCTTCTGCAATTCTATCGCTACCGCTTTCGTGCGCCCTCTTGCTCATAATAGCCTTGCCGCCGTTTTGAACAATTTCATTAAATATTATGTCACTATCTGTCACCGCATATACCTCGTCAAACAATCCGGTAGCTACTGTATTATCATAAGTATGTCTAATCACGGTTTTTTCTCCAAGCAGTTGCATCAACTTTGCGGGAAATCTTGTTGCAGCATAACGCGCAGGTATAAAAGCTCCAATTTTAGGCATGAATATTTTTTATTTAAATCATTTAAAATGATAAAACCATTTTTGAAAACAAGGGATTTAATAATCTGATTTGATGGATTTGTTAAAGGGTGCTTTTAATTGATAAGACAAGGAGCCATCCTTAGAATTATCTAACACATCTAAACCATATACAATCTGATCCATCGGCGTGTCATTATACGTTCCAAAAATTCGATCCCAAAAAGAAAATATATTTCCATAGTTACTATCCGTTTGAGGACGGGTAATATGATGATGCACTCTGTGCATATTAGGAGACACTATAATATAACCAAAGCTTTTATCAAACCATTTTGGAATACGAATATTCGCATGATTAAACTGTGTTAACACGACACTTAAACTTTGATACAACATCACCATCCACATTGGTGTACCTAAAATAAAAACGGCAAGTATTGCGAAAACAGCTCTCACCACAGATTCTCCTGGGTGGTGTCTATTTCCTGTAGTGGTATCTACCATTGTATCTGCATGGTGTACCATATGAAATTTCCATAAAAATTTAATCTTATGTTCAATCATGTGCACCAAGTAGGCGCCTATCAAATCCAATAACAACAAACCTGCTATTGCTTCTACCCAAGGGGACAAACTAATTACATGAAGTAATCCAAAATTTTGTTGTACCGTCCAATCGCTTGCCTTTACCATAACAAGTGCAAAAGCAAAATTGATCACAATGGTTGTAAAAGTGAAAAATAGATTTAATCCAGCATGTTTCAACTTGCTGTACTTAAAACTAAATAAAGGAGCAGCAAATTCTACCATCCAAAAGAAGCTAATTCCTCCCGCCAATAACAATGCACGGTGCAAACTAGGGATGGTTTCAAAATAGGTTTTTATTGCTTCTAACATAGGGTCGTTTTAGTTCATAAATGTAAATAAAAAACCCGATGTTCTGCTTACGCGATACACCGGGTTTCCTTAAGTCGTTAAAGACTTTGTATAGGATAGGGATTAGCTATTTAACATTAATGGCATCACCAACATCAACAGGTCTTCTCCTGGAGCCTGCTCTGATGGCTTAATCAAGCCTGCTTTACTTGGGGTTGATAATTCAATAAACACCTCGTCGGTATCTGCTGCGTTCAACATTTCAATTAAGAATTTAGCGTTGAATGCGATTTGGATATCTTCTCCTTGGTATTCACAACTCATGCGTTCATTACCCTCAAAGCTAAAATCGATATCCTGTGCTGCCATTTGTAATTCGTTGCCAGTGATATTTAAAGCTACTTGATTGGTGCTTTTATTACTAAATACATTCACACGACGTAATGCGTTTTGGAAATCATGTTTGTTCACAGTTAAGCGATAAGGATTATCTGCAGGGATCACCACTTTATAGTCTGGGAACCTTGCATCAATCAAACGACAAATCAGTTGTGTAGAACCGTGTTCAACAAACAAATGGTTATTATTAAAGCTTACAGTAATTGCATCTTCATTATCTGGCAATGCATTTTTTAATAAGTTCAATGGTTTTTTTGGAACAATGAATGAAGCGTTTTGGGTTGCTTTTACATCTGTTCTTTTATAGCGTACTAATCTGTGTGCATCTGTTGCAACAAACTGAACGCTTTCTTTTGTTAATTCAAAAAATACACCAGTCATTGCGGGCCTCAAATCATCTCCACTTACTGCAAATAAGGTTTTATTGATTGCGGTTAACAAACCACCACTTGTCATGTTAAAACCTGTTGTATCATCTGCTGTTGGCTCTTTAGGGAAGTTATCAGGGTTTTCGCCCATCACTTTATACTTACCATTATCGCTTGTAATTTCTACAGCATAATTTTTATCGATATTAAAAGTCAATGGCTGATCTGCAATATTCTTTAATGAATCAATTAAGATTTTTGCTGGGATACACACGCGACCATTTGCCTTGCTCTCTACCTCCATTTGAACACGCATAACCGTTTCTAAATCGGTTGCAACAATGTTCAATTTTTTATCTTCTATCTCGAATAAAAAATCTTCCAAAATGGGTAATACAGTATTGGTATTGATTACACCAGAAATTTGTTGAAGGTGTTTTAATAAAGAAGAAGAGGATACGATAAACTTCATGTGATCGATTTTTGGTTAAATTTTCGCCTTGAATAACTAGAACGAAACTAAAGTAAAATCTTAAGATTAAAAAGCTATTTTAGCAATTCTTATTGACATTATGAAGAAAGTTCGAATTGGTAAGGAGCAAGCTATACAAAGGATACGGCATTATTGTGCCTATCAAGAAAGGGCGCAACAAGAAGTGCGGGATAAGTTATATGAGCTTGGAATGACCATGGACGAAGTAGAGGAAATAATGTCGGACCTTATTGCAGAAAACTTCCTGAATGAAGAGCGTTTTGCTACACAGTTTGCTGGGGGACATTTTAGAATAAAAGGCTGGGGTAAAGTGAAAATTCAACATGCGCTTCAGCAAAAAAGGGTCAGTAGCTTTAATATTAAAATTGGACTAAAAGCGATTGACGAAGACGCCTACTTACAAACACTTCAGGCGCTTGCGACTAAGAAATGGAATAGCCTAAAAGGAGAGCGCGGGCTTAGCAGAATGGCTAAAACGCAGGCCTTTCTTCACCAACGAGGATTTGAGCCTATTTTATACCAGCCAATTGTTCAGGCGCTTTATAAGAAATAGCAACAGAAGCGCTCTGTATGAAATTGCCCTATCTTTACATGGTAAATAGATCGTACTAAAATTTATTCCTTTGTCAACACTTAAAATTACACTAATACAGACCCATTTATTTTGGGAAGACAAGGGTGCCAACCTGGCTTTATTAGAACAAAAAATTTTGAACCTAGAAGAACCGACCGAGGTTGTTATTTTACCAGAAATGTTTACAACCGGCTTTAGCATGCAACCAACATTGCACGCCGAAACAATGGAAGGGCCTAGCGTTCAATGGATGCGTAGAATTGCGAAAGCTCAAAAAATTATTCTTACCGGGTCTTTAATAATAGAAGAAAACGGGCATTATTACAACCGCTTAATCTGGATGTTGCCCAATGGGGAGTTGGGGTATTATGATAAAAGGCATCTTTTTGCTTTCGCAGGAGAAGATCAACACTATACCGCAGGAAATAAAAGATTGATTGCAAGCGTAAAGGGATGGAAGATCAACTTACAAATATGCTATGATTTAAGGTTCCCAACCTGGGCGAGACAAGCTGCACCAAACGAATATGACGTACTGGTGTATGTTGCCAATTGGCCCGAGAAAAGAAGTCCTGCTTGGAAAACATTATTAGTTGCTAGGGCGATAGAAAACCAGGCTTTTGTGGTGGGCGTTAATCGAGTGGGGCTAGATGGGAAGAATATTGCACATAGTGGAAACTCAATGGTAGTAGGTCCCTTGGGAGAGGTGTTGTATCATAGTGCTGACCAAGAGTCTGTATTTCAAATTACACTACAGCGCGATGAATTAGAACAAGCACGCACCCAATTTCCTTTTTGGAAAGATGCGGACTTTTTTACCATTCAATCTTCTTAATTGTTATTTATGATTCAGGCCTTCTCTGTAAAAGCTTTATTCACGGGTATAGAATGGAAATACAATGTGGTTATCAAGGTTGACAACGGAATTGTAGTTTCAATTGATCAGGCCGAATTTGATGCTAACAATGCTTTTGAGTTTATTGTGCCAGCCTTGGTCGATTTACAATTATATGGAGCTGAGGGAAAATTATTATCTGAGTTTCCCGAAAAAGAAACGATTGAAAAAATATATCAATATTGTTTATCAGGTGGGACAGCCTTTTTTCAACCTACTATTGCTTCACAAACAAAGGACGTAATTTTTAAATCGATAGATGCAGTTAGAGATTACAAAGCCGCTGGTGGAAAGGGTTGTATTGGTTTACATATCGAAGGCCCTTGGATTAATACAAACAAAAAGGGTGCGCACTTGGAAGCTGTGATTCACGCCCCATCCATCAACGAAGTGAAGTCCATGCTTGATTATGGAAAAGATTTGATTAGCATGATTACCCTTGCTCCTGAAATTTGTGGACAAGAAATTATTGACACAATTCATGCTGCCGGTGTAATTGTTTCAGCGGGTCACACAGATGCTACTTACGAATTAGCTACAAAGTTTTTTGATGACGGAATAAAAACAGCAACGCATTTATTTAACGCCATGAGCGCGTTACAACATCGTGCGGCTGGTGTGGTGGGTGCTTTGTTGAATCATCCAAAAACAAGGAGCAGCATTATAGCAGATGGATACCATGTAGATTTTGCTGCTATACAAATTGCTAAAAAAATAATGGGCGATCGATTGTATTGCATCACAGATGCGGTAACCGAAACCTGCACGGGACCTTATCAACACAAGTTGGTTGATGATAAATATGAATCTGCTGGAACCCTTAGCGGATCTGCATTGACACAATTAAAATCGATTCAAAATCTGATTCAATATGTTGGAATATCAATGGAAGAGGCGATAAAAATGTGTAGTCTTTATCCTGCAACCTTAATGCAGCAAAAAGAATTGAGCGGAACCATTGAAGTAAACAAAAACGCCAACTTGCTTTTTTTATCAGCATCGTTGGCGCTTGAAAATATGGTTGTTAATAATTAAACGTCTGTAGAAAAAGCATTCCAACCTTGTGCTGTAATATCAAAAAGATTATTGCCCTTGCTAATTAACTTTTTTCCTTCAGATGCGTCACACATATAACCAATGACGCTTATTTCTTCTTGCATTGTGATTTTGTCATAGTCTGCTTGCTTCATTGTAAACAGCAATTCATAGTCTTCTCCTCCATTCAATGCACACACCGTGGCATCTAAGCCAAACTTAAATGCAGCAGCCTTACTAGCCTCATTAATTGGTATTTTTTCTTCATAAATTCTACAGCCCAATTCTGATTGTTTACAAAGATGCAAAACGTCTGAACTCAAGCCATCGCTAATATCCATCATGGACGTTGGCTTTATCTCTAATTTTTCTAATAATTCAATAATATCTTTTCTTGCTTCTGGTCTCAATAATCTTCCAACAATGTAATCTTCGTTTTCTAAATTTGGTTGGATTTGTGGATTTTCTAAAAATATTTTTTTCTCACGCTCCATTAAAGTTAAGCCCAAAAAGGCAGCGCCTAAATCTCCTGATACACAAATTAAGTCGCCTGACTCAGCGGTATTTCTTTTTATATAATTATCTGGCGCAACCTCGCCTAATGCGGTGACCGAAATGATGAGTCCTTTTTGTGAGGTTGATGTGTCTCCACCGATTAAATCCACACCATATTTTTCACAAGCAATAGCAACACCTTCATAAAACTCTTCCAATGCTTCTAAACTAAAGCGATTGCTAAAGGCCAAGCTCATTGTGATTTGTGTAGGATGTGCATTCATTGCATAGATATCACTTAGGTTTACAACCACGGATTTATAACCTAAGTGTTTTAAAGGCGTATACATTAAATCAAAGTGCACACCCTCTACTAATAAATCTGTCGTTATTACAGTTTGTTTTCCAAAATGATCTATCACTGCTGCGTCATCACCAATTGATAAAACGGTTGAAGCATTAACGATTTCAAAATTTTGTGTTAATCTATCTATCAAACCAAACTCTCCTAATTTTTCTATTTCTGTTCTTTCTGTTGACATAAATTATTTTTATAAATTGCCGCCATTCACTACCGACAACAATTGTTCATGAATAAAGCCATTGGTTGCTATAATACCCGGCTGGTAAGGGTTATATGCGTTTCCTTTTAAATCGGTTACTGTTCCTCCTGCTTCCAATACCATTAAAAATCCAGCTGCGCTATCCCACGGCTGAAGCTTATGTTCGTAAAAACCATCAAACCTTCCTGCGGCCGTCCAACATAAATCTAAAGCAGCACTTCCTAATCTTCTTACAGGAATTGCCTTGCGAACAAGCTTTTCAAAAACTTGTAATGGTCCGTTCTCGGTATCTAAATATTGGTATGGAAAACCCGTCACTAAACAACTTTGTAAAAGCGATTCTTTTTTACTTACGCGCATCGGTCTGCCATTTAAGGTTGCCCCTTTTCCTTTTTCAGCAAAATATAACTCGTTCATAAAGGGATTGTACACCGAACCTAAAATCATCTCTCCCTTATATTCAACCCCAATAGACACGCAACATATTGGAATGCCATTGGCAAAATTTATGGTCCCATCTATTGGATCAATAATCCACTTTGTATCTGATGCCGAAGCCATCTCGCCCGTTTCTTCACTTAAAATAAAATGATTCGGAAACTGGGACCTTATATGTTCTATGATTGCCTTTTCAGAAGCATGATCTGCCTCTGTAACAAGGTCGTTGATGGTTGCCTTGCTTGTTACGGTAAAACTACCATTGAAAAAACGGGTCAACTCTTTTGCACCGACTTCTACAGCCTGAATAAGGGTGTTTTTAATCATAGTACAAAAGTAGGCTCGTTTGCTCGAATAACATTCGTATTTTTGTAACTAATCTATAAAAGTAAAACCCGATTCTGTAGATGCCGATTTTTGAGATTAATTTACCTAAGGGTATTAGCAAGGCGCTTGGTATTCCACCTAGAAGTCCAAGGACTGCACAACTGCGGGTGCTTAAGAAATTATTAAAGCGCGCGCGTTATACCGCATTCGGTCAGAAGAATAGATTTGATGAGATTTTATTGAGTCGTCATATTGGTAAAAAGTTTCAAGAACTTGTACCTAGCTATAATTATAATAAGATTTACAAAGAGTGGTGGCACTTAACCCTTGAGGGGCAGACGGATATTTGTTGGCCTGGTAAGATTAATTTTTTTGCACTAAGTAGTGGCACAAGTGAAGCTGCTAGTAAATACATTCCCGTAACAAACGACCTTCTTAGAGGAAATAAGATCATCATGATCAAACAACTTATTAGCTTGTTTAAATACCGTGATGTGCCACTTTCTGCACTGGGTCGTGGATGGCTTACATTGGGCGGAAGTACCGATTTACAAAAGGGTGCTGGTTATTATGCAGGTGACTTAAGCGGTATTACTGCAAAAAAAGCGCCGTTTTGGTTTCAGCCATTTTACAAACCTGGTAAAAAAATTGCCAAGGAAAGAGATTGGAATAAAAAATTAAAAGAAATAGTTGAGAAGGCGCCCGAATGGGATATCAGCTTTATTATTGGCGTTCCAGCTTGGATTCAAATGTGCCTTGAAATGGTCATTGAGCGCTATCAATTAAACAACATTCATGAGATCTGGCCGAACCTTACTTTTTTTGTACATGGTGGTGTGAGTTTTGAACCTTACAAACATGGTTTTGAAAAATTATTAGGAAGGCCCATTGAATACATTGAAACCTATTTAGCAAGCGAGGGATTTTTAGCTTGGCAAGACAAGCAGAATGCAGTAGGCATGCGCTTATCCTACAATCAACATATCTTTTTTGAATTCGTTCCATTTGACGAAAATAATTTTGACGAAGAAGGCGAAATGGTGGAAAACCCAGAAGCATTAATGATTCACGAAGTGGAAGAAGGAAAAGACTACGCAATTTTAATAAGTACACCCGCTGGCGCTTGGCGTTATTTAATTGGAGATACGGTCAAATTTGTTGACAAAGCGAACGCTGAAATTATCATCACAGGTAGAACAAAACATTTCTTGAGTTTAGTTGGGGAGCACTTAAGTGTTGACAACATGAACAAGGCGATACAATTAGTAAGCGAAGAGTTAAATATCTCAATTCCAGAATATACAGTAACGGGAGTGCCATTTGGTAATTTCTTTGCGCACCATTGGTATGTGGCTTGCGACCAGGATATTGACGAAAATTTATTAGCAGAAAAAATAGATGAAAAATTAATCCACCTGAATGACGACTACGCGGTAGAAAGAAAGAGCGCTCTCAAGGCTATAAAAGTATCCGTATTAAAAGAGAGTAGTTTCATGTCATTTATGGAAAGCAAGGGTAAAGTTGGTGGACAACATAAGTTTCCAAGGGTATTAAAAGGGCAGATGTTGTCCGACTGGATCGCTTTTATAAAAAATCAATCTTAATGCTAACAGTACCTGTTTTAAAAGGATTGTTATTGGGATTGATATTAAGTATCTCTATTGGTCCAGTAATTTTTGCAATCATTAAACAAAGTTTAACAAACGGAAAGCAGGCGGGATATGCTTTTGTAGCAGGTGTTTCAAGTAGCGACCTGGTTTTATTATTTATATGTAATGTATTTACCTCTTTATTTACTTTGGTGTTAAATCACAAATCAGCTATTGCACTTGCTGGGGCGGGCTTTTTATTGATCATGGGCATATACACTTTGTTCTTTAAAAAATTAAAGCTGGAAAGCATGGAAGAGGCCGGAGCTAAAAAACCAACCAGCATGAAGGGCTTGGTTACATCCTATTTTTCTGGTTTTCTAATGAACACCCTTAATCCTAGTGTGTTTTTATTTTGGTTTGCCTGGACAGCTGCTATTAATAATAGCGCTAGCGATACAGACAATCCTATTCAATATAAGTTTATTGTATTTGGAACCTGTCTTGGGTTTGTTTTATTATCAGATTTGCTGAAGGTTTTTTTGGCTGGTAAACTAAGGCCAAAATTGACTGAAAAAAACCTTGTTTGGATTAACCGAATTTCGGGGATTATTATTTTAATTTTTAGTGCTGCCCTTTTATATAGCGCCCTTTTGATTTACTAGATGGTTAAACTATCTGTCTTTCACAATTATTTAAACGTTTTTGGTTCGTATTAAGGGGCTTTATTGTAATTTGGTCTTGTGAAAAATTATATTATTTTATTTTGTTGTTTTTGCTTTCTTATTCAAGCAAAAAACCTAGTTGCCCAAAATGGGAATGTGCTTGTTTTAAAAGACAGGGGAGTTACAATTAAGTCCTTTACGAAAGATAACTATATAGAATTTGAGTTTAGTAATCGTCAGTGGATTATGGGCCAAATTCAATGGATCAAGAAAGACTCCATTCAAGTAAAACAATATGCACTTCAAGCTGTCACTACAGCATATGGTACTTATGGTCAAGACACGCTAAGACTTGGGCCATTAACACTTCACGTCAATGAAATTCGAGCTTTTGCGAAAGACAAGGGACAATATCAAAGCGTGTTTACCAATGGGGCATTTTTAAAAGTTGCAGGTATTTTATATAGTGGGTTAAATATTACCAATTCTATCATTAACAAAGAGGCTGTGTTTGGTTCTAAAAATATTCCCGCAATTGGTGGTGGTCTTGGCGCCTATTTAATTGGGAAATGGATGGGTAAAAAGAATCCTCCTTATCGACCAATAGGAAAAAGGTTTAGCGTTGAAATTCTATAACCATATTGTATATTAAATCGTTTACTAATGTGGTTGTAAGTTGCTTTTAACAGCCTTAACACCTATGAATAATCATAATTCAATTTCATTTTGATAAAAAAAATTAAACGCGTCATCTGGTATTTATTTTTGAGTTCATTGCTATATGTAGTGATCACGCGTTTTGTCTTTCCGCCGATAACCATCACTCAAATTACCAATGCATTTGGCTTGGGATTAAAACGGGATTATGTATCATGGGAGGATATGTCTTATAATATAAAGCTTGCCGCGATAGCTAGTGAGGATCAGGCTTTCCCCGATCATGTTGGAGTTGATTGGGAGGCCATGGAAAGAAGTTTTAAACCAAAAAAGAAAAAAAAGAAATCTAGAATTCCTCTTGGTGGTGGAGCAAGCACTATCACACAGCAGGTAGCTAAAAATGTATTCTTGTGGCAGGGTGGTACTTACGATAAATATATTCGTAAGCTACCTGAGTTTTATTTTACATTTTTAATTGAGCTTATTTGGGGGAAGAAAAGAATTTTAGAGGTTTATTTAAATGTAATAGAAACGGGTCCGGGTTGCTTTGGAGTAGAGGCGGCCGCACAACACTACTTTAAAAAATCGGCCAAGAATTTAACGCGTGCAGAGGCTGCGATGATTATTGCCGGATTACCTAATCCAAAGAAATTCACGGCAAGGCCTATGACAAAAAGAGTTTCCTGGCGTTATCCACAAATACTTAGGGAAATGAACAATTTGGAAGGAGATGAAGATGTTCGAGATTTAATTAGAAAAAAATAGGTTGGGTTATACACCCCTTATTCCACAATTGTTTTTTGAATTAAAAAATTTTGTGCAAAACCAAGCACTACTTGTGAATTATTTTTAGTTTTAATAAAACCCAACTTTTAATGGTTTAACAACTTGTCTATAAGCTTGATTGCATTTTCTGTTCTTACGGTTCCGGTGCCGCTAACGATGCCCCATGGCCTATTTTGATTTTGTAATAGCTCTTTATAAATAGTAAATAATTCTATGCGGGGTTGCTCGTCCGGATATTCGCGCATTTCGTCTGCGGCCCATGGTAGATCTATGTCGCAAAGCAAGTAAAGGTCGTAGTTTCGTTCGTTGATTTGCTCTAAAATAAAAGGGTGGCAATTATTGAACACATATTCACACCACACTTTCATCACATACATGTCGGTGTCTAGAATCAATTTATTTGAACCGATTTCTTTATTGTTAGCGCTTTTTTGAACCAACAACTCAATGGCTTTTTCTTCGTTCTCAATTTGACCTTTTGCAATGGTTAATAAATTATCGAAGCTATATTTTGTGCCGTGTTCAGATAAATATTGTCTTGCGTATTCTTCTACCCAAATTGTTTGATAGTGCGCAGCAAGTTCAGCACAAAGTGTTGACTTTCCTGTTGATTCAGGACCAATTACTACTATTTTCTGAATTGAATTCATTGCTTTCAAATTTTTTAATTGTGCGCGGTTGTTTTTTTATTCCATGAAATATATCCTGCAATCGCTAATATTAATAAAATTATAAACTGAAAGCTTGTAAAAGCATATCCCTTGATAAAGTACAACGGGATGGATGCAATATTTGTTACTATCCACCAAATCCAGCTCTCTACTTTTTTCTTGGCCATTAACCACATTGCTGTATATGCGGAAGCGCTTGCTAATGCGTCTGCCCAAGGAATAGCATCGGGTGCAAAATTGGTTTTTAAAAACTGTAGTCCGAAAAATAGTACAGCATAAAAGCCAAGAAAGACTAAAAATTGTTGAAGTTTTTGTTTTGTGGTACTAGAAGAGATCTGTAATTCATTTGTAACATGATCTTCTTTTTTGCGGGACCACAAATACCAACCATAGAAACCCATGATCGTATAATACAAGTTGACGCTTGCCTCTCCTAATAAGTGTCCTTTAAAACTCAAATAAATATAAAGAGTGGTGTTAATAATCCCCGTTGGAAATACTAAAATATTTTCTTTTCTACTATACCAAACAGAAACGATTCCCATGATTACCGCTATTGCTTCCAGCCAAGTCGTGTTTACTAATCCTTCATAAACTGCTATAAAAAAATTATTCATTAGTTAGTCGCTTTCATTTTTTCTAATTGTAACTCCATTCTGAACATTTCATCTCTCAATTTAGCTGCCTCCATAAAATCCAGGGCCTTCGCCATTTTTTCCATTTGCTTTTTCGTTTGCATAATTGCCTTCTCCATTTGGGGAATGGTTTTGTATTCGCTATTCGGCTCCGCCACCATATTCAACTCATCAGTAGTTCTTATATTTATATTATCCTGTGTAAAACCTTTAATATCCAATACAGCCGTTTGTTTCATAACCTGTTCTATTGATTTTACAATAGTCGTTGGGGTAATATGGTGTTCTTCGTTATATTGTATCTGTTTTGCCCGACGTCGATTGGTTTCGTCGATAGTGCGTTGCATACTCATGGTAATTTGATCGCCGTAAAATATTACACGACCTCTAACATTTCTCGCAGCACGACCCGCTGTTTGTGTTAATGATTTTTCGTTTCTTAAAAAACCTTCTTTATCTGCATCTAACACAACGACTAAAGAAACTTCGGGTAAATCTAAGCCCTCTCTTAATAAGTTAACCCCCACCAACACATCTATCACACCCAACCTTAGCTCTCTTAATATTTCAACACGTTCTAGTGCATCTATATCGCTATGGATATATTTTGATTTGATATTTATTTTTGATAGGTATCGATCCATTTCTTCTGCCATCTTTTTTGTAAGGGTCGTCACTAAAACGCGGTCTCCCTTTTCTACCTGCATCGCAATTTCATCTAATAAATCATCTATTTGATTCTTTGTAGGGCGAACTTCTATTGGTGGATCTAATAATCCGGTTGGTCTAACAACCTGCTCTACAATTAATCCGCCAGTCTTTTCTAATTCATACTCCCCGGGTGTGGCGCTTACATAGATTGTTTGTCCGATGACTTGTTCAAACTCATTAAAATTAAGTGGTCGGTTATCGATTGCGCTTGGTAGCCTAAATCCAAATTCAACGAGATTCATTTTTCTGCTTCTGTCTCCACCATACATTCCTGAAATTTGTGGAATCGTAACATGGCTTTCGTCTATCACACATAAAAAGTCTTTTGGAAAATAATCCAATAAACAGAAGGGCCTTGTGCCAGGCTTTCTTCGATCAAAAAATCGAGAATAGTTTTCAATACCTGTACAGTATCCTAGTTCCCTAATCATCTCTATATCATACTCCACTCTTTCTTTGATTCTTGCTGCTTCTTGTGGCTTACCAACGTTTTTAAAATATTCCACTTGCGCGCGCAACTCGTCTTGTATCTCTACAATAATTTCTTGCAGCATTTCTTTTGGCGCCATGTATAAATTAGCAGGAAAAATAGCTGCGTTCTCCATTGGCTCTATTCTCTTTCCTGTTTCAATTTCTATACTTTCGATGGTTTCAATTTCATCCCCAAAAAAGGTAATACGGTAACCATAATCAACATAAGGCAAACGAATGTCTACCGTGTCTCCATTTACTCTAAACGCGCCGCGATCAAATTCGGTGACAGATCGATGGTATAAACTATTTACGAGCGCATGTAAAAAAGCTTGACGAGATAAAATTTGTCCTTGATGAATTCGAATAATTCCGTTTTCATATTCAGTAGGATTACCCATACCATAAATGCAACTTACGCTCGCCACTATAACAATGTCTCTTCGGCCACTTAATAATTGAGCTGTTGCCTGCAATCTTAATTTATCCAACTCCTCGTTGATACTTAAGTCTTTTTCAATATACACTCCCGAGGTAGGTAAGTAAGCTTCGGGTTGATAGTAGTCGTAGTAGGAAACAAAATAACCCACAGCGTTGTCTGGAAAGAATTGTTTAAACTCTCCATACAATTGTGCAACTAGTGTTTTATTATGTGTTAAAACAAGTGTGGGTCTTTGTACGTTTTGGATAAGATTTGCAATGGTAAAAGTCTTACCCGAACCCGTTACACCAAGCAGTGTTTGTTGGGGGTCTCCATTCAGCACACCCTCGGTTAATTGCGCAATTGCAGTTGGCTGATCGCCCGAGGGTGTGTAATTGGAATGAAGTTTAAAAGGCATACGCAAAGTTAATCGCAAACCTTAAATATGCATTGTAAAATTTGTGCATTATAGGTTTTCTAAATAAGTTGAAAGCCTGTTAATCGCTGAAGCTACTTCGCCAATTTGTACAGTAGTTTCAGACCAGTTTTTTTGTTCGATTGCTTCGCGTACTCCTGGAACGGTTTTAACGCCATAACCTGTATAAAATCCAGGCGCATACAAACTGTGTTTATACCAAGGCCTACGAGGCAAACCTGTTGACATTAATAATGCTTGTTCTGCTGTATAAATTTTAGAATTGATTCGTTCTAATTCTTTAAGATCAGCATTAGACTTTTTGTGCTCTAATTGTTGTGCTGTTTTTTCTAAATTGGACAACGCGTTTAAAATTGGTGCAAAATCTAAATAAGGCACTTCTGTTTGTAAAGAGGGAAGTCTTAAACCCTCTGTTGGATCGGCTGCAACCGCATAAGCTTTGTTGTTGATTAATTCATTTTCTACTTTTGCTTTTTCTCTCATTTGCTCTACATTCGACATCAATTCAGAAATATATCCTTTTACTGTTTTGTGTAATGCTGTAAAATCAAAAGGTAGGGCATCTGCCTCAGCTAATCTTAAGGCTGCACGACCCGCTGTTTGTGCCAACGCAACGCCATAAGCAAAACCAGGATCCTTGTATTTTGAATAGTGATCATATGAATCATAGATTGAGTGGTATTCTCCACCTTCATTTTCACCACCAAAACCAATATTAAGAGATGGTACACCTACATGTTGTATAAAGGATGAATAATCAGATCCTGAACCCATTGCGCCTAAAGGATAGGTTGTGCTATATAAAATTTCTTTTTTAGCAGCCGAGGTTGTTGCTTCGGTTGCGCGACTTGCTTTTTGTCTATCAAAAAGGGTAACACCTGTTTGAGGATCAATAATTGATTTACTAATATCTGTCATTAGTCCTGAGAAGGCATGTGAACCCTCTGCACTTAAAAACCCTCTACCATTACCATCAGAATTAATATAGGCAACCGCCTTCGCCTGAAGCTCAGCCGCATGGTCTTCTACCCACTCCACAGATCCCATTAAACCCTGCTCTTCTGCATCCCAAGCACAATACACAAGCGTTCTTTTAGGCTTCCATCCTGACTTAACTAATTCTCCAATTGCAATAGCCTCTTCAAGTTCCGCAGCCATACCACTTACGGGGTCGTTTGCGCCATTTACCCATGCATCGTGGTGGTTTCCTCTAATAACCCACTGATCTGGATATTGGCTTCCCTTTATTGTTGCAATCACATTATAGGCTGGGCGTATTTTCCAATCGAAGTTAAGTTTCAAGTGGAGCTTAGACTTACTTGGTCCAATATGATAAGTGAAAGGAAGCCCACCTCTCCAAGCTTTTGGTGCAACCGGTCCGGCCATGTCCTTTAATAATGGCGCAGCATCGTGATAACTGATTGGTAATACGGGAATTTTTAAAAGGTTTTCCGCATTATTATGGTCTACCCTTGGAGCCCCTTCGGTAGAAGCATAATTTGGGGTGCTTGGGTCACCAGGATAAATCACCATGTCCATAATTGAACCCCTTTGTACTCCATATTCGTTTTTAAATGGGCCCGCTGGATAAACATCTCCGGCGCCATAACCATCATCTTGTGGATCAGAATAAATTAAACACCCAATTGCGCCGTGTTCTTGAGCAACCTTTGGTTTTATGCCTCTCCAACTTCTGCCATATTTAGCAATAACAATTTTACCCTTTACATCAATACCATACTTTGCCAATGTTTCGTAATCTTCTGGTAAACCATAATTTACAAAAACCAATTCTGCGTTTACATCTCCATCTGCACTCCAACAATTATAAGTTGGTAATTGATCTGCTTGACCAGATGTTGCATCTTCTTTTAAAGCTGGTTCTTTTAATAATGCTTTAAAATTAGTTGCTCCTTTCATTTCCAATACGCGCGTAATAGGAGTAGGGAATAATAATTGATAGGTGACAATTTTTGTGTCCCAACCAGCCTCTTTAAATTGTTTTGCAATTTCATCTGCAACAAATTTTCCGCCAGCAGACCCGATGTGGTGTGGTACAGAAGACATTAATTTAATGTTTTCTCCAATGCGCTTCGCGCTTAATTTATGATCAAAATTTGCTTCAAGCTTTTTTTGGTTTTCCGTGTTTTTAAAACCTGTTAATTGTTGTGAAAAACTATGAATACTTATACCTAATAAAACGGTGGAAATAAATAGGGTAGATTTTGCATTAGCCATTTGTAAATTATTTAATTTATTAAAGAGGTGGGGTTGAAATGAATTTTAGTATTAAACTTTTCTATTTAAATAAGCGCCATAATCAGGAAGTTCGTATTCGTAATCACCTTGCATAAAAGGAGAGGTTACTAAAAAATCTGCTGTTGTTCTATCGCAGGCCATTGGTAAATTCCAGGCTACAGCCAATCTTAATAATGCTTTCACATCACTATCATGTGGTTGTGCTTCCATTGGATCGAAAAAGAAGAATACAATATCAATATCTCCAGTAGCAATCATTGATCCAATTTGTTGATCACCACCAAGCGGTCCACTTAAAAGCTTAACTACCGGTTGATCTAATGCTTCTTCTATAAGCTTTCCGGTTGTTCCGGTTGCAACTAGACTGTGTTTTGATAAAACAATTTTATTATGCACAGCCCATTCTATTAAATCTTTCTTTTTATTATCATGTGCGATTAGGGCAATTTTTTTTCTTTTTTCTAGCTTTCTAATTTTTGTCATAGTTGAAATAATTTATGGGTTTTATAAAACTACCCTTTTAGCCATCACTGGAATTAATAATAAAATAAATAAAATAATTATCGGTATTATATTAAATAGGTTTAATATAAATAAAATAGTTAAAAGAAAAACAGGGTAGGTAAATAATAAAACAACAAATAATACTGAATCAAAAAAAACTGTATTCTTTGTCTTTTTATCAACAAATTTTTGAATGATCCTATAATAAGGTAGGTGTATTAAATAAAATAAGTTTCTGGAATTAAATATTGTGTTAGTTGTTGGTATTATTATATTTTCTTTAAGTTGTTGGAATACTTCTTGATTAAAAAAAACACGATCCCTGCTATTATTTATTTGTGGGATTTGTTTCATCTCGGTAACTAGTAAATTAATTTTCTTACCTATCCCTTTTAATTGATTAAACGCGATTCCTATTATATGAATTTTAAGATCAATATTTAATTTTTGAACTCCTTCTACTATTCTAGCAGTTCCTTTTTTAAATGGTTGTAATTCGTGGCTATTAATACAAATACCTTCAATAAAAATTAATACTGCAAATCCTTTACTTAATAAATCAATAGATTTTGTAAAGGCATAATCATTTAAATGTAAAAATTCCTTTCCTTCTCTAAGTCTATAAACTGGAATCATATTCAATGATTCTAAAAAAAATCGATGTAGTGGTTTTTTAAATGCATCCCCTCTAGCTAAAAAATATACCCTTCTTTTATAGTAAGATCCAATTATTAACGCGTCTAAAAATGAGTTTGGGTGATTTGCAATAATTAATAATGGTCCTTTTGTTTTAAAAAGTTGTTTATTTTTTAGGTGAATCTCATGGCAGAATAACCATAAACCAGCCTGAATAAAAAGTTTTAATAATTGCACCACAGTATAAATATAAAAAAACCGCATCACAAATGATGCGGTCACTACCTACTAACCTTAAAAAAACACGTTTAATTATTTTAATGTGCTGCTGCGGCTTCCACCTTTGCTGCAATTTTAGCTCTAATTTTTGCTTCTATTTCATTTGCCATCTCTGGATTATCATGAAGTATTGTTTTAACTGAATCACGACCCTGTCCTAATTTATTTCCCTCATAACTAAACCAACTACCGCTTTTATTGATAATTTCTAATTCTACACCCATATCAATAATCTCTCCAATTTTACTTATACCCTCACCAAATATAATTTCAAATTCAGCGGCTCTAAATGGGGGAGCAACTTTGTTTTTAACCACTTTTACTTTTACTCTATTTCCTACAGCTTCATCTCCATCTTTAATTTGTGCCATTCTTCTAATATCTAAACGCACAGAAGCATAGAATTTTAAAGCATTACCACCGGTTGTTGTTTCTGGATTACCAAACATAACACCGATTTTTTCACGTAACTGATTAATGAAAATACAAACAGTACCAGTTTTATTAATTGTTGCTGTTAATTTTCTTAATGCTTGAGACATTAAACGAGCATGTAATCCCATTTTAGAATCACCCATTTCTCCTTCTAATTCACTTTTTGGAACTAAAGCAGCAACCGAATCAATTACAACTACATCAATTGCACCAGAAAGAATCAAACGATCCGCAATTTCTAAAGCTTGCTCGCCATAATCTGGTTGAGAAACTAAAAGATTATCCACATCTACACCTAATCTTTTTGCATATGCACTATCAAAAGCATGTTCAGCATCAATAATTGCGCACATTCCACCTTTTTTTTGTGCTTCTGCAATCACATGTATAGCTACTGTTGTCTTACCTGAAGACTCAGGACCATAAATTTCGATAATTCTGCCTTTAGGTAAACCGCCTATTCCTAACGCAGTATCTAAACCAATTGAACCAGTTGAAATAACTTCTTGAGGCTCTTGACTGCGCTCATTCATCATCATTACACTTCCTTTACCATAATCCTTGTCGATCTTATCAATGGTCAACTTAAGGGCTTTTAATTTTTCTGCGTTACTCATAGCTTGTCGTTTTATGTTTTCGTTTAAATAGAATGTGAAGATAGGGATAA
>CAZOHD010000010.1:0-42067 GCA_964579885.1 uncultured Sediminibacterium sp.
ACTCAAGTTTTGGTAAAGAACTACCAATCCATGTTCTATCTAAATCATCAATTTTACCATCTTTATTGATGTCCACGTATCTGATACGGCCTGGTCCAGCACCGATTTGTTTTGGAGCAGCATCAACTTCAGCTTGAGATTGGAATAACCCATTTGATTTAAAACCAAAAATATCAAATTGAGAATGTCCTATAATTGTACTTACTAAGTTGCCTGGATATGCTGGACGAACGCTTTCAGGTAATTCAGTGATCTTGTCTCTAAATTGCGAAAAGTTTAATCTAACGTTATATTTAAAATCTCCTTTTTGTTGACTTTGATAACCAATCACAAATTCCCATCCTGTGTTTGATTTTGAAGCACCGTTTACTGCCTTAGATTGTCCCTCTCCTAATGCAGATGCTACAGGAGGAGTAATTAATATACCCGTTGTACTTCTTGAAAAATAATCAAAAGATCCAAAAATTGAATTTTTCAAAAATGCAAAGTCTACACCTGCATTTATTTCATCTGTTGTTTCCCATTTCAAAGTAGAACTAGATGCTTGCGTTTGTACAAAGCCAGATGGAAGGGTCCCTGTATTCGCGCCAGACAATGAATAGGCTGTTCCAATATTCATATATTGTTCCCAAAAACCACCCACTAACTGAGCCATTGTAGTACCGTATCTAGTATCAAATAAACCAAAACGAGCCAAGTCCCCGATTTGTTGGTTACCCACTCTACCAGCACCAACTCTTAATTTTAATTCAGAAACAGTATTACTTGAACTTAAAAATGATTCTCTATCGATTCTCCAGCCCAAAGAAACTGCCGGAAATATACCATATCTATTATCTGATCCAAATCTGGACGAACCATCTCTTCTTACAGTTACCGCCGCTAAATATTTATCTGAAAAACTGTAATCGATTCTACCAAATTGAGAAAACAAAGAATGACCTGTAGATCCACCAGTTAATGTAGTATTACCTGTTCCTGCACTTAGCGTAAAATAGTCTTTATTTTGTAGCGCATATCCTTCTTTTTTACCAAAACTGAAATCTAAGTTTGTTTTTATTAACTCAGTTCCCAATAAGATTTTAAAACTATGATCGCTCTTTAAATTAAAGTTATATCTAAGTGTGTTTGAAAATGTTGTACTTAAATATTGATTTTTATCAAAAGACAAGCTATTTGTTGTTCTATTCAATGCACCTTCACTAAAAGTAGGTGTAATAACTTTGTTGCTAAAAAATGAATTGTCAGCACCAATAGTAGATTTAAGGAATAAATTTTTAACTGGTTGAATTTCAAGATATATATTACCAAAAGCATTCAATCTATTTGCATTATTCCATTTAGCAAGATCTTGCATGTGAAGTGGATTATTACGATCTGAATAACCAGCACCTAGCGCACCTGCGTATGTTTTACCATCTTTTTGAAAAACCGGAATTGTTGGGGCTAAGGTAACTGCTAAAAATGTTGTAGATGCACCACCTAAATCCCTAGCTGTTAAAGTTTCATTTGAATTAGCCATATTAAAGTTGAAACCAAAAATAGCTTTGTCATTAAAAGATCGAGTTACCGCATTTACACTTGCACTCGTTCTTTCATAACCAGTGAATTTTAACATTCCTGTATTTTTTAAATGCCCTAAGCTAAATTCAATTGAAGAATTTTTATTACCAACAGAGGCTGTTAATGTATTATTTGTAACAATACCTGTTTTATACATAACACTTTGCCAATCTGTATTACCCACTGGCGTATTTGGATCACCTCCAACAAAAGCTTTAGGTGTTACACTTTTTAAAATCGGATTATTGAAATCATTATTCCAATCAAAATTGTAAATTTCACCATATCCAGCAGCTGGATCTTGTCTATCGTTAACAGAAGCTTGCCATAATGCCTTACCTCTATCTACGGTATTCAACATTTTCAATCTCGTGCCTTTTTCAGACTGAAAAGAAGTGCTACTGTTAAATTGAAATTCTACTTTATTATTTGTATTTCCGCCATTTTTTGTTGTAACTATAATTACACCATTAGATGCTCTAGCACCATAAATAGAAACAGCTGACGCATCTTTTAAAATTTGTACAGAAGAAATGTTTGTTGGATTTAAATTCTGAAACACTTCTGGTCTAGTAGTCGGAATACCATCAATAACATAAAGAGGGTCGTTATTCCCTAATGTATTGGCTCCTCTGATTAAGATTCTACCGTTTGAACCATTTGGTGAACCATCTCGCTCAATATATAAACCTGCAACTCTACCTTGTAAAGATTGCATGATATTTCCTGAGCTATTATTTTTAACAGGAGAAAGTTCAACTACTGATACAGCACCTGTTAAGTCTTTTTTTCGTTGAGATGTGTAACCAATTACCACTGTTTGCTCTAATTCATTGGATGAAGTTAAAAGAACGTCAATCTGGCTTAATCCATTCACTGAAAGTGTTTTAGAATCAAAACCGACATAACTAACAATGATGTTTTTAGCATCTTTAGTAAGCAGGATGCTAAATTTACCATCAGCACTAGTTGTTACACCATTATTAGTGCCTTGGATAATGATACTAGCTCCAATTAAGGGCGAATTTGTCGCTGCATCTTTGACAGAACCAGTCAACTGTCTCTGTGCAAATGCGTTTTGAAATGCTATGAGCATAACAAACAAAACAAGAAAGGTTTTTTTCATAGTTAAATTTTTAATTTGGAATTTTAAGAAATCGTTAAGCAATCGTTGAGTAGTTTTATAAATGATTTATTTAATTAATTTATTTTCGATCTCTTCCAGTGAAACGCCTTTAGTCTCAGGCATTTTAAATAAGACCCATATTAGCTGGACAACCATCATTAAAGCAAAAAAGACAAAAATGGGCCATGGATTTTCTTTAAAAATTCCTTCATTTTCATCTAAGAATAAGGGCGTGATTAAAGTAATGATCGCTGCAAAAACCCAGTGAACACTCGCACCAAAAGCTTGTCCAGTTGCTCTTAGCCTATTTGGAAAAATTTCTGAGATAAAAACCCATATAACTGCCCCTTGTCCGATAGCATGGGCAGCAATGAATAGTAGTAAAAAAGACATCAAAACAAAAGGACTAGCATGTGAAATAAAACAACCTGCTACCAATGACAAGCTTATGATATAGCCAATTGAGCCAATTAATAAAAGTTTTTTTCTGCCTATGATGTCAATTAAGTAAAGACCTACAAAAGTGAATATCAAATTAATACCCCCTATTGCGATTGAATTTAAAAGAGAATCTTTAGCCCCTAATCCAATTCGAGAAAGTATCTCTGGCGCATAATATAAAATAAAGTTGATACCTGACAATTGATTAAAAAATGCAATTAAAAAAGCCAGCCAAATTATTTTTTTATGTTTTACTACAAAAAATGAATCAGCCTTGGAGTTTACATTATTTGTTGCATTCCCATTTATAATAAAGTCCACTTCCTTTTGAACATCTTCAACCCCCATTTCTTTAAAAATGTTGCTTGCAGCAGGAATATTATTCTTTTGCGTAATTAACCACCTTGGACTTTCGGGAATTCCTAAAACCATTATTGTAAAAATGACTGATGGCACGAGTAAAATTCCGAGCATCCATCTCCAATCATTTTCACCACCAACCCCTTGAAAGATGTAATTAGAAAGAAAAGCAACTAAGATCCCGAAAACGATATTAAATTGGTACAAAGCACCAAGCTTTCCTCTTGTTTTAGGTGTAGATATTTCCGAAATATAGGTTGGTGCGACAACTGATGAAACACCAATTCCAATTCCGCCAATAAATCTAAAAAATGAAAAAACATAGGGTCCATTTGCCAAAGCTGAACCGATAGCTGAAATTGCAAATAAGATACCTAATACTATTAGTACTTTTTTTCTACCATATCTATCTGTTGGGATGCCTCCAAAAATAGATCCAAACAATGTACCCCATAATGCCATGGACATGATAAAAAAACCATGAAATAATGGGGTGGTGTTCCAAAGATTTTTAATTGGGATATTCGCACCTGAAATAACCACAGTGTCAAATCCAAAGATAAATCCAGCCAGGGAGGCCACAACTGACCATCTAAATAATTTAGTCTTAAGCATAGCAATACGAAATAAGGCTATGAATTTATTTAGGAAGGCTTTTATAACTTTTAGAAATTGGAACTAAGATGTATAAAATTGTAATTAAATACATTTAATTGATTATCAGTATTTTATAAAATTTAAGATTCAAAAATTAGTAACAAACTTTCATTTCTGTAACTGCTTTTTACAAAAACGATTCAATTCCTGGAGTGAGAAATTGGAGATTTTAAAGAATAAATCAAATTTGAAAAAATATAAACAAAATTGAACGTCACTTACCGTAATTTTCGCCAAATTGCTCAAAGCATCCCGAATTAACCTTTTGCACAATGAAAATCCCAAAATCTAAGCACATTTACAGCTTTCTGACTATTCTTTTACTAAGCACAGCCATTTTGGGGTGCAATAAAAAGAAAGAGGTAAATAAAAGATATAAAATTGGCTTTGCACAAGCTCAAGGAGGAGATAACTGGAGAGAGAGCATGTTAAAAGAAATGCAAAGGGAAGTGTCTTTTAACAATGAAATAGCATTTTATTATAGAGATGCTCAGGCAAATAGCCAAAAACAAAAGGAACAAATTCAGGAACTTATCAATTTAAAAGTTGACTTATTGATTGTAAGTCCTCATGAAATTCAGCCTTTGAACGCTATTCTTGAAAAAGCCTACGATTCAAAAATACCTATTGTACTTATTGACAGGAGAATCAACTCGGAAAAATATACTGCATTTATTGGTGCCTCTAATTATGAGGTTGGTCAAAATGCAGGAAAATATACTGTTGCCATACTTAAAGGAAGGGGGAAAGTACTTGAAATCACTGGATTAAATACAGCTTCCCCTTTTATTGATAGAGATAAAGGATTTATAGACATTATTTCTAAAAACAAAGGGATCGAATTAATCGCTAAAATCAATGATCATGAGGCAAATTTTGAGAAAAAACTAGATTCATTCATTAAAAAAAACAAAGACTTAGATGTCATTTTCGCTCATAGTGATTACATAGCAAAAAATGTCTACCAGATTTGTAAAAATAATGGGGTTGAGCGCAAAATAAGAATAATAGGGGTAGATGGACTTTCTGTAGAAGGAATGGGGATGGATATGGTTGCAAGTAATCAATTTAAAGCGACCGTCCTATACCCAACTGGTGGTCAGGAGGCAATGAGGACTGCCATTAATATTTTAGAAAAAAAACCATTTAAAAAAGAAAATACTCTTGAGAGTACCCTCATTGATTCCACAAACGTTAAAATTCTGCAACAACAAGCTAGAAAAGTCATTGAGCAACAAAAAGAGATAGACAGTCGCCAATTAAAAATAAACCAACAAATACTAATTAGTAAAAATCAAACCAATATCATTCTTGCAATTTCAATTACATTAGCTATTGCATTAATACTTAGTAGTGTTTTTTATTATTTATTTAAAGAGAATAAAAAAATTAGCAGAAAATTAATGGCTCAAAAAGATGAAATTAGTAGCCAAAAAAATAAATTAGAAAAATTAGTTACTCAATTAAAAGAAGCAACTGATGCTAAGTTTAACTTTTTTACAAATATATCTCATGAACTAAGGACTCCACTTACACTCATTATAGGACCTCTGGAAGATACCTTGGTATCGTCTAGGCTTCACTTTACTTTAAAAAATAATTTAGAACTCGTTCAAAGAAACGCCTTTAGATTACTAAAATTAATTAATCAATTAATGGATTTTAGAAAGATTGAGGAAGGAAAAATGGAAATCAATGCATCAACGCAAGTTCTTGGGGATTTTGTTTTTGAAATCAGCAATGAATTTAAAGATTTAGCAAGGAAGAAGCATATTTCATTAAATATGAATGATAAGACCGCAGGATTAAACATTGATTTTGATCAATCAATGATTGACAAAGTCCTTTTCAATTTACTGTCTAATGCCTTTAAATTCACAGAAGAAAATGGCACAATTAACATTACAATAGATCAGGATAAAGAACAGGAAAATGCAATTATTGAAATTGAAGACAATGGAATTGGAATGTCTACAGAAGACGTTGAACATGCATTTGATGTCTTTTATCAAGGGCACAGTAGTACGTTTAAAGGAACTGGTCTTGGGCTTGCACTATCAAAAGAATTGATTAAAGCACATAATGGCAATATAATCATCAATAGTAAAAAAGGAAGTGGCACTTGTTTTACAATCACATTACCTTTTAAACAAAACAAAGGACTTCGTGCAATAAAATATAATGATGACATAAACTTAAAAGAAACTCATATCTATACAACTGATGTCTTACCTCATAATTATGAAAAAGTAACAACCAAAACATCAGAAAATTTGACTTCTATCTTGATTATTGAAGATAATGATGATTTAAATTCCTTTTTAAGTAACAGGTTGGAGGGAAGCTATGAAGTGCTTACTGCAAAAGATGGTAATGAAGGTATGAATAAAGCGTTTGATGTTGTTCCTGATTTAATCATTTCAGATATAATTATGCCTGGTATGAGTGGATTAAAACTAGCAGAAATTTTAAAGAATGACCTAAGAACCTCGCATATTCCCATCATCTTATTGACTGCTAAAACTTCTATTGAAGATCAAATAGAAGGGATGAAATCATTTGCTGATTTGTTTATCAGTAAACCGTTTAATTTAAAGTATCTAGAGGAATCTATTGTATCACTTTTAAGAAACAGAGCTGTTTTACGCGAGCATTTTATAAGCGAATTACCTTCCGAGAGTAGGTCAAATAGTTCTAATAAATTAGATCGTAAGTTTATTAGCGAATTTACCTCCCTAATTGAGTCTAATCTTGCCAACGAAGACTTATCAGTCGATGATATCTATAAAGGATTGGGTATATCTAAAATACAATTATATAGAAAAACAAAAGCCCTACTAGGATTTAGCGTAAATGATTATATTTTGTCTGTTAGACTACAAAAAGCAAAATACTTGCTAATGAATGAAGACCTTACTATTTCAGAAGTTGCTTATAAAGTAGGTTTCTCATCACAAGCATATTTTTCGACTGTTTTTAAATCTAAATTTTCAGTTACTCCCTCAGAATTTAAAGAATCATCTAAAAAATAATTAGATTTTTATTACCAACCTATATATTTTGGTGGTTCTATTGTATTTAATATAAGGTATACAATTAATTGTCCAACATGGTGTGCTTGATGATCTTGTATCAAATTTAAAAATTGATACTTATTCAGTTTGCCACCATTCCAATTAAATTATTTTGATAAGGTCTTTTCATCTAACTCAGTCATTACTTTAAATCCATATTCATAAGCATCTTTAACAAATTGCCTTACTTGTTCCTTATTCATCTCACTTGAAATGACTTTTTTTCCTTTTAAAGGGCTAGGCGCTTCTTTTAAGTAAGTTGAACTTAACCAATAAATGTTTTCACCTATATGAACTAGTTGTTCTTTAAAAATCATTTCTTGCTTTACAGGTTTAAAATCATACTTCTCTTCAGCTAATTTTTCAGCCATTGATAAAGTATATGATTTCGCATTTTTGAATTTCTCTAAATGGCTATTGTTTAATAGATGATTGGCTTGTGCAATTCCGATAAAAGAAAAAGACAATAACAGGATTAATAAAAATATTTTCATTTAATGAAGATAGAGATTAATAATAATTGTCATTTTGAGGCAGACTGTGGATTACTAGACTCGTTTCACTTCGCTGTCATCCCAAACAGTTCGCCTTACCCAAAGCCTTTCAACTAAACGCTTCGCGTTCAGTTGGCTTTTTTGCTTCTCGTCTGTTTACGAAAGCGAGCTCTTGACGCTGCTCGCATTAAAAAAGCCTCTCACTTTCATGAGAGGCTTTGTAGCGAGACCGGGATTTGAACCCGGGACCTCAGGGTTATGAAGATTTTTTAAGAAAATGAAGGCGTTGATTTGTAATTAGTTACGTTTTCACAAAACTGAAAACGACCGATTTTAGTCGAATTCAGGGGGTGTTTTCCTCACGCAGAGGAACTTGAAAAAAACGAGTCTCAGCAAATTGATAATCTACTTTTAACAAGAAATAAAAACTCTAAAATCGTAAAGGTATCCGTGTTCAATTTATATCCTAGTGGCACGCTTTTGTAGTCTTTTGTATTGAATTGTGTGGCTCGATTTAGTAAATTTTAAATTCAACTTTTACTCACCAAATTACTTGACTTTAATCTCAAAAAATTATAATGATTGAAATGTGAATGTCACACGCCAACTTACGTTTGCACCTACACTGTAGTATCCACTGCCATAAGGAATAACATACCCAATACCAGCAATACCAACATGAATAAGTCTAAATTGAGTACTACTATATGGTACTACATATAATAGTCCAGCTTGACCTGAGTTAGTAATAGTACCAGTAGAATTACTAAGCCAAAGTGAAGGCCAAATCCAACTACTTGTACCTACATTGTCAACATTAATGGCCTGCCCAACAATAGAAGTATTGAATTGTAAACCACTGGGTAAAGTAAATAAATAATCTCCTGAACCACCATTATTTCCAGAACTATTACTTGGAGCTGAATATATAAGTTGACATTGCCATGTCTTTGCCCCAATCTGTTTATAACTGTAATCATTTACAGTGGTTGTTCCAATTGTTGGAGCAGTTGTAGTTGCATTCCATCCTACACTTTGAATTGTACCTGCACTTGTCCAGGTAGGTTCTCTAAGACTCATCCATGAACTACCGTTGTAGTAATAAAAATCAGATGGAGCATCCGTCTGAAAGATTAATAACCCTGTTGTTGGCGAAGCAATTGCATTTTTTTGGGATGCCGTCATCCTAGGTATTAAAATACCTTTACTTGAAGAACTTACATCTAATAAAGCAGACGCACTTGGCGATGAGGACCCTATACCAACATTCCCGGTTGTATTATAAGTATTTGTACCAGAAAGTGTCCATGGGTTTATAGTTGCAGAAGAACCTATTTGTTGTATAGTTGCATATGTATATCCTCCTCTTAATGCCACCGTTCCTCCAGCCCAATTTACATAAACTGAAACGGTAGTATTTGTTGTTGGTGTATATATAACATCTACAATACCTTGTCCAGCTGCAGTAATAGTGGAATTTGCTGCCAGTAATAATGCATAATTACCAAGTTCGGCGTTGGCTGCATTTCTCCATACAAAATTTAATTCTGCACCTGCACTAGATGAAACATCCAAAGTTGCATATGCTGTTAGTCTGTAAGTCTTTCCTGCAATTAATGAGAAATTACCTGTTGAGCTATTATATGGAATATTACCAGAAAGAGTTGTATTATACATTATTGTATTACCTGTAACCACTGTTTGACCGCTTGATTGTACTGAAACGTAATCTAAAGTTTGATCAGGTGAAGACGCAGTAGCAATTGTTGCCCAGTTCGAACCATTCCAATAGTAATAGCCCGCCTTCAAGCCCTCAGATCCTAAATTGTATACTAATAGACCTGTTGCAGGTGTTGGAATTGTAGTTGCATCAGTTACACTTGATAAAGTAACACGTGGTGGTAAGAATCCTTTATTAGTAGAAGTTACATCCAACTTCGCAGAGACATGTGGCGTAGTTGTACCAATACCAGTTTGAGACATTACTTGTATGGAACATAAGAATCCAATGATTAATAAAAATTGCTTGACCATAATAAATTGAATATGTATTAAACAAATTTAACTAATAGTTTGTACATCTATGCCTCACAGAATTTACTTAGGGAAATCATGTAGAATTTGTTTGACTTAAATTAATCTTTTCGGAAAGAAATGATAAAAACTAACACAATTCCACACACAATAAAGGACCCACGATTTAACTTAAGTCCTTGAGAGATTATTCTAATAAATTCGGGATGGCCTACTGTGTCGGCATCCCCAACAGTTCGATTTACCCAAAGCCTTTCAACTAAACGCTTCGGGATTGCCAATACTGCGCATTGTCATCCCACAAAAATTCGATTTACCCAAAGCCTTTCAACTAAACGCTTCGCGTTCAGTTGGCTTTTTTAATGCTCATAGGTTTACGAAAGTGAACTTTCGACACCTCTTCGCATTAAAAAAGCCTCTCACTTTCGTGAGAGGCTTTGTAGCGAGACCGGGATTTGAACCCGGGACCTCAGGGTTATGAATCCTGTGCTCTAACCAACTGAGCTACCTCGCCAAGACCCTTTATGGTTATACCCTTTTAAGGGTGGCAAAACTACTTAATTTTTTTGAAATTATCCGTTCACTTTTAGACTAAAAACAGACTGTCCCTCAAAAAAACCTTCAAATACATCGCCTTTGGATGTTGGGCCAACGCCTGCAGGGGTTCCCGTGTAGATTAAGTCCCCAGGATAGATGGTAAAGTACTCCGTAATACCAGCTAATATCTTGTCCAAAGGGAAGATCATTAAACTTGAATCACCTGTTTGAACTGTGCTGCCATTTTTTGATAAAGTATAATGTATTGGAGCAGATAAAATTTGAGCAGTTAAGGGATGCCATTCACCTAGAATAGCTGCATTATCAAAAGCCTTTGCTTTTTCCCAAGGAAGACCCTTTTCTTTTAGCTTGTTTTGTAAATCTCGGGCAGTAAAATCGATTCCTACAGAAATGGCATCGCAATAGTCTAATACATTAATGCCTTCTGGATGCAGGGCAGCTAAATTTTTTCCTTTCTTGCTTACACGTAAAACTAATTCTCCTTCAAAATGTAAATCATTCGTGAAACTTGGAATAGAAAAATTTTCGCCCTTTGGCAATAAGGCCGTATCTGGTTTCATAAATATAATGGCAGATGTAGGCACTTCGTTTCCTAACTCATGCGCATGCTCTACATAATTACGACCAATACAGAATATACTCATAAAAATTATTTAATCTATTTTAATATCTAATCCATTTGCAAAAGTCATTGTTCTAGATAGTCCAATAGTTGCAAATGATTCTATCACTTCAACTGATTTTTCGATTTTCAAATCAATTAGTTTTCTTTCGGTTTGCGCCCATCTTCCTAAAACAAAATCTACCTGTTGTCCTTTTACAAAATCATTTCCAATACCAAATCTTAATTTAGGATATGCATCTGTACCTAAAGTCAATTGAATGTCTTTTAAACCATTGTGTCCGGCATCCGAACCAGATGCACGAAGGCGTAACTTAGAAGTTGGTAATGCTAGGTCGTCTACAATTGTTAATGTATTTTCTAGTGCAACTTTTTCTTTATCCATCCAATATTTAAAAGCTTTACCACTTAAGTTCATGTAGGTGGTTGGCTTGATACAAACAAATATTTTACCCTTCCATTTTACTTCTGCAACTTCTGCCAAGCGATCTACTTTAAAAAAGCCACCATGCTTAATCACAAAGGCATCCAATACATCAAATCCAATATTATGGCGTGTATGCGCATATTCTGCACCTACATTCCCTAGTCCTATGAGTAAAAATTTTGACATATGTATTTCTTGGTTTCAAAAGTAAAGAAAATTATACCAGATTAGACTAAAAATCGCTACTGCGATTTTTAAAATCATCAGTGGTTTTTTAAGGTAGCCTTAAATTTTTGAAGGCTACCTTAAAAAACAAAACCCCCTGATTGCTCAGAGGGTTTTTTATTCAAATAAGCTTGAATTATTTCTTACCTGCTTTTGCAGCTTCAGATTCTTCTTGTTTCAATTGACGAGTCATTACTACAGAAGCAACTGGGATACGTGGAGAGTTCATGATCTCCATGTTTGGAACCTTAATATCTTCGATACGTAAGTTCGCGTTCAATTCTAATTTAGTAATATCTAACTCAATAAATTCTCTTAAGTCTTTTGGTAAAGCTTTCACTTTAACCGCTTTTACTTTAGAAACTAATTTACCACCTGCTTTAACACCCACAGATGATCCAACTAATTTCAATGGCAATGTAGCTACTACTTTCTTATCGTCCACTAACTCTAATAAGTCAACGTGTAATAATAAATCAGATACTTTGTCAAATTGTAGATCCTTCAAAATACATTTGTATTTTTTGCCGTCTACAGCAACTTCAGCGATCAAAAATTCACTTGTGTACACTAATGGCTTGAAAGCCTTAGCAGAAGCATAGAAATTTACTTCTTTAGCACCCCCGTAAATTACAGCTGGCACGTTTTCTTGAGAGCGGATTTGGCGGGCGGCTTTTTTGCCAGACTCGGTCCTCAAGTGTCCTTCGATTGTAATTGTCTTCATGGTTTAAATTTTAAATATGGACGGCAAAGGTAATGAAATAAAAAGAAGCAACCAAAGTTGCTCCTAATTATTTGTAATATATTGTAAATCAGTGTATTACTGGTTTCTTGCCTTCAATTGAGCGTGTACAAATAGGCTTGTAATACTCTTATTCTCGTAGGCATTACGGATTGCGATCGCAAATAAGTCTGCCACCGTCAATACCTTGATTTTAGAAGATTCAAATTTTAATGGGATGGTATCGCAAACCACTAATTCCTCTAAAACAGAATTCTCGATGTTTTCATAGGCTTTACCACTCAATACTGGATGGGTTATTAATGCACGTACGGTTCTAGCACCTTTCTCTTTTAATAGACCAGCTGCCTTAACCAAAGTGCCACCCGTATCGCAGATATCGTCTACAATTACAATGTCCTTGCCTGTAACGTCACCAATTACCACCATACTTGCAATCTCGTTGGCACGCTTTCTGTGCTTATCACAGATCACCATTTCTGCATTAAAGTAGTTGGCTACTTCACGCACACGGTTCGTACTTCCAACGTCTGGTGCAGCAAATGCTAGGTTTTCTAAATTCAATGACTCTATATAAGGTATGAAAATAGCTGAGCTATCTAAGTGGTCAACAGGCACGTCAAAGAATCCTTGAATCTGCGCTGCATGTAAATCCATGGTGATCACCCTATCTGCCCCTGCTGCTTCCAATAAAGTAGCAATCAATTTGGCACCGATAGCAACACGTGGTTTGTCTTTACGGTCTTGTCTCGCAAAACCATAATAAGGTACGACTGCAATAATTTTGTATGCACTTGCTCTTTTAGCCGCATCAATCATCATCAATAATTCCATTAAATTATCGGTTGGTGCGTAAGTACTTTGTACTAAAAAAACATAGTCCCCTCTGATACTTTCCAAAAAGATAGGCTGGAATTCACCATCGCTAAATTTTTGAATATTGATTTTACCAATAGGGGCGCCAAAACGTTGTGCAATTTTTTCTGCAAGAGCCTGCGAGCCAGTGCCCGCGAAAATTTTAACTGAAGGATTCATGGTGGGTAAAATGTGTTTCAAAGGTATTGATATCGTTCACAAAATTTTAGTCAATACGAGGCAAATTTTCAACAATTAGTCGAGTTATGCACACCAATTCCAATTAACATGAATTTGTACGCAGAAATAAGGGACCATTAAAAAATATATTTGGCCAAAATTGTTTATGCAAACAAGTAGTATTCGTTTTTGGGCAGAACAGGACCAACCAATTTATAAATTTAGTTCTAAAGGTGCAAGTCATTTAAGTGATGTTGAATTATTGGCCATACTTATCCAACATGGTACGGCAGAACAAAATGCAATTGAACTAGCAAGAAGTTTATTAGCTACTGCAACAAATAGTATTCAAAAATTTGCCCAATACAGTGTCGCGGATATTGTGAACTTAAAAATTAAAGGCATTGGAAAGATAAAAGCAGTAAGGATTTTAGCCGCAATAGAGTTGGGTTCAAGGAGATTGGACCTATTAGACAAGCAAACATCTATTCATCAAAGTCGAGATGTCGCAAATCATCTTAAGAATAAATTACAATTTGAACAGCGAGAAGTTTTTATGGTGCTCTTATTAAATCAAGCAAATAAAATCATTCACGAGGAAGTCTTAAGCGAAGGGGGTATTACGGGTACTATTGCAGACCCTCGAATTATTTTCAAATTGGTTATTAGCCATGGTGCCACCGGCTTTATCATCTGCCATAACCATCCTAGCGGGCAATTAAACCCCAGTAGGATGGATGATAATTTGACAGAAAAAATAAAAAAGGGGCAGCATTGTTTGACATTAAATTGATCGACCATTTAATTGTCAGCACAGAAGGTTATTATAGTTATGCAGAGCAACATACCAATTGGTAATGCTGCTTTAAATCTAAGCTTGTGCAGTAGGGCCTCCGAAATTCATTGGGATTTCAATTTGCTCCATATCTCCTATTGGGCCATGTGCTGCTTCATATCTTTCAATATTTTCGACCATTGCTTTCATGAATCTTTTTGCGTGCATCGGTGTCAAAATCACACGAGACTTTACTTTACTTTTTGGTGTGCCAGGCATCACATTCACGAAATCTACTACAAACTCAGCATTACTATGTGTAATGATTGCCAAGTTTGCATAAGCGCCTTCAGCAATTTCCTCGCTGATTTCAATATTTAGGGGTTGATTCGGGTTCTGTTCCATAAACTAATTTAAGAGCTCAAAGATACGAGGGATGGAATCTTAAAAAGAACTAAATTTGCAATATGTTAGTACTAGACGGAAAAATTGCCTCAGCAGCAGTCAAAGCAAGCTTATTAGAACAAACAACAGCGCTAAAAGCGGCAGGTAAGAGAACACCTCATTTAGCGGCAATTTTAGTGGGCACCAATGGCGCTAGTGAAACTTATGTAGCAAGTAAAGTTAAAAATTGCGAGGAGACTGGATTTGGCTCTTCTCTATACCGATTTGAAGAGACTGTTAGTGAGGCAGATTTATTAGCGCAGATTGAAGCATTAAATAAAGATGCAAATGTGGATGGCATTTTAGTACAATTACCGCTTCCTAAACATATCGACGACGCCAAAGTAATTGAAGCCATAGACCCTAAAAAAGATGTGGACGGATTTCATCCTGCAAATGTGGGTAGATTGGTTCAAGGTTTAAACACCTTTATTCCTGCCACACCTTATGGTGTAATGTTAATGCTTGAACATTTTAATATTGAAACAAAAGGCAAGCGTGCAGTCGTAATTGGTCGTAGCAATATTGTTGGTAGACCAATGAGTATTTTATTAAGCGCAGAACATCCTCAAGGAAATTGCACGGTAACTTGTTGTCATAGATACACTCCAAAAGAAGATTTAATAGACGTATGTTCTAAAGCAGATATCATAGTTGTAGCAGTCGGCATTCCTGACTTTGTGGATGCAAGCATGATCAAGCCAGGTGCGGTAATTATTGATGTAGGAATTACAAGAGTATCCGATCCAACTGCAGCAAAAGGTTTTAGAATTAAAGGAGATGTGAATTATGCTTCTGCAATTACAGTCGCCTCTGCAGTAACGCCTGTTCCTGGTGGGGTTGGATTAATGACTATTGCAGGATTATTAAAAAACACCATGAAGGCCTATCAAGGTTTATAAAAAGCCGCCTAAGGTTTATAAAATTTAAAATTATTACATTGAGCATACCACATACTTATCCAGTAATGGAAATGTTTTATTCTTTACAAGGTGAAGGTTATCATCAGGGCAAAGCTGCGTTTTTTATTCGCTTAGCCGGATGTGATGTAGGCTGTGTTTGGTGTGATGTAAAAGATAGTTGGGATGCAAGCAAACATCCTGTTTTATCAATCGATGAAATTGTTGATGCTGCTATAAAACATCCTGGGCGTATTGCAATTGTAACAGGCGGCGAACCATTATTGCATCCTTTAGATGCATTAACAACTGCATTAAAAAATGCTGGTTTTCAAACGCATATTGAAACTTCTGGTTCAAGCCCAATGAGTGGAAGCTGGGATTGGGTATGTTTATCTCCTAAGAAATTTAAAGCGCCTTTGCCAGAAGCGGTAAAAGCAGCAGATGAATTAAAAGTAGTCGTATTTAATAAGTCAGACTTTGACTGGGCAAATTCATTTGCCAATGAAATAACTATTAATTGTAAAAAATATTTACAACCGGAATGGGATAAGTCAGACGCTATGACACCTTTAGTGATTGACTATATTAAAGCGAACCCAAGCTGGGAATTAAGCGCACAATTACATAAGTACATCCAAGTACCTTAATCAATTCAAGTAGTTGTACTACCTTTAATGTAACATGAATTTTCAGTTACGATACCTTTTTGGGATAGCCTTTTTTTTGACTTGCACTTTTTTTTGCAGTACTAGTTTATTGAGTCAATCCAAACAAGCTTTGCAAAATTATGAAGCAGGATTGCGCGCATTAGAAAACAAGGAGACTCAAAAAGCAATTCAATTATTCTCTAACGCATCTGAGAAAGACAATCAATATGTAGATCCATTAATTGCTTTATTTCAGATCTACCTGGATACTAGAAATTATAAATTAGCGATCGAACGCTTTGATCAAATTAAAAAAATTGATAGCAGTGCAGCAATTCCTTTTCTTGTAAAACAAGGCACCGCATTAGCTAGCATTGGACAATACAATGCCGCAAAAGATTTACTTGATCCTTATATTATCAACAATACCCTGCCAAGTTATTTAAAAGAAAAAGCGAATGCTTTAATGGAAATTTGCAAATTTGCAATTGCTCAAAAAAATGCACCTGAAATCACCATTCAAAACATGGGAGATAGCATTAACTCTGCTGCTTCGGAATATTTTCCTACTGTTAGTATTCAGGATAGCTTATTTCTTTTTATGCGTAGATTGAATTTAAGTAGAGAGGATATTTATTCAAGCAATATGGGCGCAGGAGGTTTTACAGCTGCAGAGCGGCTATCTGATACTTTAAACTTTGCTGCAAAAAAAGGTAGTATGAGTTTAAGTGCCGATTTGCAGACATTGTATTACGCAGCAGATTATGCAGAACAAGGTTATGGTCGTTATGATCTTTATAAAGTTCAAAGAACGCCATGGGGATGGTCTAAGCCAAAAAACTTAGGACAAAGAATTAATAGTGATTATTGGGATAGCGCCCCTAGTATTGCACCTGATGGCAATAGTATTTACTTTGCAAGTAATCGTCCAGAAGGCTATGGTGGTATTGATATTTATGTGGCTTATAAAAACGAAAAAGGCTATTGGGAAGATGCCATCAACCTAGGTCCAACAATCAATACAAAAGGAGACGATCAAACGCCATTTATCCATGCTGATAATCAGAGCTTATATTTTTCAAGCAATGGACATCCTGGTTTTGGCGGTGCAGACTTTTATGTAGCAAGAAAAAAAATTGATGGTAGTTGGACAACCCCATTGAATCTTGGTTACCCAATCAATACCTATGATAACGAAGGCAGTATTGCTGTTGCAAGTAATGGAGTTTCAGCTTATATAGCAAGTGATAGAGCGGACAGCAGGGGTGAGTTAGATATTTATAAAATTACACTTGCAGAAAACACAAGAGCACATAAAACCTGGTATATCAAAGGAGAAATTATTAACGCAAAATCTAAGAAAACAATTGCTGCAGATGTGCATATAGTAGATCCTGCATCTGGCTATCCTATACTAGAAATGCAAGTGGACAGCATGGGTAAGTTTTTATTAGCACTTCCTTACTTTGATAGTCTTGGTTTAAAAATCATGAGCAAAGACCATGATTATATCACGCGCATTCTTCCAATTGATACAGTTAAAGCAATGGCTGGAAAAACTTTCAGTTTTGCGCTTACCCCAATTGAAAAAGTCTTTACTAAAATATTTAATCAAGTTTATTTTGAATCAAGTTCTGCAAAATTGCAATCAATTTCCAGCGTAGAATTAGATGCTTTAGCAACTTATTTAATGAATACAAAGAATGCAACTATACTAATCGAAGGTCATACAGACAATACCGGAACGGTGGCTCAAAATAATTTATTATCACTTCAAAGAGCGCAATCCATTCGGCAATACTTAGTCTCAAAAGGGATTGGCGCAAATCGTATTCAAGCGAAAGGACTTGGCTCTAGCATGCCAATTGCAGACAATACGACTGCAACGGGTAGAGCAAAAAATAGAAGGACTAGTTTTACAATTACGCTTCAATAATTTATATACAATTGCTGTAAAACAAAAAAATGAGGTATTAATACTTGATTTCTACAATGTATTTCTGAGGATTTTCAATGCATGAATAATGCTCTTTTATACGCCATTGCTTTTTCTCAAATCCAGGGCATCAATAATTATGTTCGTACTGCTTTAATTAAATACTTTGGCTCTGCAATCGCTATTTATAATGAAAGGCAAAAAGGAGAAGCAGCCTTTAAAGCAATTGAAGGCGATTATCGTCCATCAATCATGGCTGCATGGCCATTAAAAGCCGCGGCTGCAGAACTTGAAACAATGACTAGACTTGGGATTGATTCGACTTTGTTGGAAGATGCCTTTTATCCTAATCGTTTATTTCAGTGCGATGACGCTCCCACAATTTTATTTTCAAAAGGTTCTAAAAAATGGAACCTACCTTGCTTAGTGAGTATTGTTGGTACTAGAACCCACAGCCTTTATGCAGATAAAGTAATTCAAGAATTAGTAGAAGGGCTTGCTTATTTAAACTTAGGAATTGTAAGTGGCTTAGCTTTAGGTATTGATGGTCTCGTGCATCAAAAAGCATGTCAATTAAAAATACCCAATTGGGGCGTAACCGCAACTGGATTAGATGCTATCTACCCAAATCAGCATCAAAGATTAGCAAAAAAAATGATGGACTATGGTGGGCTACTTACTGAAAATCCAACAGAGACAGCTCCCCTACCTTTTCAATTTCCGAAAAGGAATAGGATTGTTGCTGGCATGTCGGATGCAACCATTGTCATTGAATCCGATACTAAAGGTGGTAGTTTAATTACCGCTGGTTTGGCTAGAGGCTATAATAGGGAGGTCTTTGCTGTTCCAGGTAGGATTACAGATATAAAAAGCAGTGGCTGCCTTGCCTTATTACAATCCAATACGGCCCAGGTATATCAAAGCCCAAGTCAATTATTAGAAAGTCTGGGTTGGGCTGCATTAGAAAGCCCAAAAAACATTCAAAAACCGCTTCCCTATGCAGTATCGCCCATTTGTCATGAAATTTTAACGCAAATTGCAAAAAAAGGGCCGATTCATCGAGACCAACTCGCTAATCAGTTCAATCTCAATATCGGTTTGCTTTCCACTCATTTATTAACTCTTGAATTGAATGGCCTAATCCTCCCTCATGGAGGCGCTTTCTATAGTATTCGCTAAAAAGGATTTTGCCTAAATATTGCCTTGCCCTATCTTTGCCTATGGCAACAAGAAATTCTACCTCCCGCATTTTTGGACAAGGCTTGACATTTGATGATGTATTATTAATGCCCGCTTATTCCGAAATCCTCCCTTCCGAAGTAAATATCCACGCTAATCTGACCAAGCATATCAAATTGCATGTGCCTGTGTTGTCTGCAGCTATGGATACAGTAACCGAAGCACAATTAGCTATTGCATTAGCAAGAGAAGGCGGTATTGGGATTTTACACAAAAACATGTCTATCGAACGCCAAGCAGAACAAGTTCGTAAAGTAAAGCGTAGCGAGAGTGGTATGATCGTTGACCCAATCACATTAGAAGTAACAGCTACCATTGGTGATGCATTGAACTTAATGCGTGACAATAAGATTGGCGGTATTCCTATTGTAGACAAAAACCACAAACTTGTGGGCATCCTTACGAATCGTGATTTACGTTTTGAAACAGATCGTAAAAGAAAAATTAGCGAAGTAATGACCAAAGAAAATTTGATCATTGCACCAGAAGGAACAGATTTAAAGAAAGCAGAAAAAATATTACGCCAATATAAAATCGAGAAATTACCAGTTGTCAATAAACAAGGGAAATTAATTGGCTTAATTACCTACAGAGATATTTTACAAGTAAGCGCATTCCCAAATGCAGCCAAAGACAATATTGGTCGCTTATTAGTAGGTGCCGCTTTAGGAATCACAAAAGATGTTTTAGATCGTGCAGCTGCATTACAAAGTGTAGGTGTTGATATTGTTTCTTTAGATAGTGCACATGGGCATAGCAAAGGCGTGATTGAAGCATTAAAATTGATCAAAAAGAATTTTAAAAATCTACAAGTCATTGCTGGCAATGTTGCAACTGGCAAAGGTGCTCTAGCTTTAGCAGCAGCAGGTGCAGATGCAGTGAAAGTGGGAATTGGACCAGGTTCAATTTGTACTACTAGAATTGTTGCAGGCGCAGGTGTACCACAATTAACAGCAATCATGGAAGCAGCAAAAGCCTTGAAAGGAAAAAATATTCCAATCATTGCTGATGGAGGTATTCGTTATACTGGCGATATGGTAAAAGCTTTAGCAGCTGGTGCTAACTGTGTAATGATGGGTAGCATTTTTGCTGGAACTGAAGAAAGTCCGGGCGAAACCATAATTTACGAAGGAAGAAAGTTCAAAGGATACCGTGGCATGGGTAGTATTGGTGCCATGTCTCAAGGAAGTGGCGATCGTTATTTCCAAGAAGGTGCTGATGCAAAGAAATTTGTACCGGAAGGGATTGAAGGTCGTGTTGCATACAAGGGTACTTTAGGTGAAATCATCTATCAATTTGTAGGTGGATTAAAAGCGGGCATGGGTTATTGCGGTGCTAAAACTGTAAAAGACTTGCAGAATGCCACTTTTGTTCAAATCACAAACGCTGGTATGAGAGAGAGCCATGCACACGATATTGATATCACTAAAGAGTCTCCAAACTATAGCAGAAAATAAGATACAGTTATAAATAATTCCAATGCGTAAACTTTGTTTGCAATTCTTTGCTTTGTTTTTACTGATTTGTTTTAGTCCAAATAAACTGAAAGCACAAGATAGTAGCAAAGCTGCTTTGCAAATTAGCATTCTTACTTGCGCACCAGGCGAAGATGTATATACCGCCTGGGGACATACTGCTATTAGAATTGTAGATTCAGTCAATCAAACAGATGTAGTCTACAATTTTGGCACATTCGATTTCAATACCCCTAATTTTTTAGCTGAATTTGTAAAAGGCAACTTACAGTACTTTTTATCTCCCGAATATTTTCAAAACTTTTTATTACAATATCAATACGAAGGAAGAAGCATCAAAGAGCAAGTGCTTTCCTTAACCAATGCCGAAAAAATAAAATGGCAAAATGCTCTGCAGAAAAATTTAGAGGGGAGTAATCGTTATTATTTATACAATTTCATTACCGATAATTGTACAACACGTGTAAAAGATGGTTTGTACCATTTTACATCTAACCAGGTGCCGGCCAGTTCCATTAAAAGCTTTAGAACACATGTGGTTGAAGCACCATATCAACAAGGCATACCTTGGATCGGACTAGGGATAGACATATTATTAGGGGCCGTTTCTGATAAAGCACCCTCTGCAATGCAAGCTGGCTTTTTACCCGACTTATTGTATGCTCAAATTGCTGCGCAACCAAATTCAATTATTAGAGAAGCTGCTTATGACTTCTCAAGACCATTAACGAGAAAACCATCAGATCCAATCTATTTTATACTTGGATTCTTTGTATTGTACTTATTTCTAGCAAAATGGAATGCAAGATGGTCTGTACTTACCGCAAAATTTTTAGACGTCTTTTTACTTTTCAGCTTTGGTCTAGGTGGATTGCTTTTAGTTTACATGAGTTTATTTTCATTACATACTGCATGTCATGAAAACTGGAATATTTTATGGCTACATCCATTTTATTGGATAGCATTGATTTTCTATTTTATTCGTCCTATTTGGGCCGGCTATTTAGGTCGAGTGTTTTTCTTTGTTACTGTAGCTATATTATTAACAAGCAATTGGCTGCCTCAGTCTTTTTCTATTTCAGTCTACTTATTAATGCTTGTTTCCTTGTTCTTAAATTACAGGTTGATCAAAAGAGGAACAGATGCAAAATTCACATAGCCTAACAACGCACCAATACGATTACGGAGTAGATCAACTCTCTTATTTTGATGCAGGTGCAGGTGAAAAAACAATTTTACTCATTCATGGTTTTGGAGAAGACCATTGCATATGGAAGCATCAAATTGAATTCTTAGCTTCAAAGTATAGAGTGATTGCACCAAATATACCAGGTGTTCAATGCAAGCCACTCACCCTACACCATAGTCATGCACCTAGTATTAGGATGTATGTAGAAGTGTTGCATGAATTAATGCATCATTTAAATATCGAACATTACTACATCGCTGGGCATAGCATGGGTGGCTATATAGGATTATCTTTTGCCGATTATTATATCAATCATGTCCAAGGATTGTTATTAGTGCATTCTACGAGCTACGAAGACAATGAAGCAAAAAAAGCAAGTAGAATGAAAGTGGCAGAATTCTTAGAAGAATGGGGTGTATCCAAATACCTTGAGACCGCGACGCCAAACTTATTTTCAAATGAGTTTAAGAAAAACACCCCTGAAGTAATACAAGATGTTATTGATAGTGGAACAGGTATTAGCAAGGAAGCAATGATCCAATTTGTATTTGCCATGCGCAACAGAAAGGCTTTTACACATTTGCTAAAGCAATCCTCTATTCCAGTTTGGATGATAGCTGGCACCGAAGACCTTGCCGTTCCTATTGAAGATAGTTTAGAACAAATTAAATTATTACCTTCATCAAACAGCTTGGTACTTCAAGGAGTTGGCCATATGGGCATGCTTGAAGCGACGGACCAGGTGAATCAATTTATACAACAATTCATAGAAACCGCTTAGTTGAATCAACTAAGTTTAAAAACAATACCATGTCAAAAATTATATTAGTTACAGGAGCAAGTGCAGGATTTGGAAAAGCCATCGCAACAAAATTTGCAGCAGGTGGTTGGAATTTAATTTTAACAGCAAGAAGAAAAGAAAAATTAGATGAACTAGCAAAATCACTTGAAACCACTTATGGTGTCAAAACTTTATGTTTAGCCTTTGATATTCAAGATAAAAATGCAGTCTTTGCTAATTTGCAAAATTTGCCAGCAGAATGGCAAGCAATTAATATATTAGTCAACAACGCTGGGCTTGCATTGGGAAGAGACTCTTTTGAACAAGCAAGTATAGAAGATTGGGAAACGATGATCGATACCAATGTAAAGGGGTTATTGTATGCATCTAAAGCGGTTTTGCCGAATCTTATAAAAGAGAAAGGACATATAATTAATATTGGAAGTACGGCTGCTAAAGAAGTATACAAGGATGGTAATATTTATTGCGCAACAAAACATGCTGTAGACGCAATTAGCAAGGCACAAAGAATTGACTTATTACAATACCAAGTAAAAGTAACAGCAATACATCCTGGAGCAGTTGAAACTGATTTTTCTTTAGTTCGTTTTAAAGGAGATGCTGAAAAAGCAAAAGCTGTTTATGCTGGCTATACGCCACTTAAACCAGAAGATATTGCCGATACGATTTGGTTCGTTACCAATACACCTGCACATGTATGTATCAATGATTTAGTATTAACCTGTGTTGCGCAAGGGAACTCTACTTTAATCCATAAAGCCTAACCGAAATCGATTTCGGTATTGTCTCCAATATTTAAAGTACGACTCATTCCTTTGATAGCGGCATCGCTTCCAATCAATGAATTGTCCAATACCACTTCGTCAAGCGAAGTGAAAGAGCCAATGATACTGTCTTTTACAATGGAACTTTTGATAGTTGTGTTGTTACCAATTGTTACATGAGGTCCAATAATGGAATTTTCAATAACGCATCCATCTGCAATACTTACCGGTGCGATGATGATACTATTGGTATATAATTCTGGGTTGATGGCGTAGCCTCCAGATTTTTTAAGCAATACGGCATTGGTTTCCAGCAAGGTTTCTTTCTTCCCGCAGTCATACCAGTTTTTCACTTTGAAAGACTTAAACTGCACTCCTTTTTTGATCATGCAATCCAAAGCATCTGTTAAATTATATTCCCCGTTCGATTTGATATTGTCATTCACCAATTGTTGAAAACATTCAAACAAAGTATTTGATTCTTTGATTTTATATAGACCCACCAATGCGTGATTACTTTTTGGAATTGAAGGTTTTTCTACCACATGTTCAATTAATCCTTCTTCGTTGATTTCAGCGACTCCAAATTGTCTTGGATCATCTACCTTCTGTATACCCAACATGCTAGTTGGACTTTCTAATACCTCTTTAATATCATATTCACAAATGGTATCCCCTAATGCAATAAAAACTTCATCTCCTCCAACAATATTCTGCGCTAATTGTATCGCATGGGCAGTACCCTGACGGTCATTCTGATATACAAAATAGGTAGTCAAATTTGGGTAGGTCTGCTCGACATAATCTTGTATCTTCTCTCCTAAATAACCCACCACGAATATGAATTCTGAAATACCTTCCGCTTTTAACTGATCTACAATAAAACTTAAAATGGTCTTACCCGCAATCGGAATCAAAGCCTTTGGCTGTGTATAGGTATGTGGTCTTAATTTAGCTCCTGCTCCTGCAACCGGTATAATCGCCTTCATTCATTTAGTTTTTTGGGGAGGATAAAAATAGCAAATAACTGTTAGTAATAGTCATAATATTAAGACCAAATATAGGAATTAACCAAAAGAGTCAACAAATGTGGATATTCCTAAGGATAACTGTTGAAAGAAAGCTTTGAGCAGGGCCGATAATGAATTAATTTTGCACCATCATTTACAAAATATACTTATGAAAAGAGATACCCTTGTTTTCGACATTATCAATCAAGAATTAGCGCGTCAAAGACGTGGAATTGAACTAATTGCTTCAGAGAACTTTACAAGTTTACAAGTAATGCAAGCAATGGGTGGTGTAATGACGAATAAATATGCCGAGGGGTATCCTGGTAGAAGGTATTATGGTGGATGTGAAATTGTAGATAAAACTGAACAATTAGCTATTGACAGATTGAAGGAAGTCTTTGGTTTAGAATATGCCAACGTGCAACCACATAGTGGAGCACAAGCAAATGCTGCAGTGATGTTAGCTATTTTACAACCAGGCGATGCAATCCTTGGTTTAGATTTAAGCATGGGTGGTCACTTGACACACGGAAGTGCGGTCAACTTTTCTGGTAAAACTTACCAACCTCATTTTTATGGTGTGGTAAAAGAAACAGGCTTGATTGATTATGAGATGTTAGAAAGTCAAGCAAGAACACATAAGCCAAAATTAATTATTTGTGGCGCAAGTGCTTATAGTAGAGATATTGATTATGCGCGCATCCGTAAGGTAGCAGATGAAGTAGGTGCTTTTGTATTAGCTGATATTGCCCATCCTGCAGGATTGATTGCAAAAGGCTTATTAAGCTCTCCATTCAACCATTGTCATTTTGTTACATCAACAACACACAAAACATTACGTGGACCAAGAGGTGGTGTGATCATGATGGCAAAAGACGGCGAGAATACATTAGGACTAAAAGATGTGAAGGGCAATTTAAGATTATGGTCCAATGTGATTGATATGGCTGTATTCCCAGGCACACAAGGTGGACCATTAGAACACGTGATTGCAGCTAAGGCAATCGCATTTGGTGAGATTCTTTCTGACGAGTTTACCGTATATGCAAAACAAGTTCAAAAAAATGCTCAAACAATGGCTGCCGCATTTGTTGCGAAAGGCTATGAAATCATCAGTGGTGGCACAGACAACCATTTAATGTTGATTGACTTAAGAAATAAAAATATTAGTGGTAAAAAAGCAGAACAAGTTTTAGTCATGGCAGATATCACTTCGAACAAAAACATGGTGCCTTATGATGACAAATCTGCTTTTGTTACATCAGGTATACGTTTTGGTGTAGCTGCTATTACAACAAGAGGCATGAACGAAAGTCATATTCCTTTTGTAGTAGACGCAATTGACACTGCTTTAATGAATGCTGACAATGAAACTGTTTTAGCAAATACAAGGAAAGACGTCAATAAATTTATGGAGCAATTTGTTTTGTATCCAGAATTAGGATAATCCGTTAACTTTAGATCATGATACAAAGAATACAAACCCTATGGTTATTGTTTGCTAGTGCTACAGCTTTTGCAATCTTGAAATTGCCTTTTTATTATACGCCAGTTCCAAATACATTAGAAATTAATGGCGCTAATCAATTTAGCACATTAATCAGTTTAGCATTCAGTGCTTGCTTATCTTTTATCAGTATCTTTTTATATGGCAACCGTATGTTGCAATTAAAAGTAACCTTGGCGAATTTCTTGCTTTCAGGATTGATTGGCTATTTTATTTATACCATTGTGAAAGCAAACCCAGGAGGCGGATTTACACTTGCATCAGCTGGTTTATTTCTAATTCCAGTTGCACAACTGATTGCTTGTTATAAAATCTATCAAGACGAAAAATTAGTAAAGAGCGCAGACAGAATAAGATAATTTAATCAATACCTTGTCGTCTACTTCACTAAGTACTTCCCTGTTTGCGAGGCCTTTGATTTGGCCAATCCTGATGGAACGCCGGCATAAACAACGGTGCCTCCATTGACTCCAGCTTCGGGCCCCATGTCGATTACCCAATCTGCCGACTTAATAATATCTGTATTGTGTTCCACTACAATCAAGGAATGTCCTTGATCAATTAATGCATTAAAAGCTTTTAATAATTTATGGATATCGTGAAAGTGTAATCCAGTAGTTGGTTCATCAAATATGAATAACATCTTACTACTTGCTTTGCCCTTTCCTAAGAAACTTGCTAGTTTAACTCTCTGTGCCTCTCCACCACTTAAAGTACTACTACTTTGACCTAGTTTTACATAACCCAATCCAACTTCTTGTAATGGACTTATCGCCAAGACAATATTTTTTTCTTCACTAAAAAATTCAATGGCTTCATCCACACTCATCTCAAGAACGTCGTGAATATTCTTTCCTTTGTATTGTACTTCAAGCACTGCTTCTTTGAATCTTTTTCCTCCACAATCTTCGCATACTAAATGTACGTCTGCTAAAAACTGCATCTCTACTAATTGCTCTCCTTCTCCTTTACAAGTGTCACATCTTCCTCCATCTACGTTGAATGAAAAATGCTTTGGTAAGAAGCCTCTAATTTTTGACAATGCTTGTTTAGAATAAATATCTCTAATGGCATCGTAGGCTTTGATATAGGTAACAGGATTACTTCTTGAGGATTTTCCAATTGGATTTTGATCTACCATTTCTATTTGATCAAATAAATGCAAGTCTCCTTTTATTGCACTAAATCCGCCTTTAATTTCTGTTGGCAATTGTTTTGCATCTAATAATGCATTGTATAAAACCTGCTTCACCAATGTAGTTTTACCACTTCCACTTACACCTGATACAACCATCAAGCATTGAAGCGGAAATTCAACATCAATGTTTTTTAAATTATGCAAAAAGGCACCTTCTAATTTTATCTTATGTTTTGTAGCCCTTGTTTTTGCAGGAATTGGAATGGATAATGTGCCATTCAAATATTTACCTGTTAAACTATTTTTATCCTTCATCAACTTTGCTGCATTTCCAACAGCTACCACTTCTCCACCCAAATGTGCTGCTAACGGCCCCATGTCAATGATATGATCGGCCTCACGCATAATCTGTTCGTCATGTTCCACCACTACGACCGTATTGCCAAGGTCTCTTAAATTTTGTAGGACCTTAATTAATCTTTCTGTATCCCTTGAATGCAAACCAATAGAGGGCTCATCCAAAATATATAAAGAGTTGGTTAAGTTACTTCCCAAACACCTTGTTAATTGAATTCTTTGACTCTCTCCTCCACTCAAACTATTGGCCAAACGACTTAAAGTTAAATAGCCCAATCCTACATCCATTAAGGTTTGAATGCGTTGTTCAATTTCCATCAATACACGTTTTGCAATCACAGTATCTGTTGGATTTAATTGTAACTCCTTAAACCAAGTTTGCAAATCCTTCACTGGCATCGCACATAATTGACCAATATGTTGATCCGCAATTTTCACATACAAAGCTTCCTTACGAAGTCGATAACCTTTACATTCTGGACAATCTGTTCTGCCACGATACCTACTTAATAAAACACGAAACTGTACTTTATATAAATGTGCTTCTACATCTTTAAAGAAATCATCTATACCATAAGCCTTGCCCACCCCTTGCCAAAGTTGCTCTAATTGTGCCTTCGTTAATTTAAGAATAGGTTGATGGATAGGAAATCCTGCTTTCCCTGCTTCTTTAACAAATTGATCCTTCCACCATGAAAGCTTTTCGCCTTTCCATGGAGCCACAGCGCCATCATATACTGATAAATGCGGGTTTGGTATCACCAAGTTGGCATCTATCCCTAAAACCTGGCTATAGCCTTCGCATTTAGGGCAGGCGCCATATGGGTTATTGAATGAAAATAAGTTTGGACTTGGTTCGTCAAATTCTATTCCATCTAATGTGAACTTATTATTAAAGCTGACTAAATTGGTTTCGTTTTGTTCTACCCAAACAATGCCTTCACCTTCATAAAATGCGGTTCCAATTGAGTCTGTCAAACGGTGGATATCATCCTCTTCAAATGTTTTGACAACGATACGATCTATTAAGATATAAATTTCTTTGTCTTTGAAATTTTGTTGCAACTCTTTTTTATTCCAACTCAATGCATCTTCAATCCTTATGATTTCAGGTGTTGTCTTTGTGCCTCTTAAATAAATACGCGCAAATCCTTTTTGCATCAGGATATTCAACTCCTCTTGGATATCTCTTTTGGCGTGTTGCTTAAATGAAACCAAGAGTACCATCTTGTCACCCATCTTACCTTTTTCTATAAATGAAAGTACATCTTGTACATCCTGCTTTTTCACTTCCTTACCACTAATTGGAGAATAGGTTTTACCAATTCTGGCAAACAAGACCCTCAAATACTCATAAATCTCTGTCATACTTCCCACCGTGCTTCTAGGAGTTCGCGTAGTCACTTTTTGCTCGATGGCAATCGCAGGGCACAAACCCTTGATATAATCAACATCTGGCTTACCCATTCTGGACATGAACTGTCTAGCATAGGAAGATAAACTTTCGGCATACCTGCGCTGGCCCTCTGCAAAAAGGGTGTCAATGGTCAAGGAGGACTTGCCGCTACCAGAAACCCCGGTCACCACTATAAATTGGTTTCGTGGAAATTGAACAGATACATTCTTTAAATTATGTACCCTTGCGCCCACCACTTCGATTGAATCTAGCCCCTTTTTTTCTTGATCTTTCTTAGTTACAGCCATACTACAAAATAACACCATCGGGGTCTAATTGGTTGCGTTAGAGTCAAATATTATTTCAAATAATAGGATGTGGATATCCTTGAAACATTTTTCTTGTTTCCCACAATCACGAATCGGGTACAATAAGCTAGTAATTTTCCAAAACTAATCCTAGGTAGACCCTACTACCTGACCCAAGAACAACCTATAAAAAACAAACATGAACAAAGTAGTTGAACTGACAGACAACGAATTGATCCAATCTTTTCAAGATGGTAACAACCATGCTTTTGATGCCTTGATTGATCGTTACCAAGAAAAAATCTTCAACACCATTTTATTTATGGTTAAAGACAGCTATTTGGCCGAAGATTTGATCCAAGAAATTTTTATCAAAATCATTGACAATTTAAAGCAAAGAAAATATGCCGAAGAAGGCAAGTTCCTTCCATGGGCTTTAAGAATTGCACACAATTTTTGTGTAGACCATTTTAGAAAAGTAAAACGTACGCCTGTTATAAAGACAAGTGACGACCAAGATATATTTGAAGTGATTAAGCATACCGATCATTCTGCCGATTATAAAATGACGCGTGCTCAAACACATAAAAATATCCAAGAACTGGTTGACTTATTACCAGAAGAACAAAGAGAAATTATTGTATTAAGACACTACGCTAATTTAAGCTTCAAAGAAATTGCTACTTTAACCAACTGCAGCATCAATACCGCTTTGGGAAGAATGCGCTATGGCTTAATTAACTTAAGAAAGATGATGAATGAGCGCGGGATGACGATGTAATTTATAGACGATTTGCGTTTGAAATAAAAAGATAAGGCCCCGATTCGGGGCCTTATCTTTTTAATATTTTTTTAAAAATTTTATTTTTTCTTAGCACTGCATTTTAACCATTCCAAATATTGTTGGATATCAGGTGTATAGCCAATAGGATTAGATTGCAAAACTTGATCTGGACTTAACACCACATATAATGGTTGAGAAGATTGATTGAAATTCTCTGTTTCAAAAGTTGCCCATAAATCAGCTACCGTATTAATTTCTTTTTGCTGACCACCTTGAGTTGTATAAACAAAACGTTCTGCTACCGGAAGCTTTGCGCGGTCATCTACATATAAGGATAACAAAATGAAATTTTCTTTGATAAAACTTTGTACTGTAGGATCTGTCCATACTTGCTCTTCCATCTTTCTACAATTGACGCACGCCCATCCTGTAAAATCAATTAAAATTGGTTTTTGTTGTGCACGAGACATTGTCAATGCCTTAGTGTAATCATTCACTACGTCCGCCTTTAGGCCATGACTTGCGGTATCTGTAGCAAATAAGCTATAATGTGTTGGGGGCGGGAAACCACTTAATAATTTTAAGTTATTCGCATTTTTAGGGGCTAAACCAGCTCCTAAATAAATGGCGAAAAACAAAGCAAGTACTCCCAATGCTTTTCTTCCAATAGCAATCTTAGCACCTTTAACATCGTGTGGTAGTATTAAGAATCCAAAAAGATAAGCACTCAAGCCAAGGCTAATGAAGATCCAGATGCCAATAAACACCTCTCTTTTTAAGATTCCCCAATGTTGCACTAAATCTGCATTCGATAAAAATTTAAACGCCAATGCTAACTCAACAAATGCCAATACTTTTTTAACTGTGTCCAACCAGCCACCAGACTTAGGCAAACTTTGTAGCCATTGAGGGAAGATCGCGAATAAAGTAAATGGCAAAGCTAACGCCATACCAAAACCTGCCATCCCCTGCGTTAAAGCCCATGCGCCTCCTTGTAGAGAACCAACTAATAAAGTGCCCAATATTGGACCCGTGCAAGAAAAAGAAACTATGGCCAAGGTAATTGCCATGAAAAAGATGCCTCCCAAACTTCCTAAGCCGCTCTTTGCATCCGCCTTATTCGCAATTCCAGAAGGTAAACTGATTTCAAAATAACCAAAGAATGAAATGGAGAAAAAGATAAAAATGGCGAAGAATGCAATATTCAACCAAGCATTCGTAGAAATACTATTGAAGATTTCTGGTTGCACATTACCAACAATATGAAAAGGCACACTTGCTAATACATAAATCAAGAAAATACTCAACCCATATATTAAGCCATTCTGTAAACCTTGTTTTCTTGTTTTTGATCTCTTTGTGAAAAAAGAAACTGTTACTGGAATCATTGGGAATACACATGGTGTAACCAATGCAATTAAACCACCAAGAAATCCTAGTAAAAATACCCCCCAAGCTCCACTGGCATCTGTTGAACTTGATGTCGCTGTACCGCAAGCAACATCAGCTACATTGCGTGCAGACTCAGGTAATAAGATATTAAATTGACTACTCTTTTGTCCATGCTCTAATGGCATTGCAATAGGTAATTCAAGCACGTAAAAAGAGGCGCCTTTCCCAACACTAATCATCGCAACGCCCTTTAAACTGTCTGGCTGGAAACCATGCACTACAATCTCTTCTGTGATATCAAATGATCCAGAAAAAGTCCTTGCATCATTAAATAGAACATCTTTCCCAGCAATAGACGCAACAGAATATTTTGGTTTGTTTTTTTGCTCAGTAGTTTCTAGCGTATATTTTAACATTGGCGCTTCTACCCCTTCTGCATTCGCATCATATACTTTCCAACCTTCCTGTACTTGTATATGCACTTGGACAGTGTAGGTTGAATCATTGATTGCAGCAATCTTTGTTGTTGCTTTCGCAATACTACCTGCTTGCGCATTTAACTGCGTAACAGTTAAGATCAGCGCTATAAATGTCAAGAATAAATTTCGCATGAATAATGTTTGGGCTTGTTGCCTTTTGCGATGGTGATTGAATCAATAATTATTGAATGTCCACTTCAAAACTTTGCTTTGTAGGAGGTAAACATCTTTCCTCATTACAAACCATATATTCAATGGTGCCAGTTAATTTTGTTTTGGTTGCTACTTTTAATGTCACAGCTTGAATAAACTGAACCTTGCCACCAAAAGAACCTATAACAGCACCAAAATTTTTATCAAACTTCTTTTCTAATTTACCTACTTCTTTTGTGGCTCCTTTTAACAAGACCAATGGGTTTTTTGCAAACTGCACAGTCGTTGGCACTGGCCCTTTTTTTACGAATTGAGAGTAGATATGCCAAGGTGCATCCACATTCGCAGTGATAATGATATTGTACTGCTTGTCGCCTGTTTTAACTGCTTGATAGGCCCATTTAACTGGCGCCAATTTTTGAGCTTGGCTATCAATTGTAAATGCTAATAACATTAAAGCAAGGAATATTTTTTTCATCTCATTTTTTTTGTGCTTATAAGAAAATTCAAAATCAAAAACTTTGGCGCTATTTACAATGCCGCTGCAGTTTTTAATAAACCTAACAATTCAAATACTTGTACCCCATCTGTATTATTTAAAGCAGGGTTAGTTGCTCTTTCAGGATGCGGCATCATACCAAATACATTTCTATTTGCATTGCAAATACCCGCGATGTCCTTAATGGCACCATTTGGATTTGCTGCGCCACCAATTTGTCCATTTTCATCGCAGTAGCGGAAAATGATTTGATTATTTTTTTCAAGACTCGCCAAAGTCGCATCATCTGCGAAATACCTTCCCTCACCATGCGCGATAGGAATTTGGAGTGGTCCGCTATTCTCTGATTTAATATAAACGTTTTTACAAATAAATTGTTGATTTGCGTTTTGTAATAATGCACCTGGCAATAAACCAGACTCGCATAAAATTTGGAAGCCATTACAAACACCCAATACTTTTCCGCCCTTGTTTGCAAATTCAATCACCGACTGCATCATTGGGCTAAATTTAGCTATGGCACCGCAACGTAAATAATCTCCGTATGAAAATCCCCCTGGTAAAACGATGCAATCATCGGTCGTATAATGAGATAAATCACTATCCTTATGCCAAAGCATTTGTACATTAAATCCAAGATCTTTTTCCAAAGCATCTTGCATGTCTCTATCACAATTTGAACCTGGGAATACCAATACGCCGAATTTCATAGTATTAAGCTTAATAAATGAGTAAAATTGAGGTACAAAGGTACTTAAATATGCCTTGCTAAAAAGCCGAAATTCTACACTTATACAAGGTGGTTATACACAATCAGGCCAGCAGAGATCCAGAATAAAACGTTGGGAATCAACAACTGCTTTGGACCTGCATAACAAAAGCTTATAAAACTCGCCAAAGGAGCTAACACGATCGCAGAGGCATATAAAGCTTGGGAAGAAAAAATAATTGGCTGGAATAAAGTAACAAATAAGGTCAATAACATCACCCCCCAGTACTTTCTTACCTGTATAATAAATCTATTTTGTTGCTCCTGCCAGAAGTAAAAGCTAATTAATAATTGGACCCCAATATAAATTAAAGAAATACCTGCCTTTAAGCCCATTCCTGATAATGGATTTTTCCAATCTAACCTTGGTAAAAAGGCAGTAAATGCTGCAGCAGAATCTGTCAAAAATACATAGGTGAAAATAAAGTAAAAAGGTAGCAAAATGCCCATCATTAGAACCAACCATTCTGCTAACCTAAAGGGTCTAATAATGGCTAAAGCAAAAAGCACTACAGGTATTAAAATGGCTATTGGTTCATATAATAAAATCGAGAAACCAACAATCAATCCAATGTTAAATTCAAGTGTTTTTGGTTGGGTCTGGTCATACAAACGATTTAATTTGACCAATATCCAAATGATCAAGGCATTCGCAATCAAGCCAGAACTGATTGCATCCCAAAAAGGGAATAATGCTGTTAACAATACAAACGTGAAAGCCGGCAAATAGCTTATATGTTGAAACATTTTAAATTTACTCAATAAAATATTCAATCTCAATGCCTGTATGATGACGATGAAATGAAAAAGCAGGATCAAAACCAATGGTGGCAAAGGCTTTATATAATGAAACAGTAAATAAGCCAATAAACCATCAGAAGGATTCGCTATCACAATCGGTGCTTCCCAATAAAAATGAAAATGCACAAGCACACTTAGTACAACTAAGAAAAGCAAATTAATATCCGACCTGTCCTTGAATAAAAATACCATGTTATTGGATCGTGATTTTAGCAAAACCCAATTTGCCTTTAGATTGGTATGGCAAGATTGCTTCTTTTTCGCCAACTTGCTTTAAAGATCTTGGCATCCATTCTAATTGTTTTTCTTTCAACACAATTGGACTGCCAGCAACAATATTTCCTGAGGCATTTAATTGCTGATGAACGATTTGTCTTACCCCTTTTGCCTTATTGAAATACAAGAAATTTGTTCCTGCACTATTTTGAATTTGACCATATCCAATAAACTGATCAACATTCATGTCTGATTGTTTTTTGTCAATCGTTTTTACAGATTGAATATTTGCTTTTGCATCAAATTTAAGAATAGCCACTTTGCCTGCAGAATAAGTCACGGAAGGTGTTCCGTACAAATAAAAAGGCGACATCATCATCCAACTATTCCAGCCAAAACCCCATCCCCAACCCCAAGGACGCATCATGCCCCAACCAAATCTTGCCCATGGATAAAAACCAAATGGTCGGTTCCAGTAGCTAAAAATAAATGGATTATAAAAAGGACCTCCCCAAAAATAATCCCATCTTGAAAAAGCACTTCTATTCGAACTTGTTTTAGCTGCTTCTGCTATAATTGTAAAACCACCATCTTCATTTGGTTGCACTTGATCGAAATAAAAATCATCAAACGCAGTTTTTAAATTTCTTCTATCAGTAACCGCATCTCTAATATCATCTGTAAAACGACTTGCATTTGTCAAAATATTTGTTTTATTCGCAATATCCCAGATAAAACTATACATGCCGTCAATTGCACCTTTCTTTTCGGTTGCATAAAAAGAGTTCACCAAAACAGTTCCATTTGCATTATTTATTTTCAAACGAATATCATCTAAAAACAAAATGTTATTAACAATAGGCGTTTCAATTACTTCATTGCCATCAGCAGCTAAATACAATAAACTCACTACTGGCGCAGCATTGGGCTGCTCTGCATTTCTTAAACAGAATAAATTTCCTTTATTGTCTATTGCAAAATCAGAAAGATGACTTTTTTTGTTTTGCGCATTGATACTTATAGTTGCTTCACTCGCAAAACCAAAAGACGAACTCAAACTGATTGCTTTGATTTTAATGGATGCTGGATTGGTAGTATTAACTGTGAACGCAAGCAACTTAGATCTATCCTGACTTTCAACTAAATTAAAAATCTTAGCACCAGAACCTGGTCTAATTTTTTCGGCAGTATCTAAAACAGTTGGGGCGCCCACTAATTGTGCTTTTTCATCCAATTCAGCCACCATTGCATACACTGTTGTAGCCGCTTGGAATTGATACAAAGCATAAACTCTATCGGATTTTGTAACAAACTCTATTGCACTGATTTTTTTTGGCAAAAATGCTAAATCGTTCTGTTGCACTAATTGCATTTGATCATTGTATTGTGCTATGGTAGCAATGCCGTCATTGTTTTTATAAATCCAATACTTACCCGCTACTTTTCCCAATACCTCATATTGTATCTGGTCTTTATCTGTTTTCTGAATACCAGACAATGTATAAGACTGTGCTGCAACACCTTGCAGACCTGCCAAAATAAAAGCGAAAAAAGTTAAAAATGATTTTAGCATAGAATACAATTTAGAATACAAATTTAATGTATAATTGTATCGAAGGCTTTAGATTTTTGTTAAAAGAGTGCCCTGATCCGTCACTGAAAGATGGTAGCTCCCACCTAACAGAATAGGCATATTTTCCAAATCATGGCTAATTGGAAAATCAAAGCAAATAGGGTAAGCTGCGTTTTTGGTTAATCGCTGAATTATTTCAATCACTGTTTCTCCAAAATCAGTTGAACTATCCTTCATATCTGTAAATCCACCTACCACCAAGCCTGCTAATCCCTCTAATAAACCCGCATTTTTACACTGAATAAGCATTCTGTCTATATTATAGTGATACTCTCCTACATCTTCGATACATAAAATTTTTCCATATGTGTCCACTTGATTTTCACTACCAATTAAATGGGTGAATAGACAAAGATTTCCTCCAACCAATTGCCCCTTGGCACTTCCAATGCGATTGCATGTATGTGGCTTTGCTTCAATGAGCAAGGCATTCCCTTCTAAAATTGATTTTAATGCATTAATATATGGAAATCCGGCATCCCCTTTTCCAAAAGCTGCAGACATGGGGCCATGAATACTTTGAATCCCATGCTTTTGAATGGCTGCATGTAAAACAGTGATGTCACTAAATCCAATCACCCATTTTGGATTTGCGATGAATTTATTAAAATCTAAGCCCGATACAATCCTACTCAAGCCGTATCCTCCTCGCGCGCATAAAATTGCATGGATTTCAGGATCATCCATCATGGATTGCAACTCCATTTGTCGATCCATATCTGAGGCCGAAAAATGACCAAATTTTGTGCCAACTGTCTTGCCAATATGTACCTGATAACCCCAAGACTCAAGGATTTTCGCACAAATAGTCACTTTTTCCATTGGGATTGAACCGGCTGGACAAAGGATGCCAATTCTGTTACCAGGCAACAAACTAGGAGGTTGAATCATACCGCAATATTAAGTACTTTTGCAGGAATGAACACGCCAAAAAGATATTTGATTACCGCAGCACTTCCTTATGCGAATGGTTTAAAGCATATTGGCCATTTAGCGGGTGCTTATTTACCAGCTGACATCTATGTACGTTATTTAAAAGCGCAACAAAGAGATGTTGTTTTTGTATGCGGTAGTGATGAACACGGAACAGCAATACCTATTCAAGCGACCAAAGAGGGTACGACCGCTCAAGCGATTATTGATAAATATCACCCAATTATTGAACAAAATTTCAAGGACCTTGGTATCGCATTTGACATCTACCACAGAACAAGTGACCCATTGCACCATGAAACAGCTTCAGACTTTTTCAAAAACTTAGAAGCTAAAGGTGATTTAGAAACAAAAACTTCGGAGCAATATTTTGATGAGGCAGCCAATACTTTTTTAGCGGACCGATATATCAAGGGCACTTGTCCAAGTTGTGGTCATAAAGAAGCATATGGCGATCAATGTGAAAAATGTGGCAAGACTTTAAGTCCAGAAGAATTGATCAATCCAGTGAGCACATTAAGTGGTCAAGCACCCATTAAAAAAGAAACAACACATTGGTACCTTCCATTAAATAGACACGAAGAATTTTTACGCGAGTGGATTTTAAAAGAGCATGCAAATGATTGGCGTCCTGCGGTTGTAGGACAATGTAAAAGCTGGATTGATGGCGGTTTACAGCCAAGAGCCGTTACGCGTGATTTAGATTGGGGTATTAAAGTACCAGTAGAAGGTGGAGAAGGAAAAGTATTATACGTTTGGTTTGATGCACCTATTGGTTATATCAGTGCAACAAAACAATGGGCTATTAATAATAATAAAGATTGGTCGCCTTATTGGAATGACAAGGAAACGAAATTGGTGCACTTTATTGGGAAAGACAATATTGTTTTCCATTGCATCATCTTCCCTGTCATGTTAAAATTAAATGGACATATTTTACCTGAAAATGTACCTGCCAACGAGTTCATGAATTTAGAAGGAGACAAAATGAGTACTTCTAGAGGATGGAGTATCGAGATGGATGATTATATCAACAAATGGATTAAAAAAGAAAATGGAGGAGATGGCTTAGCTGATAGTTTACGTTTTTACCTAACCTCTATAGCTCCCGAGTCTAAAGATAGCGAATTCACCTGGAAAGGTTTTCAGGAATCGGTGAATGGTGAATTGGTAAGCATCTTTGCAAATTTTGTGAATAGAACTTGGGTATTGATGCACAAATTATGCAATGGCAAAGTGCCTCCATTCCATACCGATTTAATTACAGCAGAAGATGCAAGCGACAATGCGACTGACAGCTTTAAAGGGATGATGGAAGCAGTTAAAATATCCAAAGAAAAAATTACAAATTTATTAGAGCAATATAAGTTTAGAGAAGCCCAATTTGAATTGATTGACCTTGCTAGAAAAGGAAATCAATACATGCAAAAACAAGAACCTTGGATTGTTGCAAAGACCTTGGATCAAAATCCAGATGCACAAAAAATCATTGATAACACCATGCATTGTTGTTTACAATTGTGTGCTAACCTTGCTATACTTGCACAACCTTTCATTCCATTTACTGCAAAGAAAATGTGCTACATGATGAAAGTGGTAGATAAGATGTTAGAATGGGAAAATGCAGGCAGATTTGATTTGTTAAAAGTAGGTTATAGCTTACGTGCCCCAGAATTATTATTCAGAAAGATAGAGAACGAAGAAATTGAAGCAGAATTAGCACAGTTACAGGCGAATGTGGCAGCTAAAAAAACAACTATGGAAAATACCCCAGCAGCAGAAAACACAAAAGAAAATGCATTAAAACCTGAGATCGTATTTGATGATTTTGGAAAAATTGACTTGCGTGTAGGTACCATTGTCCAAGCTAAGAAAGTAGAGAAAGCAGATAAATTATTAGAACTCTTAGTTGATCTAGGCTTTGAGCAAAGAACGATTCTATCAGGTATCGCAATGCACTTTAATCCTGAAGATATTGTAGGCAAGCAAGTAACAATTGTAGCCAACTTAGCACCTCGTAAAATGCGTGGTATCGAAAGCAAGGGAATGATTTTAATGGCCGAAGATGCTGCAGGTAAACTCTACTTTGTGAGTCCTAGCGAAGCGATTGCTGCAGGAAGCACTATCGCTTAGTAAGAAAATTTACTTGTCAAAAAATAAAATAGAAAGAACTACCTAAAACAAAGGCCCCAAATAATTGGGGCCTTTGTTTTATAAAAAAGTGAATGAGAAAATATACTATTCCGTAGCGAACATTCGAGCAAAGCGAGCTGAGAGCCTAGGGATAGGTATATTTTCTCATTTATTAGTTGCTAAATGCACTCTTTAAGTTCTTTCTCCGTGTAAGCAAGTCCATACTGCTTCAACACATCATCTGGCACACCAGTCCATTGATTGGGCACATTTCCCATATAACCAAGATCTTTCACCCCAATTTCAGATGTGTAAAAACCAGTCGTAACCAAGTCTCTCATTTTATTAAAGAAGCTTACCCCTTGTGCCACTTCAGGCTTTGCTTTTTTAGGATAAGCAATCTCGTCTACAATACCAATTTGTTGCTCATGTGTGCAGCTTACAAAAGATTTACCATGCTTATTAAAACTATGCAAGTCCAACCATCTTAATCCACCTCTTACAGGCACTTGGTGTTCTGGCATATCTTTTACAATGAATTCGATAAATTCTGGCACTTTCGCTTCTGATGCAGAACCACTTGTCTCATCTTTTGGCATAATGATATCGCCCAATACTATAATGGTTGCCATTTCATGCTCGTCAAAGAATTTTGGTTCAGCATTCACTTTTACCAAGTAATCCTTTTCTTCTTGCATTCTATCATCCAGATTGTATTCGGTCACAGTTGTCTTCTCACTCTTACAAGCATCTAAAACTACGCCTGCAGAAACTGTACCTATGATCAACGCTTTGATGGATTTTCTTCTGTCCATAATATTTAGTTTAACAAAATCATTTAATTAATAATTTCCCTTGCCTAATTACAAATTTTGTTTTTGTAACTGATCCAAAATGTATTCTGATGTACGCATTGACAATGCTAAGATTGTCCAAGTAATATTCTTGTCTGCTTGAGACGTAAATACAGAGCCATCCACACAGAATAAATTTTTACAATCGTACGCTTGTCCCCATGCGTTTAATGGTGCTGTTTTTTTATCTGCGCCCATACGCACTGTACCTGCTTCATGAATGATGTTTCCTGGATTAGATAATCCATAATTATTACTTGCATCATCTTGATCACCCCATGTAATAACCGCGCCCATTTCATGCATGATTTCACGGAAGGTTTCCTTCATGTGTTTTGCTTGTTTGATTTCATATTCTGAATTCTTACAATCAAAATTCAATACAGGAATACCATATTTGTCTACTACATTTGGATCAATCTTACAATGGTTTTCAAAACGTGGCACTGCTTCTCCACGTCCTCCCATGCCCACACTAGCACCGTAGAAGAAACGAACATCTTCTTTTAATGAGCTACCGTATCCACCTTCTTCTTTTGTTTTTCCATTAACTTGGAACTTGCCATTTAATCCCTGCGTGCCCATACCAAATCCATAACTAGGCTGACTCATGCCACCCCAATATTCAATATGATACCCTCTTGGGAAATCTAATTTTTTATTATCCAACCACCATGGTGTATATACGTGCATACCACCCACACCATCTTCGTTATAACGCTTACGACCCATTAAGTTTGGAATCACACCGCCCAATGCAGCACCTGTTGAATCATGAAGATAATGCCCAACAACACCAGAACTATTCGCTAGACCATTAGGATGTTTTTGTGATTTTGAATTCAATAATAAACGTGCAGTCTCACAGGTACTTGCACCAAGGATTACAATTTTTGCATTGACTTGGTATTCTTGTTTATCTGTTTTATTCACATAAGAAATACCTTTTGCTTTTCCTTCATTATCTGTCAATACTTCACGTGCCATAGCACCAGTGATTAAATCCACATTTCCTGTCATCACTGCGGGCTTTACTAAAACAGAGGAAGAAGAAAAATCACCATACACTTTACAAGAACGATTACATTGACCGCAATAAAAACATGCGCCACGCTCGTCGTTAATTTTCTTTGTTAAAATTGATAGACGAGAAGGGATCACTGGGATATTAATTCCAGTTGCTGCTTTCTTAAACATCAATTCATGTAAACGTGGTTTTGGCGGAGGTAAGAAAATGCCATCTGGATCGTTTTCCAAACCTTCGTTCGTTCCGTATACACCAATCAACTTGTCAATTTTATCATAGTATGGCTTCACGTCTTCATATCCTATTGGCCAATCATCTCCTAAGCCATCAATACTTTTTCTTTTGAAATCTTTTGGACCAAATCTTAAAGAGATACGTCCCCAGTGGTTCGTACGACCACCCACCATTCTTGCTCTCCACCAATCAAAATGATCGGATCCTTTTGTTTGTGTGTAAGGTTCGCCATCAATATCCCATCCCCAAAAACAGCCATCAAATTCTCCGAAAGGACGATATTTTGAACTTGCTCCACGACGTGGCGAATCCCATGGATTTTTTAATTGTGCAGAATGTTTTGCAGGATCAAAATCTGGCCCCGCTTCTAGTAGACATACTTTCAAACCTGCTTTTGCTAATACATAAGCAGCCATACCTCCTCCAGCACCAGAACCTACAATGACAGCGTCATATGTTTTTGGCGCTACTTTAACTTGAAAATCAGACATAAGGCAATCGTTTTTCTAGTGATAATTTGAACTATGAATTTAAGGCATTTTATGAATGCTTGCCCATATTTTATATGAATGTTTTTGACAAAAAAATACCCACTCATAGCTGAGCGGGTATTGGAACTTTATTGATTAAATGGCCTAACTGCACCCCATAGAAGTACCACAGTTCAAACATTTGTAACAAGTACCGCTACGAATAGTGATATGTCCACAAGTGCTACATGCTGGAGCATCGCTTTGCATGCTCTTAGCTGCTGCAGTTACATTATCCATTGAACCGCCTTCGTTTACAGCAGCTGCTACATTTGCTTTTGCAGCTGGAGCTTGAGAAGCAGGTGCGGTTACGCGGATGCTACTCAATTCAGGCTTTCCCACAAGGGTAATATCTCCCTCCTCTCCTAAGTTTTCCACTG
>CAZOHD010000011.1:0-32720 GCA_964579885.1 uncultured Sediminibacterium sp.
AAAAATGTGTATTTTGTAACTGCTTATTAAACCAATAAACTGCCAATTATGAATTTTTCAAAAATTGTAAAGTCCTCTTTTGTAGGACTGTTTCTTGGCTTGCTTGCATTAAATGCACAAGCGCAGAACAAAACAGTTACAGGTAAGGTTTTAGATGCAAAAGATGGTTCTCCAATCGCAGCTGCATCTGTTGTTGCTAAAGGAACTACAACAGGCGCGAAAACAGCGGCTGATGGAACTTTTGCAATCACAGTACCTTCATCTGTAACAAAATTAGTTGTTTCAACTGTGGGCTATTCTTCTAAAGAAGTAGCTGCAGAAGGAAATGTAACTGTATCATTAAACCAAACTAGCGAACAATTAAATGAAGTTGTTGTAGTAGGTTATGGTACGCGTAAAGTAAAAGATGCGACTGGTGCGGTTGTTTCTTTGGGTGAGAAATCCTTCAACAAAGGGGTTATCTCTTCACCAGAGCAATTGTTACAAGGTCGTACTGCTGGTGTTAACGTAACATCTAACTCTGGTGAGCCAGGAGGTGCTGTTAACATTACTATTAGAGGTACTTCTTCTGTAAGAAGTAACAACAACCCATTATATGTGGTTGATGGTGTGCCTTTATATGGTGGTGGTACTGTTGGTAATGACAATTTATTTGGTTCTTCTTCTGCAAGAAACCCATTGTCTTTCATCAACCCTAATGACATCGAAAATATCTCTATCCTAAAAGATGCCTCTTCTGCGGCAATCTATGGTGCTAGAGGTGCGAATGGTGTTGTTTTGATTACTACTAAGTCTGGTAAAGGAAAACCAAGTTTAACTTTTAATGCTACTACATCTATCTCAACAACAGCAAATCGTTATGATTTAGCTAGTCCTCAAGAGTATATGTATGGTATCAAAAAAACTTTACAAGATGGAGGTTATGATTTTTCAGCTGTAGGCGGTAATGATAAAGGATTCAATACTGACTGGCAAGATCAAATCTTTAGAACTGCAATCTCTAATAGCTACAACTTGGCTTGGGGTTACTCTAATTCAAAATCTTCTTTGAAATTAAATGGTTCTTATGATAACCAAGAAGGTATTATTAAGACACAAGGTTTAAAACGTTACACTTTCGGTTTGAAATATTCAAATCAATTGACTTCTAAATTAAAATTAGATGTAACTGCAAACCAATCAATTGTTAAGAATAACTACGCACAGGTTTCTAATAACGCAGGTTATGAAGGATCATTAATCGGTGCCGCAATTTCTTTCAATCCAACAGCTCCTGTATACAATGCAGATGGTTCTTGGTATGATAACAAAGATGGTAACAGAAATCCTGTTGCTATCTTAGAAGGCTTTAATGATAAAGATACTTACAATAAATTATTAGCTAACGTATCTGTTTCTTATAAATTAACTGATAACTTGACTTATAAGGCGATCTTTGGAATGGAAAACTCAAATACAGAGCGTTTCACATTCGCAGATCCTCGTTTAAGTGATGCAGGTTTTAAAGGAAATGTAAATGTTAGAGGAAAAGAATATCAAAATACTCAAATTAATACAAATGGTAGAGCTGTGAAGCAATTAGCTGATCAAGCTTCAACTGTAATTGAGCATACATTGAATTATGATAAGACTTTTAAGAATGGAAATAGCTTACAAGCTTTAGCTGCCTTCTCTTATCAAAAATCAACTGATTATTATAGAGGTCAACAAAGATGGGGTAAGGGTATGACAGCTCCGTCTAGTGACTATAATGCTTATACTGGTGGATCTACACCAATATACGGTGATAGTACACAAGTTGAATTACAATCTTATTTCTCTCGTTTAAACTACACAATGAAAGATAAGTACATCTTATCAGCATTGGTGAGAGTGGATGGTTCTTCAAGATTCAGCTCTGGTAATAAATACGGTACTTTCCCTGCATTTGGATTCAAATGGAGAATGTTAGAAGAAAAGTTTGCTCAAAATACTTTGGGTAAAATCTTCTCTAATTTTGATGTTAGATTAAACTATGGTATTACAGGAAACCAAGAGTTCCCTGCTTACGCTTCTTTAGCTTTACAACAAGTTAACTTTAATGGTACTACTAACATCATTACTAACTCTAATCCTAATTTACGTTGGGAGCAAACTACAACATCAGGTGTTGGAGTAGACTTCTCTATGTTTAATGGAAGATTGTCTGGTACTGTTGATTATTTCAACAAGTCTACTGAAGATTTATTATTCTTGATCAGCTACCCTCAACCAGCAGCTTCTGCTGATCGCTGGGTTAACTTGCCAGGAAAAGTAAACAATACAGGTTGGGAATTTAGCTTAGATTACCAATTAGTTCGTCCAGCTTACAGAGGTGCATTTGGATGGGATGTAAGCTATAATATGTCTTTCTTAAAGAATAAAGTTGAAGGATTCGGTTCAACTGTAGTTAATACAGGTGAAGTGTCTGGTCAAGGTTTAACTGGTGCTTATGCACAAACAATCCGTGACGGATCACCTTTATTCACTTTCGTAATGCCTACTTTCCTAAGATTTGATGCTTTCGGAAATGGTGTTTACGCAAATGGTGCTAAGGATGAATTACAAGGATCTGCTTTGCCTACTTTCAACGCAGGTTTAACAAACAACTTCACATATAAGAAGTTAACTGCTAGTGTATTCTTTAACGCAGTAACTGGTTTCTATGTATATAATAACACTGCGAATGCTGTTTTATTAAAAGGTAGTTTGAAAAACGCTCGTAACGTAACAAGAGATGTTGTGTATTCAATTGAGAATTCAATTAACCCAGGTAACGTATCAACTCGTTTCTTAGAAAAAGGTGATTATATCCGTTTAGCTAATGCTAGTTTAAGTTATGCAATTGACGTGAAAAAAGGTTCATTCATCAAAGGTTTGAATTTGACATTGTCTGGTCAAAACTTAGCATTGTTTACGAACTACTCTGGATTAGATCCTGAAGTGAACGTTGACAAAGCTAGAGGTGGTGTACCTTCTCGTGGATTTGACTATACTGCAACTCCAAGAGCTAGAACATTTACTTTAGGTATCAATGCTCGTTTTTAATTTTTATAAATAAAATATAACATGAAAAATAATTTTATCAAACAAACAGCAATCTACACCGCTGCTATCGCAGTGAGTTTGGGTGCAGCTTCTTGTTCTAAATTAGATGAGAAAGTGTTTGGTTCAAAGTCTGTTGTCACTGCAAGTGCTGGCGGAGCTGCTACAGCTGATTTAAAATCAGTTTATGAAGCAACCAATGCTTTGATCGGACAAGGAAACTGGTATGCTTTACAAGAGCATTCAACAGACGAATTACTTGGACCAACTCGTGGTACTGACTGGGATGACTTTGGTACTTGGAGAAAAATCCATTTACATGCAGTAGATGGTGCACACAATCAATTATTCGATACTTGGAATGGTATCAATAGTGGTCTTTTTAAAGCGACTTTAGTTGCTGAAAAAGGAGCTGCTGCTGACCAACCTGCTGCAAAGTTTTTAAGAGCTTTCTTAGCAACTCAAGTAATGGACTTGTTCGGTCAAGTTCCTTACCGTGCTGCTTCTGATGGCCCAGATCAAATTCCTGCAGTAAAAACAAGATCAGAAGCTTTTGATTGGATCATGACTGATTTAGATGCTGCGATTGCTGCATTGCCATCATATGCTGCAAAAACTGATAGCCGTTTAGCAACTAAACAAGCAGCTCAATTTTTGAAAGCACGTTTAATGTTGAACAAGGCTGTTTACAAAGCAGATCCTAAAGCACCTACGACATTCACATTTGCAGCTGCAGATATGAATGCAGTAATTGCAGCAGTTGACGCGATCACAGCTAGCAATAAATTCTCTTTATCTGCTAACTATTGGGATAACTTTGTTTGGAACAATAACACATTATCAACTGAAATGATTTACTCAAGAGGTGGTGATGGTGCTACTCAACTAGGTGGTACAATTAACGTAAACTGGGCAACTGGTATGGGAACACACTACAACCAAACATTCTCTGGTTGGAATGGTTTCACTACTACTGCTGATTTTTACAATTCATTCCCTGAAGTAGATAAAAGAAGACAATCTGATATCGCAGACTACACTGAGTTAACTGGATTTAACGCTGGTTTCTTAGCTGGTCAACAATATAAATATGATAAAGGCGTGAAAGTAAAAGTTAAAGACCGTGCTCAGTCTGACTTAGTATTCACTCCTGATGTATCTTTATTTTTCTCTACAGAATCTAAAGGTATCAGAACTATGAAATATCCAATGGAGTATAAAGCTTCCGATAATTCATTTACTGGTAAGAATGACTATGTATTCTTCCGTTATGCTGATGCGTTACTGATGAAAGCAGAAGCGATTTTAAGAGGCGGTACTGCAACTGGCGGTGAAACTGCACTTTCTATCGTTAATAGCTTAAGAGCTCGTTCTGGTGCACCAGCATTAACTGCTGTTACTTTAAGTGATATCTTAGCTGAAAGAGGTCGTGAATTATACTTAGAAGCTGTTAGACGTCCAGATTTAATTCGTTTTGGAAAGTACAACGATCCAGTTAACGAAAGATCTGCTAAGTCTGATGGTTATAAAGTTGTTTACCCTATTCCTAACCAAGCAGTTTCTTCAAACCCTAATTTGAAGCAAAACTTCGGTTACTAGGATCTTACTTTTAAAAGTTTTCCTATTATAGAAAAGGCTGCCGTTTACGGCAGCCTTTTTGTTGTTAGGAGCTTTTGTAAAATTTAAACCTCCCCAGCAACAACTATTATGATTTTAGGCGGGCTGAAACGCCCGCCTTTTTGTATTTTTACGAATTACTACACGAACTTGTTTTATGCAAAAAATATACTTACTACTTATTGTTTCTTTTGTTTTCGGATCTTGTACTAAATCAAAGGATGGCCAGCTTTTTGAAAAAGTAGAGAATAGCGGTATTCAATTTACCAATACAGTGACAGACGAAAAAGATAATAATATTTTCAAGTACCGTAATTTTTACAACGGAGGTGGTGTAGGTATTGGTGACATTAACAATGATGGACTAGCAGATGTATTTTTTACTGCGAATCAAGGTGCAAATAAATTATTCTTAAACAAGGGCAATTTTAAATTTGAAGATATTTCTGAGAAGGCTGGTTTTTCAAAGAAAGAAGAATGGAGCACGGGTGTAACCATGGTGGATATCAATAATGATGGCTGGTTGGATATCTATGTAGCGAATGCAGGACATATGATGCAGGAAGACCTACGTAAGAATCAATTGTTCATTAATAACCATGATTTAACTTTTACAGATAGTGCAGAAGCATATGGTTTAGCAAATAATGGCTATACAACGCATGCTTCATTTTTTGATTATGATATGGATGGCGACCTGGATTGCTTCATGGTGAACAATAGTCCTATACCTGTAAACACTTTGAACTATGCCAATGCTCGAGATATAAGAGCAGAAAATTCTGATGTGGCCAATTTCTTGAAAGGAGGCGGTGATCATTTATATAAAAACGAAGGCGGCAAGTTCAAGGAAGTATCTGCAGAGGCAGGGATACATGGTACACTCATTAGTTTCGGATTGGGTGTAACTATTGGGGATGTTAACGGAGATGCATGGCCTGATGTTTATGTGTCAAATGATTTTTTTGAAAGAGATTATTTATACATCAATCAAAAAAACGGCACATTTAAAGATGAAATAGAAATCTACACAGAGCATAACAGCATTGCATCGATGGGGACGGATATGGCAGATGTCAACAACGATGGCTATCCAGATATTTTCACCACAGAGATGTTGCCTGATAATGATTTTAGATTAAAGACGACAAGCTCTTTTGACAATATTGATATTTATCGATTGAAAGTTGCGAGCGGATTTTACCATCAATTCATGCATAATGCGCTGCAGTTAAACAACAAGAATGGAAAGTATAAAGAAGTAGCACGCTTTTCTGGAGTAGAAGCAAGTGATTGGAGCTGGGGCGAAATGATTTTTGATGCAGACAATGATGGTTATAATGATATCTATGTAAGTAATGGTATTTACAGAGATCTAACTAATCAGGATTTTATTGACTTCTTTGCAAATACCATGATTCAAAAAATGGTTTTGTCTGGGAAGAAAGATGAAATCAGTAGTATTATTGAAAAAATGAGCAGCCAACCAATTCCTAATAAAATGTTTAGGAATAATGGCGACCTAACATTTAAAGACATGGGTAAGGATTGGGGCTTGGATATCCCAAGTTTTTCCAATGGTGCTGCATACGGAGATTTAGACAATGATGGAGATTTGGATATGGTTGTGAATAATAACAACATGCCAAGCTTTGTATTTAAAAATAAGAGTAGAGAGAAAAACAAAAATGGGTATGTAGGATTTAAGTTAAAAGGATTGCCGCAGAATGTGAATGCAGTTGGTACAAAAATCAACGTGTATGTACAAGGGCAAGTTTTAAGCAAGGAACTTATACCAGCGAGAGGATTCCAATCATCTGTGGATTATAAACAAATTTTTGGTCTAGGCAAGTTTACGAAAGTTGATTCAGTTCAAGTGATTTGGCCAAACCTAACTCAAAGTATTTTAAACATACAAAAGTTGGATACGGTTTACACAATTGATCAAGCAAAACAAATTGCAAGGCCATTTGTACTAGTGCAAGAAAAAGTAGCGCCATTGTTTGAAGAAGTAAAAGCGAATTTTGAAAAACATACAGAGGATGACCATGTTGATTTTTATGCAGAAAGAATTATTCCAAGAATTTTATCACAAGAGGGGCCTAAAGCAGCTTCTGCAGATTTAAATGGAGATGGACTAGCTGATTTGTTTATTGGTGGCGCGAACAATAAAGGAAGCCAAATTTACCTGCAAACAAGTAAGGGTGATTTTAGTCCAAAGCCACAAGCTGCATTCAAGGCATTTGAAACTTATGAAGATGTTGCTTCTGTGTTCTTTGATGCGGATAAGGATGGTGACATGGACTTATTAGTAGGTTCAGGCGGAAACAATCGATTATCAACAAGAGGAGAATTGAATCATAGGCTATTTATAAATGATGGGAAAGCTAATTTCACGCATAGCGCTGATGCATTCCCAGTATTTGAATACAATACTGGCGTAATGGTGCCATTGGATTATGATTTGGATGGCGACCTTGATGTTTTTGTTGGTGCACGAAATACGCCATTAAAATACGGTGTAACGCCATTAAGTGCTTTGTATCAAAACAATGGAGCAGGAAAGTTCAAAGAGGTGACTTCGACAATCGCCCCTGATTTTGCAAAATTAGGGATGGTTACAAGTGCAGTATGGGGTGATTTAAATAAATCTGGGAAAGCTTCTTTGGTTGTGGTTGGTGAATACATGTACCCGATCATTTATGCTTTTGAAAAAGGTAAAATGGTAGAACAGGCTTCGAATTTAAAAGACTTGCATGGCTGGTGGCAGTCGATTCATATGGCAGACATTGATGGAGATGGCTTTCAGGATTTAATCATGGGTAATATGGGCGAAAATGGCTATTTAAAACCAACTGCAAACGCTCCAGTAAAATTATGGATCAATGATTTTGATGGGAATGAAAGCATCGATAAAATTTTAACTAGAACTGTGAATGGCAAAGACGTTCCAGTTTTCCTAAAAGGAGAAATGCAGGAGCAGATTCCATTATTAAAAAAAGAAAATTTGAATTACGAGATATATGCTAAAAAATCCTTCCAAGAATTATTCAAAAAAGAATTGGTAGAAAAAGCGACTATGAAATTATACAACTACACTAGTTCAGTGATTGCTTGGGGTAAGGGCCGTGGTCAGTTTGAAGTTCAAAGATTGCCAAACGAAGTTCAATTCTCCTCTTTAAATGCAATGGTAAGTACAGACCTTAATGCAGATGGGAAAACTGATTTAGTGATGGGTGGCAATCAATTTGGATTTTTGCCTCAATTTGGTCGCTTAGATGCAAATTATGGTTTAGCATTAATCAATAAAGGGAAAAGAAAACTTGAAGTACTAGAGGACAAGCAGTCTGGCCTAGCAATCACAGGTCAGGTGCGAGATATGGTATTGTTTCAACAGGGCACAACGAAGAAGGTGTTATTTATAAGAAACAATCATGTTCCGGTATTCATGAAATTAAAATAAACTTATGTTGTTTAAGTATATCAATAGTTGTAAGAAATTTGCATCCATTTTTGCATCTGGAACAATTCTCCTTGCTTGTAATCAATCAGCAAAGGAGATGCCCTTATTTGAAGCATTAACTTCAGAACAAACGGGCATTCAATTTGAAAATAAATTACATCCGAACGAGCAGTTTAATATGTTTCATTATATGTATTATTATAATGGTGCAGGAGTAGCGACGGGAGACTTTAATAATGATGGAAAGGCGGATATCTTTTTTGCATCAAACGAGGGCGACAATCAATTGTATTTAAACAAAGGAAATTTAAAGTTCGAAGAGGTAAGCAAGCAGGCTCAAATACCGCAGGACAGCGCATGGAATACGGGTGTATCTGTGGTAGACATCAATAATGACGGGTTGTTGGATATTTATATCTGTAGGTTAGGGAACTTCGAAAAATTTGTTTCAAAAAATCAACTACTTATTTGTCAAGGTATAGAAAATGGCATTCCAAAATACAAAGAAGCAGCAGCTAAATATGGGTTAGATTTTTCTGGCTTTAGTACACAAGCGAGTTTCTTTGATTACGACCAAGATGGCGACCTAGATGTATTTTTATTGAATCATTCAGTACATCAAAATGGCACATTTGCCCCAAGAACAAGTTTTATGGGCACATTCGATCCACTTTCTGGGGATCGTATTTTCGCTAACAACAATGGTCATTTTGAAGATGTAACCAAGGCGTCTAAAATTAATAGTACGGCTATTAGTTATGGCTTAGGGGTGGTAATGAGTGATATTAATTTAGACGGATGGGTAGATATTTATGCGGGCAATGATTTTCATGAAAATGACTACTTGTATATCAATCAAAAAGACGGCAGTTTTAAGGACGAGCAAAAAGAAAGATTGATGCATACTAGCCAGTATTCGATGGGTGTTGATGCTGCAGATTTAAACAACGATGGTTTTCCAGAGATTGTCTCAATGGACATGTTGCCAAAGGATCCTTATATTTTAAAAAGGTCCTTAGGAGAGGATGATTATGATATTTACCAGTATAAAATATCTGTAGGTTATGACTACCAGTTTACGCGCAATAATTTACAATGGAATCGTCGCAATGGAAAGTTTAGTGAAGTGGGTATGTATTCAGGAATGTTTGCTACAGACTGGTCGTGGGCAACCTTGTTAATGGACTTTGACAATGATGGGTATAAGGATATTTTTATAGCCAATGGAATTCCAAAGAGGATGAATGATATGGATTACGTGAATTACGTATCCAATCAAGAAATTCAAGAAAAAATTAGGGATAATAAAATGGGGGAAAAGGATATGGCCTTGATAGATCGTTTCCCTGAAATTAAGATACCCAACCAATTCTTTTTAAATAAAAAAGGGTTGTCTTTTGATGACAAAGAAAAGGCGATCATCAACAATCCATCTTCCTATTCTAATGGTGCTGCTTATGCGGACTTTGACAATGATGGCGATTTAGATTTGGTGGTGAACAATGTTAATGACAAGTCATTTATTTATGAGAACAAAACCAATACGGATACAACAGCCCATGCTGTTTCAGTAACATTAAAAGGTGCAGCAGAGAATATCAATGCGATTGGCGCCAAATTAGTTTTGTTCACGCCGGGCGAAATTAGGACCTATGAAAAATTTCCTGTAAAAGGTTTTTTATCAAGTATGGAAATTCCAATGTCTATTGGGTTGAAAAATACTAAAGTAGATTCTGCATTTTTAATTTGGCCTGACAATAGTTTTCAAAAACTCCAACCGGCTGATTTCAAGAAAAAACAACTTGCATTTGCTTATCAAATTGGGTTGCCAAAGTTTGATTACAATTTAATCAATCAACATTGGCCTCAAACTACCAAACAAGTAGTAGATATTACGGTAAGTGCCGGTTTAAAATTCAAGCATCAAGAAAATATCTTCCAAGAGTTTAATAGAGAGCAATTAATCCCTCAGATGAATTCTACAGAAGGCCCTGCATTATCGGTAGGTGATGTCAATAAAGATGGAATAGAAGACATTTTTATTGGAGGAGCTAGAGGATTCAGTGCCGCATTGTATTATCAACAACCTAATGGCAAGTTTATTTTATCTAAACAAGAAGCATTTAGATTAGATAGTAACTATGAAGATGTCACTTCTGTAATTGTTGATGTAAATAAGGATGGACTAAAAGACATTGTTGTTGGCTCAGGAGGAAACGAATATTTTGGCAAAGACAAGCATATGATGCCAAGGGTTTATTTAAATAGTGCGAGTGGCCAATTCAGTGTTCTTTCTAATGCGATTCCAATTTACAATCAAAGTTCATCCATCATTGCACGTGATTTTAACCAAGACGGCGCAGTAGATTTATTGATCACAAGTAGGGTTACTGCGATGGATTATGGAGCGCCAACCAGTAGTTATTTATTATACAATACAGGCGACGGACATTTCAAAGACGTAACATCGACAATTGCGCCCGATTTAGTAGGGATTGGATTGATAACCAGTGCGGCAGAAATAGATATCGATAAAGACGGTATATCAGAAATTTTATTGACACATCAATGGGGCGGCATTGATGTATTATATCCATCTGCAAAAAAATGGTCTAAATCAACTGTTACTAATTTGCCAGGTTGGTGGAATTTTATAACGCCTATAGATATTGATTTAGACGGCGATATGGATTTTATTGCTGGAAACCTAGGATTAAATACAAGGTTAAAGGCGACAGAAAAAGAACCCATTACAATGTATTACAATGACTTTGATGACAATGGTAAGTTTGAACAAATTATCACATTTTATTTACAAGGAAAGGAAATACCATTTGCAAATAAGGATGAGATTCAAAGACAGATACCTAAGATAAAGAAGTCATTCTTGTATGCAGAGGATTTTGCAAAAGCAAACTTGTATGACATCTTCACAAAGGAAAAATTAAAAGCGGCTAAAATTGCAAAAGCTTATCACTTTGCAAATACTTTGTTCATCAATAACGGGAAAGGTGAATATACTTCAAAAGTATTACCATGGGAAGCGCAGATCACAGCCTATAAAACAGCTGTAACTGTGGATGCAAATGGAGACAAATGGCCAGACATTTTAATGATGGGTAATTTTTATGATAACAATGTCCAAATGGGCAGGTATGACGCTGACTACGGAACTTTATTGATCAATAACGGAAAACAAGAATTTAAGGCCACGCCAATGAATGGATTAAGTATCAAAGGTCAGGTAAGACAGATTGCACCTATACAAGTGAATAAAAAATTAGGGTATGTTTTAGGCATGAATTCTGATAGCTTAAGACTCATTCAATTTAAAAATTAAACAGGCTTAATACTTCAGCAAACTAAAAAATTGGGTAATTGATTGTTGATTTCCATTTGCTAGAATCCTTTTCTAATAACCTATTAGTGTTATAGATTATAAATGGAATTGCGGGAGATGTTTTTTGCTTATCATTTATGTAAAGCTTTGTAGCTTCAAAAGCTTCATAGACTTTTGCTTGGTCACCTTGAACCTCAACAGAAAGCAAGTTTCCTAAAACCATTTTTTTGATTTTAAAATCACCAATTACGGGTATATCTTTTTCTAATGGAATTGCTACCTGCGTGTATACCTCTCTCTCGTCTAATCTTGTAATATTTACCATTGGTGCACCCTTTGCTTTGCCATTTTGAGAAACAATATAACGCTCCAGTTGATTGACCATCTGATAAATCTGGGCAACAGCTGGTGTATCATTCAATGTTTGGTCCATGGTGATTAAACTTGAGTCTTTCACCTTCGTTTCAACAATATCAAACCCATAAATCCCCTTGCTATAATTGTAATAATTTTTTGCCGCTTCTAAAACATGGTCTAATTTATTTTGTATTCTTTTTGCAAAAATAAAATATTGAACCCTTGCAATAGGCGACCATTGGCGATTGTCCATACTTGTCTCAAAACCAATTATAGAATTTTTTTGCTCTCCATTGGTTACAGAGAATTCAACTGGTACTTGAATCTGATCTACAGTCAACTCTGTTTGGATCGTAGCCACTAAACTGCCTAAAACCTTAATTTCTATATCTTTTGGCATCCATTCAGACCATTTTTCAGTTTGCATGATTCCTCTTGTGACACTTGCCGAAGGAAAGTAGACCATCTGCTTACCCTTGATAACAATTTGATTAGGAATTAATAGATACACTGCAGTTAGGGCAAAAATCATAAGGACTGCCAATGAAAGTATTAATTTACGCATGATTTGGGTTGTTTGAGGGGCTGAAATTACTAAAATTCTATCCTTCATGTGTGTTCAATTTTAATAAAAATGGTTAATTTAGGGTATTGAAAAAGATTGGCGCTATATTATTCTTGGGCATTTTGCTTTTTAACGGATTCGGATACCGATTGGTATCGAATTACTTTGACCAAAAAGCGTCCGATCAATTAGTGGAATTAATTGAAGAAAATGATTACGATGAAGCTTCATTGGTGGTCATTAAAACGCCCATAAATCTTCCTTACTATGCAAATAATCCTCAATTCGAAAGAGTAGATGGTGAAATTGTTATCAAAGGTATTGTTTACCAATATGTTCAAAGAAGAATCTTTAACGATAGCCTTGAATTAAAAGTGATTCCTAACCATGATCGTTTGCACATTAAAAATGCAAGAGAAGATTTTTATAAATTAGCACAAGACCTTTCTAATACAGGAGCTGATAAAAAATCAAGCCCAATCGGAAAATCAATGGCAAAGTTTATCAGCTTTGATTATATTGAACAAAATAATAGCTGGCATCTAGTTCCAGCAAATTCGGCGAATGTAACGACTGGTTATCGTTACGATACGCGTTTAATAAGCAATTATTTAACAGTACAAGGCCCGCCTCCAAAAATAATTGCTTAATAATTGCACCATGCAATAGGTTATGCGAAGCATAACAGCAGCTTGCTATATTTTTAATTCGCAGCTGCATTCTTTATTTTATATTTTACTTTTTCAATTGAATTCAATGAATAAATTATTTGCTGTCTTGCTACTTGCAATGACAATGCTAGCTTGTACACAATCTAACGACTATAAAAAAATTACCTCTAACCCTGATCTATACGCCTATACAGTCCATGAATTGAATCAGGTGGTGATGGGTAATAATTTTAGCCCCATTGTTGCTTCTAGAAACTATGCTTACGCAGCGATAGCTGGGTACGAAGTGGTTGCAGCAGGAGCGCCAGCCGAGTATCAAAGTTTAGCTGGTCAGCTAAAAGGGTTGTCTTCTATTCCACAGCCTAAAGATACCGCAAATATTGATTTTCCTTATGCTGCTTTAGTAGCTTACGCTACAGTTGGTCAAGCGGTTACTTTCCCGGAAGGTAGTATGCAAGATTATACAGATAGTTTAAGAAAATTAGTGAAGTCAAATGGAATGTCAAGTAAAATGGTCAATGCTTCAGAAGCTTATGCGAAAGAAGTTAGTAGCACAATTATTGCATGGAGTAAGAAAGATAATTACGCACAAACAAGAAGTGCTGAAAGGTACACTGTAAAAGATTCTCCAGGTCGTTGGGTTCCAACACCACCATTGTATGCATCTGCTGCAGAGCCACATTGGGCTGAAATTAGACCTATGGCTATTGACAGTGCTAGTCAGTTTAGACCTTTACCTCCACCCGCATTTAATGTAACAGATAAAAATAGTGAATATTATAAACATTTAATGATGGTGAAAAATGCAGGTGATAGTTTGACCGAAGAGCAAAAGCATATTGCTAATTTCTGGGATGACAATCCTTTCAAAGTAAATGTAACAGGCCATGCTATGTTTAGTACGAAAAAATTTTCACCTCCAGGACATTGGATGAGTATTGTAGGTATTGCGAATAAAACAGCGAAAAAAGATTTTAATACAGCAGTGTATGCTTATGCAAAAACGGCTATTGCTTTATTTGATGCATTCATCCACACATGGGATGCAAAATATACGTACAAAACAGTCCGTCCAGAAACAGTGATTAATAAATACATTGATCCCAATTGGAGACCTTTATTGCAAACACCGGCATTCCCAGAATATACCTGTGGTCATTCCACTATTTCTTCTGCAGCAGCAGAAGCTTTGACAAGTGTATACGGGGATAATTTCTCCTATACAGATTCTACCGAATTAGAATTTGGAATTGAAAACAGAAGCTTTAAATCGTTTAGGCATGCAGCAGAAGAAAACAACTGGGCACGTTTTTACGGAGGTATCCATTACCACAATTCTTGTATCACTAGTACAGAAAAAGGACAGGCTTTAGGAAGCTATATCGTTTCCAAATTAAAAATGAAAAAATAAGTTTTTTCATTTTTAATTTTATTTCAGTCAATCCTCATAAAGGTTGTCATTGCTGTGTATTGCAGTTACATTCCACACAAATGCCTGCAAAATGATACAGTATTAGTTTACAGTTATTTTAATTTAGACAAACAAATGAAAAAATCAATCTTCATAATGGTATTAATTTGCCTTGGCTTTATCAATCAATCAGCTGCACAAGGTTGTGTAGCAATCAGAACTGTTGGCGGACTTTGTACAATGGAACATGCAGGAATGCATCAAGAAGACAGTTCAAAATGGACTTTGAATATCAATTACAGGTATTTTAAATCTTATAAACATTTTAGTGGGAGGGATGAACAAAAGCATAGAGTAGAAGAAGGATCAGAAGTAATCAACTATATGAGTGCAATGGATTTTGCATTGACAAGAACATTGAATGAAAAATGGATGGTTGGGGTTAGTATTCCATTGGTGAATTATGATCGTACTTCTAAATACGAGCATCTAGGTAATTCAAGTCCTTATCGTTTTGCAACTGCAGCGAGAGGCTTAGGCGATATTCGTCTTACAGCCTATAGGTGGTTGATTGCCCCTGATGCGAATATAAAAGGTAATTTAATGGGAGGAATAGGAGTTAAATTGCCTACTGGTAATTTTAAAGCGCAGGATGAATTTCAATTTTCTCCAACTGCAAAGCGAATCGGTTATGTGGATCAGTCTATACAGCCGGGCGATGGTGGCTTGGGTGTTTCAGTTGAATTAAGTGGGTTTAGACAAATCAATACCAATTGGAGTGCCTATGCAAATGCGTTTTATTTATTAAATCCAAGAGATAATAATGGGGTCAGCACTGCAAGAGGAGGAACGCCAACTGCGGCTGCCATTAAGTATACATCCAATGTAATGAGTGTAGCGGATCAGTATATGCTAAGATCTGGTTTGAATTATAGCAAACAAGCTTGGGCTTATTCATTAGGATTAAGGTATGAATGCATTCCTACTTATGACTTAATAGGAAAAAGTACAGGATTCAGAAGGCCTGGAAATATATTATCTGCTGAACCTGGAATTACTTATATGTACAAAAAGTATAACTTCTTTTTGTATACACCTGTTGCTTTAAGACGTGAAAGACCTCAAAGCTATGCAGATATTTTAAGAACAAATGATACAGGGGTATTTGCAAGAGGAGACGCTGCATTTGCTGATTACAGTATTAATATTGGAATGAGCTTTAAGTTTTAATCGATGACTTCCAAAATGGCAAACTGATATCCTCCTAATACGAAATATTCATTGTCATTTCCAACATGATGTGTAAGGCCAGTCCAATGATCTTTTAATTGCGCAGGCCTTATGCCATGTTCTTTAAATGCAAACCAAGTAACAAAGGACGCTGTGTGTTTGTAATTAAATAAACAGAAAAGCTTTTTATTTTCGTAAGAGCGGATCAGCCCAGCCACATGAATATTATGCGGGGTCATCCAGGTTACATTTTTCAAATCACTCACTATTGGCAAACTTTTTCGAATCTGAATCAATTGCTTTGTTTCATTAAATATTCGTGCTTCTATGGTTCCTTTCTGATGTCTTTGCTCATTTTTATTCCAATCTATAATCGGACGGTGCATCCATCTGTTGTCGTAGCTTTTACCAGGGTCGTTTAAATAGCTATAGTCATTTGTATAAGCCATTTCGTCTCCATAATACAGCATAGGGATACCCCCCATGAACATAGCATGTGCTTGCATCAAAGTAATTTTTCTTAATGCATTTTCAATTTCATCCGCATGATTCCATGCCACCGATTTTTCTAAACCGCAAAGCGAAGCTAATGACCCACTAATTCGGGCATCATTTGTTTTTGGATTAACGGAGAATAAAGCGCCGGCAGCAACAGACCCTTCATGACTCCCAGAAAAATAATTTTTCAAATAAGTGCGATGGTGGTATGGATTGAATCCAACTCTAGCGATCATTTCATCGTCATATCCTAATCCAATATCGTCGTGGCATCTTGTGTAAGAAATCCAAGTACAGCCAAAAGGTTTTTGTAAAATATCATGTTGTGCAGTAAGCATGATTCTAGTGTCACCTGTAGCAAGTGCATCCCATTGTAAGGCCATCTGTGTTGCATTGTAAGCAACATCACATTCGTTGGCAGTATAGTTGTCTGTTCCAAAATACTTAATGATTTCTTTTGGAGCAACAATCGCTTCTCCTAATAATGCCATGCCAGGGCTAGCAACTAGGGTACATTGTTTGATCAATCTTAGAAGGGTATGTGCTTTTGGTAAATTTTGACAACTAGTACCCAGTTCTTTCCAAATAAAGGCAGGCGCATCAATGCGTAAGATGTCTACACCTAAGTTGCCATAAAATAAAATAGTATCCATCATTGCTACAAGCACTGCTGGATTGCTATAATTTAAATCCCATTGATAATGATGAAATACGGTCATCACCCATTTGTCACATTCGGGCACATAGGTAAAACTGCCAGGAGAAGACTCTGGGAATATCTCAGGCATCGTTTGGTCTAATTGATCTGGAATGCCTCGATGATCGTAGAAATAGAAAAAGTCTTGATAGTATGGATCGCCCGCTTTTGCTTTCTGCGCCCATTCGTGATGATAAGAAGTGTGGTTTAAAACAATGTCTAACATTAAATACATGTCTGATGTATTCATGTCTACAATCAAATTTTGTAAATCTTGTAATGTTCCAAAACGACTCGCTACTTTTCTAAAATCTGAAACTGCGTAGCCACCATCACTTTCTCCCTCCGGACTTTCAAAGATGGGCATTAGGTGTAAAAAATTTACCCCAAGCTCTTTAAAGTAATCTAGTCTTTGTTGAAGTCCTTTTATGTTTTCACTGAAACGATCTACATATAAACTCATGCCAGTGATTTCATTGCTCAAATACCAATGACCGAGCTTCGCCTTTTTATCATCTTTCTTTAATAAAGTAGTTGATCTTTCTTTGTACTGTTGTATCAAAGTAGATAATAATCCTTCGAATGCTTCATTTCTTCTAGGATGCCAAGCATATACCTCGTCAAATAATTGCTCAATAGCATCTATATGTTCAAAAAATCTTTGACTAAAATCCTTGTCTTTTTTCTTTGTGTCAATTTTGTATTTCGATAGTAAGTCAGTACCAAATTGATGTAATGGAGTCAGGTTCACAGTGCACTTGCTATTTAGGAATTGAAAATAGAATTATTTAAATGTTTAAAGGCTTCCATAGCGCCCATGTATTCACAGGTTCTTGCGCCTGCTTTATTTGCATTCGCAATGATATTGCGCCAGCTTTCAATAGACAGATTTGGTAAGTCAGATGCCTTTGTATCTAGTAATTGATATAATACGGCACCAACAAAAGCATCACCTGCTCCAGTCGCATCCACAGGTGTAATCGGTATACTTGCAATGATTTCGGTACCATGACTCGTAGACAGCAAAGTGCCTTCCTTACCTAAAGTAATCGCAAATATTGCGTTTGTTTTAGCGCCTAATGCTGCAGCAGCAGCTTGAACTGTATCAAGCCCTGTAATTAACATCGCTTCTTCGTCGCTCAATTTAAAAAAGTCACAGGTTTGAATAAAATGCCAAGATTGTTTTACAAAATCATTTGTATTATTTGGGAATAATAAATGTCTATAGTTAGGGTCAAAGCTGATTAATGCACCAGCTGCTTTCGCCTTATTCAATAAATCGATATAAGTAGATTGCAATGGGCCAGGTAAAAAACCAGTTGCAGAACCAAAATGAACAATACCGTATTCACTTAAATTCAATGAAGCTAAATCTGACACAGAAAGTTGTCCATCCGCTCCTCTATTAAAATAAAAATCTCTTTCACCATCTTCCATCAAAGACACAAAAGCGAAAGTGGTGAATGAATTTGGGTCTTGAATCACCCATTTTGTAGACACGCCCATCTCGTTCAACAAGTCTAGTAAATGTTGCCCAAAAGGGTCTTTACCCACTTTCGCCGCCATGTCTACTTCGCCGCCAAGTGCAGCAATTGCCGCAGCAACATTCGCTGGCGCACCGCCTGCTTTTTTTAAAAAATTTTGACCATCCGCCAATCTGCTACCTCTATCCGTACAGATCATATCTATCAAGGCCTCTCCTATACACAATACTTTCATATCCATTTTTTTAATTCTTAGAATGCTTTAATGTCCGCCACCTATTGGCATTGATTCGTCAGTTTGTTTCTTTCCTGCATTTTGAATCAACAAAGTTGCAATTGCTGCAAGTGCTAACAACACACCCGCAAAACTAATTGCCTTGCCTGGATCATTGTTCAGGTAGTTTTTCAATATATATCCAAAGGTGGTTGTTTGAATTAACATAGGAATTACAATCATCATATTAATAATCCCCATGTAAACACCATATCTTTCTTTTGGAATTTTATCTACCACTAATAAGTAAGGAATACCCATCATACTTGCCCATGCAATACCAAATCCAGCCATCGGTACAAATAATAAATATTTATCCGTGATATGCGGGAAAACTAATAAGCCAACAGCCGCCATGATTAAACAAATTACATGAATCATTTTTGGGCTTATTTTTTTCGCCAACCAAAGTAAAAAGAAAGCAGATATGAAAGTGATAATATTATACCAGCCATTCACTAAGCCTGACCAGCCTACTGCTTCATCATATGAAGGGTTATTTTTATAAACCGTTGTGTTCCATACAGATTGTGCAATACTCTTAGAGGCGTTTTGCCAATAACAAAACAATGCATACCATTGAAATAAATACACCAATGCCAACTGCCACATCACTTTAGGCATATCGCCAATTGCAGAAGCAATTTCTTTAAAGGGTGTAAGTATATTAATTTTTTCTGCTTTTAAAACTGCTAGTTCTTCTTCTGTTGGCGGGATCTCTGGTGTTTTATAAACAGACCATCCAACGGTAAGGATGGAACAGATACTTCCCAGAAAGAAAGAAGCATATACCCAATAAGGCAAGCTGCCATAAGTTCCATGAATTTGTTTCTGAAATACAAACAAAGAGATATTAACCAAAGTAATTCCCAAACCTGTAAAAAAACTTTGTGTTAAAAAACCTGTTGCATGTTGTTCGCTTGGCAACTTATCAGCGATGAATGCGCGATAAGGTTCCATTGCAGTATTGTTCGCAGCATCTAATACCCATAATAAACCAACAGCCATCCATAAAGCACTACTAAAAGGATATAAGAGTAAACAAATGCTACAAAGTAAAGCGCCAATTAAAAAATAGGGTTTACGTCTTCCAAATTTTGGTGACCAAGTTTTATCACTCATTGCACCAATGATTGGTTGAATTAACAAGCCGGTCATTGGACCTGCCAAGTTGAGCATCGGTATCTGGTCGGGGCTCGCCCCAAGCATATCATAAATTGGGTTTACTGCAGATTGTTGCAATCCAAAACTATATTGAATTCCAAAAAAGCCAACATTCATGTTGATGATCTGCGAAAAGGATAACCTTGGTTTAAAAGACATAGTATAATGTTTAAGCAATGCGTTCTCTAAATATAGTGATTTTGTCATTTTACCTAAATATTGTGCAAGCTTAATTGGGCATTTTGTTCCATTTTTTTCAGTGCAAACCTTTGCGCTTTGTATCTTTGCGCTCAATCTGTACTTTTACATATGTCTATTCCTATCCAATACATAAAATCTCAGGTCATTCAAGGACTCAGGTACCACTTTATTAAACAGTCCGAAATTAAAGGACTCATGATTTTTGTGAATGCCTACGCCATCATTACGGCGGTTTTATTATTTTATAAAAAAATCAGACCAGAGCTTTTTTTATTGGGATCTCTATTATGGATCGTGTTAATGGTCATTTTTTGGTATCTATTGCCTTGGTTGTTTTACCGAAGAACAGCCATGTTCAAACAGAAATGGATTTTTAGTTTTAATGAAAGTAGCGCAAGCCTAGAATCGGAGACTGGAAGGGCAGAGTGGAGATGGGACGAAGTGACTCGATTTTTTGAAAGTCCCTTGTATTTTCATATCTATTTTGCACCAAAATCTTTTTTCATCCTTCCAAAGGAGCATTTTAGCTACGAGGATCAGCATTTAATTAGGGGATTCTTTAAAATTAATTAGCAATTGTTAGTATTTTAGGCCATTTCGGGGCATTTAAGGGGTCAAAAAAGGGGATTTTACACTTGATTATAAAATGTGAATACAAAAAGGCAAATAAACTATTGGTATTTTAACAAAAAGTATATTTTTGCCGCGTAAACAAAAACTTTTTACAATGTCAGACATCGCAACTAGAGTTAAAAAAATTATCGTTGACAAATTAGGTGTTGATGAAGCAGAAGTTACAAACGAGGCTTCATTTACAAATGATTTGGGCGCGGATTCATTAGACACAGTGGAATTGATCATGGAATTCGAAAAAGAGTTCAATATTTCTATTCCAGACGAACAAGCAGAAACTATTACGACTGTTGGTCAAGCTGTTGCTTATTTAGAAGAGCACGCAAAATAATAAATACTATTATTTTATAAGCTGAACCTTCGGCATATTTAATCCGCCTTTTTGAGCCTTGCTTTAAAGGCGGATTCTTATTTTAAAACATTTTACATGCAAGCTAGACGTATTGTAGTTACAGGAATCGGTGCCCTAACTCCTATAGGGAATAATGTAGAAACTTATTGGAACAATTTAATCAATGGAGTTTCTGGTGCAGACATGATTACGCAATTTGATGCGTCTAAGTTTAAAACAAGGTTTGCATGTGAGATCAAGGGCTTTGATCCAACAGAATTCATGGATCGTAAAGAAGCTAGAAAGTTGGATCGTTTTGCACAGATCGCATTAGTAGCAAGCGACCAGGCTGTATTGGATGCAGGTATTACAAAAGAAAATGTAGACCACGATAGAGTAGGTGTTATTTTCGCAAGTGGTATCGGTGGGTTGACCACGTTTACAGAAGAGGTAACCAATTTCGTTCATGGAGATGGTACACCAAGATTTAATCCTTTTTTTATTCCAAAAATGATTTTGGACATTGCTGCTGGGCAAATTTCTATGAAGCATGGCTTTAGAGGACCAAACTATGCAGTAGTAAGTGCTTGTGCTTCTAGTACAAATGCAATTATTTCTGCCATGGATACTTTAAAATTAGGCAAGGCAGATATTATTATTACGGGTGGATCAGAAGCGGTAATTGGAGTTGCTGGTATGGGTGGATTCAATGCGATGAAAGCAATGAGTGAGCGTAATGATGATCCAAAAACTGCGAGTCGTCCTTATGATAAAGACCGCGATGGTTTTATCATGGGTGAGGCAAGTGGTGTTTTAGTTTTAGAAGAATTAGAGCATGCGATTCGTCGTGGAGCAAAAATATATTGTGAAGTAGTAGGCGGAGGTGCAACAGCAGATGCTTATCATTTAACAGCACCACATCCAGAAGGATTAGGTGCAAAAAATGTAATGCAAGCCGCATTAAGAGATGCGGGCATGCAAGCAAATGAAATTGATTATATCAATACACATGGTACTTCTACCCCATTGGGTGATATTGCAGAAGCAAAAGCAATCACCGAAGTGTTTGGAGAGCATGCGTATAATTTAAATATTAGCTCAACTAAGTCAATGACAGGTCATTGCTTGGGTGCAGCAGGTGTGATAGAGGCAATCGCTTGTATTCAAACTGTAATACATGATATTATTCCACCAACAATCAATCACTTTACGGACGATCCAGATTTAGATCCAGGTTTGAATTTCACTTTCAACAAGGCAGAAAAACGCGTGGTGAATGCCGCTTTGAGTAACACATTTGGATTTGGTGGACACAATGCTTGTGTGATTGTTAAGAAGTACAAAGCTTAACAAAACTCAAAGTGAAACACTTATACCATTTTATTTTTTCTTTCAGAAAATCTGAATTTGAAAAAAGTGTTTACAATCTTATTGGGTATCACACCTCAAAAATGGTGTTATTTCATACAGCACTAAATCATCGATCTGTCAAAGACAATCCAGCCGAGAACAATGAAAGGATGGAGTTCTTAGGGGATGCGATTATTGGTTCTGTTGTAGCAGAATATCTTTTTAAAAAATACCCCTATAAAGGCGAAGGTTTTTTAACAGAGATGCGTAGCAAGATGGTGAATAGGCAACAATTGAATCATATAGCAATTCAAATGGGCTTAAAAAAATTGACACAATTTAATAAATTAGACGGCGGATTAAAGAGCAGTCAAATTTTTGGTAATACGCTGGAAGCCTTGGTAGGCGCTATTTACCTTGACAAGCAATATGATTTTACAAAAAAATGGATCATCGAAAAAATGATTCAACCTTATTTGTTCATGGATGAATTAGAACAAATAGATATCAATATCAAAAATAAAATTATCGGGTGGGCTTTGAAACAAGGAAAGCAAATTGATTTTGTTTTAGCCGACGAAAAATTAGAAGGTCGCAGAAGATTATTCACCATCGATGTGGTGATTGATGGTGAAACCATTACTTCTCAAAAAGGATTTACTAAAAAAGACGCCAGTCAAATTGCTGCTCAAAAAGCAATTGAAATTTTACAGATTACCTAATAATCCAGTTGAGCCATTCTGCTAGTAATTGAGCTAGTTATTCTGCAAAACTCCGATATAATTGTGTGAATTTTCCTTCGTTTATAATTGTGTTTGACACAATTCAATCAATACACCGTTTGCATCTTTAGGATGTACAAAACAAACTAATTTGTTATCAGCGCCAGATTTTGGGGTTTCATTCAACAGTGTAAAACCTTCTTTTTTCAATCTATCCATTTCCGCATAGATATCTGGCACTTCAAAAGCGATATGATGTAACCCTTCGCCCTTTTTTTGAATAAATTTTGCAATGACGCTATTTGGGTCAATGCTTTCTAGTAATTCAATTTTTGCACCATTTTGTAAAAAAAACGCCGTTTCCACCTGTTCGCCAGACACTTGTTCGGTTTTATAACAATTGCTGCCTAATAGGCGTTCGTATAGTGGTATACTTGTTTTTAAGCTATTCACTGCAATGCCAATATGATCCACTTTATAGTCCATCTCTACTTGTTTTACGAATTGGGAAAAAAATGCCTCCTAAAGCTAACGAAATCCTACATATTCATGTCCAATCTTTAACTTTGTGACCTTAGACAAATATAAAATAGAACTATGTTAAAATTACCAATTTATCTTGACCATAATGCAACTACCCCGATGGATCCGAGGGTTTTGGAAACTATGATTCCTTATTTTACCGAAAATTTTGGAAATGCGGCAAGTAGAAACCACTCTTTTGGATGGCATGCAGAAGAGGCGGTAGATTATGCACGTGAGCAAATCGCTCAGTTAATTGGTGCAGATCCGAAAGAAATCATCTTCACTTCGGGTGCTACAGAAGGAGACAACTTAGGTATTAAAGGGGTATACGAAATGTATGCTAGCAAGGGCAACCATATTATCACTTGTACTACCGAACATAAAGCGGTTTTGGATACTTGTAAACACTTAGAAAAATTAGGTGCCGAAGTAACTTATTTAGAAGTTCAACCTGATGGCTTAATTGATTTGAAACAATTAGAAGCTGCAATGAGACCTACTACAATCTTAGTAGCCATCATGTATGCAAATAACGAAATTGGTGTTATTCAGCCAGTAAAAGAAATCAGTGCCATTGCTAAAAAGCATGGTGCATTGTTCTTTACAGATGCAGTGCAAGCAGTAGGTAAAATACCTGTTGATGTCAACGCAGATGGTATTGACTTAATGGCATTTACTGCCCATAAGATGTATGGTCCAAAAGGCGTTGGTGCATTGTATGTACGTCGTAAAAATCCAAGAGTAAAAGTAACCGCGCAATTAGATGGTGGTGGTCATGAAAGAGGCATGCGTAGCGGTACATTAAACGTTCCAGGAATTGTAGGATTCGGTAAAGCATGTGAATTAGCTAGATTAGAAATGGCATCTGATACAGAGCGTATTTCTAAGTTGAGAGATAAATTAGAAAATGCTTTAAAGCAAATCGAAGAGTCTTATGTAAATGGAAATCCTGCACACCGTCTACCACATGTAAGTAATATTTCTTTCAAATATGTAGAAGGCGAAGGTTTGATGATGGGCTTTAACCAAGACATCGCGTTGTCTTCTGGTTCAGCTTGTACATCTGCTTCCTTAGAGCCTAGCTATGTATTAAAAGCATTAGGTTTAGGAGATGACTTAGCGCATAGTTCATTACGTTTTGGTTTAGGAAGATATACAACAGAAGAGCAAATCGACTTTACAATCAAAGCAGTTACTGATACTGTTTTGAAATTAAGAGAGATGAGCCCATTATGGGAAATGTTCAAAGAAGGAATCGATATTGATTCTATTCAATGGGCGCATCACTAATATTTCAGAAACCCTTTAACTATGGGTTGCATTTAAATTATTAACAAATAAAAATTTTCAATCATGGCATATTCAGATAAAGTAATCGATCATTATTCTAATCCTAAAAATGTAGGAACATTAGATAAATCATCTAAAACAGTAGGTACTGGTTTAGTAGGTGCTCCAGAATGTGGAGACGTTATGCGTTTGCAAATTCAAGTTGATGATGCAACTGGCATTATCACAGATGCTAAATTTAAAACATTCGGTTGTGGTTCGGCAATTGCATCTTCTTCTTTAGCTACAGAGTGGTTAAAAGGAAAGTCTGTTGACGAAGCTGTAAAAATCGACAACATGGATTTAGTAGAGGAATTAAATTTGCCTCCAGTAAAAATTCACTGTTCAGTATTAGCAGAAGACGCTATCAAGGCAGCAATCAATGACTACCGTGCAAAGAATGGTTTAGAGCAGTTGGTATTCGAAGAGCGTATCCACTAATTTCATAGTAATGAGCGAAGTAGCAGAAAATACAATTTATGTGAGCGAGAAAGCGAAGGCAAAAGTCAAACAACTCATGCTTGACGCTGGCGTTGCCGATGACCCTAGTTATTTCTTAAGAGTAGGTGTTGTGGGTGGCGGCTGTTCTGGGCTAAGTTATAAGCTAGACTTTGACAACGAAATCAAGCCAATGGATCAAGTATTTGAAGACAATGGCGTAAAAGTTGTTACTGATTTAAAAAGTTTCTTGTATTTAGTGAACACCGAATTGGAATTTTCAGATGGATTAAATGGCAAAGGATTTTATTTTAACAATCCTAATGCAAGTAGAAGTTGTGGTTGTGGTGAAAGCTTTGCGGTGTAGTTTTAGAAAATTTTTCGAAACACTCACTTAAAGAATATTTAAAAGCCCCCGTATCTCGGGGGCTTTTTTGTAGCTTTGAGGCATGTGGGCAATATGTAAAAAAGAATGGGCGCATTATTTCGGTAGCTTGTCTGGTTACCTGATAATTAGTTTTTATTTACTTGTGAATGGGGTTTTGTTATTTGTCCTACCAAGCTTTAATGTATTAGACTTTGGCTATACTAGCTTACAAGTATATTTTGATTTTGCACCATGGGTATTGATTCTTTTGATTCCAGCAATTACAATGCGGAGTTTTTCGGAAGAATTTAATCAGGGCACGTATGAAATTTTAAAAAGTTTACCCATTACCACAAGGTCCATCTTGATGGGTAAATATGTTGGCGTGTTGTCAATTACAATTCTTGCAATTACGCCTACAATTTTATATGCGCTTGTTTTAAATAATCTAAGTGCTGTTGGAGGAATAGACTGGGGTGCTACATTTGGCTCTTACATTGGTTTATTTGCCTTGGCTGCGGTTTATGTTGCTGTGGGTGTTTTAATAAGTAGTGTAACGAGACAAACCTTAGTTGCATTATTAGGTTCCGTTTTAATATGCATTTTTTTATACAAAGGATTTGATTGGGTTGCTTCTCTAAGTTTTTTTCAAAATGGGTATGACTATACCATTCGTCAATTGGGTCTTGCGGCACATTATCAAAACTTAAATAAAGGGGCTATTGCATTTCAGGATCTGATATACTTTAAAACCATTATTTTACTTTTTGGACTAGGCTGTATTGAACAATTGTCGGGTAAGTTTAAGTATAGCTGGTTATTAATTCTGATGTTATTATTGAACTATCTTAGTTATTTATATCCTCTTCAAATTGATTTAACAAAGGATAAGCGTTATTCAATTAGCGACCAATCTAAGACTTTAATTAAAGAAGTAAATCAGCCCGTTAAAATTCATTTTTACTTAGGAGGAGAATTACCATCGCAGTATAAAAAATTAGAAATTGCAACGGTTCAATTTTTAGAAAAACTGGAACAACTGAACCCGACCTGGATTAGTTGGGAGCAAACAATACCAGGAGAAATGTATAAGGATACCGCCCTGTTGAATTTTTATGATAGTCTGCAAAAACAAGGACTACCAATTGATCGTTTTCAAAATTCAGAGGCAATTACTGATAAAAAACTAGATCAGTTGTTGGTGCCTGGACTTTTGATTGAGGTGGAGGGGCAAAAGCCAATAGCCATTGATTTACGAAGCAGTAAACAATATTTCAAACCCTATAATGTGATTAAGGACTTGCCTGAAATTGATATTGAAGCAAGTTTTAATGCGGCAGAAGGATTGCTAGAATACAAAATTATACAAGCAATCTATTTATTGAACAGGACAGTAAGACCAAGTATAGCTTACCTTGTTGGTAATGGAGAGCCTTTGGATTTTACAGTAAATGATTTAGGCGTCTCCATTAAGAATCAATACAATTTAGGCGTTTTTGATTTGCAGAAAGGATTTCCTGACCCAAGTAAAATCAACACTTTATTAATTGTAAAGCCAACTAAAAAATTCTCTGAATTAGATCAGTTAAAAATTGATCAATTTATTATTGGAGGTGGTAATGTCATCTGGGCAATCGATCCTTTGTTTGCAGAATATGATAGTTTAAGAAATACAGCAGGTGAATACTTAGCCTTTGATCGTGGATTGGGTTTAGAGGCGCAGTTGTTTAAGTATGGAGCAAGGATAAATTTAAATTTAGTACAGGATTTAAATTGCGCAAAACTACCAATGGTAGTAGGTGTTAACGCAGGTGGCGAACCGATAATTCAAAGAGTGCCATGGCCTTATTATCCATTTGTACAAGCAGGTTCAGAACATCCAATTGTTCAAAATATGGACAGGATATTAACTGCATTTCCAGCAAGTATTGATACGGTGCGCGCTACAGGAATCCAAAAAACAATCTTGTTAACGACAGACACCACAAGTAGGATTGTAAGTAGTCCAACAATGATTCAGATTAATAGTGGACAGCGTGAAGGTGAGTTAATGAGTTTTAAACAACAAAGAATACCTGTTGCGGTATTGTTGGAAGGAAAATTTAAGTCTGCTTTTGCTGGAAGAATCACGAAATCTCTAGAGGATTCAGTTCAGAATGCAACTGGCAAAGCTTATAAGTTATTTGGCAATTTAGCTGCAAAACAAATTGTTTTATCGGATGCCGATTTAATCACCAATTTTGTTGACCCGCAAAAAGGCCCACTTCCAATGGGTGTGATACCTTTTGAGGGGGTTCAATTTGGGAATCCAGTCTTTTTCCAAAATGTTATTGCTTATTTAAATGAGCCAATTCGTTTATTAGAAGCAAGAAAAAAGCAACTAGTTTTAAGAAGATTAGATCCAGGTAAGGTTCAAGCAAATCGATTATGGATTCAACTTGTCTTATTGATTGGACCTTTGCTAATTTTAGGATTAGGCTATTTTTCATGGAATTATTATCGACAATCACGATTTGCTCAATCTAAATCATAGCGTATCTTTATGACTTAAGATTAGTTCTATCTACAAGGCCTGTCTTTTGAATTATTCTAAAGTATATGCCGAGGATCTTAAAGACAATTTAATTTATGAATCTACAGATGAATGGGAAAAAAGTAGCCGCATTGATTATTGCCATCATTGCAATTGATCAAATTTTGAAATTTTATATCAAGCTTAATTACTTCTTGGGTGAAGAACACCTAGTAATTGGATCTTGGTTTAGGCTACATTTTGTAGAAAACGAAGGCATGGCTTGGGGATTAAAATTTGGCGGTGGTTTTGGAAAAATAGCTTTGACTTTATTCAGGCTAATTGCTGTTATTTGGGGTACTTTCTTAATTAAAGGATTTATAAAAAAACAATACCATAATGGCTTTATCATCTGCTCGGCACTCATTTATGCCGGGGCATTAGGTAATTTGATTGATAGTATGTTTTATGGCATTTTATTTGACGCTAGTATTCCATATACTTCTATGGTGGCTCAGTTTCTTCCTGAAGGTGGAGGGTATGCTAGCTTTTTGCATGGGAAAGTGGTTGATATGTTCTATTTCCCAATCATCACAGATGCACATTTCCCATCTTGGCTCCCAATTTGGGGTGGGGAATCCTTTGAATTTTTCCGTCCAGTCTTCAATTTTGCAGACATGGCAATCAGTTCTGGTGTTATTGCCTTATTTATATTTCAAGGCAAGTTTTTCCCATCAGAGGAGCAAGGATAATTTCGTTTCCTTTTTTGCGCGCTTATTCGTACCTTCATGGCCTAAAAATCAGATAGGACAAGCGTTTTATGAGTAATCAATATCCAGAATTTAATGGCTTACATCTGCCTACTATTGAGGCAGAAATTTTAGCAGCTTGGAAAAAAGAACAAGCATTTGAGCAATCCGTTCAATTAAGAGAAGGCAAGACACCTTTTGTATTTTATGAAGGGCCACCAAGTGCCAATGGTATGCCTGGCATTCACCATGTTATTTCAAGAACGCTTAAGGACATGGTTTGTCGTTATAAAACCATGCAAGGTTTTCAAGTTAAACGTAAAGGTGGCTGGGATACCCATGGCTTACCTGTAGAATTAGGGGTAGAAAAAGAATTAGGTATCACAAAAGAGGATATCGGTAAAACAATTACCGTTGAAGCCTATAACCAAAAATGTAGAGAAGCGGTTTTACGTTATAAAAAAGAGTGGGACGATATTACAAACAAGATGGGCTATTGGGTAGACTTAAATAACCCCTATATCACATTTGAAAATAATTACATCGAAACTTTATGGTGGATCTTAAGTACGTTGTATAAAAAAGGGTATCTATATCAGAGTGTAAGCATTCAACCTTATTCACCAGCTGCAGGAACAGGTTTAAGTTCTCATGAATTAAATCAGCCCGGTACGTATAAGGATGTGAAGGACACTTCTGTAGTAGCCATGTTTAAGGCTATTGAATCAAAAGAGAGTCAATTTATTTTTGATGCAGCAGCAAAAAATGTATTAACGAAGGAGGTTTATTATATGGCTTGGACAACCACGCCATGGACTTTGCCTTCAAATTTAGGTTTAACTGTTGGTCCAAATATTGAGTATGCGTTGATCGCTACCTATAACCCATATACTGCAATACCTGTTAATGTGATTGTTGCAAAAGCATTGGTATCAAAGTATTTCAAGGAAGAGGGTTTGAGCTTGACTAGTTTTACAGAAGGTGATAAAATTTTACCTTGGAAAGAATTGGCGACATTTAAGGGAAGCGAATTGAATGGATTACGTTACGAGCAGTTGATGCCATTTGAAGCAAACAATCCTGCTAATATAGAAGGTGATCCATTTAAAATAATCTTAGGAGACTTTGTAACAACAGAAGACGGAACAGGTATCGTGCATACTTCTCCAGCATTTGGTGCAGATGACTATAAGGTAGGTCAAAAGAATAATTTAGGGATCATAACATTAGTGGATAGAGAAGGAAAATTCATTGATGGTGTAGGAGAATTTGCAGGAAGATTTGTAAAGAATTATAAAGACGAAAAAGATTTCCAAGATGTCAATGTTGATATTTCTGTGAAATTAAAGAAGGAAAATCGTGCATTCAAGGTAGAGAAATACGAACACAATTATCCGCATTGCTGGAGAACTGACAAGCCAATTTTATACTATCCTTTGGACGCATGGTTTATTAAAACAACTGCAGTAAAAGATAGAATGGTTGAGTTGAACAAAACCATTAATTGGAAGCCAAAGAGTACGGGTGAAGGTCGTTTTGGAAACTGGTTGGAAAATATGGTGGACTGGAACTTATCAAGAAGTAGGTATTGGGGAACGCCATTGCCAATTTGGAGAACAGAGGATGGAACAGAAGAAGTTTGTATCGGCTCTGTGGAAGAATTAACAGCAGGATTTTTAGCTGCAAAAGAGAAAGGATTTAATAAGGATGTGGCATTGCAAATTGTGGATGGTAAATTAGATGTTGATTTACACAAGCCATTTGTGGATCAAATTGAAATACTAAGTCCAACTGGACAACCAATGAAACGTGTATCTGACCTAGTGGATGTTTGGTTTGATTCAGGTGCGATGCCTTATGCGCAATGGCATTATCCATTTGAGAATAAGGATTTAGTTGAAAAAGGCTTGGCATTTCCTGCAGATTTTATTGCTGAAGGGGTGGATCAAACAAGGGGCTGGTTCTATACATTACATGCACTGGGTGTCTTGTTATTTGATAAGGTTGCTTATAAAGCTGTCGTAAGTAATGGACTAGTTTTAGATAAGAACGGAAACAAGATGAGTAAGCGCTTAGGTAATGTGGTGAATCCATTTGAAACCCTAGAAACTTATGGAGCTGATGCAACAAGATGGTATTTAGTAACCAACGCTTCTCCTTGGGATAATCTAAAATTCGATCTATCTGGGATTCAGGAAGTTCAAAGAAAATTCTTTGGTACACTTTATAATACATATCAGTTTTTTGTTTTGTATGCGAATGTAGATGGATTCAAATTCGAACAGCATTATATTCCAGTAAAAGATCGTCCTGAGATTGACCGTTGGGTTATTTCCTCATTGAATAGTTTAGTACAAACCGTAACTGTTGCGATGGATGATTTTGAGCCAACTATTGCTGGACGTGCAATTGAGACATTCGTTGACGAGCATTTGAGCAACTGGTATGTACGTTTATGTAGAAGAAGATTCTGGAAAGGCAGTTATTCTGATGATAAAATTGCTGCTTATCAAACATTGTATGAATGTATTGAGACAATCGCAAGATTGATGGCGCCAATCGCTCCATTCTTCTGTGATCAATTGTTTAGAAATTTAAATGGATTGACTAAGCGTTTCGAAGCGACATCGATACATCATATAGATTTTCCAAAAGCGGATCCTAGTAAAATGGATGCAGCTTTAGAAACAAGAATGCAACTGGCACAAGATATTTGCTCTTTGGTTTTATCTATTCGTAAAAAAGTAAATATTAAAGTTCGTCAGCCTTTACAAAAAATATTAATTCCTGTTTTGGATCCTGCTATGAAATTAGCCATTGAGCAAATGGAAGAATTAATACTAGCAGAAGTTAACGTGAAAGAAATAAATTATATCACCGAGACGGAAGGCGTAATTAGCAAAAAGTTAAAGCCAAACTTCAAATTATTGGGTGCCAAATTAGGTACAAAGATGAAACAAGCCTCTGCAGTGATTGCAGCCTTAAGCCAACAAGCAATTTCTGAGCTTGAACGCAATGGCAGCCTTCAAATTGAGGTGGATGGAACATCTATTTCATTGTTAATCAATGAAGTAGATATAATTGCAGAAGATATTCCGGGATGGAGTGTGGCGGTGAAAGGAAATTTAACCGTAGCCCTTGATATTAGTCTTTCTGAAGCCTTATTAAAGGAAGGAAATGCCAGAGAATTGGTAAATAGGGTCCAAAACATCCGAAAAGAGGCCAATTTTGAGCTAACTGATAAGATTTTACTCCAAATTGTGGATAACCCTAATTTGAAAGATTCCATTAATGAATTTTCAGAGTATATTTGCCGCGAAATATTGGCGACCCAAATTGATTGGGTCTCTAGTCTTGAAGAAGGCGTTGATATTGAAATAAATGACCAAAAACTAAGAATCTTAGTTAGACAAAAAGGATAATTATGGCTACAAAGAAACCAGCACCTAAAAAAGCGGCTCCAGCAAAAAAAGCAGCACCAGCTAAAAAAGCGGCTCCAGCAAAAAAAGCGGCACCAGCTAAAAAGGCAGCTCCGGTAAAAAAAGCGGCTCCAGCTAAAAAAGCAGCGCCTGTTAAAAAAGCAGCGCCTGCAAAAAAAGTAGTTGCCCCTGTTAAGAAAGCAGCTCCTGCTAAGAAAGTTGCAGCGCCTGCAAAGAAAGCAGCTCCTGCAAAAGCACCAGCAAAAAAAGCAGCACCAGCTAAAAAAGCGGCTCCTGCAAAAGCACCAGC
>CAZOHD010000012.1:0-15830 GCA_964579885.1 uncultured Sediminibacterium sp.
GAACGGAAGATAAAGTCCACAATAGAAGTGGTTGTTTTAATATTTGGATGATCCACCATACCTGATGGTTCAAATTTCGTGAATACAAATTTATCTACAAACTCTTCTAATGGTACACCATATTGTAAACCAACCGAGATAGAGATAGCGAAGCAGTTCATTAAGCTACGTAAAGTAGATCCTTCTTTTGCTAAGTCAATGAATAATTCACCCACTGTACCATCTGCATATTCTCCAGTTCTTAAGAACAATACTTGACCACCTATTCTTGCTTTTTGTGTAAAGCCACGACGCTTAGCTGGTAAAGATTTGCGTTCAACAATTCGAGATAATTGACGCTTGAACTTCGTATCTTTTGAAGTCGCCATACGCTTTTGAACTTCTTCTAATAATTCGTCCACAGTTAAGTTGCTTAAGTCAACCATTTGAGATGCAGTTGATTCTTCAGTAACTTCTGCTTCTGCGCCGTCTGCTTTTTTCTTTTTGTCGGACTTTGTACTTAACGGTTGGCTCAATTTAGATCCGTCACGGTATAAAGCGTTTGCTTTTAAACCTAACTTCCAGCTCATTAAATAACAATCAGCAATTTCTTCAACAGTTGCTTCGTGCGGTAAATTGATTGTTTTAGAAATCGCACCAGATAAGAATGGTTGACAAGCTGCCATCATTCTAATATGACCGTGTGCGTGAATATATCTAACACCTTTTTTACCATTTTTATTTGCACAATCAAATACTGATAAATGCTCGTCTTTTAATTCAGGTGCACCTTCAACTGTCATTGTACCGCAAACATAATCGTTCGCTGCATCAATTTCATCTTCTGTGAATCCTAAAGATTCTAATAAGTTGAAGCTCCAATCTGCAAATTCTTCTTCTTTAAATCCTAATCTTGTTAAACAAGCATCGCCTAAAGTGAAACGGTTAAAGATGAATCCAATTTCAAATGCAGATTTTGCAGCACCATTTAATTTATCAACTTCTTCTTGTGTGAAGCCTTTAGCCAATAAGCTTTTGTTATTGATGTAAGGAGCACCTTCGAAGCTTGCATGACCTACTGCAAAGTTTACAATCGCATCGTTTTGAGCTTGCGTATAACCTAAGTTTTTTAATGCTTGAGGAACTGATTGGTTGATAATTTTGAAATATCCACCACCAGATAATTTTTTGAATTTCACTAAAGCGAAATCTGGCTCAACACCTGTTGTATCGCAATCCATTACTAAACCAATTGTTCCTGTTGGAGCAATTACTGTTGTTTGCGCATTTCTATAACCATATTTCTCACCTAATTGAACTGCGTCATCCCATGCTTTGGTTGCCGCTTTCAATAAATAGTCAGGTGTGAATTGTGCTTTGATACCTTGTGGCTTGATTTCAATACCTACATAAGCATCTTCTGCATCATAAGCAGCAGCGCGGTGGTTACGCATTACACGTAACATATCTTCCTTATTCTCTTGGTATTTATCAAATGTGCCCAAGAATGCAGCCATCTCTGCAGATGTTTTGTAAGCAATACCTGTCATGATCGCAGAAATTGCACCCGCAATACCGCGTGCTTCTTCACTATCATAAGCAATACCACTTACCATCAACATAGAACCTAAGTTAGCGAAACCTAACCCAGTCGTTCTATAGTCATATGATAATTGAGCTACTTCTTTAGAAGGGAACTGTGCCATCAAAATAGACACTTCTAAAACAGTCTGCCATAATCTTGTAGTATATTCAAAACCTTCAACGTCGAATGAGTTATCAGACTCGTTAAAGAATTTTCTTAAGTTGATAGAAGCCAAGTTACATGCGGTGTTGTCTAAGAACATGTATTCAGAACATGGGTTAGATGCATTGATACGACCACCTTTAGGACAAGTATGCCACTCGTTGATTGTAGTATCATATTGTGTACCTGGATCTGCACAACGCCAAGCAGCGTTTGCAATTTGCTCCCAAACTTCTCTTGCAGGAACTGACTTCATCACACGACCATCCGTACGTGCTTTTAAATCCCAGTTACCATCTTCCGATAAAGCTTTAAAGAAGCTATTTGGAATTCGAACAGAGTTGTTTGAGTTTTGACCTGAAACAGTTGCGTATGCTTCTCCTTCATATCCATTATCATATCCAGCAGCTACTAATGCAGCAACCTTATCTTCTTCTTGTACTTTCCAGTTAATGAATTCTAAAATTTCTGGGTGATCCAAATCCAAACAAACCATTTTAGCAGCACGACGTGTTGTTCCACCAGATTTGATAGCACCTGCAGCACGGTCTCCAATTTTCAAGAAGCTCATCAAGCCACTTGAAGAACCGCCACCAGATAATTTTTCATTTGCACCACGAATTTGAGAAAAGTTTGTTCCAACACCTGAACCATATTTGAAGATTCTAGCTTCTCTTGTCCATAAGTCCATGATACCACCCTCATTAACTAAATCATCGCTCACACTCAAGATGAAACAAGCGTGCGGTTGAGGACGCTCATAAGCACTTGTAGAACGCTTTAATTGTTTATCCTTAGGATCTACATAATAGTGACCTTGTGCTCCACCCGTAATACCATAACTTTCGTGTAATCCCGTGTTAAACCATTGTGGCGAGTTAGGCACACAAGCTTGGTTTAAAATACTATAAACTAATTCTTCGTAGAATACTTGTGCATCGTTTGTTGTTGCAAAATAACCATAGCGCTCACCCCATACTCTCCAGCAATTTGCCATACGATGTGCAACTTGCTTTACAGTAGTTTCTCTACCCAACGACCCATCGGCTTGTGGTACACCAGCTTTTCTGAAATATTTTTGTGCAAGGATATCCGTTGCAATTTGGCTCCATTGTTTTGGAACTTCCACGTTCGTCATTTCGAACACTTTCTCCCCGTTTGGATTTTTGATTACACTATCTCTGTAATCATATTCGAACTGGTCGAATGGACTCACGCCATCTAGGGTGAATCGGCGCTTAAACTCTAAGCCTTTTTTTGTTTTTGGGTTAGCCATGGTCTTAATCAATTTTTTATAGTAATTCGGGTATAAACCGCACAGATTTCAAAAACCTTTACGGGTAGACGAAAATATCTTAGTCTGTTGATACTTTATCAACTGAAATATCAACAGCTGTGGAAAATCAACGCCAATAATTCCAAACCCTCCACCCCAGTTGAATTGCGTGATTTATCCCCAGTAGATGTTAGTTTCTTAAGAAAAAAAAAGGCAGGTTATAAATATTTTTTGTAATAATAGGAGTTAGTCAGGATTGTTAGGCTAAAATTGATAATTTTGCGGAAGATGAAACAACAAGTATACCAAAGTATCTTAGAAAAAAAGAAGCACCAACAAAAAGCATTCGCTGTCTTAATTGACCCGGATAAGCTTGATGCCGTTGGTTTACAAAAGACGATTGCCCTTGCTGTTGAATCAAAAGTAGATTATGTTTTTGTGGGCGGTAGCTTAGTTGTGACGGATACATTGGATCAAATTGTAACTCAAATCAAACAAGCTTGTACAATACCTGTAGTCCTTTTCCCAGGATCGCCAGATCAAATTACCCCCAAGGCTGATGCTTTATTATACCTGTCCTTGATATCTGGCCGCAACCCTGAATTACTGATTGGACAACACGTAATTAGTGCTCCATTTGTTAAACAAAGCGGACTAGAAATCATCCCAGTAGGCTATATGCTAATTGACGGTGGCACACCAACAACTGTGTCTTATATTTCGAATACCAATCCGATACCATCCAATAAAAATGATATAGCTGCATGTACCGCGATGGCGGGCGAAATGCTAGGTTTAAAAGTAACCTATATGGATGCGGGTAGTGGCGCGAAAAACCCCATACCTGCAAGTATGATTCAGCAAGTGTCAAAACATACAGGAACACCTATCATTGTTGGAGGTGGCATCACAACACCAGAAAAAGCTGTAGAAAACTGCCAAGCTGGTGCGGATATAATCGTTGTTGGGAATGCAATTGAAAAAGACTCAAATTTAATCAAAGCCATTGCAGACGCAATTCATAGCTTAAATTAATTTTCACTACCTCTCGTTTCTAAAAACTCATCATTTCTTTGAACTTTACAGTTTGACGTCTACTTATTTCGATTTTTTCTCCTCCTTTTAATTCAACTAAAAGTCCTCCATTAAAATAAGGTTCAATTTTTTCGATCCAATGCAAATTGATAATATGTTTTCTATTTGCTCTAAAAAAGACACGATCGTCTAATCTTTCTTCTAATGCATTCAAGGATTTTAAAATCAAAGGCTTATTGGTTGAAAAATACACTTTCGCGTAATTCCCAACGCTTTCAAACAACCTTATTTCTGCTAACTTGACAAACCAACATCGTTCACCATCTTTCACAAAAACCTGATCTGTTTCGGTTAATGGCCCTCGGTTTACACCCAATAAACTCGCTTGCTCTAAAGCCATTTCTGTTTGCAATTTTTGAATTGCATCAGCCAGCCTTTTTGGATCTATTGGTTTTAATAAATAGTCCAATGCATTTACTTCGAAAGCTTTTAATGCAAACTCGTCATAAGCTGTTGTGAAAATGACACGCGGAGATTTTTCTATTTCAGCCAGTAAATCAAACCCCGTTTTTCCTGGCATTTGAATGTCCAAGAAAATAAGGTCCGGCCTTGATAGGTCAATCTTTTCAATTGCCTCGTCTACATTGCTAGCTTCGTCAATGATATTGATATCTGGATGTTGTTCTAATAACTTCTTTAACTCGTTACGAGCTAACCTTTCGTCGTCTATGATTATTGCTTTGATGGGCATAATTGCTGTTTTTATAAAGCGATTGGTATAATTAATTTGGCAGTAACCTGATTTTCTTGAGACTGAAAAATTTCAAAAGAACCTTCATTACCATATAATATTTGTAATCTCTCTCTTGTACTCTGAAGACCAAAACCCAGGTTTTCATCTTTATCTAAATGGCCTGTATTGTTAACTTGTACCACTAATTTGCCTGCCTCTTTTTTTACAAACAAGTTGATCTCACAATCTCCAGGTTGTTTACTCAGACCATGCTTGATCGCATTCTCAACTAATATTTGCAACATCATTGGCGGGATCTGATTATTTAAAATAGACTCGTCAATAGCATAACTCACTTTTAATCGATCTGCAAAACGAATGTACTCGAGGGCTAAATAATCTTTCACAATCGCTATTTCTTTTTCAAGGGTTGTGACTTCCACTTTATCACTAAGAATGCTACTTCTTAAAATATTACTCAGCTCTGTAATAGCCTGCCTAGAACGTTTTGGGTCTTCATCAACAAGCGCACGTATACTATTTAAGGCATTAAAAATAAAGTGTGGATTAATTTGAGACTTGATAGTCTTAAGCTCAAGCTCTTTAATGATTTTTTCAAGTTTTACTTTATTGATCGCCTGTAAATTGGTGAACTCAATATAGTGCCACAAAATGTATATTGAAATCCATACGAAAAATATAGGCGTGTCAAATATCAGGCTGAACAAAAATCGCTTAGCCACACGTTCTCCGTTCCAGTTTTGAATAATATCGCTGTAAGAAAAAACAAATTGATTTTTACTTAATTCCTGTGCGCTATTTCTTACATCGAATAACCTAAATACTTCGATTAATGACCCAACAACGAGCGCGAAAATTAAAATTGTTACAATCACTAGCACAAGCATTTTCCACCAATGTTTTGAAGCCGTTGGTGGTCTTAGCTGATTAGATATAATGGTGTACCTTAATAGTGATGTAGAAATGATTCCAAATACAACTGTTAAAATAATTCTCTTAAGAAAAATATCGCTTAACTGCTTTTCTAATAAATAGGCAAAAAAGACAACTGTCAAGGCGTAGGATAACCAGCCGGCAAATTGACATATCAAGAAATTGCGAGTATTTTTATTCATGTACCACGAATTTACAAAAATTAACCCCTTAGCCTGCGAATAAATTGGATATGTGGTCAAATTGTTGTTTCATCGGCAAGTCTAAATAACATTAAACTTTTGGCCTATATTTCTGTTATTAACTTACTTTTACAATACAAAAAACAGAGCATGCTGATTGAGGCCGGTCCTTTATTAAAAAACATTGACAACCCTGATGACCTTAAAAAGGTTTCAAGGGAAAAACTACACCAAGTATGTGATGAATTACGCCAGTATATCATCGACATTGTGAGTGTGCATGGCGGGCACTTTGCTGCTAGCCTTGGCGTAGTAGAACTCAGTGTGGCATTGCATTATGTTTACAATACACCTTATGACCAACTTGTATGGGATGTGGGACATCAGGCTTACGGGCATAAAATTTTAACTGGTCGTCGTGATGAATTTGTTACAAACAGAAAATACAAAGGCTTAAGTGGCTTCCCTAAAAGAAGTGAAAGCCCTTATGATACTTTTGGTGTAGGCCACTCTTCTACTTCTATTTCTGCTGCATTGGGCATGTCTATGGCAGCCAAATACAAAGGGGAAAATAGAAAATCAGTTGCCATCATTGGTGACGGATCCATGACTGCGGGAATGGCATTCGAAGCAATGAACCATGCAGGTGTTGCGGATAGTGACATGCTGATTATATTGAATGACAATTGTATGAGTATCGACCCAAATGTGGGTGCACTTAAAGAATATTTAACAGATATTAGCACTTCTCCAACCTATAATAAATTCAGAGATGAATTGTGGGAGTTGATGGGCAAATTGCCTATTGGTAAAACATTTACCAGAGAGATGGCATCTAAAGTGGAAGCAGGTTTGAAAGGAATGGTTTCAAAAAGTAGTAACTTATTTGAAGCCTTACAACTACGTTATTTTGGTCCAATTGACGGCCATAATATCACCAATTTAGTAGACACATTAAGAGATTTAAGAGAAATACCTGGTCCAAAAATTTTACATATCCTAACTGTCAAAGGTAAAGGCTATGAATTAGCAGAAAAAGATCAAACCAAATGGCATGCGCCGGGCTTGTTTGATAAAATGACCGGGGAAATCATTAAGAAAAAAATTGAAACACCTCAGCCTCCAAAATACCAAGATGTATTTGGATTGACTTTGTTGGAATTAGCAGAAACGAACCCAATGATTATGGGTGTCACACCTGCAATGCCAAGTGGTTCCTCAATGAAATTCATGATGGAAGCGATGCCTGACCGTGCTTTTGACGTAGGTATTTGCGAACAACATGCGGTGACTTTGAGTGCTGGTCTTGCTACACAAGGCGTGAAAGCTTTTTGTAATATTTATTCTTCTTTCATGCAGCGCGCTTATGATCAAGTGATTCATGATGTTGCATTACAGAAATTACCAGTTGTATTTTGTTTAGACCGCGCTGGATTAGTTGGCGAAGATGGACCAACACACCACGGTTGTTATGATATTGCCTTTTTTAGATGTATCCCTAACTTGATTATTTCTGCTCCAATGAATGAGCAAGAATTAAGGAACATGATGTATACGGCTCAACTACCTTCTACTGATCTGCCATTTGTAATTAGATACCCAAGAGGCGAAGGTGTAATGGTAGAATGGAGAAAGCCTTTTGAACAAATGAAGATTGGACAAGGACGTAGATTAAAAGAAGGAAAGGATGTGGCAATTTTAACATTCGGACATCCTGGTAATAATGCTCAAACAGCTATTCGTAATTTAAAATTAGAAGGCATAGATCCTGCTCATTATGATATGCGTTTTGTGAAACCTATTGATGAGGATTTATTACATGAAGTTTTCCAGAACTATGAACTAGTAGTGACGGTAGAGGACGCAACAGTTGTAGGAGGATTAGGATCAGCAGTACTTGAATTCATGAATGCACACAATTACAAAAGTCAAGTGCGCATTTTAGGAATACCTGATAGTATTGTTGAACATGGCTCCATTAAAGAGTTACAACAAGAATGCCATTACGATGCATTAGCAATTGCAAACGCAGTAAAAAGTCTTTTAGGAAAATCTGTTTTAGTAGAAGGATAGCTTAGTTTAAGCTAGGGTCAAAATCACCTTCTTCTTCTGGTGCATCACCAAATGAAGTCTGGTCAAATTTTGTCTCATAAGCATCCGTTGGCTCAATATAACCAGGCTCTAAGTCATCTTCTCTATTTTCATTCCATTCGATGATGAAGTTATTGCGTCCTTCACCAACCATTAAGCGCATATACTTTTGTTGAGCCAATTCTAATATAGACAGGAATAAGAACAAGGCGTGCACTCGGTCTTCGCAAATGTCAAACACTTTCTCAAAAGCCACTGTTTGCGCCTCTTTCACCATTGTCAGTATATGTGTTCTACTGCCTTCCATGGTATAATTATAACGAACTACAGTGTGTACTGGTTTGTTTTGACGTTCTTGAACACGGGTCATCACTTTCTCAAAAGCCTTCATCAATTTGAATAAAGTCACTGTTTGTAACTCTGTTCCTTCAGCTGCTTCTTCGCCAACCAATGACATTTCTTTTTGAATATTACCTCGCTTCAACATCAACATCCTCATAGCTTCTAAGTCGGCCATTTGAACCGCAGCTTCTTTGTACTTTTTATATTCTAAAATCTTGTCGATTAATTCTTGTCTTGGATCAATTTCATTTCCTGCTGCATCAATCTCTTTTCTTGGCAATAATAATTTTGCTTTTATACGCATCAAAGTAGAAACGAATAATATGAACTCACTACTCAATTCAATGTTTAGCTTGTCTTGTGCATGAATAAATTCCAAGAAATCCTTAATGATCTTCGTAATTTGGATATTGTATATATCCATCTCGTCACGCTCAATAAAGAATAATAAAAGGTCAAAAGGACCTTCAAATTGGTCTACTTTAATCGAATAATTTGTATGCTGATTCATCTCTGCAAAGAAAGTGATATTTATCCATTTTTTAGACAAAATGAGGCATCTTTGTTCAAAACCAGCACGGATGCAACAAAAGTGGACTAATTGGCTTGTATTTGCCTTATTATCGATTGTATGGGGTAGCTCATTTATTCTAATGAAAGAAGGTTTAAAAGCATTTAATGCCTACCAAGTTGCTTCACTGAGAATGCTCTCTGCCGGATTAGTTTTATTGCCTTTTGCCATTCAAGCATTTAAGAAAATCCCAAAGGACAAAATGGGCCTGGTTATTATATCTGGACTCGTTGGCAACTTTATTCCAGCCTACCTTTTTTGTATTGCAGAAACCCGAATCGATAGTGCATTAGCAGGTATCTTAAATTCATTGACACCACTTTTTACCATTATTGTTGGTTTGGTTTTTTATAAAGTACAAACAAGTGCGATTAAACTACTAGGAATTTTGATTGGATTTATTGGTTTAGCATGTTTAATGTTAGCTGGAAAAGAAGTGCATTTTGAACACCTTTCCTATGCAAGCCTTGTCCTGGTTGCTACAATTATGTATGGTATCAATGTGCATACTGTGGGAAGGTATTTGAAAGAGATTGGCTCGATACAAATTGCATCCGTTGCATTTTCTTTTTTAATTATACCAAGTGCCACTGTATTGTATTTCACCGATTTTTTTAATAAAGATTTCAGCAATCCGGTTGTATTGCATAGCACAATAGCAGGTGGCGTTTTGGGCATGATAGGTACTTCCATGGCATCTATCCTATTTTATTACCTAGTTAAAAAAGCGGGGATTCTATTTGGGTCACTTGTAACTTATGGTATCCCAGTTGTAGCAGTTGCATGGGGCATTGGATTTGGTGAATCATTGTCTCCTTTGCAAATCTTTTGCCTTGGTGTTATTTTGTTTGGGGTATATATTGTAAATAGGGGCAATTTGAATTTTATTCCTTTCTTAAAACAAAAAGACCCTCAATAAATTTGAAGGTCTTTTGGATAAAATATTAATAGGGTCCAATTAAACGGTCATGATTTCTTTTTCTTTTGCTTCCAAATGTTTCTCCACTTGTGCAATATGCTTGTCCGTTAATGCCTGTATTGCATCTTCTGCCCCCTTACAAATATCTTCGCTAGTTCCCTCCTTTTGTAATTTCTTTACCTGCTCAATATGATCTCTTCTAATATTACGAATCGCCACCTTACTTTGCTCCCCTTCTCCACTTGCTTTTTTCACCATCTCCCTTCTTCGTTCTTCTGTCAAAGGAGGCATGAACAAACGAATATTAACACCGTCATTCTGTGGTGTGATACCAATATTTGCACCCATGATAGCTCTTTCTATTAAAGCCAACATGTTCTTCTCCCAAGGTTGAATGCTGATTGTTCTTGCATCCAATACTTGCACATTAGCTACTTGACTTATTGGAGTTGGAGCCCCATAATAATCCACATTCACTCCCTCTAAAATTGAAGGTGTCGCTTTACCGGCTCTAATCTTAGATAATTCTATTTCTAAGTGATTGATGGCCTTTTTCATGCCATTTTCTGCTTCTGTACTAATTTTCGATAATTCTTCGGACATAATTCAATGTTTTGCGTAGACAAAGCTAATAAATCCTTTGTATTCTTCCCTGACCTTTTTTTGTGGTGCTAATTTTTCTATCTTTGTCTATATCGTTAAAACAATATTATGTCAACTGCGGAATTAATTAAAACAGCTTCACAAGTAAGAAGAGATATCGTAAGAATGGTACATGCACAACAAAGTGGTCACCCAGGTGGCTCTTTAGGATGTACAGATTTTTTAACAGCGCTTTATTTCAAAGTGTTGAAGCACGATCCTTCATTTAATATGGATGGAAAAGGTGAAGATCTTTTCTTCCTATCCAACGGACATATTTCACCTGTATTTTATTCAGTGTTAGCTAGATCAGGTTATTTTGATGTGAAAGAATTATCGACATTTAGAATGATCAACTCTCGCTTACAAGGCCACCCTACAACACACGAGCATTTGCCTGGAATTAGAATCGCAAGTGGCTCTCTGGGTCAGGGAATGAGTGTTGCAATTGGTGCAGCATTAGCAAAGAAATATAACAATGACGATCGTATCATTTATTCATTACACGGAGATGGGGAATTACAAGAAGGACAAAACTGGGAAGCAATCATGTTTGCTGCACATAACAAAGTTGACAACTATATTGCAACTATAGATGTTAATGGACAACAAATTGATGGCCCTTTAAGCAAAGTGTTGAATCTTGATAATTTAGAGGAAAAATTCAAAGCATTCCATTGGACTGTGTTACATATGGATGGGCATAATATGGAAGAAATTGTTGCTACACTTGAACATGCAAAAACATTAACTGGACAAGGAAAACCAATTGTTATTTTAATGAAAACTGTGATGGGCAAAGGCGTTGATTTTATGGAGACAGGTCACGAATGGCATGGTATTGCTCCCAATGATGCACAATTAGAAAACGCCTTAGGACAATTAGAAATGACTTTAGGAGATTATTAATGCTTAATAAAATTATATAAAAAGGGGAAGCGTGCTTCCCCTTTTTTGTTTCCTACATAGGTAGTAGTTAGGTTATCCAATTTTTTCAAAAACTCTAGCACCTGCTTTTCTCGCTGGAATCCAGCCGGCGATGATAGCTATAATTATAACCAATCCGCATACCGCCAGATAATCCGTCCACAAGGCTTTTACCGGATAATAGTCAATCACAAAACTTGCACCTTGCAATTGGATGAAGTGAAACTTAGACTGTAAAAAAATCAAAATAGATGCAAAGAGTCCTCCAATCAATGCGCCTGTCATAGACATCACGATGGACAAGCTTAAAAATATTTTTTGAATTGTTCCAGCATTAGCACCCATCGCATGTAAAACATGAATGTCTTTTTGTTTTTCTAAAACCATCATTGTTAAAGCGCCTACTAAGTTAAAGGATGCGATCACCATAATCAAGGCAAGGATTGCGAAGATGATCCATTTTTCTACTTGCATAATTTTATATAAGTCCGCATTTTGCTGGTATTTGTTTTGCAGTAAAAAATTAGCACCAAGAATAGATTGTATTTTTTCTTTGATTGTATTTTCTTGCGCTAGGTCAATCGATAATTCTATTCCAGAATATTGATTGCTATCTAAATCAAATAAATACTGTGCAAATTGGTTAGATGTAAAAACATACTGTGCATCAAATTCCTGCTGGACTGAAAAAGCGCCAGACTGCACTGCGAATAAGTGATTCAGCTGATCTAGAGATTGCAGTGATTTACCTGAACGACCCATTGCAATTAATTCTAAACTATCACCAAGTGCTGTATTAAAAAGAGACAATTGCTCCTCTACACCAATACCTAGCACTAATTTAGGCGTATCAATTGTACCTAGAGAAAAATCCCCTCTCTTTAAATATTGGTTTACTTTATTAATGTGCTCATAATTAGTAGCTACCCCTTTCACAAACACGACCGCTTGTTGTTCATTATGCGTTAAGATCGCTTTGTTTTCTACAACACCACTGACATAGTTTACTCCAGCAATTTTTTGAATACTATTTAATTGCTCTTTTGAAATTTCAACAAATTTTGCTGTCTTTGGAACGACACGCAAGTCCGCATAAAAATCAGCATACAATCCCTTTACAATTTCTGAAAAGCCATTTGAGATACTAAGTATAGTTAACAATGCGGCAGTACCAATTGCAATCGCAAAAACACTTACCCATGCAATTAACTGGATTGCCTGAAAGGAGTATTTCCCCCTAAAATAACGCCAAGCAAATAGAAAATGCAACTTATAGATTTTTTAAGATCTCTTCCATTTTAAATACGTAATCCAAAGTATCGTCTAAATAAAAATGCAATACCGGAATACGTCTTAATTGATGTTTCATGGCTTCTTGCAAGTGCTTTTTGACTTCCCACTGCTTTGATTCAATCATCTTAAAGCAGGCTTGCTGGTCAGCCACCTGAAATAAACTCAAATAAATTCTAGCTTCTAGTAAATCTGGGGTCACTTTCACAGAAGAGATGGATATCATCCCGCCTTGCAAATGGTTCAAGCCCAATTTTAGAAAAATATCATTCATAGTGCTTTGAATCGCACCAGCCACTTGTTTCTGTCTTTTACCCTCTTCCATATAATCAAAGTCGTTGATTCGCTGTAAAATTAGTTACTTTGCTGATTATTCTGAGGGAATAGTTTTAATTATGAAGAAATTTTTTCGCATTGTAAGTTATATCAAGGAATACAAGACCTATATGGGCTGGTACGGTCTGTTTATCTTGTTATCAATCCTTTTTAGCTTGTTTTCACTAGGAATGCTAACCCCCTTCCTAGACCTCATCTTTGGAAATAGTGCTTTTGCAAGCCTTGCTCCAGTGTCTGTTACTGATACATCGAACATAAAAGATGTGATTTATCAATTCCTACAAGACATTATTAAGACAAACGGAAAAGCTTATGCATTGGGGTGGATTTGCCTTTTCATCATTGTTTCCATCTTTTTTAAGAACCTATTTCTATACCTCGCTTTTTATTTTTTAGCACCAATAAGAAATATGGTCACTAAGAAATACTCCAAATTATTGTACGATAAAATTTTACAATTACCTGTTGGGTATTTTACAGAAAAAAGAAAAGGTGATATTTTAAGCAGGGCTTCCAATGATATTGCAGAATTAGAAAGCTCCGTCATTAGTGCATTAGAAGGATTAATTAAAGAGCCACTTACCATTATTGGTATTTTAATTTTCTTATTCTTAATTAGTGCCAAATTAACTTTATTCGTATTTGTATTATTGCCTTTAGCAGGTTTTATAGTAGGCAGAATTGGGCGTAGTTTAAAAAAGCATACGAATAGTGCGCAAGTAAAGTGGGGCGAGATATTAAGTCAAATGGAAGAGACTTTAACAGGTCTTAGAATCATTAAAGCATTCAATGCAGAAGGAAAAGTAAAAGGACAATTTTACGGATTGGTAGAAGATATTTTTAATTTAAAAAATAGAATTCTAAACCGTCGGGACCTTGCATCGCCTGTATCTGAATTTCTTGGAGTATCCATCCTATGTGGGGTACTTTGGTTTGGTGGTAAACTTGTACTAAGCGGAGACATCTTATCTCCGGGTTCATTTATCACATATGTAGCTTTATTTTCACAAATCATAAATCCTGCAAAAGCCTTATCACAAGCGGTTTACAACGTAAACAGAGGGACTGCAACTTTGGATAGATTAAATGAAATTTTAGAAGCACCAAACACAGTAGAAGAATCAAAAAGTCCATTACAATTAAACGGCTTTAATGATACCATTCAATTTGATCAGGTAGGATTTGCTTATCAAGATGCAAGTATTTTAAATGATATTAATTTAACAATCAAAAAAGGAACCACGGTTGCATTAGTTGGTTCTTCAGGTGCGGGTAAGAGCACCCTTGCAGATTTAGTACCAAGATTCCACGATGTAACTACAGGTAATTTATGGATCGATGGAAAAAATATTAAAGACTATAGCTTACATAGTTTAAGACAACTTATTAGTATTGTTACACAGGAACCTATCTTGTTTAATGATACAATAGCAGCAAATATTGCATTAGGTAAACCTGAAGCTAGTATGGAAGAAATTATTGCTGCTGCTAAGATTGCGAACGCCTATGATTTTATTATTAAAAAAGAAGGCGGATTCGAATCCATGATTGGAGATCGTGGCAGCAAACTTAGTGGTGGTGAACGCCAACGATTAACCATTGCTAGAGCAGTGTTAAAAAATCCACCAATCTTAATTTTAGACGAAGCTACCTCTGCATTAGACACTGAGAGTGAAAGGTTAGTTCAAGATGCGATTAACAATATGATGCAAAACAGAACATCTATTGTCATTGCCCATCGCTTATCAACCATCAGACATGCAGACGAGATCATTGTATTGCAAAAAGGATATATTGTTGAAAGAGGCAACCATGATACTCTTCTTGCTCAAGGCGGCTACTATAAGAAGTTGATTGAGATGCAAGAAGTGAAATAATTCAAAAAATAATTATTACGTTAATAAAAAGATATCCAACAAAAAACCCGATCAATGATCGGGTTTTTTAATATCGCTATTATAAGTATTAGCACATTCTACATGATTATTGGTCGTTGCTATTTTTAACATACCCTAATTTTGCTTCCAAGCTCAATGTTGCATGAGGAACAGCACGTAAACGTGCTTTATCAATTAAAAGACCTGTTACTCTACAAATACCGTATGTTTTATTTTCTATTCGCATTAAAGCTTTCTCTAAATGATCGATGAAAGTGATTTGACGACTAGCCATTTGACCCATTTGCTCTCTTTCCATACTCACGCTACCATCTTCCATAGTCATGTATCTTGCATCATCATTGTCACCACCCATTTCATCCTTACGTGTAATTAATCCTTGCAAGTAGACTAATTCTTTCTTAGCAGCATCTAATTTCTTTGTAATTAATTCTCTAAATTCTGCTAATTCAGCATCAGAATATTTCACTAATGTCTCTGTTGATCTCTCAACTTCCTTTCTTTTTTCCATAGGTACATACCCAGGCTGATAAGGAACACTGCTCTTAGCATTGATCTTTGGAACTTTAATATCCTTGATTGGTTCTGCAGCCTTACGAACAGGTTTAACTGGTGGTGTAGGGATTACAGGTACTGGTTTTGCAGGAGGTACATATTTCTCAACCGGCTTTGGAGCTACAACTGGTTTAACTGGTGCTTTCGCAACCGGCTTAGCAGGTGCTTTAGCTGGTGCCGCTTTCTTTGCAGGAGCCGCAGCCACTTTTACTGGTGCTGCTTTCTTAGCTGGAGCTGCAACTTGCTTAGCAGGTGCTTTTGCAGGAGCTGCTTTCTTAGCTGGTGCTGCTTTCTTAGCTGGTGCTTTTGCAGGAGCCGCTTTTTTAGCTGGTGCTGCTTTTTTTGCTGGTGCT
>CAZOHD010000013.1:0-249 GCA_964579885.1 uncultured Sediminibacterium sp.
TACCTGTTTCATACACTACTGGTGGAATTGTATCTACCGTCACAGTACCTGTACCTACTGGGGATACATTACCTGCAGCATCCGTTGCTGTAGCTGTTACACTATATGTTCCTGAAGCCAAATTACTTGAAGTAATACTCCATGTGCCTGATCCATCAGCAGTAGTGGTATAGGTTGACCCATTTACACTTACCGTTACTATAGAGTTTGCTTCAGCAGTGCCCGTTATAGTTGGTGTTACATCATTTG
>CAZOHD010000013.1:349-14121 GCA_964579885.1 uncultured Sediminibacterium sp.
CTTACTGTTACTATAGAGTTTGCTTCAGCAGTGCCCGTTATAGTTGGTGTTACATCATTTGTTGCAGTGATCGTTCCTACTGTTGGTGCATTCGGTGCTGATGTATCTACCGTTACACTACCCGTAGTTGGTGATGATGTGTTTCCTGCAGCATCTGTAGAGGTTACTGTAACACTATACGTACCTGATGGTAATGTCGCTGTGGTTATACTCCAGTTTCCTGAGCCATCAGCAGTTGTCGTATACGTTGACCCATTTACACTTACTGTTACTATAGAGTTTGCTTCAGCAGTGCCCGTTATAGTTGGTGTTACATTATTCGTTGTCTGATTATTTACTACAGGCGCTGATGGGGCCGTATTGTCTATCGTAAATACTAAATTCGTGGTACCACTATACGCATTGCCTGCTAGATCTGTTCCCGCTACCGTAACTGTCGCTGTACCATCACTTCCCGCTGGTACATTCCATGCATACGTCCAGGTAGTTCCGCTTCCACTTAGAGGTGCAGCGGTTATGCTCGCACCATTACTTAAGGTTAACGTGATTGTTGGTGTAGAGGTCATCGCCTCGCTAAAGGTCGCCGTTATCGTCTCTGTATCTGCATCACGTACAAGTAAATCCGATCCACTATGCGTCAACACTACCGTTGGGGCAACATCGTCTACCGTTATACTTCCTATTCCAACAGGTGATACATTTCCTGCAGCGTCCGTAGCAGTTGCTGTAACACTGTAAGTCCCCGATGCTAAAGTTGTAGTTGTGATACTCCAGCTACCACTTGAGTTCGCTGTTGTAGTATAAGTCGTTCCATTGATTACTACACTTACTAAACTTCCAGCTTCTGCTGTTCCAGATACCGTTGGCGTTGTATTATTGGTAGTTTGTGAAGTAACTACTGGAGCACTTGGAGCAGTAGTATCAGGTGCTGATTCATCCACATCCAAAATAGTAACAGTAATGTTTTGTGAGCGCACGTTGCCTACTGCATCTGTGGCTGTTAACGTCATCGTATAGATGTTATCTGCATTAGCGTCTACTGGAATTTCATAATCTGGAGCCGTAGTAAAAATTAAGGCACCTGTGGAAGAATCGATACTAAATTTATTCGAATCCCCTCCTGATATGGACCAGGTAACTGTTTCACTGCCAGTAAAGGTCTGCACGGCTGTTGTATTTTCATTAATTGTTATCGAGGTATTCACAGTGATTTGCGGTGCAGTACCATCAATGGTTAGCGTAAGAACATCTGTATCGGTATACGGATTATCTACTAAATCGCTTCCAGCAACCGTTACCTGAATTGAACCTGTAAAACCCGAAGGTACGGTCCATAGGTAAACCCAAGTAGCCGCATCCGTATCTTGTGTAGCAGTTAAATTAACCTGATCATAGCTATCGTTCCCAATGGCATCTATAGCAAATGTAGGAGTAGATTTCATCGACTCCGTGAAAACCGCTTTCAAGGTTATTACATCTCCAGACTTGTATTTCTGATCCGAATCGTTATCAGAAGCACTCAATGCTACCCTTGGAGCGGTTCTGTCAATGACGTAGGTAGGTGTTACCGTAGCCGTGGCCTGGGTGTTTGTATTTAGTGCAGTGACTGTAGGGGTATAGGTTCCATCTGACAGTCTAGAACATGCATCGTTAAACTTAAATTTATTCGTCCCACCAAGTGTTCCATTGGATAAGGATTCATAGCTAAGTGTAGTAAAGTTTCTTTTCACCTGGAGCACTACATCTCCACTGTAGAAATTATAAGTTACCGAATTTATGGTTCGGGTACCAGCTAATGTGCCTGAGGTAACTTCGGCATCTAGGGCATCGACAATAAATCCTATTGGATAAGCTGCAGGTACAGCTTTAAAGGTATACGTACCTTTTCCTAAATAGTAAAATGCCTTTTGCGATGCAGGGTGATCAAATACATATAATTTTTGCCCTGAATTGTTTGGATCATCTAGGACACTTACAACAGTTTCACTTGACAGACATTCCGCAACGTTTTCAGAAATTGACCAAGTTCCGTTTGAAGCCACTACCCCGTTGTAAAATCTATCAGAGTTAAACTCAATTTTCAATACATCTCCGGAGGTTCCCGTTCCGCTAAATACGATTGGAGATCCTGAGGCAATGTTGTAATTGGTATTAGGAGCAGTCAATTCAGTGACGGCAGTACCAGTAGCACCTGGATCGCTAATCACACCAAGTGTAGGATTGCTATCCCATTCTGAATTATCCGTGATGGTAATCTGGATAGCTGTAATTTTACCGTCTCCATTGACCGTCAAGACCGCTCCATCTGAATTTCCAGATGCCATAAATGGAACCCATGTACCATCTGATTTTTCTTTAAAATAGGTATTTCCTTCTAGCGGAGTACCAAATTCCATAAAGAAACGTACTTGCGTGCTATCTCTAGTAGGATCTACGTCCGCAATGGCAGTAGCTCCTTCGGGACCAGCAGAAAACTCCATGATATCTGATCCAAACTGAAAACCCTTACTCAAATTAGTGGGCTTAGCGCGCATGTTGAGACCTATCAATTTCGCATTCGGGTCGGGTTTATTCCCAGCATCTTTCTTCCCAATCCAAATGACTGCCATTTCTCCGGCCGTAGGTGCAGGATTGGATTGACTTGAGCCATAGGCACTAGCTTTGTCAAAAAGTGTTTTTAATCCAAAAGGTGTATGCGAAATACTGGCCTGCAATCGATCCGGGAGCTCATCCCCATCTAAGTTGTCTAAACCTACACCTTTCGATAGGGCTAGTTTTTCAATGACAGCAGGGATGCCATCCCCATCTTCAATCTCTCTTAGAGAAATAGTAAACGTCTTACTAACTGAAGCTAATCCTGCCTTGGATAAGGTTAGCGTAAGTGACAAGTCATTTTGTTCTAACATTTTATTCAAGCGCCTTGGATTAGTCATGGTTAATTTATCGGTACCCACGCTGAACAAGGACGCACTACTTCCTCCTGTTATAGAAACAGTTGCCGTGGCATCTGAAAGTTGTAACGTAGAGAAAGGTATGCTCGTGGCTAATTCATCGATGGTCAATTGATCTGCAGCACCAAATGAAAGGACTTGCAGCGGAGCACTTATTGTCCCCGTTGTAGGAGCAGATGCATTTGCCCCAACCGTCGCGGTAGCAGATATTGTGGCTCCTGCAGGTTGTGAAGGAGATAAAGTTACGGTATAACTACCATCAGAACCTGCAGTAGCAGTACCTAAAATTGTAGTACCATTTGCAGCATAAATAGTTACCGTACTTCCCGCCACTGCAGTACCTGTGACAGTGGTTGTTGATGCCGTAGAGATTGTTGGAGAAGCCGGAGAAGAGGATGAACAAGTTTTCGTATTATCTACGGACAACGCATGTGTAAATGAACCTTTTGGTGAATTCGATCCATCGCTTGATTGCGCTCCCTGTTTGATATAGATCGTAGGTAGTGTAACAGGACTTGATTGGATTACCAGTGATTGTAATAAGTTTGAAGGTACATTTATTGAAAATAATCTCACTGAAGGGGGGGCTCCTGGGAAAGGAGCTGCTGTATTGGATGCTGAAAACAAGGCACTGGAACCACCAAGCGACATTTTCAAGTAAGCCTGGGTGACATCGGTAATGCCTGTTAAACTAGACAGATCCACTAAAAATTTGAGCGTGCCGTCTACTAAAGCTTCACAATTATCTAAGATATTATCGGTTCCACCTGTCAAAATAGTAGTCCAACTATGTGGCGCCCCCATGACCAGGTTATTTACACTTCCTGAGGGAGGAGTTGTACCGGAGGGCGCAGGTGTAATTGGACAAAGGGATGAACCGACGTCGTTATTTGATCCAGCTGCTTGAGTTCTATCAATTGAAAAAGACGAGCTACCGAAACTTATACTGTTTCCACTTAGAGAAGCCTTAAACTCAAACTTTACTCCATTGGGATAGTTTGCAACAGTTAAACCTTGTAAGAACGAAGCAGGTATCGTGAACTGCAACGGACTAGTCGACCCACTTGCTCTAGTGTCTGTAACTGAATATTCTTGGGTAGTTCCCCCCGCTAGGGAATAAATCACAGTATAGGTCGCCCCGGAACCAGCAGGTGGACCTCCAGAAGGACGTAAAAACACTCTACCATCTGTAGCATCCTCCCCACTTTGGAGGATGCAACCCCATGAATTTTGGAATTGCGTTGTACCAGAGGATGAAGGGCCACCACCTCCACTCGGTGGTCCACTAGAAGACCCTCCACTTTGTGCAATTGAGTAGGGATAAGTAGTTGCAGGCAAGGCCTTATAAACAGCATCTGTGGAGGCATTTGTACTTATGGATATAGCTTGTGACGTAAGTGCTCCAATAGCAGAATTAAAAGTTCCTGCCATTGAAGCCAATGAATTCCCATTGGTACCCATCAAATACATAGATGCAGTTACCGTCTGCGCTGTAGTTCCATTAGCAGGGGTAAATTGTAAACTTAAATTTTGTGTAGTTCCCAGCTTGATGGGGTACATTGCACTTTCGCCAGGAAAACCTGATCCTGGGGGATTTGGAATTACATAAGCAGGGACAGACAAATTAACGGTTACGTTTTCCGTTGGGTTGGATGCTAACTTTACAGTAAAAGTTACTGTATTTGAACCAGTCCAAGTTAAACCTGTTGGAAAAGTAATTGGAGAAATAACTACTTTGGCATCGTTATCAATGCCTGTAACATTTAAAATTAAAGGTTGTGCATAAAAGTTTGTTGGATCCGACAAAGTTATGGTCCCTGTGAAGTTTCCAAAACCCGAATTGTCAATAGCCTTTACAGTCAAGTTAATCCCATTCGCAAGTCCAGTTCCAGGAAAGGAAAGACTCGTTTGAGTTACTTCAAATAACGAAGGATCGTTGTTAGTAACGGTAATTGCTTTGGGCGTATCATTCAAGTAAATTTTAAAATTTTGGCTAGTGCCCTCATCGATGTTTTTACTGACCACATTCCCTTCTGGTAAAATCAAAGGCACGTCTACATCTTTAACTACAATCGTGGCAGTTTGGGTCAGCCCAGTAAAAGCAGTGGTTGATCCTTCGGTTAACGTGTAGGTCGACGGATCTTCTATATTGATAGCAACAGGAGGGTTTGGAGGAGTTGCAGGTATGCTGTTGACTCCATAGGTCTTCTCTACTGTAAATTTCAAATAAACGGTTTGATTACCATCTGCCGTATTATCCAGCAATGAATTAAAAGTGATATTTTTGGATAGGCTTGTTACAAAATCCGCACCTGACCTTAATTTGGAAAGGTAAAATGATGCTGGAAACCCGCTGATTTCAGTAGCATCAGTATCGGATGTACCTGTTGCAGTTACCCTTTCTACTAAAATCTTAACTACTTCTGCCCCTCCAGAAGATACAACAGGGAATATATTCAATCCAGCATTGACTACTTTACCCGATTCCCCTTCATATACGGTAGTAGATGATGGACTAAGTGTCAGTGTTGGAGTATCGTTATCTGTAGCACTGACAGACAATCCCTTCAATACATAATTTGGCTGCGCATTGTAAAAATTATAGTTGGTAAGTGTGCTTCCAGCAACATCTTGTGTAGTGATACCCGTCAATTGTTTCACCTCAAGAGTTGCAGAATTCACTGTATTGATGAGTTGATCTTCCTTCACTTTTAATTTGAAGGTTATCGTTTCAGTGATGGCTTGACCAGCAGGTATTTTTAGGTAATAGGCATCCTTTCCTGTTGCTTTGCTTACTAAATCAGGATAGTTTGAATTGGTAGCTAAAAAGAACCTAGAGGCGTTTGAAATGTCCACAAATTCAAAGCGATTTGGAATTAAAATTTGATACAAATCATAACTCGTAGAAGATTCGGTGAATGGGGTGATTGGAGTGAAGGTTCCATTCAGTGCAATAGACAATTGAGCTGAAGTTGCACCTTCAGCCAAGGATAGGTTGTAATTGTCTCCCCAGGTTATTGAAGCAGCCAATGCCGTCGGAGTAATCACATTAATACGAACAGCAGTAGAAACGGATGCAGGAGGATTGGGAATTCCTGCAACCAAATCTGTTCCCGAGGTTGTTAATTCCCCATCTGAAATACCGGTAAGTGCTACCTCTCTTATTCCTACCGTAGGTGTTTCACTGGTGTGCTTGTACTTGATCAACCCTACTAAATCACCATAATTGTTATCAGATGTATTCGTACTACTGTAATTTAAAAGCCGTTTGGTTAAAGTCAACGTTGCAGAGGAAGCATTCACTGCAACTAGGTTATAGGCCACTGTAGTAGAAGAGCTGCCATAGGTTACCGTTCCGCTTCTAGTGGTTGATAAATTCAAGGCAGTAGTACCTAAATACAAGAACTCATTACCAGCATCTTTTATACCAGTAATCGAAAACGTAATGGATTCAACATAATCAGTTGGTTCTTCAAAACCACCATTGACTTGCAAACTTGTAAATAGGGAATTCGAAACATCACGATTTGCTTCATGTTGAATTGTTGGATTGTCTAAAGGAGCAAATTTTAAAAGGGTAGGTGGTACATTCACCTTTGCCTGTGGATCGAGTGTAATTACGATTTTATTCAATCCATTGCTTCCAGTATAAGTCGTAGTATTGACATTCCCCGGAGGATTAATCAATGATACATCATCTTGAGGTCCATCATCTTTAACCTCAAAGAAGGTAATAGTTCTGGTAGGATTGGGTGATGCTGTCGAAGGAGCTTTGTTAATATACTGGATCCCTTTAATCAAACTTAATAAATCTGTTTTTGATTTATTTTCTGGATTGGTTATCACTACTGATAGTTCATTTCCATTGAGTGTAAATGAAAAATCGAATCCATTCTGTGTAAAACTTTGTGTAACAAGCCTATATTCCACACCACCAATTTTAAAAAATTCTGCAGGCTGTGAATAATTGCTTTCCGTATAGTTTAACCAAGCATTAGAGGCATTAATTTTAAACTTAATTGAACTAATAATTTGGGAGGATTCTATTGGATCTAATTCTATATCTAAATCGTTTAAGCTACCATTTTGTCCTGCAACTTTAAATAAATCAACTGAAGTGTATCCTGTTGTAGTTTTCTGACCTGAGGCATAAGACTTATTTTGACTTACAAAAGACATTTTAGGAGCATCATTTTCTGGGAAAACAAAAAATATTTTAACTCCCTCTACAAAAATATTTTGATCAGTAGGATGATTAAGCGACAAATTTATAATGCATGAATATTCAGCCGGATCCTGGTTTGTAGAATAATATCCGAATGATTTCATCATGTTTTCCACAATTGCAACTGTAGCATTTTGGTTAAATGTAAAATTTATAAAGTCAGCATTTTTTATAAAAGTGCCTATAGTTTGACTATTGTATTTTAGTGATTGTGATAATTCATCTAAAGTGAATTGAGTGTCTTTGAAAGTATACACATCTGTTGATACAATATCAACAGATGGATTTATTTTTAAATTCCAATTTTGAAGATTACTTGGCAGTGGATTTAAATCTATTCTAAAAGAAGGAAACAAATTAAATGGAGTAGTTCCATTCCATGTAGTTCCACCAATTGTTAAACTTTTAGGACCTCTATTTTCAAAATAAGCTTCTGCGTTTCCTTCAACATTTATGTAAAAATTATCTGTTAAATCAAAATACCTCAATTGATTATTTTTAAATCTATCTGTGGCTTCTTTTTGAATTTGTAGAAATTTAATCGTTCTTAAACCAGAGGTTAAAACATTTTGTCCTGCATATTTAATATCATATTGTAAATTATTAAGGAAACTCTCTAATTCACTTCTCGAAATTTTAGAAGGGAAAACTAGTTCTGTAACTGCTTCACTATCGCTTGTAGTACCTGATGGCGTATTTTTACTTAATACTACAAAACCATAACCAGATGCATTAATCTTATATAAGGGTTGTTGTATTTCTTGATTAAAATAACATTTTAGCGTACTGTAGGTAATATTGTTTCTAGCATCAATTTCTTCATAAGGTAGTTCTAAAAAAAGAGAAGCCTCCCTTGTTTGATAAGTATAATTCCATATATTATCGGCTCCTCCACCCCTAACTTTAGTTGTAATCACTGGACTAGTTGCCCAATCAATGCCACTAATGCTTCCAGCAGTAACCTGTCCAGTGCCTAGTTGAATTGTAACTTTACCTTCTGTGTCAGAAACTGCGGAAAAAGTTTCAATATAAGTACCTACCTGAATTTGAATTTCTATTGCAATCCCCGTTTGAATGACATTGTTTTTGTACAAATAAAAATCCATTTTTTTATCATAAGCACTCAATTGAGTTAATGCTGTATTGATAGTAAAAAGACCTGTTGCATTTGAATTTGATGTGACAATTGGATTGTTATTTTTATCTTTTATTTTTAATGTTAAAAGTTTATTTGTGTTTCCTGTAAGATTAAGTATGCCGTTATTAATTTTGGCAGTATATTTAGAAACAACACTATTAACATCAAGAATTTTATTTCCTACAACAAATCCTTCATTAAGTAAAGGATCAAACCCATTGAATTGAACTTTTAATTTGGTAAAACTTTTTGAATAATCAACAGCATCAAAACTCGCATTTTGTAGAATAGAAATTCCAGACAAATTGTTTGACTTAATAGCAAAATCATCATCTCTGTAAATTGTATTTGAATTAGTTAATTTATTGACATAACTAATTTTAGGAATATCGGTTGTTCCCACAATATTCCACTTATACGTATAAATAGGATCTGATGTAGGAGCAGAATTCCCAGATCTAACAAATTTCAAATGGAATTTTATAAAAATCTCAGCACCATCATATTCATTGATGTTTTTTGGCTGAAATGATGCTGTGATATTTGCATTATTAAATGGCCATTCTGTACTTGAGATATTAATTTTAAAATCTCCATAACTTGTAGTAAATGTATTAGTCCCTTGCTGAAGTTCTACTGGGCTATTTAAATCCAATACTTTATACAAATTTGTTATATTAGACAACCCTGCATTTAAAGTGAATGGAATTGCTGTATTTCCATTAGATAAACTAGGCTCTTGACCTTGGAATGTTTCAAAACGAACAAGCTGAATCTTAAACTTATCAGCTTTATCAGGATCTGAAAATACTGAATTATCAAAACTTGCTAATGGTGATCGGTCCTCTCTATGCGTATCACTAATGGAAGAAACCACTAAATCTATATTAGGAACAATTTCATCAACATCCAATAAGTTTATTTCTCTTGCTTCAATTAACGTATTGACACTTCCACTAATTTCAGCAATAATTGAAAAAATATTGTCTGATAAAATCTCACTATTATACTGATAAGTACTAGAATTAAATGTTAACTTATTTAATAGTTTTTCAATAGCAATTCGAGTGAAATTTAGATTTGAATTGATATTAAAAAAAGGAGTGTTCGTGTTTGCCTGATTAGATGAAGCAGGTAATACAAAATATGGTATTATTTCAAAATCATTGGATAAAGGTGAAGTGATTTCGTAAGCATTATTTATTAGTTCAATTTTAGCATTTGTAACATACCCGATTGGTGTTCCATCAATCTTAATAATATAAGAAGGATTAAATGAAACTAAATTAGTACCATTATCTTTCGAAATATATTGAACTGTACTAGAAAAATTTTCTATGCTTATTCCACTTGATACAGACCAAAATAATTTAGTTTTAACTAAATTCTTACTCAGATTAATCTTAACATTATTAAAATCCAAATCTGTAAATGAAGATAAATTTACAATTCCTGAAGTAGCAGTTAATGTAGAACTATTAACAAAAACGGTTTGATTTATATTACTTTTTTCAGTGTAATCAATGGTTAATGGTAAAACTGGAACAATTTCAAAATTGTATGAATAAGGACTACTTTCGTTATTTGCTCTATCGCTAGCAGATAATGAAAGCGTATAAGTACCGACCGGTAAATTTACCGATGAACTTATTTGTTTGGGTATTAAAATTTTAAAAACACCATTTGATCCTGTAAAAGAATCAAAATTGTACACATTATTATTATAAGTCAGCGTTGCTTTAACGGTAGACAAGGGCTCTGCTTTACCTATTACCGTAATATCTCGGTAAAATTTATTTGTAGCATTTGTTACTTTCGGAAGTTCTGGGGCGTTATTATCAATAATGACACTCCCCATCATTGCCTCAGTGTATGAATTTGTATTGAAAATACTTGAAGCTATAGAAGGTGTGACATTTTCAATTAACTGAAAATAAAATTGGTTAGCATTGGGTGTAATTGTATTTATATCAATAGACCAATTACCATCATTCGTTGCGGTGGTTGAATAAATAGAATCTACAACAACGCCCGAAAGCGTATTTTTAAAAATATTTACCCAATTATCGTATATTCCCGAAGTGCTGAGTCCTTTTTCTGAGACATATGCAGATATATTATTCAATATTCCAGTGAATGTTGAGAATCCCCCTACTGGCGCATCAGTGTAGTAATTAAAGCCTGAATACTTATATACTATAAATTTTATTTGACTTCCTGGATGGGATTTACCAGTCATTTTAATTGCATTTCCAGATTTGGCAAAAAATAAATCTGCTTTTCTATCGCCTTCTCCAACTTTTTTAGAAGGATCAATCCCAACATTCATTTTTATATCGTTAGACTGTTGGAAATAATCCTTTAATGGGCTAAAGTTGGGGTTATTAGTTTCACCACCTGTGGCCGGCCAATCATATGTTAATTTTGAATTTTGATGTGGTAATACTTTAATACCAATCACTTTGTAATTAGAAAGTTCAATAGTCCTTTCTGCCCCGCCATTAGTAGGTAGGTAAACATAATTGTTCCCTGATATTAAAAATTGATTTTCCCCTTCTAAAAAATATCCTTGGCCACCTGTTTTGTATTCGAATACCCCAGGTTTGAAAATTCTAACATCTTTATCAGCAGCTCTATTTGATAGAATGAAATTTTTATTTCCATCAGAGTCTAAATAATAATTCTGTCCATTAGTTAACCACTCTTCATTATCAACAAGTGAAATATCATTATATTTATACAGGTTTGGATGTTTATGATAAATTTTAACTAAACCATTTTTACTTCCATTTGATAATCTTACATTGAACTGTCTTTCATAGGTATATTTATAATCTAAATTTGAGCCAGGTAATTCATTGTCAACATTTACATCTGGCAATTTAGGGACATTAAATAAAACCTGAATATTTATATTAGATTTTTGAGTGTACCCACCTATTCCTTCTAAACTATAGGTATACTTGTTTCTCCAACCCCCAGATTCCATCGTTAAAGGCCAATTAAATTCAAAAATACCATCACTACCTACATTAATTGGCGTGTTATTTAAAGGTGTATTGCTTCCATTTAAATATAAGTTCAATTGTTCGTTAGGTTTAGCAGAACCTGTAATTTTACTTACCCCTGTAATTACATTTATAGGATATGAAGAATTAAGTGGATTAGATTGAATTTGAAGTATGTTAAAAGTTGGAAAATTTTCTAACCCTGTATTTTTTAATATAAATGTTGCTCTTTTATTAAGTGTAGTATTTTCATAATAAAATTCATAGCGATATACTCTTGTACCGTTTACAACATTAGGCAATTCATATTCACTTGGCATGCTCAACACATATTGTCCACTTTTTTGTAATTTCATGTTGGGAATTACACTCCGACTTAGTTCATTTCCTTGAGCATTGTAAGTAATTAAATTCAAATCTCCATTTTGCCAACTTCCGTCAACACCATAAAATGTTGAATGATCAAATCCCCAAAATTCTTCTACAGATGGATCTAATGGATGATATGTATCAACCTTTAACATAATTTTTGTGCTTGACAGGGTCTGACTTGATATAATTCCTACACCTGCACTAGGATAAGTAGGAAGCCCAGACTCCACAATAATATTTTTATTAATTTGTTCAGCATCATTAACGGTTACGGTCCAATTACCTTTACTATCTGTTGTAGTATTTCGTTCAAGATGTGATTGTAAAACAGCGCCTTGAGCACTATTTAATTCAAATTGAAATTTATCAGTTGTTGCTAAATTTGCTTTATATTGGGCAGAAATAGGAATAATTTTTAAATTTATATCACTATTAAATGGTCCAGATCCTCTTAAATTAAACGGAGTTCCACCGGAAAATATTACATCATACTCATTTCTTAACAACCCCTGAAAATAAGACAAACCACTTCCATCATATGAAAGTCCTTTTAGTTGATTTACAGCAAAAGGAACAACTGGAGTTTCTCTAAAAACATTGAAAATAATTTCTTCCCCAAGGTCTCCATATTTATTTTCACCATAGACGGTCACTAAATAGGGAGTACCTACTTCTTCAATACCCTGAAGTTCTATGCTCCATTTTCCATTTGCATCAGGGGTAGTGAAAAAAGTAGTTGGGGAAGATGAGCCTGAACTAACTTTAGCATATATCTTAACCACATCAGGTAATTTATCTTCTGCTAAAATTTTTTCTGCTTTTTGATTAATTGTAACAGTATATGAAGAAAATATACCCCCAACCGTTCCTTTTATAGTTAGACGAGTATCCTTTGTATATAATATATCGGGAGAAGTTCCAGCATAGTTGTATTCTGGCATCAATCCATTCCCAGTTTGAAAACAAAACACTTCAGGTGAATTGTCAGGCAAAAGTGTGGATTGTGAAAAATTTAAAGATCCACAAGAAGTTGGATTTTTTGTAACTGGAACTCTCAAAGGGACTTGAATTCCGTTAACATGTGGTGCCTGAGGACGAATGATAACAGGAAAAATATAATCATAATCAATAATAAGCCAGTAGCGTCCTGGCTTTAATACATGCCCAGCTGCAACGGTAGTATGAGGCAAATTCGGATCAACCTTATACAATAAATCATTGCTGGCTTCTCCAGTTGGCCAATATTCCCCATATGCAGGAATATATTTCCTTTGGTTGCCTTGATTGCTAAATGGAGCCCTGAGATTAGTATAACCAAAACGTACTTCCCAATTACCATTTGCATCAGTTTGTGGATACTGAAATATACCACCAGACAGCTGCATTTTGTTAACTGCTTGTACGGTTTTATTATAATAGTAACTAAAATCTGTTGAATATAATTTAGGAGAACCCTCAGACAAATTAAGAAGAGTTTCTAAATCTGACCTTTTAAGGGTGTTATTGTTATTTTTTACACCATTAACCCATTGGTTCCATAAATTAGAAGTTAATGCATCAACTTCGAATAATTCAGTAATAACTTGAATTTTACCATTCACATCATTAGATGGTAAACCAGTCCCAGATAAATAAGGATTATCATCATAAAAATCAATATAACCCTTTGATTTATAATCATTTAATATAGAAGAGGAAAGGCTAACTGCATTTCTTGATTGAGCAGAAGATATGAAAGGCTGAAATGAAAGAATAGTAAAAAATATAAGGGCAAATAAATTTCCACTATTTTTTGAAATTTTTGTTTTAAATTGAAGAATATATAAATATTTAATAATATCAGCAATTGAAATTTTAACTTTGAACATCAGAATTTTTATATAGTTAAACTGTTTTTTTAAAAGCTATTATTAAGCTAGGTTCAAGTGTAAATTTATTTGGAATTTATTGTTGTTACTTTTCTTATTTTTATGAATAAAAAAAAGTCTCTTATGAGTCGAAACTTAAGAATTCATAGTAAAATTTCTATTTTAAAATATAGCTTATTAATAATTTTATTAATTTTTAATTTCAATGTA
>CAZOHD010000014.1:0-12654 GCA_964579885.1 uncultured Sediminibacterium sp.
GATTTGGATTTAAGCAATTACTGCTTTTTTTTGATGGGGGAAGAAAAGCATGAATTTGAAGGAGGGGGCTGTATTAGCCCCTTTTCCATTAAAACCTAGCCACAAAGAACACTACAAAAGACTACAAAAGCGTGCCATAAGCATATAAAAAAACTCTGATTTCTATGCGATTTCGGAGTTTTTATTGCTATTTACAAGCTAGTTTATGATCTCGCTGGAACTCGACCCCATGCAACAGTCATAACCCATGCCTGATAAAAACAAACGCTTAAATAGGGTCAAATTTTTTTTTCTGTTTTGTCAAAACAAAATGCATTACAAACCAGTACCTACTTTTCTTGGAAAACCTTCATAAACTATTAAACCTTTTATTGTACCTGAATAGTCCAAGACATCAATGAATGTTCAAGTACTTTCCCGAACGTATATAGGTGTTCCAGAACAATAAAAAGCGTTCCGGAACATCTATTTTATTCTATTTTTTCTAGATTTTTTCATTATTGCTAGAAACTTTGCTATTGTTAGCCTTCTCTATTTTTGCTACTAATTCTCTCTTTTCCTTATTTAATGTCTCTATAACCGATTCGTTTTGCTTTAGGTCGTGTTCTAGCATTGCTGTTTTTGAAGTCAAATTCTTGATGGAGTCTAGATTCTTCGATGTAGCGTCCTTGAGTGCTCGAATTTCCTTCGACTTTGTTACAGTCGATTTTATAGCATAATAGGCTATGCCTATTATGCCTATACCGGCTAAAGCATAGGCGGCTTTTATTTTTACGTTTTTGGCTGGCTTATGAAAGCGCTCGATCATTGTTAGAAATTCTGGATTAGTCATTTTTATGAATTTTTATGGATTGTTTAAATGGGTTTACTATGATGTTATATCCTAAGAATCCTAATGTACTTTCTTCATGGCCATGGCTTATTGAAATACAATTGTTTAATACTATGCCATATGCTTCTAATACTGCAACTGTTACAAATTCGCCATGTGTGATAATAGCTTCTTCGATTTTTATTTTAGTTTGCCTTTGTATTGCTGCCCAATCCAAAAGACGATCTTCGTGTATTTGGTGTTTTTTTTGATGCTTCCTTCTTCTGCAGTTGTGGTGAATGCCATTTTCGTCAACTTGGGGGGAGCAATGCCTTTTAGTTTTGCGTTCTTGGTCTGCGATAGGTTCACCGCAGTCTTCACAAGTACGACCTAAATGGTAGGTAAGGGATGGTTTGCTGGATATTTCCTTTTTCTTTGGTTTCATATTGTCTTATTTTTTAATTTTTAAGTAAAGTTTTTGATTATGTTACAAAAAAGCATACTTTTGAATATAAGTAAGACAAAAATACACATAAATTTTAAATTATGAAAAATGATTCTTTAAGCCTGTTGGATTTGGAGATGAGCTATTTCCAGCCAATTTTACCTTTAAAAGACTTTATAGGTAAAGATGGTCAATCACTTTATAAAAGCCTTCCATTTTGGAGACGTAATAAATTATTGCCATTTTTCGCAGAAGGTGGGTGGGGAGTAGAAGTAAGTTTGTCTCAACTAATTTGGCTAAGAATATTAGACAATCTTCGTGCTTTAGGATATCCAGTTAAGGATACAGAGAAAGTTACAAACTATTTTTTTAAGGATGCATACTTTGATGACTTGCCAACAAAAAATTTAATTCAGCAAAAAGAGACGCTGATAAAAAGGCAATCAAAAATTAAGCTAGACGAAATTGAGCAGCAAACCTTAGAGAATATTGAATCAATTTTAGGGGATAAGCTATTATTATATGGTTTAAAATTTGACATAAGTTACTTATCAAACTTAGTTGTGTGGTGTGTAAAAATGGGAAAGGAAGCGGGCATTTTAATCTACCCTGGAGGGTTGGTTGTTGAAAAAAGGGGAGAAGAGTTTGCAAGCCATAGCAAAGCACCTTTTGATGTTGAAGCACCACATATATATATATCAATCAAAGGCTTGCTAAAAGAATTTGTTGATAATAAAGAGCTTTCAAATATTGTAATACCTTATTTGCTCGAAGATGAAGAGCGCTTAGTGCTTAAAGAACTAAGAAAGAAAAACATCAAAGAAATAAGAATCCTAATTCAATCTGAGAAAATCATGAGGGTTGATACGCAGGTTCAACAAACTTTTACTGATGAACAAGCGGAGCAAGTAAAAAAAATACTTCATTTAAAAAACTATGAAGAGGTTACTATTAGTACCAGAGATAATAGAACAATTACATTTAATAGAACTACAAAAAACATGACTTCCGGTAAACCCGGCTCTAAGGATTAACAGCATACTAATCGCATCCCCTTAAAGGGCCGAATGGTGAAATGTTAAATCATAATGGATAAAAAAAATGAATCCAATGATAATGAACTAAAAACAATTCAAATTTTGTCAGAGATTATCGCTAATCAAATTATCAAAAAATTACTTCAAGATGAACAACTTGAAATTACAGCTTCAGCAGATGGTAGCCAAATCTGCCAAGAAAGCGAAGCCGCCTAAATGGAGGGAAGGGAATGGAATCGTGAATTATACACGTGTTTCTGATATCTCTCAGTTTGATAATACTTCATTGGATACCCAGCGAAAAGATGCAATCTCATATGCTCAAAAGAGAGCGTTAGAGATTAGGGCTTTTTTTGGTGGAGAGGCAGAGTCAGCTAAAACAGACGAACGTAAGGAATTTAAAAATATGCTTGCTTATGTAAGAAAGCATAAAGATATCGTAGCGATATTGGTATACTCTTATGAGCGTTTTTCAAGAAGTGAACATGCGCAAGCACTTATTTTTGATTTAGGCAAGATTGGCGTAAAAGTTATAAGTGTACTTCAAGATATTGATGTGACTTCTCCAGCAGGAGAACTTCAGCAACAAATATTCTTTGCTTTCGGAAAGTATGATAACGATTTACGAAGAACCAAAACAATGCGTGGTACTTCTGAATTAATTGAACAGGGGTATTATATTGGTCACTGCCCATATGGTTATACTAACCTACGGAGAAAAGAGAAGGCTAAGTATCACGAATATGTAATCAATGATCAGGGCAAGTTTATGAAGATGGGTTTTAAATGGAAAGCGGAAGGCAAATGGAGTAATAAAGAAATTGTAGAGCGCCTGCGTAAATTAGGTGCGACCATTGAATATAAAAGTTTTTACCGTCAAATTGGGAACCCCTTTTATTGTGGTTATTATATGAATGCATATTTCCCGGGTAAATTAATTAAGGGCCACCACCCAGCATTAGTTTCTATGGAGCTTTTTATGAAAGCAAATTCAGTAGCAATAACTAATCCGCATAAAGGGATTGCTAAGAAATTTAAGGACCCTGATATGCCATTAAAGTCTTTTTTAAGAAGCGAACTAACGAACTCACCATTTACTGGCTATAAGCAAAAAGGACATATCTATTACAAGACCAGAGGGCATGCAGAGCCGGTTAATGAAAAGGCCGCAATTATAAACCAGCTTTTTATGGAGGAGTTGGGTAAATATAAAATTGAAGCTGCTCATATTTCTGCAATAGAAACGCAAGTAAAGGAGATTGTCTCACAGAAGTTTAACGACAAATTGCAGGAGGATGTATCAGTAAAAAGAAAAATTACCGAATTGACTGATAAGATTGAATCACTTGAAGAAAGGTTTATCAATCAAGAATTAACCAAGGAACTTTATGATAAATACCGACTTAAATACTTGGATGAAAAGAAGCAATTAGAGGAGGAAAATATCAAAGGTGATTTTAAGAGTTCGAACTTAGAAAAAGCGGTTAAAAATGGATTAGAAATTTTGCTAGATCCTTTGCAGTTATGGGTTTCCTGCGACTATGATGATAAGCAACGTCTTCAATATTTGCTATTCCCAGAGGGAATGAGGTATGATAAGGAAAATAAGCGAGTTCGAACTCCAAGAGTGAATAGTGTGGTCTCTCTAATCTCAAGCGTAGCAAGGGTTTCGGAGGAAAATGAGAAAGGCTACCTCGTTAAAAGTAGCCTTGATTCTCGTTTCGTAGCCGGTACGGGAATCGAACCCGTCTTTGCCCCGTGAAAGGGGGCTGTCCTAACCGATAGACGAACCGGCCAACTGTACGACCTTTTGGGTCAATTGGGTCGCAAAAATAGGATTCATAGGCTTTACTGCCAAACAATTTTGGCTTTTTTTCAGTGATTTTTGAAATTAAATTTCTCGCAAGGCATAGCCAGTGCAAAGGTTTGTGTAGAAAAAAGCGATCAATTGTTTGTTGAAATCCTTGTTAATATTGAATTGTTTGCCATTTTTTAATATAGATTTTTGGTCATTTTTTTTAAAAGGATTGTATCTTCGCCCTCTATTAAAAAATAAATCGAATACAATGAGTTCAGTAAAAGTAGCAATCAACGGTTTTGGCCGTATCGGACGTTTGGTTTTCCGTCAAATTTATAATACACCAGGTATCGAGGTAGTGGCAATCAATGATCTTACTTCACCAGCTGCCTTAGCACACTTATTAAAGTATGATAGTGCACAAGGTCGTTTTGATGCAGATGTGAAAGCAACAGAAGATTCAGTAGTGGTAAATGGCCATGCTGTAAAAATATACGCACAAAGAGATCCTTCTCAAATTCCTTGGGGAGCACATGATGTAGATGTAGTAATTGAGTCTACTGGTTTCTTTACAGACAAAGAAAAAGCAGAATTGCATATTAAAGCAGGTGCTAAAAGAGTGGTAATTTCTGCTCCAGCAACTGGTGATATGAAAACTGTGGTATTCAATACTAACCATGAAATTATTGATGGTTCTGAAACAGTTATTTCTGGTGCATCTTGTACTACAAACTGTTTAGCGCCAATGGCGAAAGTATTAGAAGATAAATTCGGTATCGTTACTGGTTTAATGTTAACGGTACATGCATATACAAACGATCAAAATACTTTAGACGGACCTCATCCTAAAGGAGATTTAAGAAGAGCAAGAGCCGCAGCTGCAAACATTGTACCTAATAGTACGGGTGCTGCAAAAGCAATTGGTTTAGTATTACCAAGCTTAAAAGGTAAATTAGATGGTTCAGCACAACGTGTACCAACAATTACTGGTTCTTTAACTGAGTTAACAACGATCTTATCTAAGAAAGTAACTGCAGAAGAAATTAATGCTGCAATGAAAGAAGCGGCAAACGAATCTTTTGGTTATACTGAAGATGAGATTGTAAGTTCTGATATCATTGGTATTTCTTATGGTTCTTTGTTTGATGCAACTCAAACTAAAGTATTGACACAAGGAGATGTTCAATTAGTTAAGACTGTTTCTTGGTACGATAATGAAATGAGCTATGTTAGCCAATTAGTGCGCACTGTGAAATACTTTGCTAGTAAAATTAAATAAGTAAAATTTTAGTATACAATGCCTCCGAATTCGGGGGCATTTTTATTCAATTTTGTAGATTTTTAATCCATTATAAACGACAATAAAATTATAAATATGAGTTCTTTCCAAGCATTTTCTTTCTCCGGCAAAAAAGCCTTGGTACGTGTAGATTTTAACGTACCCTTAAACGATCAGTTTCAAATTACAGATGATACACGTATGCGCGCGACTGTAAAAACAATCAATAAAATTTTACAAGATGGTGGCTCGGTGATTTTGATGAGCCATTTAGGACGTCCAAAGGATGGCCCAACAGATAAGTACTCATTAAAGCATGTAGTGGCACATTTGTCTGAATTACTTGGTGTTAAAGATGTTCAGTTTGCTAATGACTGTATCGGAACAGAAGCAGTTGAGAAAGCAGCAGCTTTACAAGCAGGACAGGTTTTGTTACTAGAGAATTTGAGATTTTATAAAGAAGAAGAAAAAGGGGATGTTGCTTTTGCCGAAAAATTAGCAAAACTGGGAGATGTGTATGTGAACGATGCATTTGGTACAGCACACAGAGCACATGCTTCTACAGCAATCATTGCGCAATATTTTTCAAAAGAAAACCGAACTTTTGGTTTCCTAATGGAAGCAGAAGTGGTGAGTGCAGAAAAAGTATTGCACGAAGCACAAAAGCCTTTCACTGCAATTATTGGTGGTGCGAAAGTGTCTGATAAAATTTTAATTATTGAAAATTTATTAGAGCGTGCAACAGATATTATCATTGGTGGTGGTATGGCGTATACTTTCTTTAAAGCACAAGGTGGAACGATTGGTACTTCTATTTGTGAAGACGATCGTATGCCATTGGCGTTAGAAATTTTAGCTAAAGCGAAAGCAAAAGGGGTGAATATACATTTGCCTGTAGACAATATTATTACCACAGATTTTTCGAACGATACAGAAAGAAAAAATTGTGAGAGCATGTCTATCCCTGATGGCTGGATGGGATTGGATATTGGCGAACAATCTAGAATCAATTTTGCAAATGTGATTTTGGCAAGTAAAACCATCTTATGGAACGGTCCAATGGGTGTGTTTGAAATGTCAAATTACCAAGCCGGCACCAAAGCAATCGCAGTAGCTGTAGCTGAAGCAACACAGAAAGGCGCCTTTAGCTTAGTGGGAGGTGGCGACAGTGTGTCAGCTGTGAACCAATTTGGCTTCAACGATAAAGTGAGCTACGTAAGTACGGGCGGTGGTGCATTATTGGAATATTTTGAAGGTAAAATATTGCCAGGTATCGCAGCAATCAAAGGATAAGTGGTGTAAGCAACAGACGCAAAAGAATTTTCGAATCAAGTATTTCTAAAGAACTTGTTAATTATAACCCTCCTCGGCTTCGGGGAGGGTTCTTTTTGTCAGGACTTTCCGTCATAAAACAAGTTTGGTACTAGCTTTGCGCTATCTTTATAAACAAATACAAAACTATGTTACGTAAAAATTTAGGACTATTCATTTTTTTAGGAGTACTCGTAATTTTAATAGGCTATGGTTGCAATGGCTATAATGGCTTAGTAAATCAAGACGAGAATGTAAATCAAGCATGGAATAACGTGCAAAGTGATTATCAAAGACGTGCGGATTTGATTCCAAACTTAGTGAACACGGTAAAAGGTGAAGCAAATTTTGAGCAAACAACTTTACAAAATGTAATTGAAGCTCGTGCTAGTGCTACACAAATGAAAGTGGACGCAAAAGATTTAACTCCAGAGAAATTACAACAGTTCCAAGCGAGTCAAGGTCAATTGTCTCAAGCATTAGGTCGTTTATTAGTGGTTTCTGAAAACTATCCTAATTTAAGAGCAAATGATGCCTTCCGTGGTTTACAAGCTCAATTAGAAGGTACTGAAAACAGAATCAAAGTTTCTAGAAATGATTTTAATGCTGCTATCGCAGACTACAATAAAAGAGCAAGATCATTTCCTTTGAATTTAGTTGCTGGTATGTTTGGTTTCAAAACAAGAGAAGGATTTAAAGCAGATGAAGGTGCGTCAAAAGCGCCAGAAGTAAAATTCTAAGTCTGTTTTAAAATACCAAACCAACAATACTATGTGGAATCCACTGAATCTATTTAAATCCCAAGCGGATAATTTATTGAGTGCCTCGGACAAGCAAATGCTTGTCCAGGCGATTCAGACTGCTGAAAAAAATACCAGCGGTGAAATCCGTGTTTTTGTAGAAACTAGTGTTCCTAAAAAACAAGATGCATTGCAACGCGCAACAGAGATCTTTTTCAAAAACAAAATGAACGAAACCAAGGACCGTAATGGTGTATTGATTTATGTTGCAGTGGGTGATAAAAAACTAGCTATTTATGGTGATCAAAGAATCCATGAGAAGTTAGGAGTTGAATTTTGGTACCAACAAGTTCAAGATATGACGGGCCATTTTAAACAAACAAATTATGTTGACGGAATGGTTGCTGTAATTGATGCCGTAGGTCATGCCTTAAAAGATCATTTTCCTTATGATAAAGAAACTGATGAAAATGAATTGTCTGACGAAATCATGATTGGAAAATGAGAAAAGTAAAGTTAATCGGCCCGGCAACATTTCTTTTAACGACAATCTTATTTATAACTGCAAGTTTATTTGCACATCAAGTGCAGGCACAAAATATTATTGCAAAGCCAAGCCCTGCAACCCTGGTAACAGATGCTGCAGGTGTTTTAACGGCTGAACAAAAGCAAGCTTTAGAAAAAAAATTAGTTGCCATTGACGATAGCAGTTCTAATCAAATTGCGGTGGTGATCATTCCAAGTTTGGATGGCTATCCTAAAGAGGAATACGCCACCAAATTATTTAGAGAATGGGGTATTGGTAATAAGAAAACCAATAATGGTGTTTTATTATTAATTGCGATTCAAGACCGACAAATCAGAATCGAAGTTGGGTATGGACTAGAAGGTGCAATACCAGATATCACTGCTTTAAATATCATTGACAATGACATTAAGCCGGCATTTAAAGCGGGTAATTATTACGATGGCATAGACCAAGCAACAGATAATATCGCAAAAGCTGCAGTAGGAGAATACAAAGTTAAGAGAGCAAAAAAATCTAAGGGTAAAGGTGGCGGCGGACTGTTTGTAATTATCTTAATCATCATTTTTGTCATCCTTAGAGGTGGCAGAGGTGGAGGAGGTTCAAATATTGGTCGCGGTGGATTTAGTGATGTGGCTACAGGTATGTTATTAGGCTCTTTATTAGGTGGTGGTAATCGACACGGAGGTGGTGGATGGGGTGATAGCGGCGGCGGATTCGGAGGCTTTGGCGGAGGAAGCTCTGGTGGCGGTGGTGCAGGAGGTTCTTGGTAAGCTAAGCACAAAAAGATGAATCATCGAAAGATATTGAATTTTAAAAAGCCTCCAATTGGAGGCTTTTTTTATTGAGATCAGATTGAAACAATTACTGTTATTGTATTCAATTGCAATTACATTTTTGGCAAGACTGCGCTCACCATATTTGCTAATTCAGTTTCTCCTTTTTGCTTTTTTGCTTTCAAAATGTCCCCTAATATCTTAAAATTAAAATACGGGTCTGACTGGGTTCGGTAGCCTTGTGGTATTGCTTCTCTGAATTCAACAATCAGATCTATACCTTTCTTGAATTTTACCGGATCTGTTGTTTTGATTAGTATTTGTGCAAATGGAGCAGTCAATTCAAATTTTTCAGAGGACTGAATATTTAATTTTGCAAAATTGTCTGCCACAAAATCAAAAATAGATTGATCTCCATATTTAGTTAAGATAGTAACAACAACACCGTTTAATCTCTTCTTTAATGTTTGCGTAGAAAATTGTTTTGCAATTGTATATGCTTTTGCGCTATCCAATTGTTCTAGTGCAGCTAATGCAGCTCCAGCAACTGTATAAGAGGAATCATAAACCCATTTTTCGAAATAGGCTTGATAGTTTGCCTTGTTGATTTTGCTCATTACATTAATCGCATCTTCACGCACGGTACTAACTGGATCTTTTTCAGCTAAACGAATTACCTGTTCTTCCATGACTGCGTCAATCGCAGTTGGGTTATAGCTGTTTAATGCAATAGAACGAATCACATGAAAGCTATCTTTGATTGCCGCTTCGATAATTGCCTTTGCCGCAGGGTTTTTTAAATTAGCCCCCGCTTCATTTGCTGCTTCATAACGATCCATGAAATTGCGTGCATTTTTAAATTGAAATGCATATTGCTCAATAGGCTTCGCTTCATCTTTGGCCCATAACAACACTTTATCATTGTCTACATTTACATTGTCAGGAGCCACTGCTGCAGGAAAATAAAAACTATCTATTCTGTTCTTGCTCCAAACTTCATAGTGGTTGCGCTTGCCTTGAACATATACATCCACACCTACTGGTAAAGTGAATAATTTATTTTGTGTTTGCGTTTGTTGAATAGTAACCAATACTTTTTGTTGGTCTGCCATATATTTTTGTTGGATGCGTACATAAGGATGTCCGTTACCAAAATACCATTGGTTAAAGAACCAGTTTAAATCCTTGCCTGTAACCGCTTCAAATGCCAATTTAAGTTTGATAGCAGAGCCGTTAGAGAACTTATTATCTGTTAGGTATTTATTTAGAGATGCAAAAAATGCGTCATCTCCAACTAAATGCCTTAACATGTTTAAAATACGGCCACCTTTTTGATAGCTCACTAAATCAAATACATCTTCTTTATCCTTATAGAAAAAACGGACTAAGTCTTTTTCTGCATCTGTCGGACTGCTTAAATAATTACGCAAAGCAGTATAGTTCTCATAAGCACCAGCATCTTTTCCTTGACTATGTTCAAACCATAATGTTTGGCTATAGTCTGCAAAGCTTTCATTTACTGTAATATTACTCCAGCTTTCTGCAGTCACATAATCTCCAAACCATTGGTGAAATAATTCATGGGCAATAGTGCTTTCCCAATTATTGCCATCTTTTAATTCTCTTGCGTTTTGTTGAACAGCATCACTATGAAGTGTAGCCGTAGTGTTCTCCATCGCACCGCTAACAAAATCACGACCACTTATTTGCGCGTATTTACTCCATGGAAAGGGCACACCCAATTTGCTTTCAAAAAAAGCAATCATCTGTGGGGTGTTACCATAAATTTTTCTCGCTTCTTTTTCATAGGCCTTCTCTATATAATAACTTACTTCTTTTCCTTTGTAGGAATCCTTGATGACTGCGTAATCGCCAATACCAATAAAGAATAAGTAAGGGGAGTGTGGCAGGTCCATCTTCCATACATCTTCTCTAAATCCATTTTTCAAATCTGTCTGCTTTACCAATAAGCCATTGGACAAGCTCACATATTTGCTAGGCACAGTAAGGAAAAATTCCTGCGTTGTTTTTTGATTTGTCTTATCAATGGTTGGAATCCAAACAGAGCTTGCTTCCGTTTCGCCTTGTGTCCAGATTTGTGTTGGCTTTTCTTTATCTGTGCCCAATGGATTAATAAAGTACATGCCTTTTGCATCTCTAATTGCTTCACTGCCTTGTCCTTTAAATTCATTAGGACGTGCGACATACTTTATATAAATAGTATAAGATTCTTTAGCAGTATAGGTCTTATTCAAATCAATATGCAATTGCATGCTGTCATAACGATAAGTCAATTTTGATTTAACGGTACCCTGAACTAGTGCAACTTCTTTTATGTCCATTGCTTTAGCATCCAATACAAGTTGATTTGTTGGATAAAAATGAGGCTGTAATTTCAACCACACTTCGCCATTCATTTGTGATTTTTCATAATTAAAACTAGCTACAAGCTTTGTGTGCTTTAGGTTATTTGTTTTTGTAGCTGTTGCGCGATACATATTTTTCCAACTAGTATCTACTAGTGCTGTGCTACTTTGTGCAAGTAGATCATGACTTAGTGGTTGTAATAAGGAACTACATAAAATGCTCAATCCAATAAATAAATGCTTCATAATATAAGTGTAATTAATGGCCATAAAGTTAGTATGAGAAAGCATTTGGAGTTGGAAAAATGGACTAGCGTTAAAAAAATTGTAGTTTAGTGGCCTAATTGAATGATCCATGGCTAGGTATTTTATTGAATTGAGTTATGACGGTGCTTTGTTTGGCGGGTTTCAGATACAGCAAAACAAAGCAACAGTGCAAGGTGAACTTGAAAAAGCCATGGAAGTGTTATTTAGAACACCGATTGCACTTACAGGAGCTTCTAGGACGGATGCTGGCGTACATGCTTATCAAAATTTTCTACATTTTGATACAGATTTAGCCATTCAACCAAAGCATATCTATAATTTAAATGCGATTTTACCCAATTCTATAGTAGTTAAAGGCATTTACTTAGTCTCCGAGGAGGCTCATTGTCGTTTTGATGCCATTAAAAGAGCCTATATATATAGAATACATACTCAAAAGAACCCTTTCTTAGAAGGCAGGTCCTGGTTCTATCCTTTCCCTTTAGACCTAAATCTCATGCAGCAGGCGGCAGATGCATTGTTGACTTATACAGATTTTGAGAGTTTTTCTAAGAAGAATACCACTGTAAATACCTTTCAATGCGCAATTACAGCGGCTAAGTGGACTAAGTCAGGGGATGAAATTTTATTTGAAATACAGTCCAATCGCTTTCTTAGAGGGATGATTCGAGGTCTAGTGGGTACCATGTTACAGGTAGGTAGGGGACAAATAAGCATAGAAAACTGGCATGATATCATTCTATCAAAGGACGAGCAAAGAGTAGATTTCTCTACACCGGCATATGGACTCTATTTATCTGAGATTAAATACCCAGATTTTTTTAAAAAAATCGGTTAACTAGAATCCTTACTCCTATTGCTTTTGAGCGCATAACAGCTAGATTATGAGCACTTTGAACGAAATATTTTTGAAAATAGTATACAATATATTTGGCTGGAATAAATAACTCCCTATCTTTGCCGCCCGTTAACGATGAAACATCAACTACGGAAGTTCTCTGAAGCAATTATAAAGCACATAAAAGTTTGAAAAAACTTTAAAATTTATCCAACAAAATTTGGTGGTTAAAAAATGTCCCTCTATCTTTGCCGTCCCTCTTCAAAAAAGAGGTCAGCTCTTGAAATATTATCGGCCACATTCTCTTAATTATTTTTAAATAATTATTAAATAAAATTTGGCTAGTAAAAATATTGTGTCTACCTTTGCACCCCGCTACGAATAATAGCGCGCATAATAAACACTAAGATCTTTGAAAGTTTGGAAACAATAGTAACTGATTAATTGAAAAAATCAGGTA
>CAZOHD010000015.1:0-4185 GCA_964579885.1 uncultured Sediminibacterium sp.
GTACAATGGGGGATATTGTTAAGATCATGGAAACTCGCCCGTTGAGTAAAACAAAACGTTGGAGATTGGTAGAAGTAGTGGAGAAAGCTAAATAAGCCCAACCCTAAGAAACCAAAAGAACTAAGTAATAAATCGTATTAACCCGAGTTCATAAGAACAAGGATAAAAGCTAAAAGCTAAATAAAATGATTCAGCAAGAAAGTAGGCTCAATGTAGCTGATAATAGCGGCGCTAAAGAAGTACTTTGTATCAAAGTATTAGGTAATAGCGGACAAGACTATGCAAAAATCGGTGATACGATTGTTGTAACAGTGAAAGATGCTATTCCAGCAGGCGGTATCAAAAAAGGTACTGTATCTAAAGCAGTTATTGTTCGTACTAAAAACAAATTGCGTAGAAAAGACGGTTCTTATATCCGTTTTGATGATAACGCTGTAGTATTATTAAACAATTCAGAAGAACCAAGAGGTACGCGTATTTTTGGACCAGTGGCTCGTGAATTGCGTGATAAAGGATACATGAAAATTGTTTCATTAGCACCAGAGGTGTTATAAAATAAATATAATTATGAGTAACAGATTCAAACCCAAATACAACATCAAGAAAGGTGATACCGTAGTGGTAATCGCTGGTGATGACAAGGACTTGAAAAAACCTCGCAAGGTGTTGGAAGTGGATGTAGAAAAAGGCCGTGTAGTTGTTGAAGGCGTAGCTATCGCAACTAAGCACACAAAACCATCTGCATCTAATACTAAAGGTGGTATCGTTAAAGTGGAAGCTTCTATCAACATTAGTAATGTAATGTTATGGGATGCTAAGACTAGCGCTGCAACTAAAGTAAAGCGTTCAAGAGAGACAGGTAAATTAGTAAGAATTTCTAAAAAATCAGGGGAGGTAATTAAATAATGAGTACCGTAAAATACACTCCAAGATTAGCAGACAAGTACACTAAAGAAGTGATCCCTGCTTTATCTAAAAAGTTTGGTTACAAGTCTGTAATGCAAACTCCTAAGTTAGAAAAAATTTGCATCAACCGTGGTGTGAATGGCGCAGTAAATGACAAGAAATTGGTAGACATCGCTATCGAAGAGCTAACAATGATCACTGGTCAAAAAGCTGTACCAACACTTTCAAAGAAAGACATCTCAAACTTTAAATTACGTAAGGGTATGCCAATCGGCGCTCGTGTAACTTTAAGAGGTGAGAAGATGTATGAATTCTTAGACCGTTTAGTTGCAGTTTCTTTGCCACGTGTTCGTGATTTCAAAGGTGTTAGTGACAAGGCTTTCGATGGCCGTGGTAACTATACTTTAGGTATCACTGAGCAGATCATCTTCCCAGAAATTGATATCGATAAAGTAAATAAAATTACTGGTTTAGATATCACTTTTGTGACATCTGCAAACACAAATGAAGAAGCATACGAATTATTAAAAGAATTAGGTATGCCTTTCAAAAACATTAAAAAAGATAACAACTAATTAAAATAGAATTATGGCAAGAGAATCAGTCAAAGCTAGACAAAGAAAGCGCGAAGCAACTGTTAAGCAATTCGCTGAAAAGCGTGCTGCATTAAAAGCTGCTAATGATTATGCAGGATTAGACAAATTACCTAAGAATGCATCTCCAGTTCGTTTAAAGAACCGTTGTCAATTAACAGGTCGTCCAAAAGGATATATGAGATACTTCGGTATTTCAAGAAATATGTTCCGCGATATGGCTTTGAACGGAATGATTCCAGGTGTGAAAAAAGCAAGCTGGTAAAATTCAAGATTGATTTAAGTTCATTTATTTGAATACTGAAACAAACAACATTTAGAACTGATTTAAAATACTAATAATGGTAACAGATCCAATAGCAGACTACTTAACAAGAATACGTAACGCCCAAATGGCTGGTCACCGTATCGTTGAGATACCTGCATCTAATTTAAAGAAGCGTATCACTGAAATTTTATACAATCAAGGTTATATCTTGAAGTACAAATTTGAAGACGATACTAAACAAGGATTGATTAAGATCGCCTTGAAGTATGATGTAAACTCAAAACAACCTGCAATCCGTTCTTTAGAGCGTATCAGCCGTCCAGGTTTACGTCATTATGCTAAGCCTGCTGATATCAAAAGAGTAAGCAATGGTTTAGGTATCGCTATCTTGTCAACTTCTAAGGGAGTAATGACAGATAAAGAAGCGAAAGCTAATAACGTAGGTGGAGAAGTATTATGTGCTATTTCTTAATAGTATATAAGTAAAAATAAATTAAATACTTAGTCTGCATTTAAGCCTTTTAGTCGGGGCTGAAAACAACTAAGTTTCACTAAAAAATAAAAAATCGACTATGTCTCGTATAGGAAAAAAACCAATCACAATCCCAGCTGGGGTTACTGTAACGGTGAAAGATTCAGTAGTTACTGTTAAAGGACCTAAAGGTACTTTAACGCAAGAAGTTGATCGCGATATTATCGTTGAAGTAACAGCTGAAGAAGTAATTGTTAATCGTCCAACAGAACAAATTCGCCACAGAGCGATGCACGGTTTATACCGTTCTTTAATTGCTAACTTAGTTAAAGGTGTTACTGAAGGTTACAAAAAAGAATTAGAATTAGTGGGTGTGGGTTTTAAAGCTGCTAACACAGGTAACGTATTAGACCTTGCTTTAGGATACTCTCATAATATCATTTTTGAAATACCAAAAGAATTGACTGTATCTACAACTACAGAAAAAGGTCAAAACCCTAAGATTTTCTTAGAGAGTGCAGACAAACAATTGATTGGTCAAGTTGCTGCTAAAATCAGAGGATTACGTAAACCAGAACCATACAAAGGAAAAGGTGTAAGATATGCTGATGAGGTTGTAAGAAGAAAAGCAGGTAAAGCAGCAGGTAAATAAACATTAAAATAATCACGACGAGCGGCAGCATCGCTCGACTAAAAAATAATCAATATGAGTAAATTAGCTCAAAGACAAAAGATCAGATATAGAATTCGTAAGAAAGTACAAGGTACTGCAGCGAAACCTCGTTTATCTGTATTCAGAAGTAACGCTGATATTTATTGCCAATTGATCGATGATGTAAACGGGGTAACCTTAGCAGCATCTTCTTCAAGAGAAAAAGATATCGAAGCACAAAAAGTTCCAAAGATTGACAAAGCTAAATTAGCTGGACAATCAGTAGCAAAAAAAGCTTTAGCACTTAATATTACTACTTGTGTATTTGACAGAGGTGGTAATTTATACCACGGTAGAATTAAGGCCGTAGCAGAAGGTGCTAGAGAGGGTGGACTTCAATTTTAATTCGATAAAAATACTAATAGTAAATCATGTCTAAAGTAAACGTAAATAAAGTTAAAGCAGCAGTTGATGTTGAACTAAAAGAAAAAGTAGTTTCTATCAACCGCGTAGTTAAAACAACAAAGGGTGGCCGTACTTTTAGCTTCTCCGCTTTAGTGGTAGTAGGTAATGAAAATGGTGTTGTTGGTCAAGGTTTAGGTAAAGCTAAAGAAGTTCAAGAAGCCATCACAAAAGGTATCGAAGATGCTAAGAAGAATTTAGTGAAAGTGCCAATTATGCACGGAACGATTCCTCATGAGCAATTAGCTAAAGAAGGCGCTGCAAAAGTAATGATTAAGCCAGCTGCACACGGAGCGGGTGTAATCGCGGGTGGTAGCATGCGTGCTGTATTAGAGAGCGCAGGTATCACGGATATCTTAGCTAAGAGCTTAGGTTCTGCTAACCCACACAACGTGGTAAAAGCAACGATCAAGGCATTAGGTTTGTTACGTGAGCCAGTTCAAGTTGCAAAAACAAGAAACATTAAGTTATCAAAAGTATTTACTGGTCAGTAATTTCTACTAATCACAAATACGTTCATAAATAATTAAAGATGAAAAAGATTAAAATAACTCAAGTAAAAAGCGGCATCGATAGATCTGAGCGTCAAAAGCAAACTTTGATCGCATTAGGTCTTAGAAAAGTAAACGCTACTAAAGAAGTTGAGGCAACTCCTCAAATCTTAGGTATGGTTAACAAAGTAAGCCACTTAGTAAAAGTAGAAGAGATCGCTTAATTAGCTATCCTTCTTAATTCATAAAGCGAGGGGAGATTCCCCGAAAGTAAAAATCAAATAAAATGAAATTACACAATTTAAAACCTGCAGAAGGTTCAGTACACAAAGCAATTAGAA
>CAZOHD010000016.1:0-3668 GCA_964579885.1 uncultured Sediminibacterium sp.
GTAAGATCCCTGTAACTTATGCTAAGCAAGTAATTGGTGGTGCTCAAGTAGGTGGCGCTCGTCAGTTCTTACCTGTTAAGGTGAACAGTGCGGGTGTAATGCCAATCATTTTTGCGCAAGCAATTATGTTCTTACCAACTTTAGTTTCATTCACAAATATCGATTCAGCTCAAGGTATTGTTAGAATATTTAATGACCATAGCAATCTATGGTATATGTTGATTTATTCTGTGATGGTAATAGGATTTACTTTCTTATACACTGCTTTAATTTTTAATCCAAAGCAAATTTCAGAAGACCTTAAGCGTAACAACGGATTTATTCCTGGTGTAAAGCCTGGTCAACCCACAACGGATTATATTGGTGCGGTGATGGATAGAATTACTTTACCAGGTGCTATCTTGTTAGCATTGGTAGGTATCTTACCTGGATTTGCTCAAAAATTGGGAGTTACTCAAGGTTTCAGCACTTTCTTTGGAGGTACTTCATTATTAATCATGGTAGGTGTTATCTTGGATACTTTACAACAGATCGAAACTTATTTATTAATGCGTCAATATGATGGCTTAATGAGTACAGGGCGTGTTCAAGGAAGATCACCAGTTTCAGGAATGTAATTTTTTTAAAATAATTATATTTACAAACCTGTCCATTAAAAGACAGGTTTGTTTTTTTAGCAACGAATCAACTTTGTATGGTATACACTAAAACCGAAGAGAATATTGGCCAAATGAAGGCCGCTGCTATGTTAGTGAGTAAAACATTAACAGAAGTTGCAAAAATGATCAAGCCAGGAATGACAACGCTTGATATTGATCAGTTTTGTATGCAGTTTGTTAAAGACCATAAGGCCACTTTATCATTTTATAATTATCATGGGTATCCGCATAATATTTGTGCATCAGTAAATGATGTAGTGGTGCATGGCTTTCCAAATAAGACCGCTTTAAAAGAAGGGGATATTGTTTCCATCGATTTAGGCGTAATATTAGACGGCTGGCATGGTGACCACGCATACACTTTCATCTTAGGAGAAGTGGCGCCAGAGTTGTTGCAATTAGTAAAGGTGACAAAAGAATCATTATATAAAGGAATTGAAAAAGCAATAGTCAATAATAGAGTCGGAGATATTGGCTTTGCTATACAAGAACATACTGAAAAGAAAAATGGTTATGGGGTTGTGCGTGAATTAGTAGGACATGGGTTAGGAAAACAATTGCATGAAGACCCACAAGTGCCTAACTATGGCAAAAGAGGTACAGGTATGAAGTTGGTAGAAAATTTAGTTTTAGCAATTGAGCCAATGATTAATTTAGGTACACATAAAGTATTTACAGACGAGGATGGATGGACTGTAAAGACGCAGGATGGAAAAGCTTCTGTGCATTTTGAGCATGATGTATGTGTTAAGAAAAATGAAGCATTAATCTTGTCAGACTTTTCAATTATTGAAGCTGCCGAAAAAGCAAATAACAATTTAAATTCATCTTACTATTAATGTCTCTTTAAAACAGGAGCGCTATTTTATAAGTAGTTAAATCGAATTATGGAAAAGAAAAACATTGTAGTTGTTGGCGGAGGTGCTGCAGGTTTTTTTTGTGCCATACAAATAGCAGAATTGCATCCGGATTGGCAGATAACCATAGTTGAAAAAACTTCAAAATTACTTTCTAAAGTTCGTATAAGTGGAGGAGGGCGATGCAATGTAACGCATGCATGCCCTGATGTATCGAACTTAATTCAAAAATATCCAAGAGGACAACGATTTTTAAAAAAATCATTTTATCAATTTGCAACACTACATACCATTGATTGGTTTGCTAAGAACGATGTCAAATTACACACAGAGAAAGATGGGCGTATGTTTCCTATTACCAATGATTCGGAAACAATCGTAGCGTGCTTTATGAAAAAAGTAAATCAATATAAAATTGATATTCTTTTGAATCATGAAGTGGTTCGTGTAAGCCAAAAAGGGGATGTAGAAAAACCTACTTTCGAACTTATTTGTGGGAATCAAAAAACCATTCACGCAGATCAAATATGTTTTGCTGTAGGAGGAATTGTAAAAGCGGATAATTTTAAATGGATTGAATCTTTAGGACATCATTTTATACCGTCTGTTCCTTCTTTATTTACATTCAATGTAGTTGATAAAAAAATCACCACTTTAATGGGCGTAGCTGTTGAGCAAGCAAGTATACAATGGCAGGGTGAAAAATTTTTAGAACAAGGACCATTATTGATTACCCATTGGGGCATTAGCGGACCTGCTGCAATTAAATTATCTGCCTGGTGTGCAAGGGCAATGGCAGATGCAAATTATGAAGGAAATATTTTAATCAATTGGGTGCCTATCTATAATGAAAATTCATTGAGATTAGAGTGGATGAATTTTAGACAAGATTTTGGAAGAAGAGAAATGGGTTCAAAAAATCCATTCGATTTGCCTCAAAGACTTTGGCATTATTTATTAACGGAGTCTGGCATAGCGCATCAAACTAAATGGGCAGATTTAAAAAACACACAACAACAAATACTTATTCAATTACTAACTAGAATGAGTTTGCAGATCAAAGGGAAAACAACTTTTAAGGAAGAGTTTGTTACTTGTGGTGGGGTAGACCTTGCAGAAATTGATGCCAACACCATGGAAAGTAAGTTGATTCCAGGCCTACATTTTGCAGGCGAAATGATGGATGTAGATGGTATCACAGGGGGCTTTAATTTCCAACATGCATGGACTTCGGGGTGGATTGCAGCACAACATATTAGCGCCATAAAAGGGTAGTCTGGCAGGTAATGATGCTATTTTAACCATCGATTGAAGCATTGCTTCAATCTCTTATTGAAAATCAGTTAGTTAGAAACTTGCTTCGCCTCAATTTTTGAGGCTTTTTTATGCTATTTTCTGCCATTTATCCTACCTTTGCCGTCCGGTTCAAAAACGCCGGATTTTTATATGAAACTATTTTCAAAAAACCTAAACGCAGACGCACAGGAATTCGGTGGCGCTACAGCTACTGAAGCAACTGCGACAACAAAAGCACCTGAAGTGGTAGTTGAAACTGCACACGACGATTTCGACTGGAGCGTAGACAAACGTAATGTGAGTCATTATGCTGAAGCTGAAAGAGTAAAGTATGACAAAGTGTATGATGACACTTTCGTACAAATCAATGACGGCGAAATCATGAATGGTTTAGTTGTTGCTTTAACTAAAACTGATGTGGTAGTAAACATCGGATTTAAAAGTGATGGCTTAGTATCATTGAATGAATTCCGTGACACCAATGGTGTTAAGACTGGTGATACAGTTGAAGTAATGGTAGTAGAAAAAGAAGACCGTGATGGTAATCTTCACTTAAGCCGTAAGTCTGCTCGTATTTACCGTGCTTGGGAGCGTATTATGGAAGTACATAAGACTGGTGAAGTTGTTACTGGTTTAGTTACAAGCAAAACAAAAGGTGGATTAATCGTTGATGTGTTTGGTATGGAAACTTTCTTACCAGGTTCTCAAATCGACGTGAAGCCAGTTACAGATTACGATCAATTCGTAGGAAAAACAATGGAGTTCAAAGTTGTTAAGATTAACGAAACAATCAAGAATGCCGTTGTATCACATAAAGCATTAATTGAAAGTGATATCGAAGCACAACGTGCAGAGA
>CAZOHD010000017.1:0-1573 GCA_964579885.1 uncultured Sediminibacterium sp.
AAGTTAAGTCCCCCATGGCCGATGGTACTTGGGTTTTCCTGGGAGAGTAGGTAGCCGCCTTATTTATTAAAGAATCCTCATCATTTGTTTGATGGGGATTTTTTTTGTCCATACTCTAACGACACTAAAAAAGCCAAACCTCAGTTCGACTTCTTTCAAGCTTTACCATTTTTATACAAATAGCTGCTCTATAATTTTCTTATCATATTTACTTTCAGCTTCTACGCAACTTCCTTGCCTATTGCAGCTGTCCATATTTCATAAAATTCAGCTCTAGATAGTTCGATTTGCATGGAATCCTTTGCTTCAACCAATCTTTCGAATTTAGTAGTGCCCATAACTGGTATAATACCTGCAGGATGTGCATACAAGAAAGCAAGTAGAATACTAGTAACCGAAACTGAATGCTGTTGACCTAGCTTTTCAATTACTGTCATTATTCTTTTATGCATTTCTGTTTGACCATCCAATAGGCCATTGCCTAGTGGTGACCAGGATTGGATCTTAATATTATTAATCTGAGCTTGTTCTAGTATTCCATTGTGAAATGCATCTAAGTTTGTTGTAGATATTTCTACTTGATGTTGTTCTACCTTTATATATTGATTCAATAATTCAACCTGCTCTTTTGTAAAATTTGATACACCAAAATATTTCACCTTACCTTCTTGCTTTAATGAACTTATAACTTCAGCAATTTCTTGCACATTCATTAAAACATCTGGTCTATGAATAAGTAATGTGTCTATATAATCGGTATTGAAATTCTTAAGTGAATTTTCTACAGAGGCCTTTATATGTGATGCTGAAGAATCATATGATTTTATATGATGATCAGGTCTATTAGGTGACATCATTTTAATGCCACATTTTGTGATCAATTTGATCTTAGTTCTCAGACTTGAATTACCCTTTAGTGTTTCTCCAAATGCAGCTTCAGTTGTATAATCTCCGTAGATATCTGCATGATCAAATTCATTCAAACCTATTTCGATACACTGATTGATAATTTTCAGGTATTCATCTTTTGTAAAGTTCGCACCCCAGCTCCCCCATCTCATACAACCCACGATAGGATTGTGTTTTATCCAATTGTTCATATGCTAATATTAGAATACAATTTACAACTTTTTAAAAGTATAGACATAAAAAAACCGGCGCTTAAAAAGCGCCGGTTTGTATTGCAACGAGGTTGATTAATATCTGTTGTATTCACCACCACCATTACCGCCACGGTCACGGTTATAACCGCCGCCAGTTCCGCCGCGATTGAAACCACCGCCACCACGATTACCACCACCACCAGCACCGTAAGGCTTCTTAGTGAAACTTCTTTCACCTTCTGGACGTGGAGTAGACTCGTTTACGACAATGTTACGACCTAACACTTCCGTGTCATGAAGTTGAGCGATAGCTGCGCGAGCTTCGTCATCATTAGCCATTTCAACAAAACCGAAGCCTTTGCTTCTGTTGTTGTTAAATTTGTCTGTTACAATTTTTGCACTTGCTACTGATCCAAATGGAGTAAACAAGTTCTCAAGATCTTCGCTAGTCATGTTCCAGCTAAGATTTC